>CAVXHE010000008.1:0-552111 GCA_963761595.1 uncultured Alphaproteobacteria bacterium
AACCGTATCCGGATAGACGTGGCAGCCGCGTAGCGCCTCGACGACGCCGGCGCGGTCGCGGGCGTAGCGCGGCAGGCGCGTATGCGTCGGCGGATGGATGTTCTTGGTGCGCACGCGGTCGCCCGGCTTGAAGCGCGCCGGCGCTTGCGCCGGACGGTCGTAGGAGCCGCGCGTCAGCGTGCTGGGAACATCGGCGGCACTAAGCTTGCGCTTGAGCACCTTGCCGGGCCGCAGCGCGTGGCCGGCCTTCACCTCGTCGGCATCGGCAAGGCCGCGCTCGACCACCAGATTTTCCAGCCGCAGCGCCCATTTCTTGTAATAGGAGCTGGTTAGATAGACGTCGGGCGGCAGTTCTTCGATGCCGGCCCGCGTCTCGTCGATGGTCCAGATGCGGGCGTAGCCCATGGCGCGGTTGAGCGCGAGGCAGCGGCCTTCCCATTGCGCATGGAAGACGGGCTCGTTCTTCTCGGGCTCGACTTTGCCGAAGCCGTCCATGCCGCCCATATCGTGGATGCCATCCATGCGTGTGTGCCTCTTATCGCGCCGCCTGACTCGCCGCTTCGTTTGCTGTTTTGGGCAGGCCGGTGCCGATCATGCTGTCACGGGTCACCAGCGTCGCGAGCTTGTCCTCGCTCCAGCCCTCGGTGCCGGCAGGCTGCATCGGCAGGACGATGAAGCGTGTTTCGGCGGTGGAGTCCCAGACGCGGATAGCGGTGCCGGCCGGCAGCGTGACGCCGAAATCGGCCAGCACCCCGCGCGGGTCTTTCACGGCGCGGGAGCGATAGGGCGCCGATTTGTACCAGACCGGCGGCAGGCCGAGCACTTCCCACGGATAACAGGAGCACAGCGTGCACACGATCACGTTGTGCTGCTTTGGCGTGTTCTCGACCGCGATGAGGTGGTCGCCGACGCGGTTCATCACGCCGAGCCCGGCGACGGCCTTGCTCGCGTTTTCGAGCAGCGCCTTCTTGAAGGCCGGATCGCTCCAGGCCTTGGCGACGACGCGGGCGCCGACATGGGGGCCGACTTTGGTTTCGTAGGCTTCGACGAGCGCGTCGATGGCGGCGGGGTCGAAATAGCCTTTCTCGGCCAGCACCGTTTCGAGCGCGCGGACGCGTAATTGCATCTCGGAGAGTTCCGAGCCGTGGTCGTGGTGATGATCGTCGTGGTCGTGCTCTTGGTCGTGGTCTTGGGCCATAGTGGATATCCCGGAACGCGCCTGTTCTGCCGCACTGGTTCTCGGCCGGCCAATTTGCGCGTTGTGCTATGATTTTAGCCATGAGAGGGCCAGTTGCGCAATTCGCCCAAAAGACCGCGGACGCCATCGACCGCATCAACGCGGCCATCGGGCGCGCCGCGGCATGGTGCGCTCTCTACATCGTCGTGGCCGAGTTCGCGGTGGTGGTGATGCGCTATGCGTTCAGTATCGGCTCGATCCGGCTCCAGGAATCGGTGATCTATGCGCATGCGGCGCTGTTCATGCTGGCTGCGGCCTGGGTGCTGAAGACCGACGGACATGTGCGGGTCGACGTCTTCTATGCGGAGGCCAAGCCGCGAACGCGCGCCGCCATCGATCTCCTCGGCACGGTCGTCTTCCTTGCGCCCTTTGCGGTCGCGCTCGTGATGCTGTCGGTGCCCTATGCGGAGCGCTCCTGGGCGAGTTTCGAACGCTCGCGGGAGGCGAGCGGCCTGCCATTCGTCTATCTGCTCAAGACGCTCATTCCGCTCTTTGCGCTCCTCATTGGCCTGCAAGGCACCGCGCAGGCGATCCGTGCCGCGCTGGTGTTGAGCGGTCCGCCCGACCGGCGCTAAATCATGCATGCATTTGGGAGCCTGGAGGCATTGGGCGACACGCTTGCCGTCGCGATGGTGGCCGCGGTCTGCGTGCTGCTGTTGATCGGCTATCCGGTGGCGCTGACGCTCGCCGGCGTTTCGCTCGGCTTCGCCGCACTCGGCGCGGCCGCGGGCGTGATGAATCTGACGCTCCTTGGCGCACTGCCGGAGCGCATCTACGGCGTCATGACCAACGAGGTGCTGCTCGCCATCCCGCTGTTCATCTTCATGGGCGTGATGCTCGAGCGCTCGCGCATCGCCGAACAATTGCTGGAGACCATGGCGCGCTTGTTCGGCGCGCTGCCGGGCGGTCTCGGCCTCTCGGTCGTCTTTGTCGGCATGCTGCTCGCGGCGGCCAAGGGCGTGGTCGGGGCCACCACGGTGACCATGGGACTGATCGTGCTGCCGACCATGCTGCGCCACGGTTACGACAAGGCGCTGGCGGCCGGCACGGTCGCGGCTACGGCGACGCTGGCGCAGATTTTCCCGCCGGCAACCGTGCTGGTGCTGCTCGGCGATCAGCTCAGCAATTCCTATCAGGCTGCGCAATTGGCCGAGGGCAATTTCGCTCCGCGCACGGTGTCGGTCGCCGACCTCTTCGCCGGCGCGATCGTTCCGGGCCTGGTTCTGGTGCTGCTCTACATGCTTTATCTGATCGCGGTCGCGTTCTTGTTTCCGAAAAAATCGCCTGCCATCGCGCCCGACGCCAAGGCGCCGCGCGGCGCGGCCTTGCTCGGCGAGTTGATGGCGGCCCTGGTCGCGCCGCTCGCGCTCATCCTCGCCGTGCTCGGATCCATCCTCGGCGGCATCGCGACGCCGACGGAGGCCGCTGCGGTCGGCGCGGTCGGTGCGATCGTGCTCGCGGGCTTGCGCTCGGGCGCCTCGGGCCTCCTCATCCCGGTGATGCGGCGCACGGCGGAGATCACCAGCATGATCTTTCTGATCCTGATCGGCGCGACGGTGTTCAGCCTGGTGTTTCGCGGGCTTAACGGCGACCGCCTGGTCGAGCGCGTGCTCACTGATCTCCCCGGCGGCACCGGCGGCGCGGTGCTTGCCGTGATGGTGGCGCTGTTCGTCCTCGGCTTCGTGATGGACGCCTTCGAGATCATATTTGTCGTGGTGCCGATCGTGGCGCCGGTGCTGTTGCGGATGCCCGGCGTCGATCCGGTCTGGCTCGGCATCATGATCGCGGTGAATCTACAGACGTCCTATATCCACCCGCCGCTCGGCGCGACCTTGTTCTATCTGCGCGGCGTCGCGCCGCCGGAAGTGACGACGCGGCACATTTATCTCGGCATCATTCCCTATGTGCTGATCCAGCTCGCGATGTTGGTTGCGCTGTGGTTCTTGCCGGCGCTGGCGACGTTCCTGCCGCATCGGCTGTACGGGTCGTAAGTCTTGCCGGCTTTGCGCCAATTCCTTCAATTCGCCAGGTGACGGGCGGATCGGCTTGAGGCGACGGCGGTGGCAATGGGTCACGCTGTTCGGCGTCGCCGCGAATCTCCGACCGGACCAGGCCCGACCATAGCGTTGCGCCAGTCTCGAGATCGGGCGCCTGCGCCGTCTCGACGCGGTTTCGTCCGCTGTGCTTGGCTTGATAGAGCGCCGCATCGGCGCGTTTGAGCAGCTGATCGACCAACTCGCCGGGCTGCCATTCGGCAACGCCGAAACTGCACGTGATCGACATCGGTCCGAGACGTGTGTCGAACGAGAGCGCCGCCAGTCTGGTGCGGAGGCATTCGGCGTGGTCCCGGCCGCCTTCCAAGTCGGAGTTTTTAAGAAGAATGGCGAATTCCTCGCCGCCGAGACGGCCGACGATCGCGTCGTCGCGCGGCGTTTCCCGGCCGATTGCGCGCAGTGCCTCGTCGCCGGCATCGTGTCCATAGGTGTCGTTGACCCGTTTGAAATGATCGACATCGAACATCATCGCGGCCGGCCGCGCCGCGGGCGTCGCCAGTTCGCACAATTGCTGTCCGTTCTCGAAAAAGGCGCGGCGGTTGAAGACGCCGGTGAGCGGATCGATCCTCGCCAAGCGAATGAGCTCGCGCTGCAAGCGCAGCTGGCGGTCGGCCGAGCGCAGCCGCGCGTGGAGCTCCGCGCCGGCCGGCGGTTTTCTGATGAATTCATCGGCGCCGCTGTCAAGCGCGTTGATAAGCTGCTTCCCTTCCGAATTTGACGACATGAGAATGATGTAGATCGCGCGGTCGTGACCGGACAAAAGCCGCGCCTCCCAGCACAGTTCAAGTCCGGACATCGAGTCGAGTTCGGCGCTGGTGATGAGCGCGCTCACGTCGCTGTTTGCTTTGACGAAGTCGAGCGCTTCCTCACCGTCGACAAAAACGCTCACGGCGTGACCGTCGCTTTCGAGAAGCTGCGATACGGCCTTCAAGATTGTGCGACTTGGGTCGACGACGGCGATACGCACGGCAACTCCGACCTCATCGAGGCCGAAAGCGTAGTCCCGGACCAATAATGAGGTGTTACGTAACTGACCAGCAATCGAAGCGTAAATTCACGGCCGGTAAAAATTGAAGATGTTTGACGATAAAGCGGGCTCCACAACGCATGCTCCACAGCACGGAACTCCACTGCTGGTCCCCGTCGGAGTTCGCTACTATAGTTTTCGGACAAGTGGATATACCCATTGATTGCGGCGGGCGGATTATGGCGGCAGCACAAATCTTCGATCTTCAGGGCAAAGTCGCGTTGGTGACCGGTGCGTCGAGCGGGCTCGGCGTGCGCTTTGCCGAATGTCTGGCCGAAAACGGCGCGGCGGTGGCGCTTGTGGCGCGCCGCGCCGATCGCCTCGACGCGCTGACGGCGAAGATCGAGAAAATGGGCGGCAAGGCCGTGCCGATCGAGGCCGATGTGCGCGATCGCGCGGCGATGAAGAATGCATTCGATGTGGCGGAGAAAGCATTCGGCACGGTCACGATCCTCGTCAACAATGCCGGCGTGGCGCATGCCGGCCGCGCCGTCGAATTGCCCGAAGACGAATGGCGGCGAATTCTCTCGACCAATCTCGACGCCGTATTCTTCACCGCGCAGGAGGCGGCACGGCGCATGCTCGCCGCCGGCAAAACCGGCGCCATTGTCAATATCGCCTCCGTGCTCGGATTGGGCGTCGCCAAAGGCGTCGTCGCTTACGCCACGGCAAAAGCCGGCGTCATTCAACTCACCAAGGCGCTGGCGCTCGAACTCGCCTTCAAGGGCATCCGCGTCAACGCCATCGCGCCGGGCTGGATCGTCACCGATCTTAACCGCGATTATCTGTCGAGCGAAGCCGGCGCAGCGCTCAAGCGCGACATCCCGATCGGCCGCTTCGGCGAAGAGCGCGATCTCGACGGGCCGCTATTGCTGCTGGTGTCCGACGCGGGACGCTTTGTCACCGGCGCGACCATCGTCGCCGATGGCGGGCAAGTGGTGGCGCTGCGCGGCTGATTCCGGCATGCGCGCTTTGTCGCCCGAGCCTTCCATCGCTATATTCTAATGCATATAACGCTAGCCGCACGACATCGTGAACATGCGTGAATGGCGCCGGACCGCGGGGCCTGCGTAAAACAGCCAAGACTTTGCTAGGACTGCATCAAGCCTTTGCTGGGACTGCATCATGACGCTTCTGATCTTGGCCTATCTTGGCGGCGTGCTGACCATTGTCAGCCCCTGCATTCTGCCGGTGCTGCCGTTCGTGTTTGCGCGCGCCGACCGGCCGTTTGCGAAAAGCGTGTTGCCGATGCTGATCGGCATGGCGCTGACATTCGCTGTGGTGGCGACGTTGGCAGCGGTCGCCGGGAGCTGGGTGGTCGATGCCAATGTCTATGGCCGCGCCGTCGCCATGGTGCTGTTGGCGGTGTTCGGATTGACGCTGATCTTCCCCGCCTTTGCCGACCGGCGTCATGGCGCCGCTTGTCGGCGTCGGCGCAAAACTTTCCAGTTCGGCGGGCGAAGCCGGACCGCAGGACGCGTCGATCCTGCCGTCGTTTCTTCTCGGCATCGCCACCGGATTTCTCTGGGCGCCGTGTGCGGGACCGGTGCTCGGTTTGATCCTTACCGGAGCGGCGCTCAACGGCGCCAATGTCGGCACGACATTTCTGCTGCTCGCCTATGCCGCGGGCGCCGCGACCTCGCTGGCGCTCGCACTCGCCGTCGGCGGGCGGCTGTTTGCCGCGATGAAGCGCTCGCTCGGCGCCGGCGAGTGGATCAGGCGGGGCCTCGGCGTTGCGGTTCTCGCCGCCGTCGTTGCGATCGGTTTGGGCCTCGATACCGGATTTTTGACCCGCATTTCGCTGTCGAACACCTCGTCGCTGGAACAAAGCTTGATCGATCGTCTCAAGCCATCGGCAAAGACGGACGCAAGCCTGGGCGTAGAAGGTGGCTTTCCGTCGCTCGCCGGTGCGACGGATTGGCTGAACTCGCCGCCGCTGACGCCGCAAGGACTCAAGGGCAAAGTCGTCGTGATCGATTTCTGGACCTACTCTTGCATCAACTGCCTGCGCTCGATTCCCTATGTCAGGGCCTGGGCGGAGAAATACAAGGATCACGGCCTGGTCGTGATCGGCGTGCACACGCCGGAATTCGCCTTCGAGCGCAGCGTTAGCAATGTGCGCGCGGCGGTGTCCGATCTGAAAATCGGCTATCCGGTCGCGATCGACAACGATTATAAAATCTGGCGCGCCTTCGACAACGAATATTGGCCGGCGCATTACTTCATCGATGCGCAGGGCCGCATCCGCCACAGCCATTTCGGCGAGGGCAATTACGACGAATCCGAGCGCGTCATTCAAGAACTTCTCACCGAGGCCGGCAACAAAGACGTTCCGACCGGCATCGCCGACGTCGCCGCCGCGGGCGCCGAGGCGGCGCCGAGCGCAAGCGATCAATCGCCGGAAACTTACATCGGCTATAACCGGGCGGATAACTTCGTCTCACCGGGCGGTCTCGCCCCCGATGAAAGCCATGTCTATGCGGCGGCGGCAAAGCCCGCCCTCAATCAATGGAGCCTCTCCGGCGATTGGACCGACAAAGGCGAATATGCCGCGCTCAATGCGCCGGGCGGGCGCATCGCCTTCCGTTTCCACGCCCGCGATTTGCATCTCGTGCTCGGTCCGCCGCCGGACGGCAAGCCGGTGCGTTTCCGGGTGACGATCGACGGCGCCGCGCCGGACGTCGATCACGGCTCAGACGTCGATGCCGACGGCCAAGGCGTCATCAAAGCGCAGCGGCTCTATCAGCTCATCCGGCAGAACGGCGCGGTCCGTGACCGTAATTTCGAGATCGAGTTCCTCGACCCCGGCGTGCAGGCTTTCGCGTTTACCTTCGGCTGAAGCCAAAGGCGCCATGACGGTGTAACAAGGAAGGACGGTGTGAGGCCTCGGGCAGCCGTGGGGCCGAGGCGTGGGACTTGATCTAGATTCGGCGCAAATCATTCTGCTGATCGCCGGCGCGCTTGCCGGCGGTGTCGTCAATGGATTGACCGGCTTCGGCACCGGCATCACCGCGATGGGGTTTTGGCTCTACGCCATGCCGCCGACGGCCGCCGCGTCGCTGTCGATCATTTGCTCGAGCATCTCGCAGCTGCAAACGGTGCATCTGATCTGGCGCACGATCCGCTGGCGGCGCGTTCTGATCTTCGTGGTGCCGGGCCTGCTCGGCGTCCCCGTCGGCACTTATATATTGCCGCATATCAATCCGACATTATTTCGGATCGGCGTCGGCCTGTTTCTGGTCGGCTATTCGTCTTACGTGCTGTTGCGCCGCGGCCAGATCAAGAGCGATTGGGGTGGCAGCACAGCCGACGGCGTCATCGGCTTCGGCGGCGGTATTCTCGGCGGCATCGCCGGTCTGTCCGGTGTGTTTCCGATTATCTGGACCGACATCCGCGGCTGGATCAAGGAAGAGCGGCGCGCCGTCGTCCAGAGCTTCAACATCGCGATCCTGTGGCTTTCCTTCGCGTCGCACGCCGCGTCCGGCCTGTTGACGCGGCAAGTTCTGCTGCTGGCGGCGATCGCGCTGCCCGGAACCATCGTCGGCGCCCATGCCGGCGCCTTCATCTATCGAAGGCTTGCCGATCACAGCTATCAGCGCGTCATCCTGGTGTTGCTGTTGGTCTCGGGCGCGACCTTGATCTGGACCAGCCTCTAATCAATAAACCGGCGGTACGTACATTTCCTTGGGAACCGGGTGACGGGAGTAATCCGGCTTGTGCTCGCGTTCCGGCAGGGCGATCGGCTCGTGACGAATGTCCGCATACGGCACCTGCTGCAACAGATGATGAATGCAGTTGAGCCGCGCCCGCTTCTTGTCCACGGCCTCGACCACCCACCAGCGCGCCTCGGGAATATGCGTGCGCTCCAGCATGTCTTCCTTGGCCTTGGTGTAGCGCTCCCAGCGGCGGCGCGATTCCAGATCCATCGGGCTGAGCTTCCACTGTTTGAGCGGATCGTGGATGCGCATCAGAAAGCGCATATTCTGCTCTTCGTCGGTGATTGAGAACCAGTATTTCACCAGAATGATGCCCGAGCGCACCAGCATGCGCTCGAATTCCGGCACGGTGCGGAAAAACTCCTCGCATTCTTCTTCGGTGCAAAATCCCATCACGCGCTCGACGCCGGCGCGGTTATACCAGCTGCGGTCGAACAACACGATCTCGCCCGCGCCCGGCAGATGGTTGATGTAGCGCTGGAAATACCATTGCGTGCGCTCGCGCTCGCTCGGCGCCGGCAGCGCCACGACCTTGCAGATGCGCGGGTTGAGCCGCTGCGTCACCCGCTTGATCACGCCGCCTTTGCCGGCGGCGTCGCGGCCCTCGAACAGCACGACCATTTTGAGCTTCTGATGCGCCACCCAGTCCTGCAGCTTCACCAATTCCTTCTGCAGGCGCAGCAACTCCTTGAAATAGCTGTGCCGATCGAGCGTTTCGGGGACGTCCATGCCGGTGACGTTCTTGAGGAGCTCCGCCAGCCGCGTATCGTCGAGCTCCAGTTCGAGCTCTTCGTCGAGCACCTCGATCATCTCCTCATGGAGCTGCTCTTGAGACGGAAAGTTTTGCGGCGACACGTTTTGCGGCGGCGCGTTTTTAGGCGGCGATTTACGGTGCGGCTTGGTGTCCATCTGCATGCGCTCCTGGAATATGCGCTCCTGGAAATCGTCGGGGCGGGAAGAGGGAGTTGCCGGCGATGTTCGGGTGCCGACATGACGGCCGTACGACATCCGCCGGTTCTGTGGAATCCCTCAACATATCAAACGATTGCCGGTTGGTACGGGCGACCGGCCGGTCTGTGTTCAGATTGTCATCAAAACTGGCAATTCTAGCGAAGTGACGGGGTGAGGTGTCCGGCGGCCGGCGCGTGGTTCGCGGCCGCCGCGCTTTCGGATTCCGATCCCAAATCGGATCATCCGAAGTCGGATCATTGGCTGGTTCGTGACCGGTCGGCTGCAGAGTTGGAGAGTTTGATGAAGAAAGCAAAGCTGGAAGGAAACGGCAGTCTAGAAGCTTCGGCCGAGCCAGGCGTCGAAGGCGCCGAGGCTGAGACATTGGGCGAGGAGATGGCTGAAGACGACCGCAGCGAACTGGTCGCGACCGTCGCCACGGTTGCCGTCGTCGGCGTCGGCGCCGCGGTTTTCGAGGCGGCTTTGCTGCCGGGCCTGGTGCTCGGAGTCGCTGCGATGTGGGCGCCGAAATATTTCCCGAAAATGGGCGAAGCGCTGAACCCGCTGTTTCGGTCCACGGTTCGCGGCGCCTACAAGCTCGGCAACAAGACGCGCGAGTTCGTCGCCGAGGCCCAGGAGCAGGTCCACGACATCGTCGCCGAGGTTCATGCCGAGGACGACATGCAGCAGCCGAAAGCCGCCGCGAGCTGAAGGCTTGCGAATTGAAGGCTGGCGACTTGAAAGCTTGGCATCAATTTCCCTCGCTGCGCCTGAATGCGCATCAATTGAACCGGAACGATGCCGCCCCGGTGATTATTCTTTGGCGCGATGAAATTGCGCGACGCGCCGCCGCCGTCGTGAAGGCGGGCATGAAGGCGAGCATGACTTCATTCGAGTGCTTTCCATGACCAAAATGAATCTCAAGATCGAACACCAGGTGCCGGGACGCGTGCGGATGAAGATTCCGGCCGGCAAGGGCAATCCCGAATTGCTGAAAACAGATCAGCGAGACCTTCGCCGTTATTCCCGGGATCGAGCAGGTGACGGTCAATGCGACCACCGGCAGCGTCGTGCTGTTTTACGACACCGACCGTCATGACGAATTCCACGGCACGTTTCGCGGCCATTACGAAGCGCATGGTGGCAGCAATGAGCGGTCACAATGGCGCCGGCAACGGATGCCAGGCGCGGCGCCGACACCGAGCTCGACAAATTGACCGGCAGCATCGAGGCCGAAGCGGAATTCCTCGCCAGCCATTCGCACACCGCCCGCGCCGTCGTCGATTTCGTCAAGAAGATCGATCACGAGATCAAGCTCGCCACCAACAACAATCTCGATCTCAAGATCGTCTTTGCCGTCGGCATCATCTGCCTGACCGTATTCGAGGTCGGCGCGACGGCCGCGACCCCGGTCTGGGTGACGCTCGCCATCTTCACCGTCAATCATTTCATCCAGCTGCACGAGCAGCAGAATCTCGGCGGCGGCGCCAATGCCGGTCCGCGGATGGCGCCGATCAACATCAAAGCGGTGCAAAAGCCGGCCGAAGCCGCCGGCTGAGGCCGGCAGGAAAACCTCAGGGCTCCGCGCAACAGGATTCCAGCACGATGGAATTTTCGGTCCGCCATTTCATTTCCGGCCGCATCCGGTTGCATCTTCCGACGCTGTGCCGCAGAAAATTGGTGGCCGAGGCGGCTTTGGTCTGGCTGCAATCGCAAAAGGGCGTCAAGCATGCCCGCCTGAATTTCGCCTGTGCCTGCCTCGTTATCGAATACGACACGAGCTTCGAAGGCCTATTGCGCGCGACGCTCGGCCAGCTCTCGGTGATGAGCATCGCCGACTTGCAGCGCCTCGTCGGCACCCTCGACAAGCCGGCGGCGCCGTCGCGCTCAGCCGTCGCGCTGACGCCGGCGAAACCGCCGTCGATCTGGAGCAATACACCGCTGACCTTGCCGACGGTGTCGTTGCTGATGGCGTTTTCCGCCAATCCCATCGTCACGGCGATCAACTTTCCGCTGATGCTGTGGAACGCCTATCCGATCGCGCTGCGGGCCTGGCGGGTGTGGCGGCGCGAGGGCCGGCTCAATGTCGATTTCCTCGATGCGCTCGCGATCACCGCCTCGCTCATGCAAGGCAATCCGATGGCCGGCGCCATCGTCACCTGGCTGATCAAGCTCGGCGACTGGATCCGCGATCTGACCGCGGCCGGCCAGCGCAAGGCGATGAGCGAGCTTTTGGAATTCCAGACCAAGAATGCCTGGGTCATCCGCGACGGCGTGGTGACGGCGATCCCGGCGGCAGAGCTTGCGATCGGCGATCATGGTCGTCGTCTATCCGGGCGAGATGATCCCGGTCGACGGCGAGATCGTCGACGGCCACGCCATGATCGATCAGAAAACCATCACCGGCGAAGGCTTGCCGGTGATGCGCGACAAAGGCGGAACCGTCTTCGCCGCGACCGTCATTCGCGACGGCCAGCTCACCATCCGCGCCATCCGCGTCGGCACCGCGACCACCGCCGGGCAAATCGCGGCGCTCGTCGAATCGGCGCCGATCGGCGACACGCGGATGCAGAACCACGCCGAAAAGCTTGCCGACCGCCTGGTGCTGCCGACGCTCGCTCTGGCGGTCGGCACCGCGGCCGTGACGGCCGACTTCAACCGCTTCCTATCGCTCGTGATCGTCGATTACGGCACCGGCATCCGCGTCGCCGCACCCACTGCCGTGCTCGCGTCAATGACGCATGCTGCGCGTGCCGGCATCATCATCAAGAGCGGCGCCCATATGGAGCGGCTCGCGCAAGTCGACACCGTGATCTTCGACAAGACCGGCACGCTCACCCACGGCTCGCCGGAAGTGATCGACATCGTCAGCTACGAGAGCGGTATCACCGATCGCCATCTGCTCGGGCTCGCGGCCGCCGCGGAGACCAAGCTCGTGCATCCCGTCGCCAATGCGTTGCGCGTCAAGGCGCAGGAGCTCGGCGCCAATATCCCTTATTGCGAGGAAACCAAGTACCGCATCGGGCTCGGCGTCGAAGGCCAGGTCAACGGCTATTACATGCATGTCGGCAACGAGCGTTTCATGCGGCAGAGCGATATCAAAGTCGATTGCGCGCAGACCGACCGCGCGGCGCTCGACGAGCAGGGCTATTCCTGCATTTACGTCGCGGTCGACGGCGCGCTGGCCGGCTTGGTGCCCTATACCGACCGGATCCGGCCGGAAAGCCGCGACGTCATCCGGCGCTTGCATGAGAGCGGCATCAAGAACACCGTCATGCTGACCGGCGACAATGCGGTCGTCGCCAAGGCGGTCGGCAAGCGGCTCGGCCTGTCGCGGCAATTCGCCGATATGCTGCCGGCTGACAAAGCGGAGGTGATTCAGCAATTTCAGCGCGACGGCCATGTGGTCGCCATGGTCGGCGACGGCATCAACGATTCGCCGGCTCTGAGCTTCGCCGATGTCGGCATCGCCATGAAACACGGCGCCGAAGTGGCGCGCGAATCGGCCGACGTCGTGCTGATGGAAGATTCGCTGTGGAAACTCGTCAAAGCGGTCGAGATTTCGCGCGGCGCGGTGCGCCTGATCCATCAGAATTATGCCATTGTTGCAGGCCTCAATACGTTAGCGTTCGGTTTGGCGCTGCCCGGGGGCCTGATTATTCCGGAAGTCACCGCCTTGATCAGCAACGGCTCGGCCATTCTCGCGAGCCTCAACGGGATACGACCGATTCTGCGCTATCAATGATGGTATTGCGATATCAATGATGATGGCCGAGCCCTCTACCGACCTTCTGCCGACGCTCCAGCCATCCGAGCAACAGGCGCTCCGGCGCGCCATTCTCGACCTCGAAGATCAGAATTTCGCTTCGCAGCTTGCCGATTATGCCGGCCGGCCGATCGACCGCGTGATGCGGCTGATGCCGAAGGCCGCGTCGCGCCGTATCAACAAGGCCGTGGAATTGGCCGTCCTCAATTGCCTGAACGTCGCGATCACGTCGATCGAGCCGCAATCGAAAGCGGCGCCGGCGCAGCGCTTCAGTTCGTTCCTGGCCGGCTTGAGCGGCGGCGTCTCAGGCTTCTTCGGGCTTGCCGCGCTGCCGATCGAGCTGCCGGTGACGACGACCTTGATGCTGCGCGCCATCGCCGACATCGCGCGCCACCACGGCGAGGATTTGTCGACGCTCGAGGCGCGGCTCGCCTGCGTCGAAGTCTTCGCGCTCGGCGCGCCGAAAACCGGACGGCGGGTGGATTTCGGTTATTACGCCACGCGTACGCTACTCAGTCGGCTGGCCGCCAACGCCAGCGCGCTTTTGATCGAGCGCAGCGCGACGAACCTGTCGGCGCCGGTGGTCGGCAGCCTGGTGACCGAGATTGCGACGCGATTTCAGCGTCGTCGTCTCGGAGCGCTCGGCGGCGAGCGCGATCCCGGTCCTGGGCGCAGTCGGCGGCGCTACCGTCAACATGATTTTCATGAATCATTTCCAGCGGGTCGCCAGCGGCCACTTTGCCATCAGGCGGCTCGAGCGGCGCTACGGGCCGGCCGTGGTGCGCCAGCTCTACACCGCGCATGCGCCGTTGCGGCAGACGCAGCGCTCGCCGCGGCGTAAATTATCCGATGGCCGGAAGCTCTAGAGCATGATCCGGAAAAGTGGAAACCGGTTTTCGGAAAAGATCATGCTCCAACGAAAAAGCTAGACCATGATCCGATTCAACCTAATCGGATCATGGTCTAGCGCGCACGACGCGGCCGTGCCGCCTGAGCCGGACGGCGCGCGCGATCTTGCCGTCGTCGATCAGGAGGCCATTGAAGATCGGCGGGAGATGCTGCGGCGGGGCTTGCGCCGCATGCGCACCATCGCGACGCTCTTGCTGCTGGCGATGACGGCGATCTTCGTCGCCACCACCATGACCAAGCTCGATTGGCCGTGGCTGCCTTATCTGCGCGCTTTCGCCGAGGCCGGCATGGTCGGCGCCTGCGCCGATTGGTTCGCGGTCGTCGCACTGTTCCGGCGGCCGCTCGGACTGCCGATCCCGCATACCGGCATCATTCCCAACAATAAAGAGCGGATCGGCGGTGCGCTCGGCCGCTTCATGACCAATAATTTTCTCACCGCGCCGGTGCTCAACGAAAGGCTCGCGCCGCATCGACGTCGTCGGTGCGGTCGCGCAGTGGCTCGATCAGCCGCGCAACGCGGAGCTTCTGGGAGCCTATCTCGCCGAGCAGTTGCCGCGGATCGTGGAGTCGCTGCCCGGGCCGCGCATCGGCGAAACCGTCGGCAAGCTCGCGCAGCAGGCGCTGGCCGACATTCCGGCGGCGCCCGCGGCGTCGAAACTTCTCGCCATCGTCTGGGCGCAAGGCGAGGCGCAGGCGCTGATCGCGCGAGCGATCGAGTATGGCCAAAGTTATCTGGCGAGCAACAAGGACTATTTCAGCGACAAGATCGCGCAACAATCGACAAACTGGATTCCGAAATGGATCGACAAGATCATCGCCGATAAAGTGATGAATGGCGTCCTTTCGACGCTCACGGAAATGCGCGACCGGAAACATCCGTGGCGCGTCGAACTGCACAAGACCGTACAGGGACTGATCGTCCAGCTCGCCTCGGACCCGCAGATGTATGCTCGTGGTGAGGCTTTCAAGGCCGAGCTTCTCGCCAATCCGCTCTTTCTCGAGCAAGCCAAAGTGTTGTGGAGTGAACTCGAAAGCGGTCTGCAATGGGGCATTCCCGCCCACGCCCAAGCGATCGCGCGCGCGGTCGAGCAGGCGCTGCACGGCATGGGCCGCTGGCTGCAAGAGGACCCGGATCGCCGCGAAGAGATCAACCGCCGCATCAGGGCGGTCGCGTTGCATCTCTTGCTCGCCTATCGCGTCGAGATCGGCGCCTATATCGAGCGCGTGGTGCGCAATTGGGACTCCACCACGCTCGTGGAACGGCTCGAACTGCAAGTCGGCAAGGATCTGCAATTCATCCGCATCAACGGCACCTTGGTCGGCGGTCTCGTCGGCCTCTTGATCTTCATCGCGTCGAAATGGATTGCAGCATTCTAGGGTGCAACGAGGCTCAATCGGTCGTCACGTCCCTCCTCTTTGGACATTTTGTGGTTCCAGGATATGGTTGGAATAAGCCGAAGGGCTGTTCCTGATGGGGGGTAAAGATGCGCCGGTTGATCAGTCTGTTCTTTGTTCTTGCCATTTCATTGATTGCCGCGTCCGCGCAAGCGCAAGTCCCCTCCGACAGCCGACTTAAATCGATCGTCGGCAACAAGACCATTCGGATTGCCTACCGGACCGACGCGACGCCGTTTGCGATGGCGAACGATCACGGCAACCCGGCCGGTTATTCGATCGACCTGTGTCAAATGGTGATCAAATCGATTGCGCAACAATTCGGGCTGCAGGACCTCAAGGTCGAATGGGTGCCGGTGAACGTTCAGACGCGCTTTACCGCGGTCTCGAGCGGCAAGGCCGACCTCGAATGCGGCTCCAGCACGGTCACCCTCGGGCGCATGAAAGAAGTGGATTTCTCCAACTTCATCTTCGTCGAGGCCACCGGCGTGGTCGTCGCGCGCGCATCGAACTTTCATTCCTTTGCCGACATGACCGGAAAGAAGATCGCGGTCGTCTCCGGCACGACGAATGAGCGCGCCGTCAAGGGTCAGAACAGTGCGCGCAATCTCAACCTGACTCTGGTGTCGGTGAAGGATCGCGACGAGGGCGTCGGCGCCTTGGAGGCCGGAAAGGTCGATGGCTTTGCCAGCGACAAGCTGCTCCTGGTCGGCGCGCAGATAAAGCATCCCGATGCCTTCGTCATGTTGCCGGACGATCTGTCGGTCGAGCCCTATGCGATCGCGCTGCCGCGCGGCGACTGGGCTCTGCGTTTGGCCGTCAATACCGGGCTCGCGCAGATCTACCGCAGCGGTCAAGTCGTCGGCGTTTTCAAGAAATGGTTCGACCAGATCGGCTTGCGGCCCGGAGTCCTGTTGGGGTCGGCTTACACGTTAGGCGGGCTCTCCGACTAGATGAATGCGGCCGGCTCGTCGCGGCCGGGTCTCGCGATCCATCAAAAATCGTTCATATGGCGCCGCTAAAATTTCCCGCTACATTGGGGGAAAGCCGTGGCCCGGACCAGCGGCCGTGATCTACGCCGGCAGCTTGCCATTGTCTTCGAGGACGAGGAGCCGCGCGGCGCGGTGACGCGGCTATTCAACCTGGCGCTGGCGCTCCTGATCATCGCCAACGTGTCCTGCGTCGTCCTTGAATTCGGTGGAATCGATCCGGCGGCATTTCGCGGCTGAGTTCGACGCGTTCGAGCAGACGGCGACTGCGATTTTCGCGGCCGAATATGTGCTGCGCGTTTGGGCCTGCGTCGATTTTCACGACGCGCGCTATCGCAATCCGCGTCTGGGGCAGGCTGCGCTATTTGCGGAGCTTCTTTGCGCTGGTCGATCTCTTCTCGGTGCTGCCGGCCATTCTCAGCTTTATGGGCGCCGGCGACCTTCGCGTGCTGCGGCTCTTACGCCTCCTGCGCATGCTCAAACTGATCCGGCATTCGACCACGTTCGGCTTGCTGTTCGCGGTGCTGCGCGAAGAGGCGCAATCGATCACCGCGCTGTTGTTCGTTCTGCTGCTGACGGTGACGATCTCCGGTTCGCTGATGTTCATGCTCGAAAGCGCCGAACAGCCGGCCGTATTCACCTCGATCCCGTCGGCGATGTGGTGGGCGATCGAGACGCTGACCACGGTCGGCTACGGCGACATGGTGCCGATCACGGCGGCGGGCAGGGTCGCTCGGCGGCGTCGTGTCGATCATCGGTATCGGCACGCTCGCTCTGTTCTCCGGCCTGATCACCGTCGGCTTTCTCGATCAGCTCAAGCTCTACCGCGAGCAGCGCGGCAAAACCACCGTCGCCGTGTCGGAGAAGACGATCTCGATCACGCAGAGCTTTCGCGAACAGAGTTTTCGCGAACGTGTCGGCGAGGCGCGGGATTTGGCCGAGTTGCCCGACTTGCCCGCTAGGGTGTCGCAACGGGGCGAGATCTTGCCGGCAAGGGCCGGCATCTGTCCGCATTGCGGCTCAGTCTTTGCGGCTGCGCCGCGCGGCGCGACGTCAGCGACGAGCCGTTCGGTGCGTAAGCCTCACTCCGCCGCCGGCATGGCAAAGGGCTGCGCGATCTCGCTGTCGACCGGATCATGGCGGGGAGCATGGACCGGGGCAAAGGCGCGCGAAGCCCGGTCGTAAACGGCGAGGTCGCCGGTGCCGACGTCGAAATAGGCGCCGAGCAATTCGAGCTGCCGATCCTCGACGCGGCTCTTGATCCAGGGAAAGGTCATCAAGTTGTCGATCGTGGCGACGATGGAGGCCTGTTCGAGCCGGCTCAGATAATCCGCCCCATCGCCGGCATCACCCACGGCCGCGGCCGCCGGCGCGATCAGCGACATCCAATTGTCGATGAAGTCGCCCGGGTTGAGCCGGTTCCGGTGTTCGGAATAAGCGCGGATGCCGCCGCAATGGGTGTGCCCCATGACGACGATGTATTTCACCTTGAGGCCCTCGACGGCGAATTCAAGCGCGGCCGAGACGCCATGGGTGAAGCCGGTCGGCGAATAGGGCGGCACCAGGTTGGCGACATTGCGCACCACGAACAGCTCGCCGGGATGCGCGTCGAAAATGACTTCGGGCGAAACGCGGGAATCGCAGCAGCAGATCACCATGACTTCGGGCTGCTGCCCGGCGGCGGCGAGCTTTTCAAACCGGCTGCGTTCGAGCGGCAGCCGTGTGTCGACGAAAGCGCGGTAACCGTCGACCAGGCGTGGGGGAAATTTCATGTCGCGACCTTTCGTCGATCGCGACTTTTGTGACAGGCGTTGCCAACACTTGTGTGACGCGCGCCGCGCGCCGATCGTTCAGCGAAGATTATTGCCGTTAGAGGTACGGCCGGTGAAGCCGTGCTGCGCTGACGTAGTCGTGAGCGTTCCGCGCTGCGTCGCCTGGATGACGGTCTGGAACGCGTTCGACTCGGCGGTCCCGGTCGGATTCCACGGCGTGGTGGGACAGTTGTGGCTCGGCAATGTGCCGATGCCGCATACGCCGATGGTGGCGTTCTTGAAACCGGGCACGCCGCCGTCCTGCCATGGCAGGCTTGTCATTATTTTCAGAAAATGGGAATTCTCATCGCTGGAGACGCGCTGCGGTTCCGTCGGCGGCGTGTTCCAGTTCAAAATCGTAACAAAATAACCGGGCTGCATGATCGTCACCGTGCCGGCGCCGTTGTGGATCGTCATAATGCCGAAATGGTCGATGACTTCGGTGCCGTTGGGCCCGCGGGCGACGGTGACTGTGCCGCCGCGGATGCCGATCGCGGCATCCTGCGTCGTGATCGAAGCTTCGCCTTGGTGGCTGAGCGCGCCGCCGACAAAGCGCAGCGCCCCTTCGGTCAAATTGGTCAGCATGTGGCCGGAATTGGCGCGCGGATCGTAAACATATTCGTCGATCAGGATATTGGTGTTCGGCGCAATGCTGAGCGTGCTCTTGTCGATGAACAGGAGCTGCACCGTGCCGGACGGCGTGGTGTGGATGCGCTCCTTGTGCACGATATCGGCGCCGACCGTGAGATTGACCGTGCTCGATCCCGGCGGCGTGCTTTCGGTGGTCGGATTGACGGCGGTGGCGGTGCCGACCTGCTGCGCCAATGCCGGGGTCGACACCGGGGCCACGGCAGGCGCGGCCGCCAAGGCGGCGACGGCGAGCAAGACAGCGAGACTCCGGCGAAGTGTCATTGTTGGCCTTTTAGAATTTGGTTGGCCTTTTAGAATTTGGTTGGCCTTTTAGAATTTGAACGTGGGCCCGCCCGAGACCGAAAAATCATGCATCGTGAATGCGGCGACATTGGAGGTGTCGGCGCGGTATTGCACCAGCGTGCTCAGGTAAATCTTGTTCCAGATCGGCACGTCGAGGCCCAGGCCGGCGCGCCATTCGTTGGTGCGCGGCGTGGTCGTCGGATCGATCGCCGGATCGGGTGCATTGTATTGCCAGTGGCTGAAGCCCGCGATCGGCGTCAGCGTCCAGGTGCGGCCGTCGCCCGGAAACGAGAAATTCCACGGCAGCCAGAGATCGGCGGCATAGACGTCATAGCTGTCGGGGCTGAATGCAGCGTTCGAATGCCCGAACACGGTCTGCGTTTGCCAGCCGAGCCCGGAGACGATCGGCCCCGACGCCCGCAGACCGACGGTCGTCAAGTTGCCGTTCAGATTGGCCGCGAGCGGGTAGAACGACGAGTTGCGAAAGCTCTGCGCGACGACTTCCGCATAGGGATCGAGCGCGACATTGCCGATATTGGCGTGCAGCGTCAGGCCGCCGCCGGCGCCGCCGTAATAGGCCGTGTCGGCCAACAGCGAACCGGCTACGATGACATAGGGCTTGATCGATATTGCGTTCGGGCTGCCGGGCGTCAGCACGAAGCGCGGGCCGGCGCGAATCTCGATCGTGCCGATATCGAATTGCGTCAGGTTGAACTGCTGCGCGTCATAGCCGGCAATCGTGGCCTCGAACGTATCGCCGCGCTGGTTTCCGAAATCATGGACGTAGTTCAAGGCGAAGGCGCCGAACCAATTGCCGTCGCCCTTGGCAAAGAACCGGCTGTCGAAACTTTGGCCCGAGGCCAGCACGGTCTGCGGCCCGGGGCCGCCGCCGGGATTGGTTTGATAGCCCACCCCGGTCTGCACGAAGCCCGAGAAGCGGTCGGTCTGCAGCTGCTTGTCGACGTCGGACAACAGATCCTCGGTCCGCCGCCGCAAATCGGCCGGCATGTCCGCTTGCTCGAGCGCCGATTTGAAATAGCCGCGCGCCATCTCGTAGGAGCCGAGCCGGTAATACAACACGCCGAGCTCGAAGCGGATCTTCGACAGCGTCGGATTGTAGAACAGGAGCTGTTCGTAGGTGCCGATCGCGGACTCGATATCGTCCGCCGAGGCGTAGGCGGCATATTGCAGCGTATTGTTGAGATCCGACGGTTGCGCCAGATTTCTTTGGAACAGCGGGTTGAGGCTTCCGGCGAAATCAGGGGAGACTTGCGCCGACGCCGTCGTGCAAAGGCCAAGCAGGCCTATTGGCGCAAGGACGCCCGCGAAGCGGATCCAAGACAATGCGCGCCACACACGAAACGTCAAAACCACCCCATCGTTTTTGCCGCCCGATATCCTCGCGCGGTGCCGTCGCTCAACCGGAGGCGGCGAATTTCTGTTGATGGTATTATTTTCCGCTCATTCTAGTGAGCGTCCCGCAACTTAGTATGTGCGATACATCGAGTTGAGAGACGCGTGTGCCGCAAGTTCCCGCGAAGTCCCTCGCAACACTACGAAATTACCGATTTTTGCGGTTTTCTGCGGTGCCGCGCTTGCCGCGCGTGAAATTGATGGGACCGAGCGGCCGACGCGCTCCCGGCATCGTGGCCGATCCGATGGTAAAATAGCCCGCGTCCGCTGCGGCGTGGCAGGCGCAGTTTTTCTTGCCCGCTCAAGATTGCGGCCCGAGACGAAGGCATGCGTAATACACATTCGAGAGAACGCCGCTGCAGACTTGCTCCGATCCTCCAACCAGAGTCTTCAATGCCCGGCTTCCGCTATGTGCTCGCGATTATTTTCATCTTCGTTCTGAGCGCCGCGACCGCAATGAAGGACGGTTTTTTCAGTTCATTTAAGATCGTCGGCAAGGCAGCGGCGTCGGCGGGTAAATAGGCGATGCGGCGCACGCAAGCCCAGCGCCGGCAGGCGACGCAGGCCGCGGTTCTTGCCGCAGCCCTCGACGTGCTGATCGCGGACGGCTACGCCAATTTCAGCGCCAGCCGCGTCGCCGCGCGCGCCGGCGTCTCGCGCGGCGCGCTCGAGCGCTACTTCCCGACCAGGAACGATCTTTTGCTCGCGGCGACCCAGCACGCCATGGATGCGGCCGTTGCCCACGCCGAGCGGCTGGCGGCGGGCGGCCGCCGGCGCAGCGTCGCGCAGTTCCTGCGCGATTCCGAGCATTTCTTTTTCGGGCCGCTGTACCGCGCCATGTTGGAACTTGCGATCGCCGCGGCGAGCCACGCGGATCTGGCGAAGCCGCACCGTCCGATCGTGGCGCGCGCCCGCAAGCGCCTCAACCGGATCTGGCTCGAAAGCCTGAGCGCCGCCGGCTTTCCGCGCAAGCGTGCGGAGCGCTTCATCCTATTGACGCATTATCTCTTGCGCGGGCTTTTCGTGGTCGACACTTGGCTGCCTTACGAGACCAATCGTCGTGCGGTCATCAAGACATGGTCGGAGCTCGTGCCGGCGGTGCTCGGGCCGCCGCATGCGCCGTCCGCGGCGTCACACGGGCCGACGGCGGGCAGCCGCCCAAGACGCAAGCCAAGACGCAAGCCAAGACGCAAGCCAGAGACGCAAGCCAAGCAGCGCAAGCCAAGGCCGCGCCAGCGGCACGGCGTCTAAAAAGCATCTATCCTTTTTTGTTTGAATTGCTCTCGGCCTTCGGCTAGCCTCCATGAAAAGGCCGGCGCGGCAACGCGACGGGCGTGGAGGAAGCCATAGCCGCGGCGATGACGGTTTTGGTCGTCGATCCGGCAGGGGGAGGGCGCATGACGCTGCAGCAAAACCGCGGCCGTATTCAAACGACCCATATCGGCAGCTTGCCGCGGCCGCATCATCTCCTCGATCAGCTCAAGGCCAAGTTCTCCGGTAAGCCTTTCGACCAGAAGGCCTTCGATGCGCAATTGCATCAGGCCGTCATCGACGTCGTGAAGAAGCAGAAGGAGTGCGGCATCGACATCGTCACCGACGGCGAATTCTCCAAGCCCGGCTTCTTCACTTACATTCAGGAGCGGCTTTCGGGCTTCGAGGCGCGGCCGAACCAGAAGATGCTGATCTTCCAAAAGGAGGTCGCCGCTTTTCCTGAATACTATGCCGAATATTTCAAGCAGGCGATGATGGGCGGCACCATCGTCTCGATCGCGCCGATCGTCTGCACGAGCCCGGTGAAATATCGCGGCGAGGCAGCCGCTTGCCCGCGACATCGGCAACGTCAAGGCCGCAGCGACCGCCGCCGGCGTGCCGCTCGAGCACGTCTTCCTGCCGGCGACCGCGCCGTCCGGCGTCGGCATCAACGAATATTACAAGAGCGAGGAGGAATATTTCCACGCGCTCGCCGCCGAGATGAGCAAGGAATATAGGACAATCGTCGATGCCGGCATTCTGGTGCAGATCGACGATCCGTTCCTCGCCGATATTTTCGTCGAGCCGGGCCTCGACGACCAAGGGCATGGCGCGCCGCGCCGAGATCTACGTCGAGGCGATCAACGAGGCGCTCAAGGGAATTCCGGCCGAGCGCGTGCGTTTCCACACCTGCTACGGCATCAACGAGGGCCCGCGCCTCTACGAGGCCAAGCTCGCCGAGCTCATCGGCTATATGCTCAAGATCAATGCCGGCTCCTATAGTTTCGAAGCCGCCAATCCGCGCCACGAACACGAATATCATCTGTTCGAGACGGTGAAGATTCCCGACGGCAAGGTGCTGTGCCCCGGCGTGATCACGCATGCCAGCAATATCGTCGAACATCCCGAGCTGATCTGCGAGCGCATTCTGCGTTTCGCCAATCTCGCCGGCCGCGACAATGTGATCGCCGCCGCCGATTGCGGGTTCTCGTCACAGGCGCTCTACCGCACCGAAGTTCACCACACCGTGGTCTGGGAAAAGTTCAAGGCGATGCGCGAGGGCGCCGACCTCGCCAGCAAGAAATTGTGGAAGAACTGAACGTGCGCTGAATCATAAACTTCGATCGGGAGGACAACATGACCAAGCGGATTCATGTCGCGCTGATGGCTGCCGGCCTGCTGATCGGGGAGATTGTCTTGATCGCGCCGGCGCGCGCCGAAGACACCGTCAAGATCGGCTTCATCGCGCCCTCGACCGGCCAGTTCGCCCAGATCGGCGCCATGATGATTGCCGGCGCCAAGTATTTCATCGAAGCCAATGGCACCAATGTCGCCGGCAAGAAAATCGAGCTTCTGATCCGGGACGACGGCAGCCAGCCGGACAATGCCAAGCGCATCGCCCAGGAATTCATCGTCAACGACAAGGTGGCGGTGCTCGGCGGTTTCACCTTCACGCCGGTTGCGCTCGCGGTGGCGCCGCTCGCGACCGAGGCCAAGATCCCGCAAGTGGTGATGGCGGCGGGCACCTCCATCATCACCGAGAAGTCGCCTTATATCGCGCGCACCTTCTACACCATCGCGCAGACGGCGGTGCCGATGGCGCAATGGGCGGCGAAGAACGGCGTCAAGAAGGTCGCGACGCTGGTGTCCGATTATGCGCCCGGCTACGACGCCGAAAAGGTGTTCAGCGAGGAGTTCAAGAAGAACGGCGGCGAGATCGTCGGCAATGTGCGGGTGCCGGTGCAGAGCCCGGATTTCGCGCCGTCGCTGCAGCGCGCGCGCGACGCCAATCCCGACGGCATCTTCGTCTTCATCCCCGGGAGTTTCGCCGGCACCTTCGCGCGGCAATATGCCGAACGGGGCTTGAATGCGTCGGGCATCAAGCTGATGGGCACGCTCGATCTGACCGACGACGATCTCCTCCCGGGCATGGGCGACGCCGCGCTCGGCATCATCACCGCGGGTCCCTATTCCGCCGCGCACGTATCGCCGGAGAACCAGGCCTTCGTCGCCGGCTTCACCAAATTCGCCGGCAAGCGACCCAATCACATGGCGGAATCGGTTTATGACGGCATGCGCCTGATCTATGAGGCGCTCAAGAAGACCGGCGGCGATACCGACGGCGACAAATTGATCGCGGCGATGAAAGGCATGAGCTTTACGAGCCCGCGCGGCCCGATCACGATCGATCCGCAGACGCGCGACATCGTCCAGAACATCTATATCCGCAAGGTCGAAAGGAAGGGCGGCGAACTTTACAATGTCGAGTTCGCAACCTTCCCGGCGGTGAAGGATCCGATCAAGGAAGCCGAGAAGAATAACTAGAGTGTGTACTCATAAATTGCGATTGGCGGCCAAGGGTTCAGTGATGTCCGCTTTACCCCCAAAAGCGGATATTGAGCTCCCGCCTCGAAATGTCCGCTATGGGCCATTTCCGGACATCGCCGGTCAGCCCGCGCGGCGCTGATCTGAAAATATGAAGCGCCGGGGGCGAGGCCAGAGCTTCTAACAGGTTTTCAGGAGGTCAGACGTCTAGAACTTGCAGCTGGCGGCGATCCTTCTCAAGCTAAAACTGGTCCGAAGAATCAAGGAAGGTCATATGCTGCTCGCGACCGCTGCTTGGCTTGCCAAAGCGCGGGAAAACGCAAACACTCGTGCCGGGTCGGAGTTCGTTCGGAGAATCTCGGCTATGTTTATTTTCTCTATTAGAACTGTTGTCCTCGCCGTCGCAATGTCTGCTTCGTCTCTTTCTAGTGCAGCTACCTTATCGTCGCAGTCAGAATTGTTATGTAGCCCAGAAGGCTTAATGCGTTTAATCCCTCAGTTTAATGTAAATGGGCAATTCACAATTCCTAATCCCAATACTGACTTGCGGACATTCCTTTCAGCGCAACAAGGTCTTTCAAATGCTATTGATATGATCTTAGCTCAAGAAAACATAAGCCAAAATCCGTCGAATGTCGGAAGCCTTCCATCTCGGCCGTTAATATTTTCAAGCAACTGGCTATCTAGTGAAGTAGGAATACAGACAGATGGAACAAATTTAAATTCTCCCAGAGTCAGGAGGAAATTTTGGTGGTTATCGCGTTCAATCGTTTTTGACCGGACTTACTCCTGTGCCTTTATCTCAAGGAAGTATGTATGCAATTAAGCAGTCAAACCCAACCTATCAGGCACTTGTTTACCCGATGCCCACGAGCCACCCCTGCGTGAATAGGCTTGTTTTAGCCGCTGGCAATACTGCTGGCTCTTGGCCGACCCCGACATATGCTCTTGGTAGATATCAGTTGGATAACAATGGTCTCCCAATGCGCGATAAACCATTGATTGCCTACTTGATCGTCAATATTTGTCTTGATCTCGGCAAGGCAGTCGTTGCTCATCAACAATCAGTTTTACGCCCAAATGCGATGATCATTCTGGCGCTTCATTGGCCGTGCGAGGGCTCAGGATGCGCGAATAATGGAATTGGCCATCAACATTGACTATTCGCAAATAACAAAGAGATGGATCTCCGATCAGATACCCGTGTTGCGGATTCAGCCCTTCGATTGCGCGCGCACGAAATTGATGATGCCGGAGAAATCGGCGCCGCTCGAGCCGGTTTCGGCGAATTCCTGATAGATCTCGGCGGCATGCGTGCCGATCGCGGCCTCGGTGTGGACCGATGCCGCGGCGGCGCGGGCAAGGTTGAGGTCCTTGAGCATCAAGGCCGCGGCGAAACCGGGTTTATAACCGTTATTGGCGGGGCTCGTCGGCACCAGAGCCGGCACCGGACAATAATTGGTGAGCGACCAGCATTGGCCGGACGACGACGACACGACCTCGAACATCGCCTGGTGCGACAGGCCGAGCTTTTCGCCGAGCACGAAAGCTTCGCTGACCACGATCATCGAGGCGCCGAGGATCATATTGTTGCAGATCTTCGCCACTTGGCCGTTGCCAGCCTCGCCGCAATGCACGACACGCTTGCCCATGCGTTCGAGCACCGGCTTGCCGCGCTCGAAAGCGTGCTGCGAGCCGCCGACCATGAAGGTCAGCGTCGCCGCCGTGGCGCCGCCGACGCCGCCCGAGACCGGGGCATCGAGCGTGGCGACGCCGCGCTCGGCGGCAAGCTTATGCGCCTCGCGCGCGCTCGCGACGTCGATGGTCGAGCAATCGATGAACAGCGCGCCCTGGTTCGCGACCGGCAGAATATCCTTCCACACCGAGAGCACGTGCTGGCCGGCCGGCAGCATGGTGACGACCACCTCGGCATTTTCGACGCATGATCGCGCATTGGCGACAATCTCGACGCCGTTAGCAGCCGCCGTCTCGCGCGACGCCGGCACGACGTCGAAGCCCAAAACGCGCTCGCCGGACTTGACGAGATTGGCGGCCATCGGCCCGCCCATGTTTCCGAGACCGATGAATCCGATGTTCGGCATCTGCGTTTCCTTGAATAAGTTTCAGTCTGCGAACTTCAATTCCAACGCGCCGACCGGCTGAAAGTGCCGGTCGACGATAGCGGGGGTCACCTGTTCCAGCGTCGGCGGCCGCCACTGCGGATTGCGATCCTTGTCGACGATGGTCGCACGGATGCCTTCGATCAGATCGTGACCGGCGACACAAGCGAGCGCGATACGGTAGTCCTGGACAAAACATTCCTCAACGCGTTTGAATTTCGCCGCATCGCGCATGTTGCGTAGCGTGATCTTGAGCGAGGTCGGGGAGGCCTTTTGCATTGTTGCGAGCGCTACCTGTGCGGCCTCGGCTTTGCTGGCGGCCAATCGGGCAACAATCTCTTCGACAGTGTCTGCGCCGTAGCAGGCATCGATCCATGGCCGCGCCGCCGCAAGCTTTCCGGGCGCGGGCGGGGCCGACAATTCACCGAGACGCTTGCGGACATCGTCGGCGGTGCGGCAATCCACGAGTGCGCTGGGGATTTCCGCAAGTTTCGCGGTGGGAATGTGAATGTCGGCAAGTCCGCAATAGATGGCATCCGCCGCATTCATACGGTCGCCGGTCAGCGCCAGATAGGTTCCGGTAAAGCCCGGGGCGCGCGCCAGCGGAAACGACGCGCCTATATCGGGAAAGAACCCGATGCTGACTTCCGGCATGGCCACGGCCGAGCGCTCGGTGACGACGCGGTGTGCGGCGTGTCCGGCAAGCCCGATGCCGCCGCCCATGACGACGCCGTCCATGATCGCGACCACGGGTTTCTTGTAGCGCGCGATCATCACATTGAGATGGTATTCGACGGCCCAGAATTTCTGCGGCAGCGGGTCGCCGGATTTCGCCGCGTCATAGAGCGCGCGAATGTCGCCGCCGGCGCAGAAGCCGCGGTCGCCTGAGCCGTCGAGCATCACCGCGCCGACTGCGGGATCGGGGGCCCAGGCCCGCAGCATCGCCGTCATGGTGACCGACATATCGAGCGTGACGGCATTGAGCGCTTTGGGGCGGTTCAGCGTGAGCCGGCGCAACGCGCCGTGCTCACGAACGATGACATCGTCGCCTTGGCCCTTGTGGCCCTCGTGCACCACCTTATCGTTCATCGCCCGACAAGGTTCCTCGCCACGATGAGGCGCATGATCTCGTTGGTGCCCTCGAGGATCTGGTGCACGCGCAAATCGCGCACGATCTTCTCGATGCCGTATTCCGCAAGGTACCCGTAGCCGCCGTGCAATTGCAGCGCCTGATTGGCGACGTTGAAACAGGTGTCGGTGACGAAGCGCTTGGCCATCGCCGAGAGCTGCGTGGAATTCGCGTCCTTGCGGTCGAAAGCGGCCGCGGCGTGCCACAGAAAGGCGCGCGACGCTTCAAGCTCGGTCGCCATGTCGGCCAGGCGGAACTGCAAGGCCTGGAATTCGTCGAGGCGTTTGCCGAAGGCCTTGCGCTCCTTCATGTAAGCGAGCGTCTTTTCCAGCGCGCATTGCGCGCCGCCGAGCGAGCAGGCGGCGATATTGAGCCGGCCGCCGTCGAGCCCCGACATCGCGATCTTAAAACCCGAGCCCTCCTCGCCAAGCCGGTCGGCGGCGGGAACGCGCACATTCTCGAAGATGACGGCGCGTGTCGGCTGTGCGTTCCAGCCCATCTTGCGCTCGTTGGCACCGTACGAAATGCCCGGCGTGTCGCCCGAGACGATGAAAGCGGAAATCCCTGAAGCGCCTTCGCCGCCGCTGCGCGCCATCACCACATAGAGGTCGCCCGCGCCGGCACCGGAGATGAATTGCTTCTGGCCGTTGAGAACGTAATGGCCGCCGTCGCGCACCGCCCGCGTCGTCAGCGCGGCCGCGTCGGAGCCCGCGCCCGGTTCGGTCAGGCAATAGCTCGCCAGCATTTCCATGCTGCACAATTGCGGCAGGAACTTCTTGCGCTGCTCGTCCGTGCCGAAAGCGTCGATCAGCCACGACGTCATATTATGGATCGACATATAGGCGGCGACCGTCGGACAGCCGGTCGCCAGCGCCTCGAAGATCAAACTTGCCGTCAGCCGCGACAGTCCAGAGCCGCCGACATCTTCGGATATGAACACGCCGCCCATGCCGAGCGCCGCGGCTTTGCGCATTTCGGCGACGGGGAAATGCCTGGCCTCGTCCCAGGCGACCGCGTTCGGCGCAAAAACTTCATCGGCGAAGTTGCGCGCCATATCGCGCACGGCGATCTGCTCGGCATCGAGTGCGAAAGGTGTCGGCACGTTTGACGAATGGTCGAGCATGATCCGGCGTCCGGCTTCGCGGTCGGCTCTTTATGGCTTGAACCGATAGCATCGCCGTTTTTTGCGCGGAAGGGAAGCGGCCGAAGGACACTAAATACGCGCCAGATCCAAGTTGTGCGTTGCGGCGAATAATTTTGAGACTTACTTGAGATGCGTTCTAAAGAAATCGAGGCTCAGCTCCAGCGCGCGATCGGCTTCCGGCTTGCTGTAGGTCTTGCCGCCGTGGCGGGCGAAGGCGTGATCGGCGCCCGGATATTTGTGGATCGTCACCAGCGGATTGGGCGCAAGCCGCCGCTCGAGAAGCTCGTTGACCTCGGCCTGCACCCAGCGGTCCTTGAGCGCCATGTGCAGCATGAACGGGCGGTGCAGATTTTTCGCTTCCTTGATGCGGTGCTCGATATAGGTGCCGTAATAGGCGACGGCGCAGTCGATCTCGGTGCGGCAGCACATCAGATAACAGAGCTTGCCGCCGAGGCAGTAGCCCACCGCGCCGACCTTGCCGTTACATTCCGGCAGCTGTTTTCAGATAGCGATGGATGTCCTCCATGTCGCGGACGCCGAGGTCGTAGTCGAACTCGTAATAGAGATCGAACGCTTTCTTGATGTCGTCGGGATTGCCGTCGGACAGTTCGACGCCGGGCTCTTGCCGCCAAAACAGATCGGGCACGAGACAGATGAATCCGGCCTGCGCGAATTCATGGGCGTGGTGGCGCATCGTATCGTTGACGCCCCAGATTTCCATGATCGCGATGATGGCGCCGGCCGGCGTGCCGTCGGGAATGGCGAGATAGGCGCCCATCTCGCCGTCGCGCAGCGGCACTTTGATGGTTCCGGTCTGCATTCTCACACCTAAAGTTTGAGGAGCGCGCGCGCATTGCCGGCGAAAATCCGCTCGCGGTCCGCTTGCGGAATGTCGAGCCGCTCGACGGCGCGGATGGTGTCTCCGATCAGCCAGCGGCCTTCTTCCGAATCAAACGGCGCATCCGTGGCGAAAAGACAATTCGATGTGCCGAAGAACGCGTGGCCGCAGCGCGTCGGCGCGTCCTCGCCGCCGAGCGCGGTGTCGGCATAGAGCATCTTGTAATAGGCAAGCGGATGCTTCTTGAGGCCGCGTTCCTTCGCCACCGGATTTTCGTCGCGGGTGCCGAAAAAGATCTGCCGGAAGCCGAGATTAATCTTGCCCGGGAAATAAGGGATCATGCCGCCCATATGATGCGAGATGATCTTTGCCTGGGGCAATTCGTCGAATAGCCCGGAATAGATCAGCCGCGTCATGCAGGCGGTGGTCTCATAGGGCCAGCCGAAGGAGAACCAGACTTCATCTTGCGACGTCTTTTCCGCCGCATAGTCGGCAAAGTCCGGGCCGCGCATCGGATGCACCCAGACCGGCAGATCGTGCTCGGCCATGCGGCGGAACAGCGGCCGGAATTTCGGGTCGGAGAGCGGCACGCCGGCGACATTGGTGAAGACCTGAACGCCGCGCGCACCAAGCTGCGCAACAGCGCGATCGATCTCGGCGAGTGACGCATCGATATTGTTCATCGGCAGCGCCGCGATGAAGGCCGGAAAGCGCTCCGGGTGTTTGCGGCAAATCTCCGCCAGAGAGTCGTTGGCAAGCCGCGCCAGATCCGGTGTGACGTCCGGCGCGGCGACGAGTTCGAGCGGCGGATTGGCAAGCGACAGCACTTGCGCGAAATCGCCGAACTCCTCGAGGAGCCGCAGCCGCGCCTCGACATCGACCAGTGTCTTGAGCCGCGGAAACGCCGTCGTCGCCACATGGCCGGGGATGAGATCTGAAAGCCGGTCGAGATAGGCCTTCGGCATGAAGTGATTGAAAATGTCGATGATCATGGCCAGCCGCTTGGTGCACGCGCGTGGGCAGTGAATGCGCGCCGACATTTACATTGCCGGCGGCCTCCTTGTCACATCTGATTTTCTATTGCAGTCTGCCGCCCGATAAAAATAAGCCGCCGTAACAATGGCGGCAGCAATAAAGACACGCTGGGGGAGACAAATGTCCGACGCGCGCCAGACGTCCGCTGAGCTTGTCGCACGCCTTGAGCGCCTGCCGTTTTCCAAATGGCATCGTCATTTCTTCATCCTCGCCTTTTGCGGCATCGCGCTCGACGCCGCCGATTTCGCGATCTTCGGCGCGGCGCTGCCGCCGGTGGCGCGCGAATTCGGCCTGGGGCCGGCGCAAGCGGGACTGTTGGCGACGGTCGGACTGATCGGCGCGTTTCTCGGCGCGCTGTTTTGGGGCACGCTCTCCGACTATATCGGGCGCCGCACCTCGTTTCAGGCGACGGTCGGATTATTCGCGCTGTTCACCGGGCTGGTGTCGGTGTCCTGGAATGTCGTTTCGCTCTCCGTCTTCCGCTTCATGTCGAATTTCGGCCTCGGCGGCGAAGTGCCGGTGACGCTGACCTTGAGTTCCGAATATAGCCCCGGGCGAATTCGCGGCGCCATGTCCGGCAATATCATGGCGGCGTTTCCGGTCGGCCTCGTTTTGGCGGCGTCGCTCAGCCTTCTGATCATTCCGCGCTGGGGCTGGCGCGCGCTGTTCGTCGTCGGCGTGGTGCCGGCCGTGCTGTTATTCTTCGTGCGCCGCTATATGCCGGAATCCGCGCGCTTCCTGTTGAGCAAGGGACGCATCGCCGAGGCGGAGGCGACCGTCGCCGCTATCGAAAAGCAGGCGATCGGGCGACCGCTCACGGCGGACGAGATCAAGGCGATTCCCAGTCTGCATCCTGAAGTGGCCACACCCGGCAAGGTCACGGTGTTCGAGCTGTTGGCGCCGGGCCGGAGGAAGAACACGATCCTGCTCTGGATCGTCTCCTTCGGTTTTCTCTGGGCCTCGAACGGCATCCTGTTCATGCTGCCGACGATCCTGACGCAGCGCGGCTTTCCGCTCACGCAAGCGATCAGCTTTCAGCTGGTGCAGGCTTTGAGCGCCGTCGTCGGCTATTCGGCCTGCGGCTTCCTCATCGATCGCTATGGCCGGCGGCCGGTTCTGTTTCTTTATTATTTCGTCGGCGCGTTCTTTCATCTCTGGTTCGCCATGGCGAGCGGGCTGTGGCTCTATGCCGCCGCGGCCGCCGTGGGCTGGGTCAATCCCGGCGTCTTCGGCGCGACCGGGATCTATGTCAGCGAATTGCATCCGACGCATCTGCGCGCCACCGCCGTCGGCTGGTTCTTCGGCATCGGCCGCATTGGCTCGTTCCTGGCGCCGACGGTTGTCGGCTTCATGCTGGCTTACGGCGTCGGCGCCTATGTGCTGCACACATTCGCGCTCGCCTATCTGATCTCGGCCGTCGCGCTGTGGCTGATCGGCATCGAGACCAAGGGCCGGGTGCTGGAGCAGATCACCGCGCACGACGGTCTTGCCGCAACGGCCGAGGTGGCGGCGCCGGCGCCGGTCATGACGTGAGCCCGCCTGCCAACGAATTCAGTGCTGGTGTGAGTGCTTATGACTTTGATATCGCGGGTGGTGCGCCAGCGGCGGCGCTCCTTGCCGTGCGCCGGTATAATACGGGTTCATCCCGCAAAAGCCGCGATTGCCGGCCAGCACATTCGGTACGCAGGCCTCGACGGTGTTGTATTCGCAATCCCAGTGCACGCCGCCGGTGCCGATCGCCACCACCGCGCACCACGGCGCATCACCGAAATATTGGGCATGGCTCGGCGAAACATTGAGACAAATCATTGCCGCAGTGGCGGCCGTAAAAACAGCAATACGCGTCATGGTCGTCACCTTGAGCGTTTCCACCTTGCATGTAGCTCCAGTATAACCCCTCTTGCATAGACGTATTCCCGCATCGGACAAAATGAATCAAGTCAGGGGGCGCCGGCATGGATTTCACTCTTTCGCCCGAGATCGAGGAATTGCGCCTGCGCACGCGCGCCTTCATCGACGAGCACGTGCTGCCGCTCGAAGCCGATCCGCAGAATTTTTCCGAGCACGAGAACATTCCGCTCGAGCGGCTGGCTCCGGTTCAGGACAAGGCGAAGAAGGCCGGATTGTGGGCGCCGCAATCGCCGAAGGAATTCGGCGGCATGGCGCTGCCGATCGTCGCTTGGGCCGCGATCTACGAGGAGGCGGCGCGCTCGCTGTTCGGTCCGCTGGCGCTCAATTGCTCGGCGCCCGACGACGGCAATATGAACCTGTTGGCGCGCGTCGGCACGCCGGCGCAAAAGGAATGGTGGCTGCGGCCGATCGTCGAGGGCAAAGTGAAATCCTCCTTCGCCATGACCGAGCCGGCGCCGGGCGGCGGCTCGGATCCGGGCATGATCCGCACCTCTGCCGAAAAGAAGAACGGCAAGTGGACGATCCGCGGCCGCAAATGGTTCATCACCGGCGCCGCGGAAGCTGCGCATTTCGTCGTCGTCGCACGCACCTCCGACGACAAGCGGCGCGGGCTCACCGCTTTTCTTTATCATCGCGATCAGCCCGGCTGGCGCATCGTCCGCCGCATCGGCATCATGGGCCCGGAAGAACACGGCGGCCATTGCGAGCTTGAATTCGACGGCCTCGAAGTCGCCGACGACAATGTGCTGCTCGGCATCGGCGATGGGCTGAAAATCACCCAGATCAGGCTCGGCCCGGCGCGGCTGACGCATTGCATGCGCTGGCTCGGGCAATCGAAGCGCTGCCTCGAAATCGCGCAAGACTATGTCAACCGCCGTGAAGGGTTCGGCGTGCGGCTTGCCGACCGCGAAAGCGTGCAGATCAAGCTCGGCCAGATGGCGCAGCAGATTCAGATCGGGCGCCTGCTCACCATGCACGCGGCCTGGAAACTCGATCACGGCGATCGCGCGCGCAAGGAAGTCTCCATGGCGAAGGTGCATGTCGCCGACACGCTGCACAACGCCTGCGATACCGCGATCCAGCTCAACGGCGCGCGCGGCTATTCCAAGGACACGATCCTGGAATGGATCTACCGCGCCGCCCGCGCCGCGCGCCTCGTCGACGGCGCGTCGGAAGTGCATAACATGGTGCTGTCGCGTTTTCTGCGCGAGGAAGGCCGCGACTTCTGGACCTGGAGCGCAGGCAACAAAATCTGAGAATAAACTTTTACGCCGCGTCGTGGAAAATGACGCCGAGCGTGTGCCGGTGCCCGGAGCGCAGGCGGCTTACGCCGTGGCGCATATTCACCCGATAGGCGCCGCGCGTGCCCGCCACCGGGCGGTGGTGCACCGGAAAGATCACGCCCTCGCCCTGCTTGAGCGGCACGACTTCCGCGCGCGATTGCATGCGCGGCCGCTGCTCGGTGAGCACGAATTCGCCGCCGGTGAAGTCCGTGCCCGGCTGCGACAACAGGAACGCGACCTGCAGCGGAAAGATGTTTGAGCCGTAGATGTCCTGATGCAGGCAATTGAAGTCGCCGGCGCCATATTGCAGCAAGAGCGGCGTCGGCTTGACCTGGCCGGCATCGTGGCAGCGCTTGAGATAGGCGGGTGATCGGCCGGGTAGGCGGTGTCAATGCCCATCGTTGCGTTCCAGCGGTTTGCCACCTGCGCCAGCGGCGGATAAAGCGCGCCGCGCAAGGCCTCAACGATCTCCGGCAGCGGATAGGCGAAATATTTGTACTCGCCCCGGCCGAAACCGTGCCGCGACATGACGATGCGGCTGCGAAAGGGCTTGTCTGCAGAATAGCTTTCCGCGAGCGCCGCACATTCATCCGGTGTCAGCAACGGTCCGGTCGTGGCACAGCCGTAAGCGTCGAGATCGGACGCAATCGAGGCCCAGTCGAGCGTGGCGGCGCGTTCGGAATTCCCGCCTTGTCGGCTGGGCGGCCGGACGTTGCTCTTTGCGTCACCGTCATGGCGGTTGCTCTTTTTCGGGCAGAGATCGGTCCGATCCTTGCTGCCAAATCAGGGGTAACGGCCGCCCACCCGAAACCTGCTCAATCCCGCCAGTTCGGATTGATGCCGTCGAGCATGCGCAGATAGGCCGGCCAGTCGGCCGAGCCGCGGCCGGAATCGTGATGCTGGTATTGATGCGCGGTCTTTTCGCAGATCGCCGGCGGAATTTCGACGAGCTCGCCGCCGGTCGCTTCCATGGTGAGCTGGATATGCGCGGCTTCGAGCAATGACTTCATCAAGACGAAAGCTTCGCGCGCGGTCTTGCCGACCGTGAGCAGGCCGTGATTGCGCATGATCAGCGCGCGGTTGTTGCCGAGCGCCGTGTTGATGCGCGCCCGCTCGCCGAAATCTTCGGTGATGCCTTCGTAGTCGTGATAGCCGACGCGATTGTAGAAACGGATCGCCGCCTGCGACACCATGCGCAGCCCGTGCTTTAATCCGGAGATCGCCATGCCGGTTTCGGTGTGGACGTGGACGGCGCAATTGACGTCGGGCCGCGCCGCGAGCACGCCGCCATGCAGCGTGAAGCCCGGCCGGTTGACGCCCGCAGACTTCGTCGAGGTCGTCGTCCATGCTGACTTTGACCAGGTTCGAAGGCGTCACTTCGGTGTAGAGCAGTTCGTGCCGCTTGATCAGGAATTTGCGCTCCTCGCCGGGCACCCGCATCGACGAATGGTTGTAGATGACGTCGCCCCAGCCGTAATGCGCGATCAGTTGATAGGTCGCGGCCAAGTCGACGCGCGCTTGCCATTCGGCCGGTGCGATGTCGGACTGCGCAACTCCGGTAATTCTGACGTTGCTGTTTTCGGTCTGGGCGTTTTTGACGTGTGTGTTCATGATGACCTCCCCGCGAGATGTGGCAAGCCTAGCATACTGCCGATTGCGGGGCAGCCGCCCACATTGCGTCCGGTATTGCGGATTTCGCCGCCGCACTTGGCACGCTTCCGTCCGCGCCATAAGCGCGCAGACGCGCCGCAAATGGTATTGTTAACGGATCGTCAACCCGCGACGATAAATGCTCCATCATGGTATGGCCGCATACTTCTTTCCTGATCAGGACAGCCGCCGGACTGATGGTCGCGCTCGGGGTGCTGGTCGGCGCCGGAGGATCGATTTTCGCCGCCGGCGAACTCGGCCTGCAGGCCTTGCGCAAACAATACCACCGGCCGGCGCAGATTCCCTATCCGAAAGACGATCCGTATTCGAAAGCCAAGTTCGAGCTCGGCCGCATCTTGTTTTTTGATCCGCTGTTGTCCGGATCCAAGGTGCGCTCCTGCGCGACCTGTCACAATCCCGGCCTGTCATGGGCGGACGGCGAACAGCGCGCGGTCGGCGAGAAAGAGCTTTCCTTGCGCACGCCGACGCTGCTCGATGTCGCCTGGACGCCGAAGCTCGGCTGGGACGGACATTTTCGCGATCTCGAGAGCGTCGCGATCGGGCCGCTGAGTTCTCCCGACAATATGAATCTGCCGGTGCATGAATTGATCGCGCGACTGTCGGCGCTGCCGGGCTATGTGAGCGGCTTCAACGCCACCTACGGCAAGGGCGACATCACGCAAGGCAAAATCGAGCAGGCGCTGGCGACCTTCGAGCGCTCCATCGTATCGAGCGACGCGCCGTTCGACCGCTTCATCTCAGGCGATCAACGCGCCATCGATGAACGGGCCAAGCGCGGCTTTGTGCTGTTCAACGGCAAGGCCAATTGCGCCGCCTGTCACAGCGGCTGGGCGTTGACCGATTCATCGTTCCACGATGTCGGCGTGGCGGCGGACGACGATATCGGGCGCGGCCGGCTGTTCCCGACCTCGGTGAAGCTGAAATATGCCTTCAAGACGCCGACGCTGCGCGACGTCACGCGGCGCGGTCCCTACATGCACAATGGCTCGGTGGCGACGCTCGACGACGTCATCGCGCTCTACGATCGCGGCGGCGTCGATCGGCCGAGCCGCGACAGCGAGATTCATCCGCTGAATTTGTCGAAGAGCGAGAAGGCCGACCTGGTCGCCTTCCTTCAGACCTTGAGCGGCACGCCCAAGCCCTTTGCCGTGCCCGTCCTGCCGCGCTGATCAGACGAATAATGAAGGTCGACAGCGCGTAGCCCGCGACCGCGAAGCCCGCCGAGCACCAATATCCCGGCGACGGTTTCCAGCGCCTCGATATAAGCCGGATAACGGTCCGCCGCATAAGCGGCAACGGCGCCGACAATCAACGCTGAGCAATCCCACGACACCAAACATCGCATCCCCGCGCGCCCGAAATCCTTCTTTGCAAAGGGTTTCTTCGAAAGCGCGCCACTCTTAGCCGCCAATGTTTACCGGGCGGCTAGATGAAAAGATTGCATTTGCTTGTATCGGGCGGGCCTGGCGCCTCAGAGTTAACCAATAGTTGAACTCGGCTTGCCGGATGTTGGCAAAGCCGCGGGAATCTGTGGTAAAGAAAAGCTTAATGAAACCAGTCGCGTGGGTGCGGCGGCGTATCTGTTGCGTTAGGTTGCGTATCTGGAGGCCCTCCTTATGAGCCGGCTGGCCAAGCGGCTGCTGCCTTTTGCAGCCGCAATTCTACTTGCTTGTGTCTTTGACGCTTTGTGCGTTGCAACCGCAAGCGCTCACGTCAAATGGTTCTGCGCTTACGACGTTGCCGGCCAGCCTGAAGGCCTGGAAAACGTTCTCTGCCCGGACTTCGAATTCCTGATCGGACTTTCGGTGCTCGGCGCTGATGACCGGCGCGGTGCTGGAAGGCACGGTGCTCGGCGCGGCCGTGTTGCGCGCGCTCGATCGGGTGACGCGCTTGGTGCGCGACAATCTCGAATACGTTTTCCGCGCCGGATGCGCCTTCTTCTTCATTGCGATCTGGGGCGCGGGCGGCATTTTGCTCACGCCGGAGCTCAAGACCAGCTCGGCTTTGGTCGGCGCCATCCAGCTCGGCATCGCCGCCGGCATGCTGTCGCGGCGTACGATGCCGCTGTCGGCTGCGGGCATCTTCGTCCTGTTCGGCATCGGGGTGTGGGAATACGGCGTGTTTCACCTCGCCGACTATCCGATTTTTCTCGGCGTTGCCGTCTATCTGGCTTTGGTCGGCGCGCAGACTGATTTATTCGGCGTGCGTCCGATCGACCTGTTGCGCTGGGCCGCCGGCATCACGCTGATGTGGGCCTCCATCGAGAAATGGGCCTATCCGGAATGGTCGTATCCGCTGTTCATCGAGCATCCGAAGATGTCGCTCGGCTTCTCGCCGGATTTCTTCATGCGGGCGGCCGGCGCCGTCGAATTCGCCTTGGCCTTCGCCTTGATGTGGACGCCGCTGGTGCGCCGCCTCGGCGCCGTGATGCTTGCGGCGATGTTCGTGAGCGCGGTGTTCCAGTTCGGCAAGATCGACTTGATCGGCCACTCGCTGATCGTGATCACTCTGGTCGCCATCGTCGCCGATGACGGCGGCAAGGCGGCGCGGCTGCGCGACTCGTGGCTCTTGCCGTTTGCTTACGCGGCGTCGCTGGCTGGATTTCTCGCGACCTATTACGTCGCGCATGCGGCGCTGTTCGGCACCGCGATTCTGTGATCGACTATTGGACGTGCACTGCGAGCTTCATCTTGGGATGGATGGCGCAGAGCACGTCGAAATTGCCCGCCACCGGAAAGGTGATGTCGGTCTTGCTGCCCGGCTGCTGGTCGCCGGAATCGAATGAGAATTTCTCGGAATCGATATAGGCGTGGTGCAACAGGTCGCCGTCGTCGTTGACGATCTCGATCGTCTCGCCGCGTTTGATCGTGATCTGGCCGGGGGTGAATTCGCGGCCCTTTTGCGACACCGAATATTGCGGCAGCGCCAGGCCAACGAGCGTGCCGAGCCCGAAAATGACGGCCGCCGTGCCGCCAATCGCGGCCAGAGTGCGCATGCGGTTGAGCGCGTCTGCGATTGTCATGCTCGCCTCTTTGACCTCGTCGAGGAGGAGCCGGTTCCACTTGCCTGGCGAATCGGGGCTTCGGACACCGTGGCTTCCGGCAGTTAAGAGGCCGTTAATCCTGCAGGCACGGATATCGCGACCTGCGGCATAAGCGGCCATTAAGTAACTCGCTAAGATTGGCCGGGTTGCTGGAACGGTCTTAACCGCCATCAATATACCAATTGAGCGGCATAGTCAGAGCACCGTAAGTCAAAGTACCGAGCATTCGATGCCGCGTCGGCGGGTAGCCTCCCTGCTCTTGCGACTGGTTTCGCGCTGGCGCCGCCGCCTCGCGCGGGCGGCCTCGCATTGCATGACCATTCGCGGCCGCATCCTGGTCGCCTTCCTCATCATGAGCGTGATCACCGCCGCATTGGGCGGTTACGCCATTATGGGCATCAAGAATGCCGGCGTGCTGGTGGACAAGACATTCGACGAATCTCTGATGTCGATCAATTATGCGCGCGCGGCGGCGACCGATTTCGCCGCCATGCGCGCGGCTTTCGCGCGGCGCTGGATCGCCGCCGATCCCAGACTGCGCGCTGCTTTCGACAGCGAAGCCGACAATCTCCGTGTGTCGCTGTCGCAAGACCTCAAGATCGCCGCGGCGCGGTCGCAATCGGTTCGCGCGGCGCGCGCCGCCGAGAACGTGCAGCGCGCCGTCGACGCCTGGTGGAGCATTTGTCAGCGGCTCATCGACGGCAGCAAGGTCGATGTGAACTGGGATACGCTCGACCATTACGCCGACAAGGTCGACGATCAGATCGATCTGTTGGTGAACTACACCGCCGGCGACGGTTTCCTCTATCGCCAGAGCGCGCGCGCGACGGTCGGGCATGACGTGCAGCTCACCATCGCCGGCATCGCGCTGGCGCTCTTGCTCTCGGCGCTGGTCGCCTGGGGCGTGGCGCGGCGCGTGGTCGGCCCGGTTGCCGCGGCGTCGCGCGTCGCCGAGCGCATCGCCGCCGGCGAACTCGATGTCGCCGTGCCGCGCGGCAGCGCCGACGAGCTTGGCGCGCTGCTCACCGCCATGGGCACGATGCGCGACAACATCAAGACCATGATGGACCGCGAGGTCGAACAGCGCCGCTCGGCGCAGGCGCGGCTTGCCGACGCGGTCGAGTGCTCGCAGGAAGGCGTCATCGTGGTGGACGCCGGCGACTGCATCGTGCTCGCCAATGCGCAAGCGGCGGATTTCCTCGGCGTCGCGCCGGACCTGCTCAAGCCGGGCACGCCGCTCGCGCAGCTCGAGCCCGCATTGCAGGGCGCGGCCGACGCCGCCGACATGCTGATCCGGCACGACGACGATGTGCAGGCCACCATAGAAACCTTGATGGCCGACGGCCGCTGGCTGCGCATCAGCCGCAGCCCGACCCATGACGGCGGCTTCATCGTGCTGTGCAGCGACATCAGCCAGCTCAAGACCCAGGAACGGTCGCTGCGCGAAACCAACTCCTTGCTCGATGCCGCGCTCGAAAACATGTCGCAGGGCCTGTGCCTGATCGACGCCGGACAACCGGATCAAGGTCTTCAATCGGCGCTATTTGGAGATCTTCAAACTGCCGGCCGACCGGGTCAAACCCGGAATGACGTTCAGGGAAGTATTCGACATCAGCATCGCTTGCGGCAATTGGCCGGACTTAAGCGCGGAACAGTTGTGGGCGGAGCGCGAGCAGCGTCATGAAGGATAACCCTAGCGGCCCGACACTCTGGCGAATTTCCCGACGGCCGCGTCGTGGCGTGTATGTTATACGCCCGACCGAAGACGGCCGCTGCGTCGCGACTTACGAAGACGTCACCGAACGCCGCCAGGCCGAGGCCAAGATCATGCACATGGCGCGGCATGACGCGCTCACCAATCTGCCGAACCGCGTGCTGTTCAAGGACAAGATGGAGCAGGCGCTCGCCCGCGGCGACCAGCTCGCCGTGATGTTCCTCGATCTCGACCGCTTCAAAGGCGTCAACGACTCGCTCGGCCATTCGATCGGCGACGCGCTGCTCTGCGCGGTGACGGAGCGGCTGCAGCGCGTCGTCTCGGAGGCCGACACGGTGGCGCGGCTCGGCGGCGACGAATTCGCCATCGTGCAAAGCAGAGCCAGTCCGACCGACGCCAGCGAGCTTGCCGCGCAGATCATCGATGCGCTGGTCGAGCCGTTCGACGTGCGCGGCCACCAAGTCGTCATCGGCACCAGTATCGGTATCGCGCTGGCGCCGGCCGACGGCACCGAGCCCGACCAGCTTTTGCGCAACGCCGACATGGCGCTCTACCGCGCCAAGGCCGAGGGCCGCGGCACCTTTCACTTCTTTCAGCCGGAAATGGACGCTCAGATGCAGGAGCGCCGCCGGCTCGAGCTCGATCTGCGCAAGGCGCTCGTCGCCGAGCAGTTCGAGCTGCATTATCAGCCGCTGGTCGAGATTGCGACCGGCGCGGTGTCCGGCTTCGAGGCGCTGGTGCGCTGGAACCATCCGGAGCGCGGCGTGGTCGGGCCCGACGCATTCATTCCGGTCGCCGAGGAAATCGGCCTGATCGTGCCGCTCGGCGACTGGGTGCTCAAGCAGGCCTGCCGGGATGCCGCAAAGTGGCCGGAGAAGCTGACGGTCGCGGTCAATCTTTCGGCGGTGCAATTCCGCAGCCCGACCTTGGCGCTCTCCGTCGTTTCCGCGCTCGGCCAATCCGGGCTTGCGGCTTCGCGGCTCGAACTGGAGATCACCGAAACCGTGCTGCTGCAGGAAAACCGGGCGGTGCTCGATGCGCTGCATCAATTCCGCAAGCTCGGCGCCCGCATCTGCATGGACGATTTCGGCACCGGCTATTCCTCGCTCAGCTATCTGCGCAGCTTCCCGTTCGACAAGATCAAGATCGACCGCTCGTTCATCCGCGAACTGGGCAAGGAGAACGATTGCGTGGCCATCATCCGCGCCGTCATGCGGCTTGGCTCGAGTTTCGGCATGATCACCACGGCCGAAGGCGTCGAGACCGAGCAGCAGCTCGAAATCCTGCGCTTGGAAGGCTGTATGCAGGCGCAGGGCTATCTGTTCAGCAAGGCAAAACCGGTCAGCGAAATCGCTGCTATGCTCAAGCAGATCCGGCCGCGCATCCGCGCGGCGTGAATCGCCCCAGCCGGCGCAAATGCCGCCTTCGTTTCTCCGCGAAAAGCCTGACACTTCAATCCGCTAGCATTGTCGCGACACTGCGGCGGCCTATATCCAGCTATGATGTGAGCCCTCTGGCAATATCGGGCCCGTAAGGGCAGACTGCCCGCCCCGGGGCTCGATACCTTGGTTCGCGATTTCTGGTGAGTATGAGGCCTGCGTAATGGCGCTGCGCGACGTAAAGCTCGACGACAAATACGACCTCGGCCAGCGCCACGTCTTCGTGACCGGGTATCAGGCCCTGGTGCGGCTTTGCCTGATGCAGAAAGAGCTCGACCGCCGCAACGGGCTCAATACCGCGGGCTATGTCAGCGGCTATCGCGGCTCGCCGCTCGGCGGCCTCGACAGCCAGTTCATCCGCGCCAAGCGATTTCTCGAACAGAGCGATGTCCGCTTCCAGGGCGGCATCAACGAGGATCTGGCCGCGACCGCGGTCTGGGGCACGCAGCAGGCGGAGCTGCGCGGCGAGGGCAAGTTCGATGGCGTTTTCGCCATGTGGTACGGCAAGGGCCCGGGCGTCGATCGCACCGGCGATGTCTTCCGCCACGCGAATTTTGCCGGCTCATCGAGGCACGGCGGCGTATTGGCGCTGATGGGCGACGACCACACCGCCGAATCCTCGACCACCGCGCACCAATCCGAATATCACTTCATCGACGTCATGATCCCGATCCTGAACCCCGCGGGCGTGCAGGAGGTTCTCGATTACGGCCTCTATGGCTGGGCGATGTCGCGCTATACCGGCGCCTGGACTGCGCTCAAGACCATGCACGAGACGATCGAGTCGACGGCGACGATCGATGCCAGCCTCGACCGCATCAACATCGTCACGCCGGACGATTTCCGCATGCCGGACGGCGGGCTGAACATCCGCCTCAACGATCCGATCCTGACGCAGGAAGCGCGGCTGCACGATTTCAAGCGCGACGCCATGCTCGCCTTCGTGCGCGCCAACAAGCTCAACCGCACCATCACCTCGGGCGGGCGCGATCCGAAAATCGGCATCATCACCACCGGCAAGAGCTATCTCGACGTGCGTCAGGCGTTCGACGAGCTCGGCATCGACGAAGTCAAATGCAACGAGCTCGGCATCCGGCTTTATAAAGTCGGCTGTTCCTGGCCGCTGAGCCAGCGTGAATTGAAGGACTTCTCAAGCGGCCTCGATCTGATCATCGTCGTCGAGGAAAAGCGCTCGCTGCTCGAAGTGCAGGTACGCGAGGAGCTTTACGGCACCATCAATCAGCCGGTCTGCATCGGCAAACGCGACGAGCAGGGCGAGTGGCTGTTTCCGGTCAAAGGCGCGCTCGATCCGCACGACGTCGCCATCTGCATCGGCGAGCGGCTTTTGAAATATCACCGCAACGACGACCTCATCGGCCGCGTCGAGCGGCTGAAAGAGGCGCAACGGATCGCCGCCGAAACCAAGGACGTCGCCCAGCGCATTCCGTATTTCTGCTCCGGCTGTCCGCACAATAGCTCGACCGTGGTGCCGGAAGGCATGCGCGCCTATGCCGGCATCGGCTGCCATTATATGGCGCAGTGGATGGACCGCTCGACGCTCGGCTACACCCATATGGGCGGCGAGGGCGCGAACTGGGTCGGCGAGGCGCCGTTCTCCAACCGCAATCACGTGTTCCAGAATCTCGGCGACGGCACCTACAACCACTCGGGTTACATGGCGATCCGCGCAGCGATCGCGTCCAACACCAACATCACTTATAAGATCCTGTTCAACGATGCCGTCGCCATGACCGGCGGACAGGCCAATGACGGCGGCCTGACCGTGCCGCAGGTCGCGCGCCAAGTCGCGGCCGAAGGCGCCAAGCGCGTCGTCGTCGTCACCGACGAGCCGGACAAATATCCGCAAGATACGCTATGGCCGAAGGGCGTCACCATCCACCACCGCGACGATCTGATCACGGTGCAGAAGGCGCTTGCCGAAGTCGAAGGCGTCACCATCCTGATCTACGACCAGACCTGCGCCGCCGAGAAGCGCCGCCGCCGCAAGCGCCATACGTTCCCGGACCCGGACAAGCGCGTCATTATCAACGAGCTCGTCTGCGAAGGCTGCGGCGATTGCGGCGTGAAATCGAATTGCGTGTCGGTGCAGCCGCTGGAGACGGAATGGGGCAGAAAGCGCATCATCGACCAGTCGAGCTGCAACAAGGATTTCTCCTGCGTCAAAGGCTTCTGCCCGTCATTCGTCACCGTGCACGGCGCCAAACTGAAAAAGGGCACCGGCGTTGCCGCCGACCATGAATTGGCGCAATTGCCCGAGCCGAAACTTCCCGCCATTCATCAGACCTATAACATCATCGTCACCGGCGTCGGCGGCACCGGCATCGTCACCGTCGGCGGCATTCTCGGCATGGCGGCACATCTCGAGGGCCGGGGCGTCGGCGTGCTCGACATGGCAGGCCTGGCGCAAAAGGGCGGCGCGGTGTTCAGCCATATCCGCTTCTCGGAAAAGCCGGAGGACATTCACGCCATCCGCGTCGCGGCTGGGCGCGCCGATCTCGTGCTCGGCGGCGATATCGTCGTCGCCGGCACCAAGAAAGTGCTCGCCACGGTCAAGCACGGCGCGACGCAAATGGTCATCAATACCGATGAGTTCCTGCCCGGCGAGTTCACCCGCAATGCCGATTTCTCGCTGCCGAGCGAGCGGCTCAAGCGCACCATCATCGCCGATGCCGGCGCGGACAAGGCGCATTTCGTCGATGCGAGCCGCATCGCCAGTGCGCTGTTCGGCCAATCGATCGGCGCCAATATGTTTCTTGTCGGTTTCGCCTATCAGCTCGGCGCCATCCCGCTCTCGTCAGCGGCAATCGAGAAAGCGATCGAATTAAACGGCGAGGCGGTCGCCATGAACCGGGCCGCGTTCCATTGGGGCCGCCGCGCGGTGGTCGATCGCTCAGCGGTTGAGACGCTGGCGAAGCCCGCGGCGTCGAGCGCAAGCGACGCCGAACATCTGTCGGAGAGCTTTGACGGAGACGGTGGCGCGGCGCGAGGCATATCTCACCGCGTATCAGAATGCGGCCTATGCCAAGCGCTATCGCGCCTTAATCGACAAGGCGAGGGCAGCCGAGGCATCGCGCGCGCCGGGCAAGAGCGGGTTCGCCGACGCGGTCGTGCGCTATCTGTTCAAGCTGATGGCCTACAAGGACGAATACGAAGTCGCACGCCTTTACACCGACGGTGCCTTCGCCAAGCAGGTCAAGGCTGAGTTCGACGGCGACACGCTACGTTTCGAGTTTCATCTGGCGCCGCCGATTCTCGCGCGCCGCGATCGGGAGACCGGACTGCCGCGCAAGATGAGCTTTGGCCCGTGGATCCTGCCGGTATTCCGGGTGCTGGCGAAACTAAAATTCCTGCGCGGCACCGGGCTCGATCCGTTCGGCCGTTCGCTCGAGCGCCAGACCGAGCGCAAGCTGATCGGCGATTACGAGGCGATGCTCGGCGAAGTGCTCGAGCGCTTGACGCCGGACAACCATCACCTCGCGGTCGGTCTTGCCGCCATTCCGGAAAAGATCCGCGGCTTCGGCCACGTCAAGCAGCGGCTCTTGACCGCCGCCAAGGCCGACGAAGCGGCTTTGTTCGAGCAATTCCGCGCCGGCGCGCCAACGATGCTCAAGGCGGCGGAATAACGCTCACTCACACTCCATGGCTTTGCAGCACGACCTGGCAGGCTTTGCTGAGCTTCGGACGGTTGACCTGCAGGCACGACAAAACCCGCATCTGATCCGGTATGGCGTCTTTGCAGAACCGGTGTGCGTCACGGTCGCAGGCGTCCTCATCCTTGGTCGAGTGCGGTCCGACTTGGCTTTGCGCCATTGCGGCTGACGACAGAGACGAGGCCAAGAAAAATAAAGCCAAGAAAAATAAAGCAGTGGCGAGGGTTACGCTGCGGACCATGGTGCTTCCTGTTGGGAGGAGTAGTGGCGGGAGACGCGGGCCGTCTAACCGTCAGCCCAATGGGGCCAAATTGAGACTCGTGCTGCGCATGGGACGGTAAGTATTGCAGACATGCAAGCCGTGCCCACATGGGATATGGTCCGACCATGAACGACGCGCCGACCATTCCAGGCAACGCCAGCGACGTGGTGGAACAGCCGCCAGCGGCGCAAAACGATGCGGTTTTCCCGCGCGCGGCGGAGCCAATACCGGCGGCCTCGCCCGAACCCGCGCCGCCGATCGCGCCGGCCCCTGCAACCGAGCCTGCAACCGAGCCTGCCGAGAACGCGGACAAGAATTCGGCGACCGCTGCGCCGGCGACTGTCGCCATCGCGACGAGCGCTGGGGTGACGGCGGCGGCAACGCCGTCGTCGTCAGGCATCGGCGTGCTGCTGGTCAATCTCGGCACACCCGAGGCGGCGACGCCGGCCGCGGTGCGGGCCTATCTGAAGGAATTCTTGACCGACAAGCGCGTGATCGAGAAGGATTCGGCGCTGTGGAAGTTCATCCTCAACGGCATCATCCTGCCGATCCGCTCGCGGCGCAAAGCGCGCGATTACGAAAAAATCTGGAACAAGGAGAAAAACGAGTTGCCGCTCAAGACCACCACGCGCGCTCAGGCGGAGAAGCTTTCCAGCATCCTCGAACCGCTCGGCAAGCATGTCCTCGTCAGCTGGGCAATGCGCTACGGCGAACCCTCGATCGCTTCACGGCTGCAGGCGCTGACGACGTTCGGCTGCGACCGCATCCTGATCATGCCGCTTTATCCGCAATATGCCGCCGCCACTACGGCGACGGTTTGCGACGAGGCATTTCGTTTTCTGATGCAGCAGCGCCGCCAGCCGGCGGTCCGTATCCTGCCGGCCTATTACGACGACCCCTATTATATCGAAGTGCTGGCGTCGTCGCTGAAAGCCGAGATCAAGTCGCTGCCGTTTGTCCCCGACGTCATCGTCGCGTCCTATCACGGCCTGCCGAAAGAGTGCTCGATCAAGGGCGATCCTTACGAGAGCCAGTGTGTGCGCACCACGCAGCTCTTGCGCGAGCAGATGGGGCTCGACGATACCAAGCTGATCCTGACCTATCAGTCGCGCTTCGGCCGCGCCAAATGGCTCGAGCCCTACACGATCAAGACGATGAAGGCGCTCGCCAAGAAGGGCGTGAAGAACCTGGTCGTGATCACGCCGGGATTTTCGTCGGATTGTCTGGAGACGCTGGAAGAGATCGCGGTCGAGAACGCGCACGTCTTCAAGCGCTATGGCGGGCAGAATTTTGCCGCGATCCCGTGCCTCAACGACAGCGAAGCCGGCATGCTGATGATCTGGCAGTTGGCGATGCGCGAGCTCAAGGGCTGGGTCTAGGGCGCGATGGAAGACGGTTCGCTGAGGTCGTGGGTTTGGTTCGGTCTTGCGTTCGGCATGTTCGCGATCGAAGCGCTGCGTCCCGGCCGCTTCGCTCTATGGGTCGGATTTGCCGCGGTGCTGGTCGGCATGGTGGCCTCGGTCGCCCGTTGGCCTTGGCCGGCTGAAGTGTCGGCGCTCGTCGTGCTCGCCGTGCTTTTGATTCCGGCGTGGCGCCGTTACGAGCGGAAGGCCTGAGCCTCCATAGTCGTCATTGCGAGCGAAGCGAAGCAATCCAGCTCGATACCGAGGAACTGGATTGCTTCGTCGCTTTGCTCCTCGCAATGACGAGGCTCGGGTCCTGCTTGGCGGACGAAGAACGGGCCAGACCGCCGCCCCAATCAACCTCTCGTTAACCATATCCGTTTTAACTCCGTTAACCAGCGGCCCGCCGTCCGGCGGGCCGTGCTGGCTATCGCGTGGCGCTTTGCCGCGCGGGGTTCCGAGGCGCGAGTCCAGTTCCTTGACGGTGGTCCGGTTTGGCAGCTTCCGAGGTGACGCGGACAGGTGAGTGCGGCTTCGGGGCGAGGAGGTCGCAGGTGCCGCGCCGTTGCCGACCGAAAAGCGCATGCAGCGTCGCCGGCTTGGCTCTCTTCGCCGCGCTTGCCGCGCTTGATCTGTGTCCGACGCGAAGTAGCGCGCAGACCGCACCGGCAAACACCCAGACCGCGGCGGCGGCCAATCCGGACGCCGATCTGTTCCTGCCTTCGCTACAGGGCAGTCCGAACAATCCGTCACGCTTTCAGCTGCGCAACAACACGGTGACGGCCGATCAGGCGCCGCCCGCCGGCGCTTTCACCGGCCCCGCCGTGATGCCGGCGCCGCCGGTTTATGGCAGCCCGACCGGCTTTGGCGCGGGCGATACCGGATTCAATTCGAGCAATGCGAAGCGCAAGCCGCGGGCGCGCGTGCCGAACGGCGGCGCGGCAATTGCGCCGCCGCAGGAGACCTCGACCTTCGATCCGGTGCCGGCGCCGCCGCCGGAAGTCGCATCGCGTCCGCCGACGCCTCCGCCACCTCTGCCGCCCGAGATCTATCCGCTACGAGCCGCCCAGCGGCCGGGTGCGGCTTTGCCGCCGCCGCCGGACCAGCTGCCGATCAGCAACCCGCCCACCGAAGTGCATCCGCTGACTGCGGCGAGCCGCCCCGGCGCGGTACTGCCGATTCCGCCGCCGCTCGACGTCAGTTCGCCCGCCAGCACGCCGCCGCCGGGTACGCCGCTGCCCGGCACTTTGCCGCTCGGCGCGGTGCCGCGGCCGACGCTGCCGTTCATCGGCGGCGATCCCTACGAGCCGCTCGGCTTGCGGGCGGGCTCGCTCATCATCCTGCCCGCCGTCGAGCTCTCGCCCGGCTACGACAATAATCCGCAGCACTTTCCGGGCGGTCCGGGATCGACCACTTATGTTGTCGCGCCGGAATTGCATGTGCGTTCCGACTGGGCGCGTAACTCGTTCACCGCCGACATTGCCGGCTCTTACTACTGGTACGGCAACGACAGTTTTCAGCCGTCGCTCAATCGGCCCTATCTGAACTCGAAGATCGACGGCCGCCTCGATGTGACCCGCGACACCCATATCCTGCTCGAGAACCGGTTCATCGTGTCGACCGACAATCCCGGCAGCCCGAACATCCAAGCCAACCTCGCCACGCTGCCGATCAATACGACGGTGGGCGGCACGGTCGGCGTCGAACAGCAATTCAGCCGTTTCGACGCCACGCTCAAGGGCACGATCGATCGCACGACGTATCAGACGTCGCACTTTGTCGACGGCGAAAGCTCCAACAACGATGACCGCGCCTACGATCAATATGCCGGCATCTTCCGCTTGGGCTATGAGATCGATCCCGGCTTCAAGCCGTTCGTGGAAGTCAGCCAAGACAAGCGCAATTACGATTCGCCGGTCGATGTTTTCGGCGAGGACCGCAGTTCCACCGGCACCAGCGCCAAGCTCGGCGGCGAGTTCAAGCTTGGCGGCTCCATGCTGGTCGGCGAGATGTCGGTCGGCTATCTGCAGCGCAATTATGAGGATCCGACTTTACCGAACATTTCCGGCCTGACGATGGACGGCTCGCTGCTGTGGCTGGCAACCGGTCTGACCAGCGTGAAGTTCACCGCGACATCGCAGGTCTACGAATCGACCCTGCAAGGCGTGTCGGGCACCTTCAGCCGCGACTTCAGCGCCGAGGTCGACCACGCGCTGCGGCGCTGGCTGATTGCGACCGGAACGTTCGGCTACGGGCACGACAATTATGTCGGCGAAGCGCGCCAGGACGACCGCTACTATGCGATAGCCGGCCTGATCTACAAATTGAACCCGTATGTGCAGCTCAAGGGCCAAGTTCGCTACGATTGGCTCGCCTCCACCCAAAGCGGCAATGCCTACCAGGCGACCTCGGTGCTCCTGACCTTGCGCTTGCAGCACTGATCCGGCATGTGAGGCGGCCCAAGCCCCTTTCGGAGGTCGCTGTGAGTGAATTCGAGCGCTGGCAAGCGCGTTACGCCAAACCGGACTACGAATTCGGCAAAGCGCCGAATGTCTTCCTCGCCGCCAGCAAGCCGTTGCTGCCGAAATCCGGGCGCGCGCTGTCTGTGGCCGACGGCGAGAGCCGTAACGGTGTCTGGCTTGCCGAGCAGGGGCTCGATGTCACCGCGATCGACTTCTCGCCCACGGCGCAACAGAAGGCGCGGGCGCTGGCGGCCGAACGGAAGGTCAGCGTCGATCTGGTTCAGACCGACGTGCATGCCTGGCCCTATCCGGAAGCGGCCTTCGATGTCGTGGTCGAAATCTTCGCCCAGTTCTCGACGCCTGCGGAGCGATCAGTGAAATGGGCCGGCATGCGGCGCGCGCTCAAGCCGGGCGGCTTGCTCATCCTGCAGGGCTATACGCCCAAGCAGCTGGACTACGCCACCGGCGGGCCGAAGGAGCTCGATCGGCTCTATACGCGTGCGCTGCTGCAACAGGCGTTCGGCGATTTTCGCGATTTGAAGATCACGGAAGAAGAGTGCGAGATGCATGAAGGCGCGGCGCATTCCGGCATGTCCGCCGTGATCGGATTGACGGCGAGAAAGCCGTGACGAAAGAGAATTAGTTGCCGAGGATTTTTTTGATCTCGGCGCGGAAGCCCGGCGCGATGTCCTCGCGGGCGAGCGCGTAAGATACGTTGGCCGCGAGAAAGCCGATCTTCGAGCCGCAGTCGAAACTCCTGCCGTCGAACTGCAGGCCGAAGAACGGCTGCGTCCGCGCCAATTGGATCATGGCGTCGGTCAATTGGATCTCGCCGCCGGCGCCGCGCTCCTGCTTGGCCAACAGATCGAGGATTTCCGGCTGCAGGATATAGCGGCCGGTGAGGATGAGATTCGACGGCGCCCGATCGATGGGCGGCTTCTCCACCATGCTGGTGATCGCGAACATCTTGCCCTTGCGTTCGCCGACGCCGACGACGCCGTATTGATCGACGCGTTCGTGCGGCACTTCTTCGACGGCGACGATGTTGGCATTGCCCGGAAACTCGCGCGCCGCGTCCATCATCTGCGCCAGGCAGCTCCGTTCGTGCTGAACCAGCACGTCGGGGAGCAACAGCGCGAACGGCTCGTGACCGATCAATTCGCGCGCGCACCACACCGCGTGGCCGAGCCCGAGCGGCTCCTGCTGGCGGGTGAAGCTCGTGGTGCCGGGCGCCGGCAGATCGCGCGAGAGCAGGTCGAGCGCGGAGCGCTTCTGCCGTTCGAGCAGCGTCATTTCCAGCTCGAACTGGCGGTCGAAATGATCCTCGATGACGGCTTTGTTGCGCCCGGTGACGAAGATGAAATGCTCGATGCCGGCCTCGCGCGCTTCGTCGACGACATGCTGGATCAGCGGCCGGTCGACCACCGGCAGCATCTCCTTCGGCATGGCCTTGGTCGCGGGCAAAAACCGCGTGCCAAGCCCGGCGACGGGAAATACGGCTTTACGGACGGGGGCCTTATGAGCATGGGTCATGGGATACCAGGGAGTTGTGGGTTACCAGAGAGGTGAGTGTGGCTAAGCTTACGGGAATAATGGGCGTGAGGCAGGAGATCCGGGGCGAAACTTGCGTCAGAATTCCAAAATTGCGAGATAAAGTCCCTGTTTCATGGCCCGGCCGGTCGGGGTAGCGGACAGGACGATCCAAGAGCGGCTTATAGCTTAGCCCGGATCTTATTGCTGCGCGGTGAATCGAAGCGAATTTCGGCGGCAGCATCCGGCCCAAGAGAATCGGCCCAAGAGAAATGGCGGCGCTTTGGACCGCAACAACCTGCTGTTAGTAATTCGCCGCCCATGCGCGGGAGCCTGATCGTGCGACCGCAAGTCGAGATACCATAAGTCGCGACACCATAGACCGAGCAACCAAGGGCTTCTTTTTGCTCATGCGCCGTTTTCCGGCTCGTTCGTTACCTTGGCTCGCCGCCATCCTGTTCGCCGCGGGTTTGGCCGCGCCGGCTATGGCGCAAGACAAGCCCGACAACTGGTTGAGCCGCTTGTTTCAACCCCCGGCGGCGAGCCCGGTTCCAAATTCCTCCAATCCAAGCCCCGGCGATGAGACGCCATGGAGCGGCCAGTCCGGCGCGTCCGGCAATCCGCAGATGACGGCGGACGCGATCCGTGCGGCCGCTGCCGATTTCAACAATTGCATCGCCAATATGTGGCCCGATGCCGCGCGGCGCGGCATCAGCCGCGAGAATTACGATCGCTTCACCTCGGGCCTGACGCCGGATCTGCACATTATGGATTTGCTCGACGCGCAGCCGGAATTCACCAAGGCGCCGTGGGACTATCTCGATCTGCTGGTGAGCGACGACCGCATCGCCCGCGGCCGCGCGCTGCTCGCGCAATATGCGCCGGTCTTTGCCGCCATGCAGCGCACTTACGGCGTCGATCCGGCCATCATCGCTGCGATCTGGGGCGTCGAGTCCAATTACGGCACGCTCGGCGGCACCCGCCCGGTGATCCGCTCGACCGCGACGCTTGCCTGCGTCGGCCGCCGCCGCGATTATTTTCGCGAAGAGTTCCTGTCGACCTTGGAAATCCTGCAGCGCGGCGACGTGCCGCCCGAGCATCTGATCGGGTCGTGGGCCGGCGCGTTCGGCCCGACGCAATTCATGCCGACCACGTTCAAGCGCTACGCCGTCGATTTCGACGGCGATGGCCATCGCGACGTCGTCGAACTCGGTGCCGGACGTGATCGCCTCCACCGCCAACAATCTGAAAACCGACGGCTGGGTCGGCGGTGAGACCTGGGGCTACGAAGTCATGCTGCCGCAGAATTTCGATTATCTGCTCGCCGACCGCAGTAAGCAGATGACGCTGCGGCAATGGCAGGGCCTCGGCGTCAAGCGCGCCAATGCCGGCGCGTTCCCGCATCCCGACGACCGCGCCTATTTGCTGGTGCCCGCCGGCGCGCGCGGGCCGGCATTTCTGATGCTCCAGAATTTCCGCGTTATCATGAAATACAATCCGGCCGAAGCCTATGCGCTCGCCATCGGTTACCTCGCCGACCGCATGCGCGGCGGCGCGCCGTTCGTGCAGAGCTGGCCGCGCGACGAGCGTGTGCTCTCGGTCGACGAGCGCTATGAGATGCAGCAGCTGCTGGCGCAGCGCGGCTTCAATATCGGTCCGCCCGACGGGCTGTTGGGCCCGCAGACGCGGATCGCCATCCGCAGCTTTCAGTCCTCGATCGGTCAGGTTCCGGACGGTTTTGCCTCGAGCGAAGTGCTGGACCGCCTGCGCCAGCAATAAAGCGACATCCTCAAACGGTCACTTTTGCCGCGGATGATCTTGCTCAAGACGCGGTATTCGCTTGGTTGAAATGGGCTCGCAAGCCGAGCCTGCCGCGTCGTATAATGGTTCCGGATCGGAACAGCCTTTTTGGAACGCGCCTTTTTTTGGAACACGCTTATGGCGTTGCCCGCTGACAAATGGCTCAAAGTGCTGCGGCTCGCCGCCGCGCCCGCGATCGTTATGGGGCTGTCCGCCTTGGCGGGAACGGCGCAGGCGCAGTTTTTCGGCGACCGCTATTACAATAGCGATGGCGGCTCTTACGGCGGCAATTCGCAGCGCAATCAGCAGCCGCGCGATGATTTTTTCTTCGGCGACCGCTTCATCCGCCCGGCGCCGCCGGCCGCCGATTATTCCAAGGCGCCGCCGCCGCGCAAACTCGACACGCCGCCGTCGACCAGCATTGTGGTCATCGGCAATTCGTTTGCCGATTGGCTGGCCTATGGTCTCGACGAGACTTATTCCGACCAGCCGGATATGGGCGTGGTGCGCAAGATCAAACCGACATCCGGCCTCGTCCGCTATGACGCGAAAAACGACACGCTCGACTGGTCGGCGGCGCTCAAGGATGTGCTCGCGAGCGAAAAGCCGAACGCGATCGTCGTCATGCTCGGCTTGAACGATCGCGTGCCGCTGCGCGACCGCGTGCCGCCGAAACCGGTGCCGCCGAAACCCGCCGAAGCGCAGGCTCAGGCACAATCGCCGCCGCAGCCGGCCGGACCATCGGCTGGGCCAACGCCAGGACAAACGCCGGGACAGCCACCAGCGCAAACGCCGGCGGCAAGCGCGGCGGCGCCGCAAAATCCGCCGGCACCGCCACAGGCGGCCGCGGATTCCGAAGGCGGCGCGCCGCCTCCCACGGCCAATAGCAATGCCCCGACGGCGTCGGGCGCCTCGTTCGATTTCCACACCGACAAATGGGCGGAGATCTACGGGCGGCGCATCGACGAGATGATCAATGCGCTCAAAGCCAAGGGCGTGCCGATCCTCTGGGTCGGGCTGCCGGCGATCCGCGGCACCAAGTCGACAAGCGACATGGCCTATATGGACGAGATCTATCGCGAGCGCGCCGAGAAGGCGGGCATCGCCTATGTCGACATCTGGGACGGCTTCGTCGACGACCAGGGCCGCTACACGCTGCAAGGCCCGGATTTCGAAGGCCAGACCCGGAAGCTCCGCACCGCAGACGGCGTGCATTTCACCAAAGCCGGCGCGGTGAAGCTCGCGAGCTATGTCGATCAGGAATTGCGCCGCATCATATCGAACCGCGCGACGCCGGTGGCGCTGCCCGGTCCCGACGCGACGGCGCCGAAGTCTGCCGTCACGGTCGGCACGCATCCCGACATCGGACCGGTGGTGCCGCTTTCGGCGGCCGGCGTCGACGGCGGCGATCTGCTCGGCGGCGGCCGTCCGGCGCAGATCACGTCCACCGATCCGGTCGCGGCCAAGGTGCTCACGCGCGGTGACGCGATCGCTGCGCCCTCCGGCCGCGCCGACGATTTCGCCTGGCCGCGCCGCGGCACCGCCAATCCAGCGACTGCAGACACCGGACCGCTGCCGGGACCCGAACAATCCGCGCCGGCACCCGGACCCAAAAAGGGCGCCGACACCAAGAAACAGCCGGACGGCAAGGTTGCGGCCGATGCAAAGACCAAGCCCGCGCCGGATCAAGGCGCCACCAAGCCGCACCGCGCACCGAGCGCGTCGCTCGACGGCGCGCCGCGCCCGCCAAGGGATGTCGGCGGCGGCTTCTGACGCCTCGCGGCGCACGCGTTTTCCGATTCTAATATCAAACAGCGAAGCGCACCTTTGTAGGGTGGGTTAGCCGAAGGCGTAACCCACCATTCGGCCGTCGTGGTGGGTTACGCCGCTTCGCGGCTAACCCACCCTACGAAGCAACAAAGAAAAAGAAGGAAGCGGAACGCCGACAGACGCAGTGGTTCATGTTCCGCACCAGCGGGTGCGGGGCGCGCCACGAGAGTGCCGGCTTGCGCCGACCCTCCGCTGCGGGCGCGCTCGCCTGTCGGCGTTCCACCACGGCTCTGCCCTAGAGACTGTCCCTCCCCAGGTGCGGCTTCAGGCCATGCTTCCGGGGACGTGGAGTTAGCGCCGATCCTGTCACATCCGCCTTCCGGCGGCAGAACCGACGCAGTTTGTGCGGGCGTTACCCGCCTTCACCTGTCCCCGTCCAGCGAGCACCTCGCGGCCCAGTCCGTAGTGCTGGGATGCTGATGCCCGAAACCGCCCGGGAGCGGAGTGCAAGTCCGCCCGCGGGCACCGCACTCGCCCCAACCTTCGGGATGCCTCCGAAGGCGTCCTTCATGAGCGAGATTCAATTCGCGGGCAGAATGTAACCGAAACGGAGACAAATGTCAATGTAAATGTGACGCCACGCCACATCAAGGTCAGTTGCGGCGCGTAGAGCAGACTCAAATCCGACATCAGCCAATGACGGAGAAGTGCCATCAGCGGAACTCATGCACTGCAATACAATATGGCGGCCAGGAAGATATCCTCGTAAGAAGAAGAATGGGCTTGGCTCGATTCGATGAGGCAATCCGATGAGAAAATTTCTCATCGCGGGCCTCGCAGCCGCTTTTTTCTGTGGCGCGCCTGCGCTCGCCGCCGACATGCCGGTCAAGGCACCGCCGCCACCGCCCGTCGCGGTCTGGACCGGCTTCTATGGTGGTCTCTCACTCGGTGCGCGCTCGGCGGAGAACGATTGGACGACCACCGGCTTTGGTTCTATCGCAATAGCCGCTGGAGTCTTCCCCGGTTCGGATGCCAACCAATCGTTCGACGGGGTCGCAGCAAGGATCGGAGGATACACGGGCTACAACTGGCAAGTCGCGTCAACCTGGGTTGTGGGCGTGGAAGCCGATATCGGTTGGGCGAATAACCAAAAAACTAAGGTTGGCATCCCGGGTACTGCCACCGCAACGCTTGGACCCCATGTAACAAGTGGTGATACTGCGTTCGTCAATGAAAGCTGGGATGGCAGCATTCGCGCGCGGCTGGGCGTTCTTATTACGCCAACCACCCTGCTTTACGCCAGCGGCGGTGCCGCGTGGCAAACGATCAAAATCGGAGCGACCTGCACGGTAAACGCGGTTTTCTCAAGCTATTGTACCTTTCCGCTCGCGCCAACAACTCATTCTGAGTCAATTACGCCGATCCAGGCTGGCTGGACAGCGGGAGTTGGCATTGAGCAGAGGGCGTGGGGAAACTGGTTCGTTCGGGGCGAATATCAGTACGCCGACTTCGGAAATGTAAATCACCTGTTTTTTGGCTCCGATGTTGGCTTGGGCCAAGATGATCGAATTTTCGTCAACGTAAAGGCAATAACGCAAACCGTGACCGCCGGCCTCGCCTACAGGTTTTGAGGCCCCGGTCTGCGCCACCGGTGATGTCCGACTTGGGTCTTGGCCGTGTGAAAACATGGCGCGCGAGGAACGCGCAGAACTGCTTTCTCTATTATCCGCTTCCGATAGCGGTCGCCAGCGCTGCTGTTCTTTAAATTGACGAAGTCGAGACGAAATCTCTAACCGCAAATTAGATTTCGGAGTTTTCACACAGCCTGTAGCCCGGATGGAGCGCAGCGAAATCCGGGGACGACGGTGAGGCTCGAATGCCGATCCCGGATTACGCTGCGCTCCATCCGGGCTACGCTTGCGATCGCAACGAATATCAACAGAAAGGTGACGACTCTCCGCCGTCATGGCCGGGCTTGTCCCGGCCATCCACGGCTTTGCGTCCGGTGTGTGCCCAAAGACGTGGATGCCCGGCACAAGGCCGGGCATGACGATCTAAATCAACGTATCGTACAAATCCTTCCACTCAGGATTTTCCGAATGGATCAGACGAACCTTCCAGGTACGCGGCCAATGTTTGACCGTCCTCTCGCGCTGGATGGCGAGCCGAATGTCATCATGGCGCTCGTAGTAGACGAGCATCTTCAACCCGTAGCGCTTGGTGAATCCGCTCAGCAGGCCCGCACGATGCTCATAGGCCCGGCGCGGTAGATTGCTGGTGACGCCGGCATACAAAATGCCGTTACGCCGATTAGCCATGAAGTAGAACCAGCCGCCCGCCATTGCCCCATAAGAAAGACGTGGATGGCCGGGACAAGCCCGGCCATGACGAGGTGGGGAGCGCCGCGCGGGCATCGCGCTGATCGCCGGGCGAGAATGTGAAGTTTCGAGCAGGCGCGATGCCCACCCTACGCCATCACAGCGGCAGCGTGCTCGATCCCATCAAGAACGCATCGACCGCATGCGCGGCCTGGCGGCCTTCGCGGATCGCCCAGACGACGAGCGACTGGCCGCGGCGCATGTCGCCGGCGGTAAAGACCTTGTCGAGCGAGGTGCGGTAATCGTCGGTCGAAGCGGCGACATTGCCGCGCGCATCGAGCTTAAGCCCGAGGCTCTTGATCATCCCGTCGTGCACCGGATGCACGAAACCCATCGCCAGCAATACAAGATCGGCGGGGATGTCGAACGCGGTGCCCGGGATCGGCGCCATCTTGGCGTCAAGCCGCGCGCAATGCAGCACCTTCACTTGGCCGTTCTCGCCGGAGAATTTGGTCGTCGTCACCGCGAAATCGCGCGCGGCGCCTTCTTCGTGGCTCGACGAGGTGCGCATCTTCAGCGGCCAATTCGGCCAGGTCAGCGCCTTGTTCTCGTGCGCGGGCGGTTGCGGCATGATCTCGAAATTGGTCACCGACAGCGCACCTTGGCGAAACGACGTGCCGATACAGTCCGAGCCGGTATCGCCGCCGCCGATGACGACGACGTGCTTGCCTTTAGCAAGGATGGGCTCGGCGCCGTCCGCCGCTTCGCCGGAGACGCGGCGGTTCTGCTGCGGCAGGAAGTCCATGGCGAAATGGATGCCGTTCAGCTCGCGGCCGGGCACCGGCAGATCGCGCGCCTTCTCGGCGCCGCCGGTCAGCACCACGGCGTCATAGTCCTTAAGCAACTTGTCGGCCGGCACATTCACCCCGATATGCGCGCCATAATGGAAAGTGACGCCTTCCGCCTCCATCTGGGTGACGCGGCGGTCGACGTGGATCTTCTCCATCTTGAAATCGGGAATGCCGTAGCGCAGGAGCCCGCCGGCCTTGGCCCATCGCTCGTAGACGTGCACATCGTGGCCGGCGCGCGCGAGCTGCTGCGCGCAGGCCATGCCCGCGGGACCTGAGCCGACAACGGCGACTGTCTTGCCGGTGCGCCTCGACGGCAGCTCGGGCTTGAGCCCCGCCGCGATGGCGCGGTCGGCAATGGCGCATTCGATCGATTTGATGGTGACCGGGTTCTCGTCGATATTGAGCGTGCAGGACGCCTCGCACGGCGCCGGGCAGACGCGGCCGGTGACTTCCGGGAAATTATTGGTCGAATGCAGGTTGCGCGCGGCCTCGTCCCAGTCGTTGCGATAGACGAGGTCGTTCCAATCCGGGATCTGGTTGTTGACCGGGCAGCCCGGCGTGCCGGGCGCGACCGAGCCGGTGCCCTGGCAATAGGGCACGCCGCAATTCATGCAGCGCGCGGCCTGGGTGACGTAATCGCCTTCCGGCAACGGCTGGATGAATTCGTGCCAATGGCGCACGCGCTCGGCGACCGGCTCGTAGTCGCGATCCTCGCGTTCATATTCCAAAAAGCCGGTGATCTTACCCAAAGCGCCAACTTTCTTGCGACTTACTCGACTGACAGACTAATGCGACGAACTCTCTGGCGGCGTCATTCCGCAGCGATCGCTGCGGCTTTGATCTCGTTGAGAGCGCGGCGGTACTCGACCGGCATGACCTTCTTGAATTTCGGATACCACGTTTTCCATTCGGCCAATATCTTGGCGGCAACCGTGGAGCCGGTAAAGCGCTCATGGCGCGTGATCAGGTGGTGCAGCCGGTAGCCGTCGAAGCGGCTCATGTCCGACATGATGTCGACCATGCCGTGGGCCTCGAGATCGCGCGCCTGGTGGAAGATTTTGGCATTGATGTCTTCCTCGCCCGGCATCGGCTCGAGCTCGACCATGGCCATATTGCGCGCGAGGCGAACGTGCCGTCTTCGTCGAGCACATAAGCGATGCCGCCCGACATGCCGGCGGCAAAGTTGCGGCCGGTCGCGCCAAGCACGACGACCACGCCGCCGGTCATATATTCGCAGCAATGGTCGCCGGCGCCTTCGATGACGGCGATGGCGCCGGAATTGCGCACGGCAAAGCGCTCGCCGGCGACGCCGCGGAAATAGCATTCGCCCTCGATGGCGCCGTAGAGCACGGTATTGCCGACGACGATGGACTCCTCCGGAATGATCCCGGTTTCGTCGGGCGGGCGCACCACGATCCGGCCGCCGGACAGGCCCTTGCCGACATAGTCGTTGGCGTCGCCGTAAAGCTCGAAGGTGACGCCGCGGGCGAGGAAAGCGCCAAAACTTTGGCCGGCGGTGCCGGTGAAGCGCGTGACGATGGTGTCGTGCGGCAGCCCGTCGTGGCCATAGCGCTTGGCGATCACACCCGACAGCATGGCGCCGACCGTGCGATCGACATTCTTGATCGGGAAGCTCATATGCACCGGTGCGCGGCGATCGAGCGCTGATTGCGACTGCGCGATCAGCTTGCGGTCGAGGATGTCGTGGATCTTGTGGTCCTGCACCTCGCTGTTGAAGATCGCGACCTCGGGCGGCACCTCGGGCTTGGTGAACAGTTTTGAGAAATCGAGCCCGTTGGCCTTGCCTTGCGCGATCAGCTTTTGCCGGTCGAACATCTGCATCTGGCCGATCATCTCGTCGAATGAGCGGTAGCCCATCTCCGCCATCAGCTCGCGCACTTCCTCGGCGACGAAGAAGAAGTAGTTGATGACGTGCTCGGGCTGGCCGGTGAAGCGCTTGCGCAGCACCGGGTCCTGGGTCGCGACCCCGACCGGGCAGGTGTTGAGATGACACTTGCGCATCATGATGCAGCCCGCCGCGATCAAAGGCGCGGTGGCAAAGCCGAATTCGTCGGCGCCAAGGAGCGCGCCGACAATGACATCGCGCCCGGTGCGGATGCCGCCGTCGACCTGGACGCAGATGCGGCCGCGCAGCCGGTTGGCAACTAATGTCTGGTGCGTCTCGGCAAGCCCGATCTCCCAGGGCGAACCGGCATGCTTGACGGAGGTGAGCGGGGCGGCGCCAGTGCCGCCCTCATAGCCGGCAATGGTCACATGGTCGGAGCGCGCCTTCGACACGCCGGCAGCGACCGTGCCGACGCCGATTTCCGACACCAGCTTGACCGAAACGTCGCCGTCCGGATTGACGTTCTTGAGATCGAAGATGAGCTGCGCCAGATCCTCGATCGAATAGATGTCGTGATGCGGCGGCGGCGAAATCAGTGCGACGCCGGGCGTCGAATGCCGCACCTTGGCGATGGTCTTGTCGACCTTATGGCCGGGCAGCTGGCCGCCTTCGCCGGGCTTGGCGCCTTGGGCGATCTTGATCTGCATCATGTCCGAATTGACGAGATATTCGGCGGTGACGCCGAAGCGTCCCGAGGCCACCTGCTTGATCGCCGAGCGCATGGAATCGCCGTTCGGCAGCGGCTTGAAGCGGTCGGCCTCCTCGCCGCCTTCGCCGGTATTCGACTTGCCGCCGATCCGGTTCATGGCGATGGCGAGCGTGGTATGGGCCTCGCGCGAGATCGAGCCGAACGACATCGCGCCGGTCGAGAAGCGCTTGACGATCTCTTTCGCCGGCTCGACTTCATCGAGCGGCACGGGCTTCCTGCCGTCTTCCTCAGCCGACTTGATGCGGAACAGGCCGCGGATGGTGAGAAGCCGCGACGTCTGGTCGTTGATGATCTTGGCGAACTCCCGGTACTTCTCGGCCGAATTGCCGCGCACCGCGTGCTGCAGCGCCGACACCGTCGCTGCGTTCCAGACATGATCCTCGCCGCGCACGCGGAAGGCATATTCGCCGCCGACGTCGAGCATCGAGCGATAGATCGGCGCGTCGCCGAAGGCGTCGCGGTGCCGCCGCACCGCCTCGTCGGCGATCTCGGCGAGGCCGACGCCCTCGATGCGGGTTGCCGTGCCGGTGAAATAGCGGGCGACGAATTCCGACTTCAGCCCGATGGCATCGAAGATCTGCGCGCCGCAATAGGACTGATAGGTCGAGATACCCATCTTCGACATCACCTTGAGCAGGCCCTTGTCGATCGACTTGATGTAGCGCTTGAGGATTTCCTTGTCGTCGAGCTTGCCCGCCAGCTCGCTTTTCATCGCAACCAGGGTCTCGAAGGCGAGATACGGATTGATCGCTTCGGCGCCGTAACCGGCGAGGCAGGCGAAATGGTGCACTTCGCGCGGCTCGCCGGATTCGACGACGATGCCGACCGAGGTGCGCAGCCCCTCGCGGATGAGATGATGGTGCACGGCTGCGCATGCCAGCAGCGACGGGATCGGAATGCGGTCGGCGCCGGCGCGGCGGTCGGAGAGAATAATAATGTTGATGCCGTCGCGTACCGCGCCGACGGCCTTGGCGCAGAGGTCGGCGATGGCGGCTTCCATCCCCGTCGCGCCGCTATCGGCCGGCCAGGTCGTGTCGAGCGTGAGCGACTTGAAATGGCTCTCGCCGATCTCGGAAATGGCGCGGATCTTTTCCAGATTGGCGTTGGTCAGGATCGGCTGATGCACTTCAAGCCGCTTGGTCTTCGAGGTGCCTTCAAGGTCGAACAGGTTCGGCCGCGGACCGATGATGGAGACGAGTGACATCACCAGTTCCTCGCGGATCGGATCGATCGGCGGGTTGGTCACCTGCGCGAAGTTCTGCTTGAAGTAAGTGAAGAGCGGCTTTGCTTTGTCGGACAGCGCCGAGATCGGCGTGTCGTTGCCCATCGAGCCGACCGCCTCTTCGCCGGTCACGGCCATCGGCGTCATCAGGATATTGAGATCTTCCTGGGTGTAGCCGAACATCTGCTGGCGATCGAGCAGCGCCAGGTTCGAGATCGGCGCCGCTTCCGGCGTCGCCGGCAATTCCTCGAGCACGATCTGCGTGTTCTTGAGCCATTCGCCGTAAGGGTGGCGCTCCGCCAATTGCGACTTGATCTCTTCGTCGGGAATGAGCCGGCCCTTTTCGAGGTCGACGAGGAGCATCTTGCCCGGCTGCAGCCGCCACTTGGTGACGATCTCTTCCTCCGGCACCGGCAGCACGCCGTTCTCCGACGCCATGATGATGCGGTCATCGCGGGTGACGAGATAGCGCGCCGGGCGCAAGCCGTTCCTATCGAGGGTGGCGCCGATCTGCCTGCCGTCGGTGAAGGCGATGGCGGCCGGGCCGTCCCACGGCTCCATCAGCGCCGCGGTGTACTCATAGAAGTTGCGGCGCTTCTCGCTCATGAGCTGATTGCCGGCCCAGGCTTCGGGGATGAGCATCATCATGGCATGCGCCAGTGAATAGCCGCCCATCACCAGAAATTCGAGCGCGTTGTCGAAACAGGCGGTGTCGGACTGGCCTTCATAGGAGATCGGCCACAGCTTCTTGATGTCGTCGCCGAATTTCGGCGACGACACCGAGGCCTGCCGCGCCGCCATCCAATTGTTGTTGCCGCGCAGCGTATTGATCTCGCCGTTATGCGCGACCATGCGGTAGGGATGCGCCAGCGACCAGGCCGGGAAGGTGTTGGTGGAGAAGCGCTGGTGGACGAGCGCGAGCGCGCTCTCGAAATCCCGATCGTGCAGATCGGGATAATAGGTGCCGAGCTGGTCGGCGAGGAACATGCCCTTGTAGATCATGGTGCGGCACGACATCGACACCGGGTAATAGTGCGACACGCTGCGTTCGCGCTTGCCGTAGAGCGAGCCCGAGATCGTCTTGCGCAGGATATAGAGCCGCCGCTCGAACTCGTCGTCCGAAGCGATCTTCGGATTGCGGGCGATAAAAACCTGCATATTCGACGGTTCGGTCGGCTTCACCGAGTCGCCAAGCGTCGAATTGTCGGTCGGCACATTGCGCCAGCCGAGAATCTTCATGCCTTCTTTCTCGGCAATCTCGGCGTAGCTCTCCATAACGTCTTTGCGCCATGCCTCGTCGTGCGGCATGAACAGCGCGCCGACGGCATAGTGGCCGGGTTCCGGCAGCAGAAAGCCGAGCTCGGCCGCCTTCTTGGCGAAAAACTTGTGCGGGATCTGCACCAGGATGCCGGCGCCGTCGCCGGCGCGCGGGTCGGCGCCGACCGCGCCGCGGTGCTCGAGATTGACCAGGATGGTGAGCGCGTCTTCGATGATCTTGTGCGACTTGCGGCCCTTGATGTCGGCAATAAAACCGACGCCGCAGGAAATCCTTTTCCAGCGCCGGATCAAACAGACCGAAAGCGGTTGACGCGTCCACCATTCTATCCGCGCCCATCTTCGTCCTACTCGCGTTCCTCAGCCCCCGCCCGGAAGACACCGGTCTTCCTGGTTGCGACGCAATTCGCCCCTGCGCAGGATTGCGCTGTCCTGCGCCAAGGCTTCCTGCGGCACGGGCGAGCCGTTCAATCTAGGAGGCAACCTTTGTGCCGCATGTCTTCCGCCACATGCTGGCCAATGGCTGCTTGTTCTTGCTGCCTTTTTGCCGCCGTCCGACGCGCCCTCGTCCTGGCGGCAGACCTGCCGCGCGGCCGCCCCCGAAAGTGGAGGCTCGCGCATGGCGGGCCAGCAATTGGGACAGCAATGCTGTCCTACACAGAACATGGCAAATCCCAGGCTCAAGCACAAGCGCAGGGCCCCAAAGCGTGACAAAAAAGGAACCGGCTCGGCCCGTTCGTCACGGATATTTCCATTATCCCGCGTCTTTAAGTGGATCATGGGACGCGCGTAAGCGCAATGGCCGCGACCGCGCCGCAATAAAATCTCGGTGGTTTTTCGCGGCTCGACCGCGCAAGGGCGCGAATGGCCGCGCCGAGGGGACATGTCTGTGTCACGCTGCGGCGGTATCGCACTCAGTCACGGGCGGTGGTAAGGTCACGACCCGTCAGCAGCATTGTCACCGGGGCCACGGGCGATGCATCTTGATCCGGAATTTTTATCCCGCATTCAATTCGCCTGGGTCGTCGGCTGGCACATTCTGTTGCCGGCCTTCACCATCGGTCTGGCGTCCTACATCGCCTTTCTCGAAGGCGTCTATGCGCTGACCAAGCGCCCCGTCTTCCTCAATCTCTCGCAATTCTGGCTGCGGATCTTCGCGATCTCCTTCGGCATGGGCGTCGTCACCGGCATCGTCATGCCGTTTCAGTTCGGCACCAATTGGAGCCGCTTCTCCGACGCCGCCGGCAACGTGATTTCGCCGCTTCTGGCCTATGAAGGCCTCACCGCGTTCTTTCTCGAAGCGACGTTCCTCGGCGTGCTTCTGTTCGGGCGAAAGCTCGTGCCGCCTTCCATGCATTTCCTCGCCGCCGTGCTGGTGGCGGTCGGCACATTGTCTTCGGCGTTCTGGATTCTCGCCACCAATAGCTGGATGCAGACGCCGGTCGGTTACGAAGTCGTCGACGGCCGGTATTTCCCCAAGGACTGGTTCGACATCATCTTCAGCCCGTCGTTGCCTTATCGGCTGGCGCATACCGTGAGCGCGTTCTACGTGACGACGGCTTTCGTCGTTCTCGGCGTCGGCGCCTATACGGTGCGGCGCGGCCAATCGCCCGCCGAAGGGCGTTTGATGCTGCGGCTTGCGCTGGGGTTTCTGGCGATTTTCGTGCCGCTGCAAATCGTGCTCGGCGACATGCACGGCCTGAACACGCTCGCGCATCAGCCGGCCAAGCTTGCCGCGATCGAGGGCCTCTGGGACGGCGGACACGGCGTTCCCGCTTCGATCATCGGCTGGCCCGATCAGACGGCGGAACGCAATATTGGCGAGATCGCCATACCCAAGCTCGGCAGCCTCTATCTCACCCATTCCTGGGACGGAGCGGTCAAAGGCCTGAAGGATTTTCCGCCCGATCAGCGCGCACCGGTCGCTGTCGTCTATTTCTCGTTCCGCATCATGGTCGGCATCGGCCTTCTGATGCTGGCGGTCGTGGCGACGGGTCTCGTGCTGTTGGCGCGCAAACAGCTTGACCGGACCGCGTGGTATCTGCGGCTCTGTCAATTCACGGTCAGCCTCGGCTTTCTCGCCGTGATCGCCGGCTGGACGACGACCGAGGTCGGGCGGCAGCCGTGGACGATCTATGGCTTGATGCGGACGGCGGACTCCGTCTCGCCGTCGCTGACCGGCGCCAATGTACTCTTATCGCTCGCGCTTTATGTCGCCGTCTATCTGGTGATTTTCCCGGTGGGCATTGCGGTCATGCTCCGCATCGTGCGGAGGGGGCCCGCTGCGTTGGAAGACACAGCGCCAATCGGCAGCGGGCGGCCGAAATCCCCGATCGAGGCGCTGGCCGCCTCCGCACCCGAGGGAGCACGATAATGCAACCGCTCGACCTGGTGCCGATTTGGACGACGATCCTCGCGATCGGCGTCTTCCTCTATGTGGCGCTCGACGGCTTCGATCTCGGCGTCGGCATGCTCTACAACTTCGCGCCCGACCGCGACGCGCGCAACCTGGTGATGAACTCGATCGCGCCGATCTGGGACGGCAACGAGACCTGGCTCATTCTCGGCAGCGTCGGCCTCCTCGCCGCCTTTCCCGTCGCCTTCGCCATCATCATCCCGGCGGTCTATTTTCCGGTGCTCTTGATGCTGCTCTCGCTGATGTTTCGCGGGTTGTCCTTCGAGTTCCGCTATCGGGATGCCGAACACCGCACCTTCTGGGATCACGGTTTCGCCGCCGGCTCGGCGCTGGCCGCTTTTGCCCAAGGCGTGATCCTCGGCGCCTTCATCCAGGGCTTCAATGTCGAGGGCCGGCAATTCGTCGGCGGCTCGTTCGACTGCTTCACGCCGTTTTCGGTTTTTGCCGGCGTCGCTTTGATGTTCGGCTATGCGCTGCTCGGCTCAGGCTGGCTCATCATCAAAACCGAAGGCGCGCTGCAGGATTGGGCGCGCGCGCTCGGCCGGCGTTGTCTCTTCGGCACGGTTCTCGGCATCGGCATCGTCAGCCTGTGGACACCTTATATCGACGCGCATATCGCCGCGCGCTGGTTCTCCTTCCCGCATATCGTCTATCTCGCGCCGGTGCCGCTCATCACGGCGGGGCTGATCTGGTATGCGTGGCAATCGCTTAACGACAGGTCGGAATACGCGCCGTTCCTCGCCGCTCTGGGCCTCTTCGTCATGTCCTATATCGGCATTGCCATCAGTTTGTGGCCGATGATCGTGCCCGGACATTTCACGCTGCAACAGGCGGCGGCATCGCCGAGCACGCAAGCGTTTCTCTTGATCGGCACGCTGTTCCTATTACCGGTGATCTTGGTCTACACGGCCTGGTCATATTGGGTCTTTCGCGGCAAGGTCCGAGCCGACATCGGATATCACTAAGTGAATTTGCCGACGTGAATTTCGCCAGCGACAATACCGCGCCTGTGGCGCCCGCCATCCTCGATGCGCTCGCCAAAGCCAATGACGGCTACGCACTTGGCTACGGCAATGACGACTGGACCAAAGCGGCCGAGCGCCGGTTGGCCGAGATTTTCGAGCGCGAGGTCGCGGTATTCCTGGTGCCGACCGGCACGGCGGCGAACGCCTTGGCGCTGGCGCACGTCTCGCCGCCCTGGGGCGCCGTGCTCTGCCATGCGCAGTCTCACATCGCGACCGACGAATGCGGCGCGGTCGAATTCTTCGGCGGCGGGTTGAAGCTTGTCGGGTTAAGCGGCGAGGGCGGCAAGATCACGCCGGCGCTCTTGAACGCGGCGCTTGCCGGCTATGGCGGACACTCACCGCATCAGATGATCCCCTCCGCGCTCTCCATCACGCAGGCGAGCGAGGCCGGCACCATCTATCGGACCGGCGAGATCGCGGCGCTCGCCGAGATCGCGCATGCGCGCTCGCTCGCCGTGCATATGGACGGCGCGCGTTTCGCCAATGCGCTGGTGCGGCTCAATGCCTCGCCGGCAGAGATGACCTGGCGCTCCGGCGTCGACGTCTTGTCATTCGGGGCGACCAAGGGCGGCGCCATGGCGGCCGAAGCCGTGGTCGTCTTCGATCCAGCCCGCGCCGCCTATCTCGGCGAACGGCGCAAGCGCGCCGGGGCGCTGTTGTCCAAGCATCGCTTTGTTGCCGCGCAATTTCTGGCCTACCTCGCCGACGATTACTGGCTCACGCTGGCGCGCCATGCCAACGCCAAGGCCGACCGGCTGGCGGCGCAATTGGCCGCCGTGGGGTTTAAGCCGGTCTGGCCGGTCGAGGCCAATCTGGTCTTTGCCGTGCTGCCGAAGACGCTCGATGCCAAGCTTCGGCGGGCCGGCGCCAGCTATTATGTGCGTTCGAGCGAAAGCTTGGAGGCGGGATCCGACGACTTGGGAGCCGACAATGTCCTGGTGCGGCTGGTCACGTCCTTTGCCACCAACGACGGGGATATCGAGCGTTTCGCGGCGCTATGCAAAAAGTCCTGAATTGCGCCCAAGGACCGCCCCAATTTAAGTTAATCTCATACGAGCGTTTGAGCTAATCTTTGCGCTGACTTTGGGCTAATGTTGGGGACGTCAAGGGAGGGGGCCCGAAACGTGCGTGTGAGCGTTATAGCCGCGTCCGCTCTGTGCGCTCTGCTGCTGGCCGTTTCAGATGGTCACGCGCAGGTTGCCGCAACATCATCAGCCCAGTTTGCGCCGCTCCCATCGCTTGGCTTCATACCGCCTTATGAAATTGCGCGGACCGTGCGCCGCGCCGGCTTCGATCCGCTGGCGCCGCCGTTGCGCGAAGGCTCGACCTATGTGGTGCGGGCGACCGATTTCCGCGGCATCCTGATGCGCGTCGTGGTCGATGCGCGGTCCGGCGCGATCCGCGACGTCAATCGCATTGTTCCGGGCCCGGGATCTTACGGCCAAACCGCCGGAATGATGCCCTATGGGCCAGATCCAGACGACCTACCTTACGGTCAGCCGGCGGATTACGGCCTGCCGCCGGCGCCGCTTGAGAATGGGCAGGGCAGCGGACAGATCGTGGCCTCGCGGTCGTCGGCCGCGCACCCGCTGACGCGCGCCAGCGTGACGGTATTGCCGCCATTGCCGCGGCCACGGCCGCCGGAACTTGCATCGCGCCAACCGGTTGAAGACACCAAACCGGTCGCCGCGAAACCTGCGGCGGTGAGCGACAACGCCGCTAATAAGGCCGCGCCTGATGCCAAATCATCCGACAAGCCGGATGGAAAACCTGCATCGGCAGGCCTCCCGACAGGTTCCGCGCCTGCGGCCTCTGCCGCGCCGCCGGCAACCGCGGCGGCAAAGCGCGGCAAGTCGCTCGAGGCGCCGCCGATCAACGATTAGGTTATGCGCTCATAAAATGATTGAGCCACTGTCCGCTTTTGGGGAAATGACGGACATCGGGTGGACGCGCCTCAAGGTCTGCTTGTGACCCAAAACGGACATCCACGTGCATGTCGTGTTGCAGTGGCGAAAGCTTTGAGGCGCCCTAGAGCCAGTTGACCGGGCCGAGGAAATCCCGCTTTCCGATCGGCACGCCGCGATGACGCAGGATGTTGTACGCCGTCGTTACGAAGAAGAAGAAATTCGGCAAGGCAAACTGTTGCAGATAGTCGTTGCCCTTCATTTTCCGGTCGTTGCCACCACCGGTCCAGGCGATGACCTTGTCCTCCGCGCCGTCGACCTGCGCGCGAGTCAGGGACTTCACGAAGCCTAGGGCGGTTTCGACGCGGCTCTTGGCGGCGGCGAAGCTGGTGTCGTCCACGGCCGGCATAGCGGGGGGAGTAACGCCAGCTAAGCGGCCGCCGGTATTCATAGCGAAATCCGCTGACGGGCGGATCTGGCGGGCGAGGCAGAACATGTCGGGATACAACCGGTCCTGCAGCAGGGCCAATTCCTCAATCTTGTTGGCAGCACAATGCGCGGCGGCCTTGTCGATAATGCCAGCCAGTGCGCCAAGCTGCTGGGCGCAGGGGGTTACAGCCGCATCATACAAAGAATACGCCATTTGGGTTTCTCCTCCGGGCGGGATTTTATGGGAGAGACCATAGAATAAGCTGGCCCTCGATAGCGAATTTTTGCTGCACCTGCTCATGGCAGCTTTTTGGCCTAGCGCGGACCGTCCGCTTTCGTGTCCGTTATTGGGGGTAAAGCGGACACCAACGGTCAGGACGATCGCGGCAGTTAATGACCCAAATCGGACGCATTGCCTGCGATCAGATAAATGGCCGATATGAAAGGGAGTTCGCTATGACGAAAGTACGCGTTGCAGGCTTTTCCATCTCGTTCGACGGTTTCGGAGCAGGCCTTGAGCAAAGCCTTGAAAATCCGCTCGGCAAGCGTGGGCATGAATTGCACACGTGGCTGTTCGGTACGCGCATGTTCCGAACAATGGTCGGTAAGGACGGCGGTTCTGACGGAGTCGATCAGGCCTACGCACATCGTTCGATGGACGGGTTCGGCGCGTTCATCCTCGGCCGCAATATGTTTGGGCCGATCCGCGGTCCGTGGCCGGACGAGAACTGGAAAGGCTGGTGGGGCAACAATCCGCCTTATCACACGCCGACCTTCGTGCTGACGCACCATCCGCGCGATCCGATCGTGATGGAAGGGGGCACCACCTTCATCTTCGTGACTAACGGTCTCGAGGCAGCGTTGGATCAGGCGAAACAATCAGCCAATGGCCTCGACGTGAAGATCGGCGGTGGCGTCGAGACCGTGCGTCAATATCTTCGCGCCGGGCTGATCGATGAGCTGCATTTCGCCTTGTCCCCTGTCGTGCTCGGGCAAGGCGAAGCGATGTTCGCCGGGATCGATCTGCCGGCGCTGGGCTATCGCGTCACCGAACATCGGGCGACCGAGCATGCCACTCACCTCGTTCTTGGCCGATAGGCGTCCACGTTGATCAATTGCGTTCTACGAGCGCCCGTTCAATTTTGCCAAAGACGCCTGAAGTTCGCTATTGGCCCTTAGCGGACACCGCGTGACCGCAGTGCCGTGTCCGCTTTCGGGGGTAAAGCGGACATCGAAGCTTGGCCAGGCCGCGGCAGCTTTTGACCCAAAGCGGACGTTGGGGGAAGCGACTCTGTTGAACGATTTCGCCTCTACCCGAAATGCGGGCAAACGATGTAAAGTCGCGACATAAGACAACGAGATCATTGATGAATAGTCTTGCTTTTACAGCGGTTGTCATCGCGCTCATGTTCTGTACCTTCGCCTATCTCGGCTTGACGCTGTATTTGATCAACACGTATCTCCCGCGAGATCAGACCGCTGCATGGGTGGAACTCGGGCGGCCGTTGTTTCAGCAGCCCCTCTTTCGCGCAGACAACATGCAAGGGGACATCCGAAAGTGGTTGCGTACCTCGCAATTTATGCTTTTGGACAATCAGTACACGAAACTCAAAGACACGAAGCTAATCCGGCTAATCTTGTCGATCCGCATGCTCGCGATGAGCCTCCTGGTCTTATGGGCTATGCTCCTCACCTTCGGGCTCACCCACCGGCACTAACGCACGCGGTCGGTCGCGGCAGCTATTGGCCCACAGCGGACGCGCCGACCTTCCGGTGCCGTGTCCGCTTTCGGGTGGAAAGCGGACATCACGCTTTAATTCCGTCGCGGCAGCTTTTGATGCTGTGGACGGCGCCCACTCTACGGCATCGATGTGCCAAAGGGTGGTTGCGTTAAAGCGAACCACATTGAGGGGAGCCGTCCATGGGCGAGGTTAGCACGATTGGTCTCGATATTGCGAAGGCTGTGTTCCAGGTGCACGGGGTCGACGGTGCGGGCACGGTAGTGATCCGCAAGCGTATCAGTCGCGCGAAGATGCTGGAGTTCTTCGCTGAGCTGCCGCCGTGCCTGATTGGCATAGAAGCATGTCCGTCGGCGCATCACTGGGGCCGCGAGCTGACTGGGCTTGGCCACACAGTGAAGCTGATGCCGCCGAGCTATGTGAAGGCCTATCTCAAGCGCAGCAAGAACGATGCGAACGATGCGGCAGCGATCTGCGAAGCGGTGACGCGGCCGTCAATGCGGTTCGTTGCGATCAAGACCAAGCAACAGCAGACGGCCTTGATGCTGCACCGGACCCGGCAATTGCTGGTGCGCCAGCGTACGATGCTGAGCAATGCGCTGCGCGGGCACCTGGCCGAACTCGGCGTCGTGTCGGCCAAGGGCCGCAACGGAACGGCAGAGTTGCTGAGGATCGTCGCTGACGCCGAGGATCGCCGGATTCCCCCAGCCGCCCGTGGCATTCTCGATGTGCTGGCGCGACAGTACATCGCGATCGGGCCGAGATCGGATCCATCGACAAGAGCATCCTGGCCTGGCATCGCTCGTGCGAAGCCGAGCCGGCGGCTAGCGGAGATTCCAGGCATCGGCCCGATCGTCGCCACGGCTCTGGTTGCCGAGATTGGCGACTGGAAGGCGTTTGCATCGGGACGCAACCTTGCCGCCTGGATCGGATTGGTGCCCAAGCAGCATACGACCGGTGGCAAGGACAGGCTCGGCAGCATCACCAAGCAGGGCAATCGATACTTGCGCTGGTTGCTGGTGGTCGGCGCGACGGCCGTCATCCGCTATGCCCAGAAACACGGGACCAAGAACCGGCCCTGGCTCGCACGATTGATGGAACGCCGACCGACCAAGGTGGCGGCGGTGGCGCTCGCCAACAAGATCGCACGGATGGCCTGGGCCATCATGGTTCACGGCGACAGATACAAAGAGCCGACTTTGTCGATGGCGGCATAACAGACGCCAGCGGATAGATCGGCAACACCAATTGGCGAGGGCATGACGACGTAATGCAGATACGGTCGTTCCGGGGATCGGGAGAACCCGTTTGGGTCATCGCACTTCTAAAAGTGCGCGCTTACGATTGGGACCCGATCCGCGCAGAGCATTAGGGCCAGCGGCCGTACCGCCGCATCAACAGGCCGGACACGTGACCGCACCCGACCAATCTGCACCAACGTCAAAAAAGCTCTTGCCAGGGCGCCGTCCACACGTGACCCAAAGCGGACATTCGAGGTGGGCGGAATGGGCCGCGCCGTCGCCGAGTTCACAAACTGTTCTAGATTTCCGATCCGTTCCTATGGTGCTGGCCGGTTTCCGAACCTATTGGCCGGTTTTGAGAAATCGAGTGGCCGGTGTTTTGATTTTGGCTTGGCTCCGCACAATCCACACGCGCGGGCAGTTGTAAGGGGTTCTCCGCAGGAACATTAGGTACTGGTTCCCTTCCTGGCCTGAAAAGCACAGTAGCTCCTTTTCAACTATGAGACGGCCCCTTTTGGTTGAACCCAAGTTGCGGGTGCGTATTATCCGCCCGCCGGTCAACCCGTCATGACACACGCGCCCGGCACAGACAGGGAAGCCCTCGGCAATAACGCCGGGGGCTTTTCGTTTGTGGGTGCGTCTTTTGACACTAGGGTTCAGCCCCAACGACCCCAAATACGATTAATCACCGACAACGACCCTTTGGTTAGGCGTCGGTGGCTGAGAGTTCGGTAGCGCTCCCGCCTGAGACAAGGGGAGCGCAGCATGCCCACATATCGAGCCTATTTTATCGACCTTGAGAACCGCGTTTCTCGCCCGCCCGAAGTCATCGAGTGCGCCGATGATCATGAGGCGACCCACAAAGCGCTTGGGCTTGTTGACGGCCACGACGTGGAAGTTTGGAGTGTTGGCCGCTTGGTCGTCCGGCTTCCCCGTACTTCCAGCAAATAGGCCGCCTCAGTTGGCGGCCTTTTTCATCACATTGGACGGCAGACGTGATGTCGCCTCTTGGCCCAAAGCGGACATTCCGAACGTCACGATCAATGTCCGCTTTCGGCGGCAAAGCGGACATCGCAATGTGACCGCGCCGCGTGCTGCTCGGAATCTCGTTGCGCTGAGGAAGCCGGTCGGGTGGGATGTCTGTTTCCGGCCCTTAGCTGCCGCGCCGAAACTCAACGTCGTGTCGGTTATTGGGACAAAGCGGACACCGAGATTTATGGGCCTTCACCTCAATATCTGACGTCATGGATTATTCGGAATGACGCGCCCTTTCGGACAAGCCGCAGACCTTGTACAATTTGTGCCAATTCATTGGCGCTGGTCGCTTGAACAAATCCCGACTGCTCAAAATATTGGTTGTCGTCATTCTCATCTGCGCATTCGCGGCGGTGATGATGATGATCGGCTCGTTTCGGTTCAATCCGGACCCGAGCGCGGACTCTGATTTTATCGCACGCGCGCAGCAAAAATCCGCGTCCGGCATAAGGGTGAGCGCGAGTGCGCTCGGAAGAGACGAAAGCCGGCGAAGCTTCGGGGAAGATTTGGCAAAATACGGCATTCAGCCGATCTGGCTCGAGATCGAAAATGAGACGGACGATCAGCTCGTCTATCTTCAGATCGCGACCGACAGTGAATATTATTCGCCTGACGAAGTCTCCTACAAATTCCACGGAGTTTTTTCGTCCGCTACAAATCGCACGCGGGACGCCTACTTTATAAAGCGGCAGATGCCGAGCCTGCTTCTGCCTCATTCGCGGACCGCAGGCTTTGTCTATGGGGAAGCGGATGCTGGCGTGAAATACGCGCGGTTCGTCGTTGTTGGAAATAACCGCCTTGAAACATTCGATTTCGCGTTGCCTATTCCCGGGCCCGCCTTTGTCGGCCCGGGTGTTCGTGCTGACAGCATCTATCCCGGTCAGAAAATCGCCGACCTCGATCTCGATGCGTTGCGAGCGACACTTGCCGAATATCCGTGCTGCACGACAAACTCCAATGCCACGCGGCAGGGCGATCCTCTGAATCTGGTCATCATAGAGGGTGGGCGCGATCCGGTTGTTCCGTTTATCTCTCGCGACTGGCACCTTACTCAGAAGCTCGACATCGCAAGCATGATCGACACGGCGCGCGCGTTCATCTTTCGCGATGAGTATCTCACCTCGCCGGTCAGCCCGCTTTATGTCTTTGGTCGGCGTGAGGATGTGGCCGTTCAGAAAGCGCGATCGACCATTAACGAGCGGATCCACGCTCGGCTGTGGCTGGCTCCATACACTTTCCAATCTCGCAGGGTGTGGATCGGTCAGGTGAGCCGTGACATTGGCGTGCGCCTGACGGATCAAACTTGGAACTTGACGACGCATAAAATCGGACCGGACGTGGATTTCGACCGCGGCTATCTTTTGCAAGATCTCCTAATGTCCGGGTTTGTTGAGCGATATGGGTTCGTGGGCGGCGTCGGCGCCGCCCAAATATCTGATCCGCGCGCGAACCTGACAGGGGATCCCTATTATACTGACGGGTTGCGGGTCGTCGTGTTCCTTTCAAATCAGACCAGACAACTCAACGAGATCGAGCGGTTGCCCTGGGAAAGGCCGCCAGCGCCCAGTGACGAGGCTCGCTGATAACAGGCCTTTAAAAAGTGGGATGCTGGCGGCGTCCGCTTTTGGCCCTTAGCTGCCGCGCCGACCGGCCGCCTTCGCGTCCGTTATTGAGGGTAAAGCTGCCGCCAAGCGCCATAATCGGCGCGGCAGATATGACCCAAAAGCGACATGGGCATTGAAGATTTTTGGGGCGTTGAAGATTTCTTGGGCATTGAAGATTTCTTGGGGCATTGAAGATTTCTGGGGCATTGAAGATTTTTTGCGGCGCAACTTGAGTATCGAACCCCCATTTCACCAATCCGAAATCACTGCTTTAATGGCAGGTGCGAACCATCGTCGGCGTAGTGAGCCGATGCGCGTCAATTTAGGAAACAAAAAGGGAGCGTGCCGTGGCTCAAGGTGAAACGAAACTGCTTTATCCGGGACTCGCCGGGTTTTACGAGACGATGCTGCCCATCGCCGCAACTTTTGTGCGCATTGTGGTCGGCGTCATGTTTTTGATGCACGTTTCGACAAAATTCAAACTCGGCGCTGACGCGGTCGCCGCGAACGTGTTCTCCAAGAACGGCATCGAGCCCGCATTACTGTGGACATACCTCATCATGTTCCTCGAGTTGGTCGGCGGCGTCTGCTTGATCATCGGTCTGTTCACTCGATTTTTCGCGGCCGCATTGGCCATCGAGATGCTGGTGGCTTTGCTGTTCGTGCATCTGCCGAAGGGTTATGCAGCCGGTGGCGGCGGATACGAGTATGTGCTGCTGATCGGAGTGGTATGCTTCATCATCGCTATCCGCGGCGGCGGTCCTTATTCGGTTGACCGCGTCATTGGCAAGGAGCTTTAGACGCACCTGCCGGCAAAACGAAAAGCGCCCCGGCAAAACCGGGGCGCTCCCTTAGTCCAACCGTAGCGACCGCTTAAGCGGCCTTCTGGCTCTCGATCACGGCAGAGCCATTACCCTGCACGCTGATCGGGATCGAGCGCGGCTTTTTCGCCTCGGGGATCTCGCGCACGAGGTCGACGTGCAGGAGACCGTTCTCGAGGCTCGCGCCTTTCACCAGGACGAAGTCGGCGAGCTGGAACGCGCGCTCGAAGGTGCGTGCTGCGATGCCCTGATAGAGCACGTCGCCGCGCTTCTCTTCCTCTTTGGCGTTTTTCTCGCCGCGGATGGTGAGCGTGTTCTCCTTGGCCACGATCGAAAGCTCGGGCGCGTCAAAGCCCGCGACCGCTACCGACACGCGGTAAGCGTTGTCGCCGGTCCGCTCGATATTATAGGGCGGATAACCCGGAGCCGCGCCGTCGCTGCCCTGGTCGAGCAACGAAAACAGCCGGTCGAAGCCGACGGTGGAACGATAAAGCGGAGTTAGATCGAAAGTTCGCATGGCATATCCTCCTTGTGAAGCGACATGCGGCCTGCCCTTATGGGCCAAGCCTATGAATATGCAGCCCTATCTGGCCTGCACCAAATAAATATGGGAGTGGCGGTTCGACCCCGCAAGGGGGTGGGAATATCGCCCCGATATCCTCCGCAAAAGCGAAGCCGGCGCGCGCCGTTTGGTTGAGCGGCACTCGCGGACTGTTATAAGCGGAAGGCCGCTTAAGCCCGACCTTCCAGCCCGACCTTTTTAATGAACCTTGTTTCCATTCCCGCCAATCCGGTTCCGGACAACTATGTCGCCGGAATGATCAAGACGCCGGACGGCGTGAACCTGCGCTATGCGCGCTGGCAGCCGCCGGCCGGGCGCCGCGGCACGGTCTGTATCTTCCAGGGCCGCAGCGAGTGGATCGAAAAGTATTTCGAGACGGTGCGCGATCTGCGCGCGCGCGGTTTTGCGGTGGCGACGCTCGACTGGCGCGGCCAGGGCCTGTCCGACCGCGCGCTGAGCGACCGCCGCAAGGGCTATGTGCGCGATTTCGGCGAATACGACACCGATCTCGAAACCTTCATGCGCGAAATCGTGCTGCCGGATTGCCCGCCGCCGATCTTTGCGCTCGGCCACTCGACCGGCGCCACGATCCTGATCCGCGCCGCCCATCGCGGCCATCGCTGGTTCGACCGCATGGTGTTGACCTCGCCGCTGATCACGCTCGGCGGCGTCGACTATACCAAGGGCGCGGGCGCGATCATCGTGCGGGTGATGCGGATGGCGGGGTTCGGCTCGATGTATGTGCCCAAGAGCGACACCAGCGTCGTCGAATCGCGGCCCTTCGTCGGCAATATCCTCACCTCCGATCCGGTGCGCTATGCCCGCAATGCCGCGATCCTTGAGGCCGAGCCGGCGCTGGCGCTCGGCGCACCGACGGTGGCCTGGCTCGATTCCGCGTTTCGCGCCATGGCCGAGATGCAGGAGCGCAGCTTTCCGGCGCGCATCCGCCAGCCGATCCTGATCGTCGCCGGCGGCAGCGACCAGGTGGTGTCAACAGCGGCGATCGAGGATTTCGCCACGACTTTGCGCGCCGGTTCGCATCTCGTGATTGTCGGCGCCCAGCATGAGATTCTCATGGAGCAGGACCGTTTCCGCTCGCAATTCTGGGCGGCGTTCGACGCCTTCGTCCCCGGCACGCCGCTGTATTGAGGTGACGTCTTTCGCGGCGCAGATATACCGTCATTGCGAGAGCGAAGCGACGAAGCAATCCAGCTTTGGAGCCGCCGAGCGAGCGGCCCTGGATTGCTTCGCTGCGCTCGCAATGACGCGGAAAAATCGGTCCGCGGGACGAGCGGCGATAAAGATCAGCCGTTCAAGAGCGCCCATTCAACAGTGCCATGGCTTGCGCGTGAACCCTTTTGTCGCCGGCGGCGACGATGCGGCCGCCGTTACGCGGCGAGCCGTTCTCCCAGGTGGTGATGACGCCGCCTGAGCCTTCGATGATCGGGATCAGCGCCAGCACGTCATAGGGCTTGAGCTCGGTCTCGATGATGAGGTCGACATGGCCGGCGGCGAGCACGCAATAGGCGTAACAGTCGCCGCCGTAGCGCGACAGCCGCACCTCTTTCTCGACGCGGCCGAAACATTGCCGGTCGGCCGCGTTCATCAATAGCGGCGAGGTCGTGCACAGCACCGCGTCGTTGAGCGACGCGCAGGAGCGCACGCGCAGGTCCCGATCGCCGGCCGGCCCGCGATACCGCGCGCCGCGGCCGTCGCCGGAAAAATGCTCGCGGGTGAACGGCTGATGCATCATGCCGTAGATCGGCTCGCCGCGCCGCGTCAGCGCGATCAGCGTGCCCCAGACCGGCATGCCGCTGATGAAGGATTTGGTGCCGTCGATCGGATCGAGCACCCAGACATATTCGGCGTCCGGCCGCTCCGGCTCGAATTCCTCGCCGATGACGCCGTGTTCGGGAAAGGTCCGCTTGATCAGCGTGCGCATCGCCATTTCGGCGGCACGATCGGCGGCGGTGACGGGGTCGAAGCCGCCGGAGCGGCTCTTGTTCTCGACACCCAGGGCGCTCCGGAAAAACGGCCGGATGGTCTCGCCCGAAATCATGGCGAGTTCATCCACGAATGCCGCAAAATCGATGGCCGTCATCAAGGGGCTCGCTTCGGATCAAGTATCTGAGGTTCTTGCTATCTGAAGTTTCCGCAAAACGGCAAATCACCGTGTGGCCGGCCGGTTACAGGGACCGGTTAACGCCATGCAAAACGGCATGGCCCTTCGGCACGGAGCAGCCGCCTGATGACGGATTTTTGAGCAAGCGCGGAACTCTGGCGTAACATGTTGAAATACAACAGACATTTTTCACGCTCCGGCGCGCTGTGAAATACGAAGTGTCACATTTGCTCGATATGCGGCAATTTCCTCGGGAAAACCCCGGACAAATAGGTCAACAGCACTTGCGTTTTGTGCGTCGCGGTGTATGTTGTTGCAGTGCGGTAGCGAGAGGCTCTCTCCCGTTACCGTCGCCCTCCTTGGGCGTTTCCTCCCTAGACTTGGGCCGCTCCCGCAAGGTGAGCGGCCCTTTTCTTTGGCCAAGGGTTTGCTTCTTTGGCCGAAGGGTTTGCCCAAGGGTCTACCGTTCGCGGCTATTCAGCCGCCGCGCGATAGGGCCGTAACTCCTCGCTCGGAATAGCGGCGAGACGGTCGGCCAAAACCTCGAATTCGGCGGCAAGCCGCGCAAACGACGCCGAACGCTCGTAGCGCCGCTCGTCCATATAAAGCGCCCGGTTGATTTCGAGCTGGATCGCGTGGAGGCCGGTGGCCGGATTGCCGTAATGTTCGGTGATGAAGCCGCCGGCGTAGGGCTTGTTGCGGCTGACCACATAGCCGAATTCGCGCATGCATTGTTCGATGGTTTCGGCGACCAGCGGCACGCAGCTGGTGCCGTAGCGGTCGCCCAGCACGAGATCGGCGCGCGGCCGTTCGTCCCGGCCGCCGGTGCTCGACGGCATGGAATGGCAATCGACCAGGATGGCGGCGCCGAATTCATGGTGCAGCCGCGTGAACATGCGGCGCAGCGTGCGGTGATAGGGCTTATAGAGCCCATCGATCCGGCGCATCGCCTCGGCAACCGAAATGCGCTGATCGTAGATTTCCTGGGCGTCGCCGACGACGCGCGCCACGGTGCCGAGCCCGCCGGCGACCCGCATCGAGCGGGTATTGGCGAACGACGGCAGGCGGCCGTCGAACATGCGCGGATCGAGCTCGTAGGGCTCGCGGTTGACGTCGACATAGCAGCGCGGGAAATGCGCCCGCATCACCGGGTGGCCGCGGCCGACCACGCCTTCGATCAGTTCGCCGACAAAGGAATCCTCGGAGCGTCGCAGCGTCGTCAGATCGAGCCGCGAGGCGAGCAGAAAGGCCGGCGGATAGACCCGCCCGCTATGGGGCGAATTGAAAAGCAGCGGCCCGCGGCATTCCGCGGGCTCCAAGGCTTCGAATGGCGGATCGAATTCGTTGTCGATGTCCATGACGCCTGGCGGGCTTCCTCAGAACTCGCGAGCCAATAGCACCGTCCCCCAACGTGCGGCCGTTGTCCATAGGCTTAGAAAAAGCTTGGGCTTGGAAAGCTTGGGTTCGAACGCTCCCCGACACGGTTCGACGCGGCGGGGGCGGTCAAGGGTAATCAAATGGTGACCGAGACTTTTGATCAAGCCCGCGACCGCAATAAGGCTATAAGGCTTGGGCCTTCACTCCATGTTTACCCGACATCCGGCTTATGGGAATGTAGGGGGCCGGCGAAGGCCGGAAAACGATCGCCATGAACACCACCACGACAACTCGGATGACCAAAATCCTGCTTGCGGAAGATGACATCGACATGCGGCGCTTCCTCGTGAAGGCGCTGCAAAATGCCGGCTTCGACGTCATTTCCTATGACAACGGCCTATCCGCCTACCAGCGGCTGCGCGAGGAGCCGTTCGAGCTCCTGTTGACCGATATCGTCATGCCGGAAATGGACGGTATCGAGCTTGCGCGCCGCGCCGCCGAACTCGACCCCGACATCAAGATCATGTTCATCACCGGCTTCGCTGCGGTGGCGCTCAATTCCAATTCGACCGCGCCCAAGCACGCCAAGGTGCTGTCGAAGCCGATCCATCTCCGCGAACTGGTCACCGAAGTGCAAAAGATGCTGGCGGCCTAAGCCGCCAGACGGTCTCTTTGCCTTGCGCTGTTAAGCCTTAAACACATCGGCGGCCCAGTCCCACATATAGTGGATGCCGATGGTGACGTTATCCACCTGACAGTGGTGGAAGCCGCCTTCCTCGCGCGAGAAAACTTTCAGCTCCTTCCGCTTTGAGCCGACGGCGGCATAAAGCTTCTCCGCGAGCGGCAGCGGAATTTGCTCGTCGCCTGCGCCATGCAGGAGGAGGAACGGGCATTTCATTTTCTGCACGATGCCGTCGAGGCGGAAGCCTTCAAGCTTCTTGAGCGCCGCGGCGCGATCCTTGACGCCGAGCACCCATTGCAGATGCTCCGGCGGCACCGAGAGCGACAGCACCTTTCCCGAATCCAGCGCTTCGAGCCGCCGCGCCCAGATGTCGTGATAGTCCCATTGCGCGCCCCAGGCGATGGCGCAGGCGTAGCGCGGTTCGAGCGCCGCCGCGCGCGGCGCGTAATAACCGCCGAGCGACAGCGCCACAACGCCGATGCGCTTGGCATCGAATTCGGGGCGGGCGGCGAGATATTCGTAGACCGGCGTCGCGTAGTGCTCGGTCTCCGCGATCAGCGGCAGATTGCGAAAGCGTACGCTCTCGCCGTTGCCCGGTCCGTCGACGATCAAACAGCCGATGCCGCGGGCGGCGAGGTCGGGAACGCCGTAGCCGTATTGCAGCTCTTTGGTGACGTCGAAACCGTCGAAGAACACCATGGCGGGCGCCGGATTCGTGCCGGCAACTTCCGGGTCCGGATGCACCAAGAGCCCGGGGAGCGTCGTGTTGCCGTAGGGGATTTCGACCGGCTCGATGCGCGGACGGTGCATCAAGGCGGCGGCTTCCTTAAAGATCCGCACCGACTTCGCGTAGACGTCCATGCTGTGCTGCGACCGCGGCTGGATGAAGCGCTCGCCGGTCTGATAGTAGCGGGTCGCGCGCATGAAACATGAGGCCGCCGTGAGCTTGTGGCCGGCGCGCAGCGCCGTGCGGCCCCGCGCCTCGATCTTGTCGCCCATCCGGGTCCATTCGTTGAACCAGGCGGTGTCGTCGCCGACCTTGTCGGCAAGCGCCCGGCCGACCCGGTTCACCTCGTCGATCTCGACCCCGACCCAGGGCGCCCCGGACAGGCAGATCAAAAGCCCCATCGACCAGCGGTAATTGGTCGGAAAATAGAGGAACGCCGGATCGTCGCTTTTTCCGCTTGTCATGCCACTTCTCGCTTCCATGCCCTAGTTTAAGGCTGCCCTGACCGTGCAGGCTGTCGTGTTTTTGAACGCCGGCTTTGATACCAGGACCCTTTGCTGCCAGGAAGGACCCAGGAAGGACCCTGAAGGTTGTCGCCAGGGGTGACCCGTGACACCATCGGCGCCGTGATCTGTTCCGGTTCGAAGCATCATGCCGCGTAAGAAATATTTCTGGACCTCGCTGTCCGACGACGAGTTGCTGGACGTCCGCATCAAGGACCTCAAGGTGACCGTCGAGGGGACGTGGCTTGAGAACTGCCTGCACACGCTCCATGCCGAGCTTGACAGCCACGACATCCGCGCGCGGCCGCATGCCTGGATTTCGAGCGAGTGGTTCAGCCCGGAAAACACGCCCGGGATCGCCATTCCGTTTTATCTCGCGCATCCGCGCCTGATGCGGTTGGAAAAGAAATTCATTCTCGACGTTGAAGGCGGCACCTGGTCGGAATGCATGCGCATTCTCCGGCACGAGGCCGGTCACGTCATCACGCATGCCTATCAGCTGCATCGCCGCCGGCGCTGGCAGCAATTGTTTGGTCCGTCGTCGAAGCGCTATCCGCGCTACTACCGGCCCAATCCGGCGAGCCGCCATCATGTTCAGCACTTGCGGTTGTGGTACGCGCAGAGCCATCCGGACGAGGATTTCGCCGAGACCTTCGCGGTGTGGCTGCGCCCGCGCTCGCATTGGCGCAGCCGCTATGCCGGCTGGCCGGCGCTCAAAAAGCTCGACTATGTCGACGAGCTGATGAAAGATATTGCCGGCAAACGGCCGGTGCTGACGCACCGCGAGAAGGTCGAGCCGGCGTCGAAGCTAACCCAGACTCTTGGTGAATATTATAAGAAGAAACGCACGCTCTACGTCGTCGACACGCCGAAAACCTACGACCGCGACCTGCGCCGGCTGTTCTCCGAAGACCCGAAACATCGGCGCTGCGAGGCGGCTTCATCGTTCATTAGGCGGAATCGGGCCAAAGTGCGGGAATTGGTGGCGAAGTGGACGGGCGAATATCAGCTCACATTCGATGCCGTGCTTGAGGACATGATCCAGAGGTGCCGCGAGCTCAATCTGCGAGCGGTCGGCCCCGAGCGAAAGCTGCTTACGGAATTTACCGTCTTGTTGACCGCGAAAACCATGCACGTGCTTTTAGGTCCGTCACGGCGAAGGTGGATCGCGCTATGAAGCCGCTTCGCGTGCTGGTGCTCATGCATCCGGACCTGATCCCGCCGGAATCGAGCAAGGGCTATACCGAGGCGGAGATCAACGTCTGGAAGACGGAATACGACGTCGTCACCACGCTGCGCGCCGCCGGTCACGAGGTGCGTCCGCTCGGCGTGCATGACGAGCTCAAGCCGATCCGCGAACAGATCGACGCCTGGAAGCCCGATGTCGTCTTCACCTTGCTCGAGCAGTTCCGCGGCGAGGCGATCTACGACCAGAATGTCGTCAGCTATCTCGAACTGATGCACATGCCCTATACCGGCTGCAATCCGCGCGGCCTGATGCTGGCGCGCGGCAAGGATCTGTCGAAGACGCTGGTGCATTATCACCGCATTCCGGTGCCGGACTTCGCCGTGTTTCCGATGCACCGCAAGGTCAAGCGGCCATCGCGGCTCTCGCTGCCGCTGATCGTCAAGAGCGTCAATGAAGATGCGTCCTACGGCATCTCGCAGGCCTCGGTCGTCGACACCGACGAGAAACTCGCCGAACGCGTCAATTTTATCCACGAGCGCATCGGCACCGCCGCCATCGTCGAGCGATATATCGAAGGCCGTGAAATCTATGTCGGCATCGTCGGCAACGAGCGGCTGCTGACGCTGCCGGTGTGGGAACTGCAATTCCAGAACATGGCGGACGGCGACTGGCATATCGCCACCGAAAAGGTCAAACACGATACCGACTATCAAGAGCGCCGCGGCATCCGCCACGGACCGGCCGAGGATCTCTCGCCGGAACTGACAGCGCGCATCCAGAACATGGCGAAGCGGATTTACCGGACGCTCGAGCTCGACGGCTACGCGCGCATCGATTTCCGCCTCGCCGCCGACGGCACGCCGTATTTCCTGGAAGCCAATCCCAACCCGGAAATCGCCGAGAGCCAGGAATTCGCCACCGCGGCCAAACATATCGGCGTCAATTATCCTGACTTGCTGCAACGCATTGTGGCGCTCGCCATCCGCCGCGGCACCGCGGGCGTGGCGGCCGCGTAGCAAAGTCCGCCTTTGCTCTGATCGAAGATCTTAGAGCATGATCCCGAAAAGTGGAAACCGGTTTTCGGAAAAGATCATGCTCCAACGAAGAATCTAGACCTTGATCAGATTGAATTGAATTGGATCAAGGTCTAGGCGCGGCCTTTTTCATGCGCGGCGTGCGCATGATGTTCGAGCTCGCGCTTGCCGGCCTCGTGCTTGCCGGCTTCGTGCTTGCCGGCTTGGCGGTCGCTCTTGCGATCCGCGTGGTGCGCGTCGTGCTTGCCGCGCGCGCGCGCAGACTTGCTCTCGGACTTGTGCGCCGGCTTGCCATCGACCTCCGGTGCCGGTGTGTCGTCGATCGCGCCGGTGACGTCGTCGGAATCGTCGAGTTTCGCCTGCTCGATCTTTGCTTCGGTCTGCGCCTGCTGCTCCTGTTCGACATTGGCGAAGGCCGGCATGCTGCGGCAGGGCAGGTGCTGCACGAAGGTCAGCGCGTCGTTGCTCACCCGCATGGTCCGCCAGGCGTCGACCGAGAGGCCGGTGACGCGGACCACATAGTTGCGCGTCTCGCGCGGCAGGTCGACGCGGCGCTCGAGCCATCGCGCGACGCGGCCCGGGCCGGCATTATAGGCGGCGGCGACGAGGCCGAGATTGCCGAACTCCATGCGCAGCTCGCGCAACAGGCGCGCCGAGGCCGGCAGCGCCTGCATCGGATTGAACGGATCGTCGAGGCCTTTTTCGGCGGCGACCGACGGCATGAATTGCGCGATGCCCTGGGCGCCCTTCTTGCTGACGTCGTCGGCCTTGAGCCGGCTCTCCTGCCAGATCAGGTTGGCGAAGAATTGCACCGGAATGCCGTTGGCCTGCGCCGAGGTGAACAGCGCCTGGCAGAGATCGTCGAGCGACACCTCGCCCGAGCGATTGTCGCCGGCTCCGATATTGGCGTTGGCGAGGAGGCTGCCGTCGAGGTCGGGGCTTGCCGAGGCGAGCCGCAGCTGCATGTCGGCTGCCGTCGGCCGGAAAATCTCAAGCGCGAGCATGTGAGGCCGCGTATTGACGACGGTGAGGCGGTCGCCTCGGCCGGTTGAGGAATCGATCTCGACGAGCGTGGATGCGGACCGGCCGTTGGCGGCGGCGAAATGGTCGGAAAATAGCGAGCCGTATTCCGGTTCGTGCGCGGTGCCGTTAAGACCGAGCAGAACAATGCCGCACGCAATGATCGAACGCATCGCGCCCCCCTTCAGCCCACACCACGTGCCCGCGACGGCGGCCGTGAGGCGCCGTTCCACATGGTTAATGCGTCGTAAATCCCTCGACGCTCCCGACATGCAGCGCGAAGGGGGCGGCTTTTGGGGCGGATTGTGCGCCATTTGCGGCAAATTGCGGCAGCCATTACCTCCGAGGAACAGCGTTTCGACCTTGGAACGGCGGGTGGAATTTGCTTTGGTTGCGGGGAAGAGGACGTTGGAAATGCTGAAAATGGGGCGTTTGAGTGGGCTTGGCGCGGTTTTGGCGCTGGCTTTCGGCCTATGCTGCGGGGGTGCGGCGCTGGCGCAATCCGCGTCACAAAGCTTAACGGATTACCCGACCAAATCGATCACCGCGGTCATCCCGTTCGCCGCCGGCAGCGCCAGCGATGTGGTGAGCCGCATCATGTTTGCGCAAATGGCGAAGTCGATGGGCCAGACCATCGTGGTCGAAAACCGGCCCGGCGCTGGCGGCAATAACGGCACCGCCGATGCCGCCAAAGCTGCGCCCGACGGCTATACCATCCTCGGCAGCGGCTCGGGCCCGATGGCCGCCAATGTCACGCTCTACAAACAGCTCGCCTACGACCCCCAGAAAGACTTCGACGTCATCTCGCCGTTCGCCAAGTTTACGATCGTGGTCGCGGCCAGCAACAAATTGCCGGTCAATACTCTGCAAGACCTGATTACTTACGGCAAAGCGCATCCCGGCCTGAATTACGGATCGGTCGGCATCGGCAGCTCGCAGCATCTGGCCGGCGAATTCTTCAGCCAGATTACCGGCGTGAAGATGACGCACGTTCCCTACAAGAACATCGGTCAATACGTGCCCGATATGATCGCCGGCGATGTCCCGCTCGGCTTTCAGTGGTACCCGAACGTCGCCGCGGCGCTCAACGCCAACGGCGCCAAGGCGCTTGCCGTCGCGGGCACCAACCGGCTCGACGCTCTGCCCGACACGCCGACGGTCAAGGAAGCGGGACTGCCGGATTATCTGGTCGCGGGGTGGTTCGCCCTTTCGGTGCCGAAAGGCACGCCCGACGCGGTGGTCAAGAAGCTCAACGATGAGCTGAAGAAGGCGCTGGCCGATCCCGATGTGCGCGCCAAGTTCCAGCAACAAGGCGCCGAGACTTATTATCTCTCGCCGGATCAATCGAAGCAGTTCATCGCTGACGAGATCGCCAAATATCGCGACATCATCACCAAGGCCGGCATCCCCCAGATCGAATAGCTCCACTCTGACGCGAAGATCATCATGAAGGTCGTTGGGCTCGCGCTGGTCGGTTTTTTCCTCGGTGCGATCGCGGGCGGCGTGATCGGCGTGATCTCAGGCTTGATCTGGACCAAGGTGTTTAAGACCGGCGACTTCGAAGGCTATTCCGGCATGCTGGTGTTCTTCACGTTCATGCCGATCGGCATTCTTGCAGGCGGCGCGCTTGGCGCCGCGGGTCTCGCTTATGTCGCTTCGCGAGATTCTGCGACGCCGAACAGCACGCCGTGAGTTCCAGAGCATGATCCGGAAAAGTGGAAACCGGTTTTCCGAAAAGATCATGCTCAATCAAAATACTAGAGCGACAATTGATTCCACATAAAGCAATTTCGCTCTAGGCGTCGAGCGTGCCGCCGCGGCCGGTGCCGAGTCCCTTCATGAAGCGGCTGCGAAGTGCTGCTTGCTTTCGTCGGGCGGTGTGTCCGCTTCCTCTGCGGTGCCGCCGTCGAGCCTGAAGAAGGCGACGCTCCCGCTCATGGCCTTGGCTTGCTGCTCCAGCGTCCGGGCGGTAGCTGCATTCTGCTCGACCAAAGCGGAGTTCTGCTGGGTGACCCTGTCCATTTGCGTGATGGCCTTATTCACCTGCTCGATGCCGGTCGCCTGCTCAGCGCAGGCGCCGGCAACCTCGGCGACCAGCGCCGCCACGCTTTTGATGGTGGTCACGATCTCGCCGAGCGATTGACCCGCCTTATTGACGAGATCGACGCCTTCCTTGACCTGACCGGTGGAAGCCGCAATCAGGATCTTGATATCCTTGGCTGCCACAGAGGAGCGCTGTGCAAGGCTTCGCACCTCGGTCGCCACAACGGCGAAGCCGCGGCCGGCTTCGCCGGCCCGTGCGGCTTCCACCGCGGCGTTCAACGCCAGAAGATTGGTCTGCCGGGCAATCTCGTCGATCACGCCGATGATGTCGGAGATTTTATGCGAGGACGTCTCAATTCCGGCCATTGCCTCGACCGCCTGGACGACGATTTGGCCGCTACGGTCGGTCAGCTTATAGGCGGTGTCGGCCGATCGGTTGGCCGCCTGCGCGTTCTCGGCGTTTTTCTTGACGGTCGCGGAAATCTGTTCAAGTGCCGCTGAAGTCTGTTCGAGGCTTGCAGCCTGCTCCTCGGTCCGTTGCGACAGGTCGTTCGTACTTCCCGAGATCTCGCCGGTCGCGGCTGCAACTTCGTTCGCCGCAAGGGCGATATCGTTGACCGTTTCCTGAAGCCGCCCCAGCGCGGCATTAAAATCGTCTCTGATCAGCTGATAGTCGGCGGTCAGGCCGTCTTTCAGGCGGACCGTCAGATCGCCGGCGGCCAGGCTCTTCAATCCACCGGCGAGGAGCCCGACGACTTGGCGTTGCTCGTCCGCGGCCTGCGCCCGCTCCTCGGCGGCGCGCGTACGCTCATCGTCGTGGCGCCGACGATCGTGCTCCGCCCGTTGCCGTTGCTCCTCGTTCCGCTGGCGCTGTTCGGCGGCCTCCTGCTCGAGCCGGCTCTTTTCCTTGGCGGCCTCGCGGAGCACCGACAGGGCTTTGGCCATTTCGCCCAATTCGTCGCCGCGATCGACTTTCGGCAGGACGGAATCGAGGTCTCCTGCGCTCAGCCGCTGCATGGCGCCGACCATCAAGATGATCGGCCGGGAAATATTGCGCCCTAGATATAGTGCGAGAAGACCGATCAGCACTGTCAGGAAAATCGTGCCGTAAAGCAAATTCTGCCGCAGCTGCGCAGCCGACAATTGGGCCTCGGCATAACGCTTTGCGGCGGCCTCCTGGACTTTGACCAAGCTCGGCCGCAGCCGGTCGTATATCGTCATCAGGTCGTCAACGTCTTCCTGCACCGATCCCCGCTGGACCATGAAGCCCATGAAGCTTTGCTGATAGGCTTCAATGAGGCCCTTGAGCTCGGCCTTGGTGTCGTCCGGGATCGCCGTGGCGGCGAGCAGTTTTTCGAACTCGGCAACGCGCTTGCGCAGCTCCGTTCCATAGTTCTCATCGCCGCGCAGCATGTAATCCTTTTCGTGCCGGCGCATCATCAGCATCAGGACAGTCAGGCGGGGCTCGTCAATTGCGCCAAGCCGCGCTTCGGCTTTGTGAACCGCGTCGCGCAATTTGCCCTGCAGTCCTTCGTTTTCGTTGAAACCAAGGTTCTTCTGGCCGGACGCGACACCGTCGAAGCGGATGGCGTACATGTTGATGCCGGCGCCGAAGGCATTCGCTTGCTGCAGGGAATCCGACGGATCGAGCGGGGCGACCAGTTTGCCGATCGCCTTAACGAGCCCGCGGGCGTGAGCAATGATCGCGGCGTGTCTGTCGACCGCAGCCTGGCTCTGCTTCAGCAGAAATTCGGTGGCGACCTGCTTGGCCGCAAGCAGGTCCTGGGACAAGGCGGCGACGTCGGTCGCGAGCGCAGCACTTTGGTCGGCGATCTCCTGTTTCTTGGTTTCGATCCGCGACCCGACGAAATAAACGGTGCCGACGAGCAAAAGACCGCCGATGCCCAGCATGGCGATCCGCCAGCGCAGGCCGAAACGGAATGACTTTCGCAAATTGTCAACCCTGCGACGCGGCCGCAAATGCCGCAAATAACGAAGATAGCGCATGATCCGAGCCCCCAGATCGGCTCGGGTGTAGCGCTAAATGCTTGGTAAATCGTTCCGAAAGCCTTATTTTTTCACTAATCGCCGCAGCATGGCCGCCCGTTTGAGCGCCGTTACACCTAATGGCTCTCGACGGTCGGCACTGCAAGAAAAAGATGGGAGGCTCGCTTGGCTAGGCAATGACGCGGTATTTGGCGCTGCTTGCAGCGATCGTGGCCGCTTTGCTATCGCCCTCTTGGGTCGCAGATGCGAAGCGCCGCCGACGATTATCCGAACCGGCCGATCGTGCTGGTCATTCCGCTGCCGCCAGGCGGCACCAACGACATCATGGCGCGTTCGGTCGCCGACAAGATGAGTGCCGCGCTCGGCCAGCGCATCGTGATCGAGAACCGCAATGCCGGCGGCAGTGGCACCGTCGGTACCCGCGAGGTCGCCCATGCCGCGCCCGACGGCTACACCATCATCCTCGGCTATACTTCGACGCTCGCCACCGGCCCGCATCTCTATCAGAATGTCGGTTACGATCCGCGCAAGGATTTTGCGCCGCTCGGGCTGATCGCCTCGGCGCCGGCGCTGCTCTTGGTCTACAAAGACCTGCCGGTACACTCGGTCGCCGAACTGATCGCGATGATGAAGAGCGCCAAGGAGCCGGTTCAGGTCGGCACGCCGGGCGCCGGCACGGTCAATTACCTCGCCTCGATCCTGTTCGCGCATCAGGCCGGCGTCACCGTGCAGCAGATCCTCGAAAAAGGCTCGAACCCGCTGATCACCGACATGATGGGCGGCTTCGTCAAAATCGGCTTCAATCCGATCCCGGTGTCGCGCGCGGCGCTCGACGGCGGCTATATCCGCGCGCTCGCGGTGACCTCGGCGCGGCATTCGACGCTGCTGCCGGACTTGCCGACGTTGGCCGAATCCGGATTGCCCGGTTTCGACGCGACCTTGACGTATGGACTCCTGGCCCCCGCCGGCACGCCGGCGCCGATCGTCGCGCGGCTCAACAAGGAATTGCGCGCGGCGCTCGCCGACCCGGACGTGCAAAAGCGCATCATCAATGAAGGCGGCGAGCCGAGCCCGACTTCGCCCGAAGAACATGCCGCGGTGATCGATCGCGAGGACACCAAATGGTCAGCGGTGATCCGCGACGCCGGCATCGAACCGCAATAAACGCTACAAATGGCCGTTAAACGGGTGAGCCAAGCGCAAGCAGGGCCTTGCGCATGTCAGAACAATGAGGTGGATGGGAGAATAATGAGAGCAACGCGATTTCCAATTTCCGCCATCGGGCTCTTTGCGATTTTGGCCGCCGCCTTTGCCGCGACGATCGGGACCGCCACCGCGGACGATTATCCGACGCGGCCGATCCTGCTTGTCGTTCCCTATCCGGCCGGCGGCGGCAACGACGTGCTGGCGCGTATGGTCGCCGCCAAGATGAGCGTGACGCTCGGCGAGCAGATCGTGATCGAGAACCGCGGCGGCGCCGGCTCGACGATCGGCACGCGCGACGTGGCGCGCAGCACCCCCGACGGTTACACGCTTCTGATCGCGACCAGTTCGCTCGCGATCAATCCGCAGCTTTATCCGGACACCGCCTACGATCCGGTGAAGGACTTTTCGCCGGTCGGGCTGATCGCCAAGAGCCCGAATCTGGTTCTGGTGCATCCGTCGGTGCCGGCGCACAACATTGCCGAGCTGATTGCGCTCGCGAAAAAGGACCCCGGCAAGCTCGACTTCGCCTCGACCGGGATCGGCACCTCGACGCATCTCTCCGGCATGCTGTTTGCCACCATGGCCGGCATTGAAATCAATCCGGTGCCGTATAAGGGCGTGGCGCCGGCGCTCACCGATCTGATCGGCGGCCAGGTGCCGCTGATGTTTTGCCCGATGGCCGGCGCCGTGGGTTTCGTGCATTCGGGGAATGTGCGCGCGCTTGCGGTGACCGGCTCGACGCGTTCGCCATTGTTTCCCGACGTGCCGACGGTCGCGGAAGCGGGCTTGCCGGGTTACGAAGCGGAATTGCATTACGGCATCGTCGCGCCCGGCGGCACGCCGCCTGCAATCATCGCCAAGCTCAACAAGGCGCTCAACTCAGCCTTGGCCGAAGACGACGTCAAAAGCCGCATGGGCGTCGACGGCACCGAGCCGTTGCCATCAACGCCGGAGGCTTACGCGGCTGATATCGCCAACGAGGAGGCGAAGTATTCGAAGATCGTGAAAATGTCCGGCGGCAAGCCGCAATAGCGGGTGCGATTACAGAAAATTCCCCTCGCTATCAGAGAACGGATAAGGCCCGTCGAACTCTCCGATCGGTACGCTGTGCGTGACGATCCGGCCAAAACCCTCTTCGTCAAAAACCACGTGCACGTGAAACGCCGGGGGCTCGATCAGAAAGGACGCCGGCAGGTGGCCGTCGAGATCGAGCGCCACGGCGTGATTGGGCGCCGGGCAAATCGTTGCCGCGACGCCCGCGAACGTCGTGAGCACAGGGCGGTGCACGTGGCCTGCCGCGACAAGGCAGGCGCGGGGATGTTTGCGCAACAGCGCGGCAAGGTCGCCGGAATTGTGCAGGTTGATCTCGTCCATGTGGGCGATGCCGGTGACGAACGGCGGATGATGGACGAAGAGCAGCGCCGGCCGCGTCGTTGAGGCGCCAAGCGTCGCGTCGAGCCATCGCAGCGTCGCGGCGTCGAGCTCGCCATGATGCGCGCCGGGGACGGTGGAATCCAGAAGCACGATATCGATGCCGCCTAATTTGCGCAGAGAATTGAGCGCGCCGCTTGGCTGCGCATAGCCGAGGCCGGGGAGCGCCGCGCGCATCAATTCGCGGCTGTCGTGATTGCCGGGAATGGCCGCGAACGCGATCTCGAGCGGCGCCAGCAGTGTTTTCAGATGATCGTATTCGGCCGGCAACGGCGTATCGACGAGATCGCCGGAGATCACCACGAGATCGGGCCGCGGCTTGAGCCGGTTGAGCTCTTTGACACAGCGCGTCAGCGCCGCCGCGGTATCGACCTGTCGATAAGCGCGTTCGCCCGGCTGTTTGATATGAAGATCGGAGATTTGTGCAATCAGAAGCGGACGCGCTGGCACTACCTATCTCCGGGAAGCAGACGAATGGAGGCCGGGTCGACCGCCAGTCCGACGCGATCGCCGGTTTTGATGGCGATGGAATTGGGCACATCGACCATGATGAATTTGGCGGCGGCGCCGCTGATCGACGCGCGTTGCCGGTCGCCGACGAAACTCACGCTGTCCACCTCGCCCGACAGCGCGGCGCCGTCCGGTGCGACGATGCGGATCGATTCCGGGCGGATCATCGCGAAGACTTTGCCGTTCGCGTGGCCATTCATCGCACCGCTTGCAATCGGCAATTTGCCGCCGGGCAGCGTCAGCGCACCGGCATGGCATTGCGCCTCGACGATATTGGCAGCGCCGACAAATTCGGCGACGAAGCGGTTGGCCGGCGCGAAATAGATGTCGCGCGGCGTGCCGATTTGCGCGATCGAGCCCTTGCGCATGACGACGATACGGTCGCCGAGCGCCATGGCTTCCGATTGATCGTGGGTGACATAGATCGCGGTCATGCCGAGCATGCGCAACAGCCGGTTCAGCTCGCTGCGCAGCCGCTCGCGCAATGCCGCATCGAGCGCGGTGAGCGGCTCGTCGAGGAGGAGTACGCTCGGCCGCGCCGCGACCGCGCGTGCCAGCGCCACCCTTTGCCGTTGGCCGCCGGAGAGCTGATCGATGCGGCGATGTTCGAGGCCTTCGATGCCGGTCAGCGCCACGAGCTCGGCGATGCGCGCCTTGCGTTCGCGCTCGCCGACGCCGCGGATTTTCAGGCTGTAGCCGATATTGTCGGCCACATCCATGTTGGGAAACAGCGCGTAAGACTGAAACACCATGCCGACATTGCGCCGTTCGATCGGCACGCGGGTGACGTCGGTGTCATTAAAGAGCAGCCGGCCGCCGGCATCCGGGGTTTCGAGGCCGGCGATGATACGCAGCAACGTGGTCTTGCCGCAGCCCGACGGGCCGAGCAGCACCAAAGTCTCGCCGCGCGCGACGGCAAGCGTCACCGGCTCGAGCGCGCGGGTGCCGTCGGCAAAGGTTTTGCCGCAGCCCTCGATGCGGAGTGCCGCGCCATGGTTGCTTTGCTGATCGCTCATCGCCGCAGCCCCGCCGCCGTGCCGCGATAGCCGGCGAAAATCTGCATCGCCGTCAACAACGGAATGATCATGACGAAAAACACCAGCGTATAGGCGGACGCCACTTCAAGCCGCATCGAGGCGTAACTGTCGGCAAGGCCGACCGGCAGCGTCTTGGTCAGCGGCGTGTGCAGCATCCAGGTCAGGTTGAATTCGCCAAGCGACAGCGTCACCACCATCAGCGAGCCGGCGAGGATGCCGGGCCGCGCGTTCGGCACGATGACGTCGCGGAAGCGCCGCCATGGTGAGGCGCCGAGCGAGGAGGCGCCTTCGTCGAGCGTCTTGACGTCGATCGCGGCGAACACCGCCATCACCGAACGCACCATGAAGGGCAGCGTGAAGATGGCGTGGCCGACAAGAATGAACAGCCAGGAGCGGCGGAAATCGCTGAACCCGCCATAGGTGAGGAGCAGCGCCAGCGCGATGGCGAGGCCGGGAATGGCGAGCGGCAGCGTGATGATCTCTTCGACCGCGCGCGACAGCCGATCGTTGCGCAGATGGAGCGCATAAGCCCCGGGTACGCCGACGACAAGCGTCACGATCAACGCCGCGAACGCAATCAGGAACGAGCGAAAGATCGTGTCGGAGTATAGCTCCCACACCTGCGCCGACCCATTGCAGCGTCAATCCGGATTTGATGCCGAGGAAGTAATTGACGGTGACGCCGGCCATCATCGACAACACGGCGGGCACGATCAGAAACGCCGCCACCAGCAGCGTGAAGACAAGCTGCGCGGTAAAGATCAAGCGATCGCGGGTGGTCTTCATCCGGCCGCCGCCACGGTATTGCCGCCGAAGCTGCGGGCGAGCGCGAGAATGGCCCAGGTCACAAGCCCGAGACCCACCGAGAGCGCCGCAGCCATGGCGAAATTCGCCGACAGAGTGAACTCGGTATAGATCAGCATCGGTAACACGTCGATGTCGGTCGCGAGCGTAAAGGCGGTGCCGAAAGCGCCCATCGCGGTGGCAAAGGCGATGGCGCCCGAGGCGATGAAGGCCGGCTTCAGTGCCGGCAGAACGACATCGCGGATGACGCGCCACGGCCCGGCGCCGAGCGCGCGGGCGGCTTCCTCGAGAGACGGATCAAGCTTCTCCACCGCCGCCATGATGGTGAGAATGACGCGCGGGATGGAGAAATAGAGATAGCCGAGAAACAGGCCTTGGATCGAATAGGCAAAGACTTGCTTGTCGTGAAACAGCATCAGCGTCACTTGGCCGATCAGTCCTTGCCGTCCGGCGAGTAGAATGATCATGAAGCCGACGACGACGCCCGGGAAGGCGAGCGGGAAGGTCAGCATCGCGATCAGGAAGGCGCGGCCAAAAAAACGATGGCGCTGCAAAAAGATGCCGCTGACGGTCGAAATCGCGAGCGTGGCGGCGGTGGTCGCCGCCGCCAGCAACACGGTGTTGATCAGCGTTCCGCGGTAGCGCGGATTGAGCAGGATGGCGGCATAGGCGGCGAGGCCCTTGTCGCCGCTCGCGCCGACGATCACGAGCCGCGCCATCGGCAGCACGAAGAACGCCGTGACCAGAATGGCGAGCGGCACGCAGCAAAGAACGATGAACGTCTTCTTGCTCATGAGCGATCGTGGTCCGGCATAGCGGGCCGGACCACAACATGCCCTAGTGCGCTAAGGCGAGATAGCGCTCGGTGAAGCCGCTTTGCAGCGACTCCATCTTGGCCCAGTCGACGCTCTTGGCGCGGGCATATTCGCTGTCGGGCAGGAATTTGGCTTTGACGGCAGCCGGCAGTTCGATGGGCCGCGCCGGCCGCAGATAGGCGTTGGCCCACATCGCCTGGCCTTTGTCGGACAGGAAATAGTCCAGCACTTTTTGCGCCTTCTCCTTGTCGGGGGCGTTCTTCACCAGGCTGGTGACATAGGGGAAGACCACCGTGCCTTCGCAGGGAATGACGAATTCGAAATGTCCGCTCTCGCCATATTTGGCGCGATAGGCGTTGAAGTCATAGTCGAACAGGATCGGGATTTCGCCGGAGACGACGCGCGCATAGGACGTCTGTTTCGGCACGATCGGCTGGTTCTGGTGCAGCTCTTTGAAGAAATCGACCGCCGGCGTCATGTCGCTGTCGTTGCCGCCGAGCGCCGTGTTGACCGCGACCGCGCCGACATAGCCGACCGCGGCGGAGGACGGATCGAGATAGCCGACCATGCCCTTATATTGCGGCTTCAACAGATCCTTCCAGCAGGCCGGCACCGGCGCGCCGCCGAGCGCGTCCTTGTTGACGAAGAGCCCGAGCGTGCCGGAATGAATGGTCGTCCAATAGCCGTCCGGGTCCTTCAATCCGTTCGGGACCTGGTCCGAGAGTTTCGGCTTATAGGCTTCGATCAGGTCGCCGGCGGCTTTCGCCTTCATGCCGAAATTGACGCCGTAATAGACGATGTCGGCCACCGGGTTCGCCTTCTCGGCGATGATCTGCGACATCGCCTGGCCGGAATTCTTGTTGTCGAACGGAATGTCGTAGCCGAGATCGGCCTTGACCTCCTTGAGCATGGTGGCGAAGTCGGCCCATTGCGGCGGGCAGTTGTAACAAATAACGTCGGCGGCCTGCGCCGGCGCGCGCGGAACGATGGCCGTCAGCGCAACGAAGATGAAAGCCAAAAACCAAATCTTAGACCAATTGCGCATTGCTCCGCCTCCCAAAGATCCTGTGCTGCAATCCAATGATGCCGTGGTGCGTTGAAAGCAGGCGCACGATAGTATTGCAGCCCGATGACAGGTGCGGCTTGAGACTAGGCTTCTAAACAGAAGCCGCCAATAGACGGAAAACGTGCCGAGCGGCCGGTGGTAATAAAGCCGGTGGGGACCAGAGAGGGCGCATGGATTTCGACTTCACGGCGGAGCAAAAGCAGTTCGCCGGGCAAGTGCGGCGCTTCGCGCGCGAGCATCTCGCCAAAGATGCACTCAAGCGCGCGCACGCGCCCGGCTTTCCGTTCGACGTCGCCGCGCTGATGGCGCACCAGGGCCTGATGGGGATTACGCTGCCGGAAAGCGAAGGCGGGCAGGGCGGCACGCTGATGGATGCCGTGATCGCCATCACGGAGGTCGCCGCCGCGTGTCCGCGCAGCGCCGACGTCGTGCAATTCGGCAATTTCGGGCCGATCCGCACGTTTGCCGAATACGGCACGCCGGCGCAGAAAGCGCGCTGGCTCGACGGATTGTTGTCCGGCCGCATCGTCATGAGCCTCGGCATGACCGAGCCCGATGCCGGCTCGGCCGTCACCGATCTGAAAACCAGCGCGCGCGGAGACGGCGCGCATTACATTATCAACGGCAGCAAAGTGTTCGCGACCTTCAGCCCCGACGCGCATGTGTTCCTCGTCTATGTGCGCTTCGGGCCCGGGCTCGGCGGCATCGGCTCGGTTCTCGTCGAGCGCGGCACGCCGGGTTTTTCCGTCGGCGCGCCGCAGGCTTTCATGAGCGGCGAGGAATGGAGCGAGCTGCATTTTCAGGATTGCCGGATCCCTGCCGAGAACGTCCTCCTCGGCCCCGGCGGTTTCAAGAAGCAGATGGCCGGCTTTAATGTCGAGCGGCTCGGCAATACCGCGCGCTCGCTCGCTTTGGGCCGCTACGCCTTCAACGCAGCGCGCGACTATGCGCTGAAAGCGCGAGCAATTCGGCCGGCCGCTCTGCGAATTCCAGGGCCTGCAATGGAAGTTCGCCGACATGGCGATCAAGCTCGACGGCGCCGAGCTGTTGTTGTTTCGCGCCGCCGCCAATGCCGATCGCGGCTTACCGTCGGCCTATGAGACCGCCGTCGCCAAGGCGGCCTGCAATCAGTCCGGCTTTGAAGCGGCCAACGAAGCGGTGCAGATCATGGGCGCGCTCGGCTATAGCCGCGAAACGCTGGTCGAATATTGCATGCGGCGAACACGCGGCTGGATGATCGCCGGCGGCTCGATCGAAATGCTCAAGAACCGCATCGCCGAGCATGTGTTCGACCGCCGCTTCGAGCAGCGCAAACGCCCGCCGGCCGCGGCGAGAATAATGGTTCTACAAGGTCTTGTAAGATCGGCGGCCGCGCACGAAACCCATCAGCAGCCAAGCGACCAGAAGGGCGCCCGCGATCAGCGCGGCGATATCGAGCTCGCGGCTCGGCCGCAGCACGGTCGCGAGCGCCAGCGCCGCAAGCAGAAGATTGACGAGGAAAACGCGCCGCACGATCTGGATCACGGTGAAGCCGTGATCGGTGGCGCGCTGATAAAAATGCGAGCGGTGGGCCTGCCAGATTTTTTCGCCTTTGACGATGCGGCGGAACAGCGTGATGGTACTATCGGCGAGGTAATAGAGCGGCAAGAGGATCGCAGCGGCCCGGCCGCCATTGCCGGCGACGAGAACGAGCAGCCAGCCGAGCATCAGGCCGATCGGCAAGCTGCCGACGTCGCCGAGGAAAAGTCTCGCCACCGGGCGGTTGAAAAAAGCAAAACCGATCATGGCGCCGCAGAGCGAGAGACTGACGGCGACGGCCCATGGTGGCAGGACGGGCGGCAGGATGCCGAGCAGTCCGATGGCGGCCAGCGCCGCGGTGACCGGCACGACCTCCGCCGCCGTCATCCAGTCGAGCCCGTCCATGAAATTCACCAGATTGACGAACCACAACCCGCCGATGACGAGCGCCACGCGCTCGATCCACCAGGGCAGAAACGGCACGACGCGTAACTCCTCCGGCAGCGCAAAAACCATCGCCGCAACAGCCAGCGCCTGCAGCGAGAACCGCGGCACGACGTAATCGGGATGAATGTCGGCGACCACGCCAACGATCGCGATCAGGACGACGGCCGCGAACAGAATCGCAAGCGGCACGGTGCCCGCTTCATCCGATGCCGAGTAGAGCATCCCGACCGATACCGCGATGGTCGCTGCGACGACGGCAATGCCGCCGCCTTGCGGCGTCGGCACCGTATGCGAAGACCGGACATTGGGGCGGGCCAAAGCGTAGCGCTTGAGCAGCGGACGCAGCACGATAATGAGGATCGCGCACAGGAGCCCGGCTCCCACAACGATCGCGGCAGATGTCGTAAACGCGTCATCCATCGTTTAAGCCCGCTTTCGCCTTGAGCCTCTAGCATAGAAATCTGGCTGGGCCGATTTCCATAACGTTTCTATTGGGATGTTGATCGCGGCTGCGAAAAGCGCGTAAGGCTTGGCGGATGACGGCAAGCCCGACCCGCGCCCGCTTCGACCGCGCGTTTTTGCAGCACCTCGCCGATTGGCTTGCCGTCGGCGTCGCGCTTATGCTGCCGTGGTCGACGTCCGCGACCAGCATCTTGATTGTCGCCTGGCTGTTGGCCCTGCTGCCGACCTTGGACATAGTAGCGATCAGGCGCGAGCTCGCGACGCCGGCGGGCGGCCTTCCGGTCCTGCTCTGGTTTCTCGGCCTTATCGGCATGCTGTGGGCGGATGTCGATTGGGTCGCGCGGTATCGCGGCCTGGACAGTTTCAACCGGCTTCTGCTCATTCCGCTCCTGTTCGCGCAGTTCCGCCGCTCGGAAAACGGTATTCGGGTGATTTGCGGCTTTCTCGTCTCCGAGGCGGCCGTGCTGATCGTATCGTACATTTTGATTTTGACACCCGGACTAACCTGGCGCGGCCATGTCGAGGGCGTTCCGGTGCATGACGACATTTACCAGAGCTCGGCGTTTCTCGTCTGCGCCTTCGGTGCGTTGGGCTATGCGGCCTATCAAAGCCGAAAGAGCCGGCCGGCGGCGCTTGCCTTCGTTGCGATCGCGGCGCTGTTCATCGTCAATTTCGCCTTCGTCGTGGTCAGCCGCATCGCGCTTCTCGCGGCGCCGGTGCTCGTTCTTCTGATCGGCTGGCGGCTGTTGCGCTGGAGGGGAATCCTTGTCGCGTGCGCGGTCGCCATTGCTCTCGGCGGCGCGCTGTGGGCCGTGTCACCCGGCCTGCACGCGCGCGTGCATAATTCCTTCGACGAGATTCAGCAGTATCGCGCCACTGATCGAGAGACGTCGATCGGCTTGCACGCCGCGTTCTTTAAGGAGTTGCTTGAGATTATTTCAACGGCGCCGATTCTCGGCCACGGTACCGGCACGATCGTGGAGCAATTCCGGAGCGTCACCGCGGGCGGCAGCGGTGCGGGTTCGGTCATCGCCGACAATCCGCATAATCAGACTTTTGCCGTCGCCATTCAGATCGGCATGGTCGGCGCACTCGCGCTCTGGGCGATGTGGATCGCGCATTTTCTCTTGTTCCGTGGTGCAGGCCTTGCCGCCTGGCTCGGCCCGGTCGTGGTGGTGGAAAATATCGTGTCATCCATCGCGCACTCGCATCTGTTCGACTTCACCAACGGCTGGCTTTACGTTTTCGGCGTCGGGGTGCTGGGCGGCATGGCGCTGCGCGAGCGATAGCCGGATGCTGGAATCGCCGCCCGAGGTCTAGGCTTCGCGACCTGCGCCAATTGCCGGTAGAGCGCGACGGTCTTTCGCCGATGACGCTGATTATGCGCTGCTCTGTGAGCCCGGTGACTTCACGCGAAGCCCAAGGTTACCCAGCCTTGCGGCACGAATTATTGCTCCGTATAGGCGTCAACAGTGCCGCTAACGAGCGTGGTATTCCGCGTCAAGGCCGTTGGCGATTGCGATAGCCCGTTGACTCTGCCCCTCTTTGATGGCGATCCGCTCATAGGCTGCAATCGCCGCAAAATGGAAGACGAGCGCCGGCGGGTCGTCGAGAAAGAAGCCGCTGCCGCTGGCTGCACCACGGGCGCTCAGGTCTTGAGGACGCCGAGCGTCGGATCGGCGCTTGGAATGAGCGCTAGGCAACGCGGATGCCCATGCTGTTCTTACCGACGATCGGCGCAGCGATTGCCACGCGCCATTGATATTTATGGGGACGCTGGCCTCGCAGTCAGCGCGCCCGCTGCGCTCTAAGTAAAAAACTTCCGCAGCGACAAATTCTCACGCCTGAACCGTTGTTTGGCAACAAACAGGGTGACCCAGGTATATGTGGCTGTAACAATGCGCTGCACCCAGTGGGGAAAAAGGCTGAGCAGCGCGCGGCCCTTTCGGCCTGTCTCGTATCCGATGATGCGCTTATCGATGTTCCACTGGTTTTCGTTCGTCAGTGTTGCGCCGTGAACATGAACAGGCTCAGGAGCCGCGCAGAGCCTGCGGTCAATGTGGAACGCGGCCATTGATGTGAAAAAAGAGATTGAGAAGATCGTATCCGCGTGGCGCCGACGGTCCGCAAGCATCTTACAGTAACTGACAAACGAGTAGCGAGACGGATTGCCGTAGTATTCGTTATAGCTTGTCTCGGTGTCTTCGGTTAGAATTAGGCCCCCGTCGCGAATGAATGGCAGGGCACATTCAACGGTCGTTATTTGCTGTTTGTTCGTGTGGCCGCCGTCGTCGAGCAAGACGTCAATCTGGCCTACCTCCTCGAAAAATCGTTGCCAGAACTTTGGATCGCCCTGATCTCCGATGTAGATTTCGAATCCTTCGGCGCGCATCTCCGCAGCGACGCGGGTCAAGTCGACGCCAATGATGCGGGCTTCGTCGCCGAAATACTTGCGCCACAGTTCCAAGCCGCCGCCGTCTTTCACCCCGATCTCAACGACGGTTACTGGCTTGCCGCGGTACGACGCCAGGAGACGATCATAGACAGCGAAATAACTGGAAAGCTTGATGGAGCTGTGGGACAGCGTGTCGAAGATGGGCCGCGTATCTGACATGATAGGATGGTTGACTTGCTCTGATGTATCGAAGAACCTTGTAATCCCCACTGAGGTGAGCAGCAAGTCTGCTAGATTATCGGCGAGTTTCTGTCATTCGGCGTGCAATTTTGATCCCATGGCCCGGGGAATCGGCGTCCAAAATTGACCCTCTGAGATGTGGCCGTCGCAGGCTTTCCCTTTGATCCAAAGCGGGTAGTCAAGGTCACCACGAGTGTACTAGAGACCAGCTTACATAAGGTGCGCCGCTCTCATTGACGGACCGTTCCGGTAACGGTAGTTGCCTCGAAGTTGTCTGACCCGAAGGAACAACATTGCCGAAGAAGTGATGCTCGCGGAAGCTGCGGTTCATCAGGTAGATTACGTTCGTCTGTTCAGCAGTTTTCGATAGAGCTCGACGGTCTGCCGCCCAATCAAGTCGGAGGCGAATTTCTCGACCGCGAGATCGCGCGCCGCCAATGCGTAACGCGCGCGTAGATCGGGTGCCCCGGCGAGGCGCGCCATCGCCGCCGCAAGCGCCGGCGCATCGTCGACGGGAAACAGCAGGCCGGTTTGCTCGTGGATGACCACTTCGCGGCAGCCTGGCACATCGCTTGCGATCATGGCGCGGCCGCAGGCTGCCGCCTCCATCAGCGACAGCGGCAGGCCTTCGCGGCGCGACGGCAGCACGGCGACATGCGCGCGCGCCCACAAGCCGGCAACGTCTTCGACTTGGCCGAGCCAGGTGATGCCCGGCTCTTTGTTCCAGGACTTCGCCTCGGCTTCGGTCACCGATGCCGGATTGGCCGGGTCGGGGGTACCGGCGATCAGCAAACGCGCATCCGATCCGCGCCCGCGCAACAGGCGAAACGCCTCGACCAGCGTGCGCACGCCTTTGTCGTCGAGCAGACGCCCGACGAAACCGAAGGTCAAAGGCAGCGGCGGCTCGGGAAGCGGCGTGAAGCGATCGATGTCGACGCCCGATCCTGAAATCAGCGCGATGCGGCTCTTGGCTATGCCGAGCGACATCAGCGCCGCCATGTCGTCTATGTTTTGCACCAGCGCGATGCTGCCCTCGCGATCGACCAGGCGGCGCAGCACGGCGCCGATCATGAATCTCAGGGCATACGCTTTGGCGCTCGCCGACGTGAAAGCATAGCCGAGCCCGATGAACGCGTTGACGCAGGCGATGCGGCGGCCGAGCGTCGCGATCAGTCCGAGTACGGTCGGTTGCATCGCGACATGGTGCGTGACGTCGGGTGCGACCTCGCTGTTGACGCGGCGGAGCGCAGCGAGCGTCGCCAGCGTCGCGGACGGCGACAGGCTGCCGCGGGCGAACGGGATCGGGTGCAGCGTAAAGCCTTCCGCCGCGATCGCCGCCCGGCCGCTTTGCACCCGGGTCGCTACATGCACGTCGAAACCGGCGTCGCGCGCCGCACGCGCCATCGGCAGCCGGTGGGACAGAAAGGCCCAGTCCTCGGTCGTGACGTAAAGGAGCCGCGGCGGCGCTTTCGCCGCAGCGTGCGCGGGGGCAGGCAGATTTGCACCTAGGTCAGCCAAGCAAAAGTTCCCCGTCCCCCGACACACCTATAAACCCCGGCAGGCAGGCCCGCGAGCAATTCCCGAATTGTGCCGAAGTCGAATTAATTCTCCTCTAAGATTCAATGCCTTAGTCGCGTTCATTCGGTGAACATTGATCTTGACGTTCATGGGATGAACGATGTACTTGTTTTCGCCAAAGGGGAGGGTTGGGTGATGCCCCAAGCGGCGCGGGACGACGAACCGGATAATGCCAGGATCGTGCTCGGGCTCCTGGAGTCGGTCGAGCGCGACGGCGCGCAGTCGCAGCGCAAGCTTGCCTCCGACCTCGGCATCGCGCTCGGCCTCGTCAACGCCTATCTCAAGCGCTGCGTCAAAAAGGGCCTGCTCAAGATCGGCCAGGCGCCGGCGCGCCGTTACGCTTACTATCTCACGCCGCACGGCTTTGCCGAAAAATCCCGTCTCACCGTCGAATATCTGTCCTCGTCGTTTTCATTCTTCCGTCGCGCGCGGGAGGATTGCGCGAGCGTCTTGAAGGCGGCGCATGCGCGCGGCTGGAATCGCGTTGCGCTCGCCGGCGTCTCCGATCTCGCCGAGATTGCCGCCATCTGCGCGCTGGAACAGGGCATCGCCATTGTCGCGGTGGTCGATGCCAAATCCGCCAGCGAGAGGTTCGTCGGCACGCCGGTCGTGCAGTCCGTTGCCGCGGTACCGGGCGGTTGCGACGTGCTGGTGGTGACCGATCTGCAAGCCACGCGTGAATTCGTCGCCGCGCTCGCCGATCAGATCGACGCCGAGCGCGTACTGGTTCCGGCATTGCTCGGCATGCGTCTCAATCGCCGGACGGAGAGTGCGGCATGATCTTTGATCGCGACATGACGCTTGATCTCAATCCGCGCTGGTTCGTTGCGCATACCCAGCCCAATGCCGAAGCCAAGGCCGTGGTCAATCTCAATCGCCAGGGCTTCGACGTTTATTTTCCGCGCTATCTCAAGCGCCGCCGGCACGCGCGCAAAGTCGAGACCGTCGCCGCCCCGCTGTTCCCGCGTTATGTATTCGTCGCCGTCGATCTTGCGGCGCAGCGCTGGCGCTCGATCTATTCGACTGTCGGGGTCGCCCGGCTCATCTGCAACGGCGACGATCCGGCCGCCGTGCCGGACGCTGTCGTCGCCGCGCTGCGCAGCCGCGAAGACGCGAGCGGATTCATCGGGCTCGATTCCCGGCCGGCCTTCCGTCCGGGAGATAAAGTGCGCGTGCTCGACGGCGCGTTCTCGTCCTGCCTCGGCCTGTTCGACGGCATGGCGGAGCGCGAGCGGATCGCGATCCTGCTCGATCTTCTCGGCCGCAAGGTTCGGGTCGTGCTGGACGCCGATCTGGTGGCGGCCGCGTAGTTGGTCGTTGCGCCGCGAAGGCGCGTGTTGCGTGGGTGTATTCGGGTGAGCTCTTTTCACCCGGAGTGCGGTAGCGTGGAAATCTCAGCGGAATCTGCAACAAAGTCCGAGGCCTCTACCAGCAGCGATCCGGCACAGCCGATCGCCGCGAAGGAGGAGCATGCCTCCGACGTGTCGGCGGTGGTCGCGTCTTATGACGGTTCTTCCGATATCTGGCCGGGGTTCTTCGCGCTCATGTCGCGGTTTTGGCCGGATCTGCCTTATCCGCTCCATCTCATCAGCAATCACCTTCCATTTTCCGATCGGCGCGTGACGGTGCTCCGCGTCGGCGACGACCTCTCCTGGTCGCAGACGGTGGCGCGCGGCTTGGAACGTGTATCGAGCCGCTATGTTCTCTTGATCCTCGACGACTTTTTCCTCACCGCCCCGGTCGACACGGCGCGCGTCCTGCGCCTGCACGCCGCCATGGTCGCCAAGGGCGCGGCCTATCTGCGGCTTGTGCCGAACCCGGCAGCCGATACGCCCTGCGCGGACATGCCGGAGATCGGTGCGATCGGCAAAGGCGCGCCGTATCGCACCTCGCTGCAAATGGCATTTTGGGATCGCAGCGCGCTGCTCGGCTTGTTGCGCAGCGAAGAGTCGGCGTGGGATTTCGAGATCAAGGGCTCGCGGCGAAGCGACGCGATGACGGAGCCGTTTCTCGGCATGCGCGACGGCTTTGCTGCGATTCCCTATCGGCACGTGCTGCGGCGGGGCAAGCTTTTGCCGGACGCGATCCACTTCTTTATGCCGCTTGGCGTCCACTTCGACACATCCAAGCGCAAGCTTGAATCGGAGCTGAATCTGCGCTGGCAGGCGTCGGCCGTGCGGCGTCATCTCGGCCGCCTTTGGCGCTTGGTGATGGACCGGCCGTTGTGACTGATCTGTGGGCCAATAGCGTCTGCGAAGCACCGCTTGCCGATGCGCTGAATAAGCTCGGGCGCAATGTCTATTCGCAGAACGGCGAGGACGGCGTCATCGAGTGGGTCTTCGGCAAGATTACGCCGCGCCATCGCGTCTGCGTGGAGTTCGGCGCCTGGGACGGCCGCAACCTGTCGAATACGTTCAATCTGGTCGCGCATCACGGCTGGAAAGCGGTCTACATCGAGGCCGACCCGCGCAAGTTCGAGGATCTGAAAAGGACCGCGGCGGCCTATCCGGGAATCATGCCGGTGTGCAGCCGAGTCTCGGCGTCGGCGAGTCGTCGCTCGGCCGCATTCTCGAGCGTCACAACATTGCGGACGACTTCGATCTGCTTTCGATCGATATCGACGGCAACGATTACGACGTGTGGGAGGCGCTCGATCGCTTCCACCCGACCATGGTCATCGTCGAATATAATGTGTCGTTTCCGCCCGACTACAAATTCATCGATCGCGGTGGCAATGCTTTCATGGGAACTTCGTCCGCCTCCTTCGCTGAGCTTGCCGAGCGAAAGGGCTATGCGCTGCTCGGCTCGATCGGTACGAATTTGCTGTTCCTGCGCGCGCAATATTTCTCCACGCTCGGCGTCGCGCCGCAAACCGTCGCTGCAGCGCTCGGCCACCGGCCGGCTTGCTATGTTTTCTTCAACTATGCCGACGAACTCGTCTTCAGCGATCCCGCGGTCGCACGAAAGCTGCGCGGCATAAGCTACGCGCAGCCGATGAAGGCTTGGGCGCGCTGGCTGTCGAACATGCCGACATTCTATGTCCTCGGCGAGCCGCATCGCAGCAGCAGCGCGGTCCTGAAATTCTTCCGCTGGGTGGCGTCACTCGCGCGCGGCCGCAGGAATGGTTCCCTGTCCGAATCCGCGGACGCCGAATCATGACGAAGCAAATGGCTCGACCCGGCGGCGATTTGCCTCCACGACTGACCATCGTGCTGCCGCTGAAAGGCCGGCACCTGTTCACTTTGCGGTACCTTTGGTACGCGAACGAGGCGCGCTTGCCGTATCGCTTCGTCATCGCGGACGGCCAAGTCAACGAAATCGTCGCGCGCTATCTCGAGAACAGCCGGGAAATATTCACGCATCTCGATATCGAATATGTGCGTTATCCGAACGATGCCAATTACAGCCGGTATTTCGCCAAGATGACCGACGCGATGTCCCGGGTGCGCACGCCCTACGCGATGCTCGGAGACAACGACGATTTCCTCGGCATCGACGGCATCGAACGGGCGCTTGATTTTCTCGAGGCCAATGCCGATTACGTCTGTGCCTGCGGGCGGGTCGCGGGATTTACGGTCTATTCCGAATTCGGCAATCCGAACGGCGCCGTCCAGGGCCGGCTCAACCACCTCTATATGGCCTCCAATCCCAACGACGCGGCGGCGCCCATGGCAGCGGACCGTTTGCGTCAAGTCGGCATCTATCCGCTGATCTACTACGGGATTTATCGAACCGAAGCGCTGGCCACCATTTGGCGGGAGACGCAGCAGATCGATTTCTCGGACCTTGTTCTACACGAGAATTTTCACGCCTTGCGCACGCTGACGCTCGGCAAGGTCCGCGCCAATCGCGCGACCGTCACACATTTCGCTCAAATCCTTACGTCCCTGAATACGCAGGCATCGCGGGACTGGGTCCAGCATCTTCTGCGTAGCCGCTATACGTCGGAGGTTCAGGCCATCGCCGAGCGTCTGTCGACGGCCGTGGCGTCCGCGGACGGTATCGCGGCCGCGCCGGTCGCGGAGGACGTTCGCGGTATGCTCGAGCGCGCGTTGCGGGAATTTTTGTGGGCGAATTTCGGATTGCGCACGGACATCAAGCGGCGGATCCGCGCGAAGTGGCCGCGACTTGAGCGGTACTTCCACAACCGGCGGCGCTTCGCTGTCGACCGCAAAAAAACGTCGCTGTTGGCTCAATTGGCAAACGAAGGCGCGGCGCCGGAGCATATCGAACGCACCCGCCAAGAGCTCGAGGCGATCGAGACGGCAATATCGCCTCGGGCGTTCGCTGCATTCGCTGCGCCGTTTCAGCAAATGGCGCATGCCGACGCCGCGCGGAATTGGTTCTAGGCAATTGGCTCCTCACAAAATGGCCGCCGCAACCGAAAACCCCGCCGCGAGGAATGGATCGCCGGATTTGCCCGTCCGGCCGGTGGCGCCCGACGTTCTTATTCATCTTCACATCGCCAAGACCGGCGGTACTTCGGCGAGCAGTCTGGTGAAGCACGGCTTTGGCGCCGACGAGATCTTCGAATGGACGCGCCACGGCGTCGAGGAATACACCGCCTTGCAAATGGCGACGCGCAAATCCTGCGAACGGCAGCTTGCCGCATTCGGCTTGGATCGCGTCCGTTATGCCGCCGGCCATATGCCGATGGGCGTCCATACGCTGTTCGATCGCCCGGCGAAATATTTCACGGTGCTGCGCCATCCGGTCGAGCGCGTGATCTCTCTGTTCTATTTCCTTATCCAGATCGGCATTCCGCTGTGCAAAGACGGCAAGCAGCTGACATTCGAGGACTATGTCGAGAACCGTTCCGACATTAACCTGTGCGACTACCAGGTACGGGCCGTCAGCGGCTGCGCCGATCTCGACGCGCCCGCCGGCTCGCCCAACGAGGTCGTCAGCGCCGCGCCGGTGGAACGGCGGCACCTGGAAGCGGCCAAGCGCAATATCGAAGAGCTCTTTGTGTCGGCCGCGCCGCTCGAACAGGTGACCGAGCTCGCACTCATCATGCGCCACGTCTATGGCTGGCCGATGCGGCGGTTGCAGACCGAATACAAAAACCCGACCAAGGAACGGCCGAAATCGGTGGAGGTTTCACCGCGCCTGATCAGGATCATTGAAGAGTGCAATGCGCATGATCTGGAGTTGTACGAATGGGTCGGCAAGAGATTTGCCGAACAGCGGCGGCTTTTCGAGCCGGGATTGTCGCGGGACCTGCGCGTCTTCGGCGTTGTCAACCGCGCCTTGAACAAGGCCGGCGAAATTCTGCCATGGGGCGTGCGCAAGCAACTCGCGGAAATCCTGTTCTACGCGAAATGATCTGAGCGGCAAAAATCGATCGTTATGCGGCTTCACAATCTACTGTTCAGAGATCTTTTGACGCGCCTCGGCTGGCGCCTTCCGGTGCTGATCGCCTGGACGGCGCTGGTCGGACTGAGCGAAGGCGTTTCGATCATCCTTCTGTTGCCGCTCTTGAGCCGCGTCGGTGTGGCGGCGGGCAGCAGCCAGGGCCTGGTGACCGGGCTCATCAACAAGAGCCTGGCCTTTGTCGGCGCAACCGAACCGCTATCGATTCTCGCCGTCATTGTTGTGGTCGCGGGTTCTCAGGCCGGGCTCACCATTGCCCTCAACTGGTGGAGCGTAAAACTCGCCCGGCACTACCAGAGCCGCCGCCAGCTCGAAATGTTCAGCGCCTTCATGCGCGCGAAGTGGAATTTCATCGCCGATAGAAAAGCCGGCGAAATGACCAATGCCATCGTCACCGAAAGCGAGCGGCTGGGCAGGGCATTTGCGATATCGCTGTCGCTGATCGGCAGTCTGGTGGTCGCCGTCATTTACCTGATCCTGTCGCTTTTGATTGCCTGGCAGGTCTCCGTCAGCTTGATCGCCTGCGCGGTGGTATCGGCATTGGCGATGGCGCGCCTTTACAGAAAAGGCCTCGCCGCCGGCCAGAGCCTGGCCCCGCTCGACGCCGCATTGCAGTCGGCGCTCAACGAGCAATTCGCCGGTGCCAAATTTATCAAGGCGAGCGGCATCGACGACCGGGCGTCGGTATTGATCGAGCCGTTGGTGAACAAGCTTGAAGCTGCCAATACGTTCGCCGGCGCCGCGCCGGGAACGGTCCGCGGCGTTCTCGAGTTTGCAGGCCTCATCGGTCTTGCCGTCATTCTGGTGCTCGCCAGCGAAGGCATGGGCGTCGCGGCGGGGAACATCGTCATCGTGCTCGCGCTGTTTGGGCGGATGTTTCCCAGGCTGACTGCCGTGCAGGCGCAAATGCACTATCTCAACGGCAATCTGCATGCGGTCGAGGTGATCGATCAGCTGCAAAGAGCGGCGGAGGCTGAGGCGGAACGGCAAGATCGCCCCGGCGAAACGCTCAAGATCGATATTCCGACGTCGCTCTCGGTGCGCAACCTGCAAGTCAGGCTTGGCGCGCGCGTGGTGCTTGATCAGGTCAACGTGACGCTGCCGATCCCCGGCGTGCTTGCCGTCGTCGGCCGCTCGGGCGCCGGCAAATCGACGCTGGTGCATACGGTGCTCGGCCTGGTCGATGCGAGCGCGGGCTCGATCCGGCTCGGCGATTATGATCTTGCGGCCGCGCCGCTGCGCGCCTGGCGCCGCGCCATCGGCTACGTGCCGCAGGAAACTATCTTGTTCCACGCCTCGATCCGCGACAACCTTACGCTGGTGAAGCCGGATGCGACGCAGGCCGAAATCGAAATCGCGGCGCGGCGCGCGCACGCCTACGAGTTCATTCAAGCCTGGCCCGAAGGCTTCGCGACGATCATCGGCGACCAGGGCGTCAAGCTGTCGGGCGGCCAGCGTCAACGCCTCGGCATCGCGCGGGCCTTGCTCACCAATCCGAGCCTGCTCCTGATGGACGAGGCGATGAGCGCGCTTGATACGGAATCCGAGGCCGAGCTGTTGCGCACCATCGAGGATTTGCGCAAGGAGATGGGCATTCTCATCATCGCCCATCGGCTCGCCGCGGTGCGGATGGCCGATACCATTTGTGTCTTTGAAGCCGGTCACGTCGTCGAAACCGGAACTTGGAACGAACTGATGGCGCGTCGGACCCGGCTTTACGCGCTGGCCGAGGCGCAATCGCTTGCCGACGGCCCGGCGCTGGCGGCTTCCTGATCATTTCAATCGAGGCGATAGGTCAAAATGTCGAATCAAGAACTCGCAACGAAATGCCGTGTGTGCGGCGGACCCATCGAAGCCTTCATGACCTTCGGCCGCATGCCGATTGCCAACGGCTTCCTCAAGCCGAGCGAAGTCGCGAGCGAGTATTTCTTCGAGCTCGCGCCGGCGTTCTGCGACGCGTGCAAGATGTTCCAGATCGTGGAACAGCCGGATGCCGACAAGATGTTTCATGAGAACTACGCGTTCTATTCGAGCACGTCGCGCTATATGCAGGCGCATTTCGAGCGCTATGCCAATTTCGTGCTCGGCGAAATCCTCGACGGCCGCCCGGATCCCTTCATTGTCGAGCTCGGCAGCAATGACGGCATCATGTTGCGCCACTTCCACGATCGCGGCATGCGGCATCTGGGCATCGAGCCATCGGCCAATGTCGCCGATGTCGCGCGCGCGCGTGGCATGCGCACCGTCAGCAAATTCTTCAATTTGGCGCTCGCCGAGGAGATCATCGCCGAGCACGGCCAGGCCGATGCGATCCTGGCGGCGAACGTGATGTGCCACATCCCGGACATCAACGGGGTCGCCGCCGGCGCGCGGCGCCTGCTCAAGCCCGACGGCGTCTTTATGTTCGAAGATCCCTATCTCGGCGACATGATCGCCAAGACCTCCTACGATCAGATCTACGACGAGCACGTCTTTATCTTCTCGGCGACCTCGGTGCAGCGCGCTTTCGCGCCGCACGGGCTCGATCTGGTCGACGTCATGCCGCAAGTCACCCATGGCGGCTCGATGCGCTATGTGTTCGCGCCCAAGGGCAGCCGGCCGGTCGCGCCGCGCGTCGGCGAGCAATTGGCGAAGGAGAACGCCCAAGGCCTCGACAAGGCCGAAACCTATCGGCGCTTCAAGGCGAATTGCGAAAAGTCGCGCGCCGGTCTGATGCAGGTGCTCGAAAGTCTGCGGCGCGAAGGCAAACGCGTTGTCGGCTACGGCGCGACGTCGAAGAGCACGACGGTGACCAATTACTGCGGCATCTCGCCGGCCCATGTCGAATTCATCTCGGACACCACTCCGATCAAACAAGGCAAGCTGTCGCCCGGTGTTCACATACCGGTAAAGCCTTACGCGGAGTTCGAGAAGAAATATCCCGATTGCGCGTTGCTGTTTGCCTGGAATCACGCAGCCGAAATCCGTGAGAAGGAACAATCGTTCATCGCCTCAGGCGGACAATGGCTGGTCTACGTGCCGGAGGTGAAGATCGAGTCATGAGCACGCAATCCGTTGCCACCTCCGCCGTCGCAACTTCCCCCGTGGCATCAATCCCTGCGTCGATTCCCTGGGCGTCGCCGGCCGCGCAATATCGCGCGCATCAGGCCGCCATTGCGGCCGCCATCGCGCGCGTTCTCGACGGCGGCTTCTTCGTGCTGGGCGAGGAACTCGCCGCCTTCGAGCGCGCATTCGCGAGCTATTGCGGCGTGCAGCACGGCATCGGCGTCGCCAGCGGCACCGATGCGCTCGAACTTGCGATGCGCGCGCTCGGCATCGGGCCGGGTGACGAGGTCATTACCGTGTCTCACACCGCGGTCGCGACAGCGGCTGCGATACTGGCCTGCGGCGCCACGCCGGTGCTCGTCGACATCGACCGGGCCTATTACACGATCGATGCGTCGCGGATCGAAGTCGCGATCACGCCGCGCACCAAGGCAATCTTGCCGGTTCATATCTACGGGCAGGCGGCCGACATGGACGCTATTTTGACGCTCGCGCGCGCGCGAAATCTTCGGGTGATCGAGGATTGCGCGCAATCCACCGGCGGCCGTTACGGCTTGCGCCGTCTCGGCAGTCTCGGCGATATCGGCTGTTTCAGCTTCTATCCGACCAAGAATCTTGGCGCCATCGGCGATGGCGGCATGGTGGTCACGTCCGATGCCGATCTCGCCGCGCGGGTGCGGCGGCTTCGCCAATATGGTTGGGACGAAGCGCGCAAAACGCACGAAGTCGGCCGCAATTCTCGGCTCGATCCGATGCAGGCGGCGATCCTGGCGGCGAAGCTGCCGCATCTCGACGCCGACAATGCGCGGCGCGCGGCGATCGCCGCCCGCTACGACCGCGGCCTCGCCGGCCTGCCCCTGACGCTGCCGTCGGCGCGGGCAAATTCGACCCACGTCTATCATCTCTACGTCGTGCAATGCGCGGACCGGCAGCGCCTGATGAGCCACCTCCGCGCCGATCAGATCGGCTCCGCCGTGCACTATGCGGAGGCGGTGCACGTGCAGACGGGATACGCGGAAAGATCCCTGATGCCGAAAGCCGGCCTCCCGGTGACCGGCGAAATCGTCGACAAAATTCTGTCGTTGCCGATGTATCCGGAATTGACCGACGCCGAAATTGATCGTGTCGTCGTGTCGATCCAGCGCTACTACAAGGCTTCACGGTAATCGAGATGGCGTGCCGAGATCGTATCCCGAAGTCGACATTGATCGAAGCGACGCTAGTGCGGGTTGGATCCGGTCCAGGCCTTCGTCCCACGGCAACGCAAACCACCGGCGAGCCGCGTCTCACCATCGTGCTGCCGTTGAAGGGCCGTCACCTGTTCACGCTGCGATTTCTCTGGTTCGCCAACAAATTGCGGTTGCCTTATCGGTTCGTCATTGCCGACGGTCAGGTGCACGAGGGATTGGCGCAGCTTCTCGAAGATTCACGGAAATTGTTTCCCGCTCTCGACATCGATTATGTGCGGTATCCCGATGATTCGGACTTCAGGCGCTTTTTCGCCAAGATCGTCGACGCGCTCGCACGCGTGACGACACGCTATGTGATGTTAGCCGACAACGATGACTTTCTGGTCCCCGCCGGCATCGAGCGCAGCCTGGATTTTCTCGACGCCCATGCCGACTATGTCTGTGCCGGCGGCGGCATAGCCGGCTTTTCCGTCTATGCGCGAAACAGCGAGCCGCTGGCGCGCCTGGTCGGCCCGCTTAACAAATTCACCCGCCGCTACGCTCCCAATGACCGGCCAATCGATCTCGGTTCCGCGTCGGCGATGGAAAGGCTGACGCAGGGCCTACGTATTTCTTGGGGCTATTACGCCGTCACCAGGACGCCAGTCTCGCTGAAAATCTGGCGCGAAGTTCTGGAAATGAATCTCAGCGACCTTCAGCTCCATGAAAAATTCTGCGCACTACGCGCGTTGTCGATCGGCAAGGCGCGATCCGATCCGACGACCGTCGCCTATATCCGTCAGTATTGGACCTCGTCGGCCTCTGCATTCACCGAGGATTGGGCCCACCACTTGGTCCGCAGCCGCTTCAGCACCGATTTTGCCGGCATCATCGACCGCATTGCCGCGCAGGTTGCGGCGTCCGACGGCATCGACGCCGGCGCCGCGGCCGACCATCTGCGCGAGGGCATGGTCGGCTGGTACCAAAGCTTCCTGCGCCGGAATTATGGGCTATTCGCGGTCGTCCGCCGTCATCTGCGCACCAGAGCGCCGTCCCTGTTGCAATGGCTGAAGACACGGCGGCGTTATTCGGTGCCGCTCGAACGGCGCGCTATTTTCTCCGAGCTGCAACGGAACGGCGCGTCGGCGTCGTATCTGAAAACCTTCCGCGGTGAGCTCGCGCAAATCGAGGATGTGCTCACGGGAACCGAATTCCGTTGTTTCATTGCGCCGTTCGTCGTTTCGTTGAGTGCGGATGCGAGCAGGTGATGGACGCACAGACCAGGTCGAATCAGTTTGCGCGCTCAAGCCCGGCCGTCGCGGATACGATTTGGGTGACGGGTGGGGAACAGCGCGGCGTTCCGCATTGGACGCGGGAGTGGCGGCTCTACAAAGTAGCCAAAGTCGTCGGCATTTCGGGACGACGGGTAGATTGCGTGCTGGAATACGAATCTCCCGTCGAGCACCGTCCGGACGAGCCTTCATCCATCGTGTTCAAAGCCGGCAGCATTGCGGGAGATCGCGCCTATCTCTGCACGCAGACCGAGATTCTCATTTGCAATTTTCCGTCCTTCGCGATCCTGCAGGTCATCTCACTGCCGTGCTTTAACGATGTTCATCATGTCGCGGTGGCGGCGGACGGCCGAATGTATGTCGCGGTGACGGGACTCGACGCGGTCGCCGAGCTGGCGCCGGACGGCACGCTCATCGAATTGGTCAGCGTGCTCGGCGGTTCGGTATGGGATCGCTTTTCGCCGCATGTCGATTATCGCAAAGTGCCCACCACCAAGCCGCACCGGTCCCATCCGAACTTTGTTTTCCTCCTCGACGGCGAGCCCTGGGTCACGCGCTTTGCGCAACGCGACGCGGTGCCGCTGCGCCGGACATCGGGCGCCCGGCCGGATTTTATCCTCGGCACGGAAGGCGTTCACGACGGCCGCGTCGTCGGCGATTACATTTATTTCACGGCAGTGAATGGACTCGTCTTGCGCATCGGCTTGGCATCGGTGGAGCCGGAAATATTCGATCTCAACCGCATCCGCGATGCCAAGGGCGATCGCCCGCTCGGCTGGTGCCGCGGCATTCAGCCGTTCGGCAACCAGGCCTGGGTCGGATTCTCGCGCATTCGCTATACCGCGTTACGGCAGAATCTCGACTGGATCCGTCACGGCTTTCGCGATGCCGACCGCCAGCCTCCGGCGCCGACCCGCGTTGCACGCTACGACCTCGGGCGAGGGACTCTCATCGAGGAAGTGGATGTCGAGGGTGCCGGGATGAACGCGATCTTCAGTATTCTTCATGGGTGAAGTCATGTTCGCCAGCCACACTTCGGTGCAGACGAGCGGCAATATGCCCGATGCCGATGCGCCTCTCTTCACGATCTTCACGCCGACCTACAATCGCGCGCATACGCTGCATCGCGCTTTCGAAAGCCTGAGCGCGCAGACATTGCGCAGCTTCGAATGGCTGGTGGTTGACGATGGCTCGACCGACGGGACCGAGCAATTGATCGCCGCATGGGCGAAAGTGGCCGACTTTCCGGTGCGCTACATCCGCCAGGATCATGCGGGCAAGCATTTCGCGCACAATCGCGCTCTCACAGAAGCGCGCGGATATTTCATCACCTCGCTCGATTCCGACGATGCCTTGGTTCCAAATGCGCTGGAGCGGCTTGCGTACCATTGGAATACCATCCCCGAAAGCGAGCGAGGCATCATTTACGCGGTATTCGGGCTTTGCTGCGATCAGAAAGGCAATGTCGTCGGCGACCGCTATCCGAGCGAACCGTTCGATGTCGGCGGCCGCGACCTGACATACGTCCATCGCATTCGCGGCGAAAAGTGGGGCGTCTCGCTGACCGAGGTCCTGCGCCGTTATCCGTTCCCGGAAACGGCCCGCGGTCAATATCTCCCGGAAGGATTGGTTGCACTGGACATCGCCAAGACCTTCAAGAAACGGCACGTCAACGAGGTGTTCCGCATTTATTATATCGATGATGCGGAGCCCGGAGTGACGGTCGCCAAGAAAAGAAATTTGAGCGCACACGCGACCGGTTTCTGGCATTATTATATTTGGCTGATCAACAACGACCTCGAATATTTCTTCCGTTCACCAAAGCCGTTTCTCAAGGCAGCAGTCATGCTGCCGATCGTCGCGTGGGCCTCGGGGCAGACACTGCGAAATACATTCTCGGCTTTGCGGGACTGGCAAGCCAAGCTTCTCGTTCTGTCGGCGCTGCCCTTTGCGCTGCTGCTCTATGTCTATGATAAAGTCAGGTCCAAGCTGCGGTAGGCATGAACGCGAACAAGGTCATTATTTGCCGTCCCCGCGCGAGCGTGGATTTCGATGCGCGTTGAGCGCGCCCCGTTGCCGGGCATCCTGGTAATCGAGCCACGGCGCTTCGACGATGATCGCGGCTTCTTTCTGGAAAGCTTTCACGCCGAGCGCTATCGCGCCAACGGCATCGTCAACGACTTCGTGCAGGACAATCAGTCGCGCTCGCGCCAAGGCGTGCTGCGAGGCCTCCACTTTCAAGTCAAATATCCGCAGGCGCAGCTTCTCACCGTCATGCGTGGCCGGATCTACGACGTCACCGTCGATTTGCGGCCGGACTCGGCGACCTTCGGCCGCTGGTTCGGCGCCGAATTGAGCGACGAGGGGCCGCGCCAGATCTATATGGCGCCCGGTTTCGGCCACGGCTTCTGCGTGCTGAGCCCATTCGCCGACTTGCACTACAAAGTGAGCCGCCTCTACAATCATGGCGACGAGGGCGGCTTGCATTGGAACGACCCCGATATCGGTATCCGCTGGCCGATCGAGGCGCCGACGGTATCGACGCGCGACGGCGCTTTTCCCAAGCTGCGCGAGCTTGGCCGTGACCGGTTGCCGCATCTTGGCGCTGCCTGAACGCGAAACATCCTGGGCCGATGCAAGAGAAGAAGTTCAATATTTGGGAGGGCGTCTACGCGTCGTTTGCGGAAGCGCCGGCTGTCGGGCCCGGCTATGAAGGCGTGACGTGGCGCGAACGCAGCTTGCGCTCGGCGCGCGATGCCGTGGCCAAGCTAGCCTTGGGTGAGACGCTCGATTATTCGCTGCGGCAGCGCAATGCAATCATGCCGGTCGTCGTCGCAATGCTGTTGAGCCGGCAGCAGCGCGTCACCGTGCTCGATTTTGGCGGCGGCCTGGGTACCGCTTTTCCGGTCCTCGCAAGCGCGGTCGGCGACGATATCGGCCGGGTCGATTACCGGATCGTCGAAGTCGAGACCATTTGCAGCGCTGGCCGCGAGTTGTTCGGGGGCGGAACCGGACCGCGCTTTGAGCCTGAACTGCCGAACAGCGGTACCTTCGATGTCGTTCAGGCGGCGAGTTCGCTGCAATACATCGAAGACTGGCGCGGCGCTCTCGGCCAGCTCGTCGGGTACCGCGCGCAATATCTGGTCCTTGGCGATCTGTTGATCGGTGGTTTCCCAAGTTATGCGACGCTGCAGAATTATTACGAGAGCCGCATCCGAAGCTGGTTCCTCAACGCCAAGGAATTCATCGGCGAGGTGGAACGCCACGGTTACAAGCTCGCGCTTCGCGCCGAATGTGATACCCGCATTCTCGGCGTCGACGGTCCGCTGCCGATGGAAAATTTCCCGCCGCATTTGCGGGTGGCGCGAACCTCGCATCTGTTGTTCGCAATGGCGCCCGCGGCATGATCGAACTTCGATGACGGAACGGCCGCGGTGGCGCACGATCAAGCCTGAACGACGCCACGTCTTCATGTGGGGCGCCGCCGATCAGGCACGCGTCAATGCCTATATCTTGCGCGAGCTAGGTTGCGAACTCGTTGCGCTGATTGACGACACGCCGGGTCACGTGTCGCCGATTCCCGGCGTGCCGCTCTATCGCGGCTGGACCGAATTGGAGCCCTGGCTGCGAAACCAGGACAAAGAAACATTGGGTTTCATCGTCGCGATCGGCAACCCGTATGGTCACGCCCGCTGCCGCATTCACGATCTGCTGACCGGCGCAGGCTTTGCGCCGGTATCGATGGTGCACCCGACCTCCAAATTGTGCGCCAGCGCCCGGATTGGCGAAGGCTTGCAAACCATGCCCGACGTCATCGTGCACAACGAGGCGGTGATCGGCCGCCAATGCCTGCTCAACACGCGCTGCCTGGTCGAGCACGATTGCGTGCTCGAGGACGGCGTCGAGATCGGGCCGGGCGCGACGCTCGCCGGGCGCGTTCATGTCGGCGCCAATACTTGGATATGCACCGGTGCGTCGGTGCGGCCGCGCGTCCGCATCGGCCGCAATACCATCATCGGCGCCGGCGCCGTGGTCGTTTCCGACATTCCTGACGGCACGGTGGCCGTCGGCGTGCCGGCAAGGCCGATGGCGGGCCGCACGACGCCGTCGGCAAAGTATCTCGCCGATAGTCAAGTCTCCTAAAAAGACCCGCACAGAGGGGGAGGATGTGACCGATATCGTAATGGCCGGCCCGTGGATCACCGAGCACGAGGAGAAGATCGTGCTCGATGCCTTGCGTAACGGTTGGTATGGCAAGCAAGCCTATTATTACGTGGAAACGCTCGAGGCCGAGTTCGCGCGTTATCACGATCGCAAGCACGCGCTGATGACGCCGAACTGCACCACGGCGCTGCATTTGTTGCTGGCCGGCCTCAATATCGGCGAAGGCGACGAAGTGATCGCGCCGGAATGCACTTGGATCGGCTCGACCGCCTGCATCACCTATCAGCGCGCGCATCCGGTATTCGCCGATATCGATCCGCGGCACTGGTGCTTGACGGCGGAGAGCATCGAGCGCGCGATCACGCCGCGCACCAAGGCGGTGATCGTGGTCGATCTCTACGGCAACATGCCGGACTGGGATGCCATCGACGAACTATGCGAGCGCCGCGGCATCGTTGCGATTGAGGATGCCGCCGAGGCGCTCGGCTCGACCTTCAAGGGCATCCGCGCCGGCAAGTTCGGCATCGGCTCGACTTTCAGCTTTCACCGCACCAAGACCATGACGACGGGCGAGGGCGGCATGCTGCTGATCGATGACGACGCGTTGTTTGAGCGTTGCAAATTCCTGCGCGATCACGGCCGCGCGCCCGGCACTTACTACAACAGCGAGGTGACGTTCAAGTATATGCCGTTCAATCTGCAGGCGGCGTTGGGATACGCCCAGTTCCAGCGGCTCGACGAACTGGTCGGCAAGAAGCGCTGGATCTGGAACGGCTATCGCAAACGCTTGGCCGATATTCCCGATATTCTGCTCAATCCCGAAACCAACAATGTCCACAACAGCGTCTGGAATACGGCGCTGGTATTCGGCAAGACGCACGGCATGACGCGCGACACCGCCATGGCCGAGCTGACGAAGCTCGGCTTGCCGTCGCGGCCGTTCTTTTATCCGCTCAGCTCGCTTCCCGCCTATCCCGGCCGCGAGCAGGAAGGCCGCCGCAACAATCCCATCTCCTACGACGTGTCCGTGCGCGGCATTAACTTGCCGTCTCCCCTCAACCTCACCGAGGCCGATCTCGATGCCGTCTGCGACGGAATCCATCGCGTCCTAGGCCACTGAAGATATAAAACATCATGACCCAGACTGCCTCTGTGACCAGCCAGATTTCGCCGGCGCCCGTTCCGGATTGGCTCGGTTCGATCGCGCGGATCCGCTTGATCGAACTTCCGCGTTACGCCCGCGAGGACGGCGAGATCGTCGTGGCGCAAGCCTTCAACCAGGTGCCGTTCGTCATGGCGCGGATGTTCACGCTGACCGCGCCGCTCGGCGCGCGCCGCGGCGAGCATGCACACCGCCGCTGCACGCAATTCATGCTGTGCGTGCACGGTTCTGTCGACGTCCTTTGCGACGACAGCCGGCAACGAGAAGTGTTCACGCTCGATCGCAACAATCTCGCGTTGTGCGTGCCGCCGACGATCTGGAACACTGTGGTGTTCAAGGAAGACCAGTCGGTCGTGATGGTTCTGTGCGACCGGCTGTTTGAAGAGGCCGATTATCTGCGCACCTATTCCGAGTTTCAGGCGTTTCGTAAGGCGAACGCATGAAGATCGTCGTCACCGGGGCGCTCGGCCACATCGGCTCGGCGCTCGTCCGTCAATTGCCGCTGCATTTTCCCGATGCCGAGATCGTCATGGTCGATAACATGATGACGCAGCGTTATCCGTCGCTGTTCGGTCTTCCCGCTGTGGGGCGTTATCGCTTCGTCGAAGGCGACGTGCGCAGCATCGATCTGCGCGCGGTCATCGATGGCGCGCATACGGTGGTTCATCTCGCCGCGATCACGGACGCGGCGGGGTCTTTCGATCGGGCGGCAGAGCTCGAAGCCAATAATTTCGAGGCGACGACGATGATCGCCGCAGCCTGCCAGGAGGCCGGCGCGCGGCTGATCCATCCGTCCTCGACCAGTGTTTACGGCACCCAGAACGAGCTGGTGTCGGAGGATTGCACGATGGAGGAGCTCAAACCGCAGAGCCCCTATGCCACGACCAAGCTCAAGGAAGAGGAGCTGGTGCAGCGATTGGCGAAAAACAGCGGGCTGCGGGCGATCGTGTTTCGCTTCGGCACGATATTCGGCGCCTCGATCGGCATGCGTTATCACACGGCGGTCAACAAATTCTGCTGGCAGGCGGTGATGCGGCAGCCGCTGAGCATTTGGCAGAGCGCTTACGACCAGAAACGGCCCTATCTCGATCTGTTCGACGCCGTTCGCGCCGTCGCCTTCGTCATCAAGCAGGATCTGTTCGATGGACGCGTCTATAACGCGCTCACGCTCAACGCGACCGTGCGCAATATCGTCGAATCCATTCGCGAATTCGTGCCGGACGTGCAACTGTCGTTCGTCAACAGTCCGATCATGAATCAGCTGTCTTATGAAGTTTCCTGCCAGCGTTTCACCGACCGCGGCTTTACCTTCGCCGGCGACATCCGTCGCGGTATCGGCGAGACCGTAGCCCTCCTCGCGGCCGCCAATAAGAGCTGACGGCCGTTCCATGTCTGCGCTCTTCATCGCCGGCGGAAATGATCGGCAGGGCGGTCATTCTCGATGCGCATGAAAAATCATCGATCAAAGCCTCTGAAAATCAATTTGAGCCTCTAGGAATGTCGGAAAAGCCGCGAAGCGTGGAAAGATACAGACCGGACATCGACGGCCTTCGCGCGATCGCCATCATTTCCGTCGTTGCGTTTCACACCTTTCCCAATTTCTTCAAAGGTGGTTTCGTCGGCGTAGATATATTCTTTGTCATTTCCGGATTCCTGATCAGTGGAATCATTTCCGACGCCATCGAAGGAGGCCGAATTCAGTTATCTGGACTTCTACAAGCGGCGTATTCGAAGGATCTTTCCCGCATTGATCGTCGTCATTTCGGCGATATTTATCTTCGGCTGGTGGGTGCTGTTGCCCGACGAGTTCAGGCGTCTGGGCAAGGACCTGGCTGCCGGAGCCGGCTTTGCGACCAATTTCATTTTATGGGGCGAAGCTGGTTATTTCGATGCCGCCAGCGACACGAAACCTCTGCTGCACCTTTGGTCGCTGGCGATCGAGGAGCAATTCTACATTGTCTGGCCGCTGGTCCTGGGTCTGGTTTGGCGACTCCGGCGCGGCCTGCTGCTGCCGACGCTTTCCATTGCGGTCGTCTCGTTTGCGTACAATGTTCTCATCGTCAGGCACGACCCGGTCGCCGCTTTCTATTCGCCGTTGTCGCGATTCTGGGAGCTGATGGTTGGCGGCGTCTTCGCCTATCTCGTCAGGCAAAAGGGCGAGACGTTCTCGGTGTTCGGAAATCCCCTGTCGGCGGCGGGGTTGCTGTCGATCGTTCTCAGCGTCGTCCTGCTCAATAAAGAGATGGCATTTCCTGGATATTGGGCCCTGCTGCCGACGCTGGGAGCGGGCTTGGTCATTGCTGCCGGTTCCAAGGGCTGGATCAACAAATACGCCCTGGGCAATCGCCTCATGGTCGGCGTCGGACTGATCAGCTATCCACTCTATCTCTGGCATTGGCCCATTTTGGTGTTCGCGAAGATTGTGAAGGGAAGGTTGCTGACGCCGGGCGACCGGTTGACGGTAATTGCCGCCTCATTGCTGCTGGCCTTTTTGACCTATCGCTTCGTTGAGCGACCGTTGCGTCGAACTTCGACTTCACGAATATCGCAAGGATTGGCTGCCGGCATAGCGGTCGTTGGCGTGATCGGATTGACCATCCTCAATGGCGACATCCTGTCGCGACTGAGGAATGCAGACATCAGTCAGATTTTGGCTGCCGGGTATGATTGGGAATATCCGCCGGCCGCGTCGGAGAACCATTCCCTTGGCGGCGTGCGATATTTTAAGGAAGGAAGTGGATTGGATTCCAATACTCTGTTCATCGGCGATTCCAACATGGAGCAATACGCGGCGAGAATTGATGCGGCAATCAAGGACAAGCCCGCGAAATTCAACGGGGCCGTCATGTTCGGCAATCAGCAACAGTGCGATTTGCTGTCCGATGTCATTTCAGGTGATGACCAGTGCCCTGTTGCGATGCAGCAGGTCAAGGCTTGGCTAGCCGAGGACTCGACGCGCGCTGTCGCAATTTCGGCTTACTGGCTCAATTACGAAGATGCGCTCGCCAAGCCGGAGAACAGAGAGCATTTCACCCAATTCCTGCAGTCCATCGCGAAGTCAAAGACCGTCTATCTGATTCTCAACATTCCAAATGGCGAAGAGCTCGCGCCGGCCAATATGTTTGCCGGGTCCAGGCTGGGCGAAATCACGTCCAAGCCGGTTTCAAGCATCAGCTTCGATTTTGATGGCTTCGAGCAAAGGTACGGCAAGCTCAATCAGACACTTTCGGCAATAGCCGTCGATAGCGGAGCGATCATTATCGATCCGATTCCTTATCTTTGCCCGCAGAAGCGTTGCCCGGTCGTTGATGACGCGGGCAAGCCTCTGTATCGCGATGCCCATCACATGACTCGCAGCTACGCAATCAAAGCGGCGACTTACATCGACACAACCCTCAAGCCGCCAAATGCCCGGAGCGAAAGCAGCGCACTCAGATGAGCCATCGCCGATTTGGATCAATTTAGCCTGGATTATTTCTCGGACCAAATCGAGCCGCGGCATGGCGCGGGCAGCAAGCTGCTGGAAAAATCTACGGTGTCGCAGGCGCACATTCTTTACGTGATCCGCTGTTTGGAGATCGGCGGCACGGAGCAGCATCTATTGGCCGTCGCGCAGCGACTGGTGCGGCGCGGGTGGAAGGTTTCGGTTTACAGTCTTGAGGACGACGGTCCGCTGCGGGCGGAGTTCGAGCGCTACCGAGTCAACGTCATCGTTCCGCCATCGGCAACGAGCAAACGGCCGCGCTCGATCGCGGGCCGGGTCATGCGGCTCGCCAGGACGGCCTTTCATTTGCTGTCGCTGTTCCGGAAACAAAGGCCTCAAATCGTCCATTTTCTTCTGCCCGCTGCCTATCTGTTCGGGGCGCCTCTTGCGATTGTCGCGCGCGTGCCGATCCGTATCATGAGCCGGCAGAGCATGAACGTTTATCAACGAGCCGCTCTGGGGGCGCGGATCGTCGAGCGTTTTTTGCACCAGAGAATGCACGCGATCCTCGCCGTCTCCCTCAGAGTGCTTGGGCAGCTTCGCGACGAGGAGGGTGCGCCGCCCAGCCGGCTTGGTCTTATTTATAACGGCATAGAGATCGAGTTGTTCTCGGGCGCGTCACCCAAAGACGGCGCCCGCGCTCAACTCGGCCTTGGCGGCGCGACGCTCGTCATGGTGGTCGTCGCCAATTTGATCCCTTACAAGGGCCATGCCGATCTATTGGCGGCGCTCGTCATCGCGCGATCCGATCTCCCCGACGATTGGCGCCTTCTCATCATCGGGCGCGACGACGGAATTGGCCCGCAACTCCGCGATCAGGCGCGGCGGCTCGCACTCGACGACAACGTGCGCTTTCTCGGCCAGCGAACGGACATAGCCGCGCTTCTCCGCGCCAGCGACATCGGGATCCTTTGCTCGCATCAAGAAGGCTTCTCCATCGCCGTGCTTGAGGGGATGGCGACGGGGCTTCCGATGATCGTGACTGACGTTGGTGGCAATGCGGAAGCGGTCATCGACGGCACCAGCGGGTTGGTCGTGCCGCCTAAGGATCCGGCAAGTCTCGCGCAGGCCATCCGGCGTTTGGCGAGAGATCCTGATTTACGCGCGCGTCTCGGCCGCGCCGCCCGCCAGCGTGTGCAACAGGAATTCTCGATCGAAGACTGCGTTCGGCGCCATGAAAGGCTGTATCGGGCGATGCTCGTATCCAGTCCGATGTCCGTCGACCAAATCCTTTCCGATGCTGCGATTGAATGCGCACGGATCGGCTTTGCGAATTGAAACCCGCGCGCCAAACTTTGTTATGAACGCCAAGCATGGGGCCGCGCCGCAGCGCGAAGACTGCAGCAGCACAGCGACCAATGTTGATCTAAAGGTCGCGCGCGGCTTCGGCGAAGAGTGGTCGACCTTCCGGCAGGACGAAGACCACCTCTCCGCGCAGCAACGCCGCGACATTTTCGACGATTATTTCCGGATTTTCCCCTGGCACATGCTGCCGCCCGGCGGCGGTACCGGCATCGATGTCGGCTGCGGTAGCGGACGCTGGTCGATGCTGGTCGCGCCGCGGGTCGGCCACTTGCACTTGCTCGATGCCAGCCCCGAAGCGCTTGCGGTGGCGCGGGCGAACCTGAAAACAGCGACCAATGTCAGCTTCCACACGGCGAGCGTCGCCGCCATGCCGTTGCCCGAAGCGTCGCTCGATTTCGCCTATTCGCTCGGCGTGCTGCATCACGTGCCGGACACGGAGGCCGCCATCGCAGCCATTGCCGGCAAGCTCAAGCCCGGCGCGCCGTTTCTGGTCTATCTCTATTACGCGCTCGACAATCGGCCGGCCTGGTATCGCGCGCTGTGGCGCATGAGCAATGCCGGGCGGCTCGTGATCTCGCGCTTGCCGCACCCGCTGCGGTTCGTCATCAGCCAGACCATCGCGGCTTTGGTCTATTGGCCGCTGGCGCGCACGGCGCGGCTTATGTCCCGGCTCGGCCGCTCGCCGCGCGCCTTGTCACGCCCCTTGCCGCTGTCCTATTACGCCGACAAGTCGTTCTATGTGATGCGCACCGACGCCTACGATCGTTTCTGCACGCGGCTCGAAAAGCGCTTCACGCGCCCCGAGATCGAGGCGATGCTCAAACGCGCCGGGTTTGCGGATATACGGTTCTCGGAGTGCGAGCCGTTTTGGTGCGCCGTCGGCATCAAGCCGGCCGCTAAGTAGTCACGCGCGCCAAGTAATTACGCCCAGCGCTCGCGCCAGGCTTCCAGCATCAGCACGTCCCATAGCAGATATTGCCAGTTGCGCCGGCCGTCGAGATGTTCCTGCCAGTAACGGCGCACCATCGCGGGATCGAGCAGGCCGGCTTCGCGCAGCCGTTGTTCGCCGAGCAGCGTCTTCGGCCCAGTCGCGCAACGGCCCGCGCAGCCATTCGCCGAGCGGAATGCCAAATCCCATCTTCGGCCGCTCGACCAGTTCGCGCGGAACGTGGCGATAGAGTACCTGCCGCAAGATCCATTTGCTGGTGCCGTTTCGCACCTTGGCGCTGCGCGGCAGCCGCCAGGCAAATTCGACGACGCGGTGATCGATCAGCGGAACGCGCGCTTCCAACGCGACCGCCATGCTGGCGCGATCGACTTTGGTCAGAATGTCATCGGGCAGATAGGTCACCAGATCGAGAAATTGCATGCGTCGACAGGAGTCGGGAAATTCTTGCGCGAGTGTTTCGTCGTCGAGAATGCTCTTCGGCTCGTCGCGCCTGCGGCATGATCTCGGACGGCTCCCAATGGCTGACCAGGCGGCGATAGAGCGCGTCGGCGCTGTCGAGTTGCAGCACGGCGGCGGCCTTATGCACTTTGTCGCCGGCCTGCGGCGGGCGCAGCCGCGCCGGCAGCGCCGACAAAAGCGCAGTCCAGCGATCCGGCCGCACCGCGGTCAGCGCCGCGGCCGCGCCGTTCGCGCAACGCGTGCGGCATCAGCGACAGCGACCCGCCAGAATCGCTGCGTCAGCTGATAGCGATTGTAGCCGGCGAACAGCTCGTCGCCGCCGTCGCCCGACAGCGCCACGGTGACATGTTTTCGCGTCATCGCCGAGACCAGATAGGTCGGAATCTGCGAGGAATCGGCGAACGGCTCGTCGTACCATTCGGGCAGGCGCGGGATGACGTCGAGCGCTTCGTTCGCGGTGTCACCGTGAGTTCGGTATGATCGGTGCCGAGATGCCGCGCCACCGCGGCCGCATGAGGCGCTTCGTTGTAGCCTGGAATGTCGAAGCCGATCGAGAAGGTCTTGACCGTGCCGCTGCTTGCGCTGCCTGCATCAGCGCGACGACGGTCGACGAATCGATGCCGCCGGAGAGAAACGCGCCGAGCGGCACGTCGGCGATCATGCGGCGGCCGACCGCGTCCTGCAGCAGCGCTTCCAGTTGCTCGGTCAGTTCGGCGTCGCTGCCTTCGATCGGGCTTGCGATGCCGTCGCGCGCCACCGCGCGGGCGTCCCAGAAGCGCGAGATTTGCGGCTCGCCTTGCCACGGCAGCGTGAGGGTCGTGCCGGGTTCGAGCTTGTGCACGCCTTCGTAGATCGAATGCGGCGCCGGAATGTAATTGTGCCGCATGAAAGCGGCGACCGCGTTCTGATCGATGCGCGGCGTCCAGCCCGGATGCGCGCGCAGCGCCTTGAGCTCGGAGCCGAACAGAAACAGGTTGCCGAATTTCGCCCAATAGAGCGGCTTGATGCCGAGCCGGTCGCGCATCAGCGTCAGCGTGCGGTCGCGCCGGTCCCACAGCGCGATGGCGAACATGCCGATCATCCGTTTCAGCGTCGCTTCGATGCCGTTGACGGCGAAAGATTCCAGAATGACTTCGGTGTCGGAATGGCCGCGGAAATTGTGGCCGCGCGCGGCAAGCTCGGCGGCGATCGGCTGATAACTGTAGACTTCGCCGTTATAGCTGATGACGTAGCGCTCGTTGGCCGAGAGCATCGGCTGATGGCCGGCCGCCGACAGATCGATGATCGAGAGCCGGCGATGCACCAGCGCGGTTCCGGTTTCGGCGTCGATCCAGACGCCGTGGTCGTCCGGCCCGCGATAGGCGATGCTCGCGTCCATCGCCTGCGCGATCGTGCCGGCATCGCCTCCGGCTATGCCCGAAGCAGCGCCGATAAAGCCTGCAATGCCGCACATCGAATTGGTTCCGCGCAATGACCGTCAGCCCATTGCATATAGGCTAGAGCAAAAACTAACAACGAATTTGAGCTCGCGCGTCGCCGCTTAACGACGATGACATCGTTTGAGCCGGGCGATGCTGCCGCTGTTGCCGGATCACGCCGTCGAGGCTAAACAAAGCATCTCGTCATAATCCTCCCACCGCGCAGTTTGACTCCAAGGACTTAACTTTGCCGCATCAACGCAAGATTGCCGTGATCGGGCTCGGCTATGTCGGCCTGCCGGTGGCGGTCGCGTTCGCGCGCTCGGGCGTCGCGGTGATCGGGCTTCGACATCGACCGGCAAGCGCATCGAGGATTTGCGCGCCGGAATCGACCGCACGCTCGAAGTCGAGAAGGCCGATCTGTCGCATCCGACATTGTCCTATGCCAGCGACCCGGCGGCTCTTGCGCAGTCGGATTTCTACATCGTCACCGTGCCGACGCCGATCGATGAGGCGCACCGGCCCGATCTCGGCGCGCTGTTTGCCGCTTCCGACACCGTCGGGCGCTTTCTCAAGCGCGGCGACATCGTGGTCTACGAATTGACGGTCTATCCGGGTGCCGTCGAAGAAGATTGCGCGCCGCATCTCGAGCGCGCGTCGGGGCTGCATTGCGGCGCAGATTTCACGCTCGGCTATTCGCCGGAGCGCATCAATCCCGGCGACAAGAAGCATCGCTTCGAGACCATCATCAAGGTGGTGTCGGGCCAGGACGACGAGACGCTGCAGATCGTCGCCGACGTCTATGGCTCGGTCGTCACGGCGGGCATTCATCGCGCGCCGTCGATCAAGGTCGCAGAAGCCGCGAAGGTGATCGAGAACACGCAGCGCGATCTCAATATCGCCTTCATGAACGAGCTTTCGGCTTTGTTCGAGCGGCTTGACATCGACACCGGCGACGTGCTTGCCGCCGCCGGCACCAAATGGAATTTCCAGAAATTCTATCCCGGTCTCGTCGGCGGCCACTGCATCGGCGTCGATCCTTATTATCTGACCTACCGCGCCGAGAAGGCGGGTTACGATCCGCAGGTGATCTTGGCCGGCCGCCGCATCAACGATGGCGTCGGGCAGCGCATCGCGCGCGAATGCGTGCGGCGGTTGCTGCGGCGCAAGAATGGCGCGGCGATCGTCACCGTGCTCGGCATGACGTTTAAGGAAAACGTGCCGGACACCCGCAATTCGAAAGTGGCCGACATCGTCGCCGAGTTGCAATCGCTTCGGCCTCGCCGTGCAGGTGCACGATCCGCTGGCCGATGCCGGCGAGGTGAAACGCGAATACGGCATCGAGCTTGTGCCGATGGACGCGCTTGCGTCCGGCCGACGCCGTGATCTTCGCGGTGGCGCACACGTGCTTTCGTCAGCGGCGGCTGGGCGCTGCTGACGAAGCTTCTAAAAACGGCGGCGGCATCGTGCTCGACGTGAAGTCTCAGCTCGACCGAGGCGCGCAGCCCGACGGCATCGAACTGTGGCGGCTGTGAGCATTCAGTCCGTGCCGCAAGAGCCGGTTCTGGTCACCGGCGCCGCCGGCTTCATCGGCTTCGCGCTGGCGCGGCGGCTTCTGGAGCACGGCCGCGCCGTGGTCGGCGTCGACAGCGTCAACGACTATTACGATCCGGCGCTCAAGGAGGCGCGGCTCGCGGTGCTGCGCCAGTTTCCGCATTTCAGCTTTCACAAGATCGATCTCGCCGAACGCGCGCCCACGGAGACGATGTTTCGCGACGGCAGCTTCGGTCCGGTCGTGCATCTCGCGGCGCAGGCCGGCGTGCGCTATTCGCTGCAACACCCGCACGCTTATCTCGATTCCAATCTCTCGGGCTTCCTCAACGTTCTCGAAGGCTGCCGGCACCGCCAGACCGAGCATCTCGTCTTTGCCTCGTCGAGTTCGGTCTACGGCTCCAACAAACGCATGCCGTTTTCCATCCACGACAATGTCGATCATCCGATCAGCCTCTACGCCGCGACCAAGAAGGCGAACGAGCTGATGGCGCATTCCTACAGTCATCTTTACGGGCTGCCGACCACAGGCTTGCGTTTCTTCACGGTTTACGGTCCTTGGGGCCGGCCGGATATGGCGATGTTCATCTTCGCCAAGGCCATCACCGAAGGCCAGCCGATCAGGCTGTTCAATTACGGCCGTATGCGGCGCGACTTCACTTATGTCGACGACGTGATCGAGGCGGTGGAGCGCATCATCGGCCTGGTGCCGGCGCGGTCGGAGACGCCCAAGTCGGATACGCCATTTGGCGGCGATCTCGATCCGGGCACCAGCACCGCGCCATGGCGCATCTACAATATCGGCAACAACCGCACCGTGGAGATTTCCCGCGTCGTCGAGCTTTTGGAGCAGGAATTCGGCCGCAAGGCGATCACGGAACTGGTGCCGATGCAGCCCGGCGACGTGCCGGAAAGCTGCGCCGACGTCGACGATCTCATGCGCGACGTCGGTTTCCGGCCGGCGACCCCGATCGAAGAGGGGCTGCGCAATTTCGCCGCCTGGTATCGCGACTACCACCGGCAATGATCAATGTTTCATCTTCGCGGCGACCCTGGACTATAATGACGCCATGATGGATTTGCTGCGCAACCCGCGTCGTGTCCTGATCGTCGTAAACGACCTCTTTTTCACGGCGGTCGCGCTGCTGGCGACATTCTATGTCCGCTTCGAGAACGGCGGCTTCTACGAGCGGCAGCACTGGCTCTTGGTCTATCTGCCGGTCTATTTGATCTATGCCGGTACTGTGTACTGGCTCTTCAGTCTTTATATCGGCAAATGGCGCTTCGCCTCGCTGCCGGATTTGTGGAACATCATTCGTGCCGTCACGGTGTTGGCGGTTTCGCTGCTCATCCTTGATTACATTCTGCTTTATCCGACGCTTTACGGCACTTATTTCTTCGGCAAGATCACGATTGCGCTCTATTGGCTGCTGCAGGTCGCTTTCCTCGGCGGCCCGCGCCTTGCTTATCGGCTGTTCCGGCACTCGCGCACCCAACAGCACGCGCGGCGCTCCGACGCGGTGCCGACACTTGTGGTCGGTGTGGCGGCCGACGCCGAAGTCTTGATTACGGGCAGTCGAGAGCGGCGCTGTCAAAAAAGTACGGCTGGTTGGAATCCTGTCGTCTTCTGCCGCGGATCAAGGCCAATCGGTGCGCGGCGTTCGCGTCCGCGGCCGGCCGGAAAACCTCGAGAACGTCGTCGCGTCGCTGGCAGCGCAGGATATCCGCGTCGGCCGTCTGGTGCTGACGCTGAGCGCGCTACAACCGGACCTCCATCCGGAAACCATGCTGATGCAGGCGCGCCGCTTGGGTCTGACCACGAGCCGCCTGCCGTCGCTCGAAGCCGGCGACGAGGCGCTCCGTCTCGCGCCGGTCGCCGTCGAGGATTTGTTGCTGCGTCCGAGCGTGAAGATCGATTATCGACGGCTGGAGGATTTCGTCCGCGGCAAGACCGTCGTCGTCACCGGCGGCGGCGGTTCGATCGGCTCGGAAATTTGCGATCGTGTCGTCAATTTTTCCGCCGGGCGGCTTCTGGTCATCGAGAATTCCGAGCCGGCGCTGCACGCCGTTCTGGAAAAGCTCGCCGCCAAATCGAGCGCGACAATCGTCGAGGGACGTATCGCCGACATTCGCGACCGCGACCGCGTCTTTGGTCTCATCGCCGCGTTCAAGCCCAACCTGGTGTTTCATGCCGCGGCGCTCAAACACGTGCCGATCCTGGAGCGCGATTGGGACGAGGGCATCAAGACCAACGTGTTCGGCTCGGTCAATGTCGCCGACGCCGCCCTCAATGCCGGCGCCGACGCCATGGTGATGATCTCGACCGACAAGGCGATCGATCCGGTGTCGGTGCTGGGCGCCACCAAGCGCCTTGCCGAAATGTATTGCCAGGCGCTCGACGCCGGCAAAGGCGGCGGCCAGGTTGGCGGCCCCCGCAATGGCGGCAAGCCGCCGATGCGCATGATCGCGGTGCGCTTCGGCAACGTGCTTGCCTCGAACGGCTCGGTGGTGCCGAAGTTCAAGGCGCAGATCGAAGCCGGCGGTCCCGTCACCGTGACCGACCCGAACATGGTGCGCTACTTCATGACCATCCGCGAAGCCTGCGACCTCGTCGTCACGGCGGCAAGCCATGCGCTCGGCCCGACGCGCTCGGAGACCTCGGTCTACGTTCTCAATATGGGCCAGCCGATCAAGATCGTCGATCTGGCCGAACGCCTGATCCGGTTGAGCGGACTCGAGCCCGGCCGCGATGTCGACATCGTCTTCACCGGCATCCGCCCCGGCGAGCGGCTCAACGAAATCCTGTTCGCCCGCGATGAAGGCAGTTTGGATATCGGCATCGACGGCGTGGTCGCCGCAAAGCCGGTCTGCCCGTCGATCGATCTGGTGCGTGGCTGGATCGACAAGCTCAAGGCCGATCTCGATTCGGGCGGGCGCTCAGCGATTTACGGCGTGCTACAAGAGGCGGTGCCTAATTTCTGCGGTGATGCGCGACAATCCGCCGAACAACAATCCGCCAAATAATAAGTCCGGAAAACGGACCTAACAGCTATGGGAGGACGACATGCGCCTTATGCAATGGAACTGCGTAAGGCCGGCCGCTGCGGCCGGCATTATGATTCTGGCGGCGGTCCTGTCGCCCGGCAGCGCGCTGGCGCAGGACAAGACCTATACGATGAAGATTACGATCGCGACCATCAACGATCAGATCCACGCCTTCGCCAAGAATTTTGCCGCCGCGCTCGAGAAAAATTCCGGCGGCCGCATCAAGCCGGAAATCTATCCGGCAAGCCAGCTCGGCCCGATCCCACGTCAGGCCGAAGCCGTGCAGTTCGGCGCGATCCAGTGCCAGATCGTGCCGCCGGAATTTCTGGTCGGCATCGACGAACGTTTCGAGGTCATGGCCGCACCCGGTCTTGTTACGTCGATGGCGCAGGGCCAAAAGCTCACCGCCGATCCGGATGTGCTCAAGCTCATGCTCAGCCTTGGCGCCGACAAAGGCATGCATGGTGCCGGGTTGTTCATGGTCAATCCATCCGCCATCGTTTTTCGGACGCCGGTCCGGCACCTCGCCGATTTCAAAGGCAAGAAAGTGCGGATTTTCGCATCGGCGTTCCAAAGCGTCGCGTTCGATCGTCTTGGCGCTACGCCGGTGGCGATGAGCTTGGGCGACGTGCTGCCGGCGCTGCAACAGGGCGCCATCGATGGCGCAGTCGCCTCGACCGCGATTTTCACGGCGTTTCACTATCAGGATGCGGCGAAATACGTGACCGATACCGGTCAGCCCGCGATCTTCGCGGTCGTCGAGGTCAGCAAGAAGTGGTACGACGCCTTGCCGCCGGATTTGCAGCAAATCATCGACCAGACCGCGGTGAAGGAGTCGGTGGCGATCAATCCGCAAGCCGCCGAAATCACCGAGAATTCGCGCAAGGTATGGACCGACACGGGGGGCGAACTGATCAGCTTGCCGCCGGAGGAGCAGGCGAGCCTGCTCAAATTGCTGTCGAGCGTCGGCGCCGATGTGTCGAAGGAAAAGCCACGCCTTGCCGATGCCTATAAAATAGTCTCCGAAGCGGCGGCGCGGATCAAATAGCTGTCTGCCGGGCGTTTCACCGGCAATGGGGGCGGCGGCTTGCGCTTCCGCGCCCAGTTTCCGGGCTCCTTGCGGCTAACGTGGCATAGCGATGCGAAGCGGATGCTGGACCGGCGCGCCGGTCGCGCCGTGCGACGGAATACGCATTGTCGGGCGGTGCTCGATCTACTAACCTCGAATTGCGGACTGGCGTGATGGGGCTCGACCGAACATGTCGGGCGCGGCGTTCCGCCAAATAAAAAATATCACGGCGGGGGTGTCCCCAAGCCGATGCAAGCCAGAGGGAGGATGAAATGCGTGTCATCGCATCTGGAATTGCTTTTCGCGTGGCGTCGGGCGCCGGCATCTTAGCCACATCGCTTTTGCTTCTTCTCGGTACCGCCCACGCCGACGACAAAACCTTCGTGATGAAAGTCACGACGCCGACGCTCAACGACGCGCCGCATGCGCTTGCCAAGAATTTCGCCGCAGCGGTCGAGCGCGATTCCGGCGGCCGCATCAGGAGCGAGGTCTATCCGGCAAGCCAGCTCGGCACGATACCGCGACAGATCGAGGGTGTGCAGTTCGGCGCCATCCAGGCCGCGGTCATTCCGCCGGAGTTTTTTGTCGGCGTCGACGAACGCTTCGAGGTGATGGCCGCGCCGGGCCTCGTCAATTCGCTCGAACACGGCCAGCGCATCGCCGCCGATCCGGCGGTGCTTAAAATGATGCTGGGCTTCGGCGCCGAGAAGGGACTGCATGGCGGCGGCATGTTCATTGCGCAGCCGGATTCGATCGTTTCGAAGGCGCCGATCCGCCATGTGGCCGACTTCCAGGGTAAAAAGATCCGCATCTTTGCCTCGGACTTTCAGTCCGCGGCATTCAAGCGGATGGGCGCGACGCCGGTGGCGATGACGTTGGGCGATGTCATGCCGGCGTTGCAGCAGGGCGCCATCGACGGCGCTGTCGCCGGCATGACGGTGTTCTCGGCGTTCCATTACCAGGACGCGGCGAAATACGTGGTCGAGACCAATCAGCCGTCGATCTTCCTGATGCTCGAGATCAGCAAGAAATGGTACGAGTTGCTGCCGCCGGACTTGCAACAGATCGTCGACAAGGATGCTGCCGCCGAAACGGTGGCGATCAACCCGCAGGCGATCGATTTGTTCAACAAGGCGCGCCAAGCCTGGACCAGCGGCGGCGGCGAACTCAACAGCCTGCCGCCCGACGAGCAGGCGGCGATGTTGCAGATGCTCTCCAGCATCGGCGAGGACGTGTCGAGGACGAAGCCGGCGCTCCACGATGCCTATGAAATCGTGGCCGATGCGGCAAAGCGGACACGGCAAGGCCCGACCCAATGATCGGCACGGGCGTTGCATAGAAACGTGTCGTTGCGGCAGCCGCGAGAGGTTCGAGCGTGATCGACGCAATAGGCAAAAGCGTTCGCTGGCTCCTGGCGATTACCCGCACCTTGGCGGCGATTTTCCTGATCTCGAGCGTGGCGGTCAATTTCGCCAATATCGTCGGACGCTATTTCTTCAGCATTTCAATCCCGTGGGCCGAAGAGATCATGCTCTTCCTGATGGTCGGCTGCGTGTTCACCGGCTGCTGCGCGGTAGCCTGGGATGGCCGCCAAATCCGGATGGACGTGGTGTTGGCGATGCTGCCGCCGAAAGCGCAAGCGTTTCTGCATGTATTGTCGGATCTCGTGATGATGATGGCGGCAGTGGCGGTGACCGCCTTCGCCTGGCCCGTGATCACGCAGCTTGCGGAATTCGATGAGCGCAGCCAGGCCGCGAATTTCCCGCTCTTCATTCCGCAGGCGATGGTGCCGCTCGGCTATTCGTTGATGGCCTTGCTGATCGCGTTCCGCCTTCTGATGCGGGCCCGCGTCGGTCGTACCGACGCGCCGCATTCGTAAGGGGGCAGGGCGATGGGCTACTTCATCTTTTTCGGCCTGCCCGTCATTCTTTTGATCCTCGGCTTTCCGATTTTTCTCATTCTGCTCGTCACCTCGATCGTCGCCGTGCTCACCGTCGCCGATGCGCCGACCGAGGCGATCCAGACCTATATGTTCGGCAGCCTCGATAACTTTCCGCTGCTCGCCGTGCCGTTTTTCGTGCTCGCCGGCGAAATCATGGCGCAGGGCGGCATCGCGCGGCGGATCATCGCCATGGTCATGGCCATCGTCGGCGGCGTGCGCGGCTCGCTCGCGGTGACGACAGTGGCGGCGTCGGAACTGTTCGGCGCGATGTCGCATACCGCCGTCGGCACGGTGGTCGCCATGGGCCGGATGATCTATCCGGCACTCAAGGAGGGTGGTTACAATGATCGCTTCGCCGTCGGCTTGATCGCGTCGTCGGGCGCCATCGCCGTCGTCATTCCGCCCTCGATTGCCATGATCCTTTATGCGGTGTCGGCGGAACAGTCGGCCGTTCTGCTGTTCACCGCCGGCATCCTGCCGAGCATCCTCATCGGCGTGATCGACGCCGCTTATGTGATGAGCTACGCCAGGATCAAAGGCGTTCCGCTCGGCGCCAGGGCGCACTGGGCGACGGTGTGGAAAACCAGTAAAGACGCCAGCTGGTCGCTGGGCTCGCTGGCCGTGATCTTCGGCGGCATTTACGGCGGCGTCTTTACGCCGACCGAGGCCGCCGGCGTCGCCGTGGTCTATTCGCTGTTGATCACGATGTTCGTCTATCGCGAGGTCGATCTCGCCGGATTGTGGCGCATCCTGCTCGCTTCCGCGTATCTCATCTCGCAAATCCTGCTCATCGTCACCTCGGCCGGCATCTATTCCTGGCTGCTGACGACCAGCGGCATTCCGCAGCACATCGTCGACGGCATCAACGCGATGCACATGGCGAAGTGGGAGCTCCTCCTCGTTCTCAATATCGGGCTTCTGCTCGCGGGCAGCTTTCTCGAGCCGCCGGCGGCGATCCTGATCCTGACGCCGCTTCTGCTTCCGATCGTGCGCGGCGTCGGCGTCAACCCCATTCACTTCGGCATCATCGTCGCGGTCAATCTCAGTCTGGGCATGTACACGCCGCCGTTCGGATTAAATCTGTTTTCGTCGCAAGCCATATTCAACGCTCCTTTGAGCCGAATCTATCTCGGCGTCCTGCCGTTCCTGCTGCTGAATTTCATCGCACTGATGATCATCACCTATGTGCCGGCGATCTCGATGGTTCTCCTCAATCATTGATTCTTTGTCAGTTCCGGCCTACGTGGCGGCACGCCTCTTCATCTTGCAATCCTAAACGCGCGGAGAATTCATTTCTCATGACCAAAGCGGTGCTTGGCGTTATCGGCGGCTCGGGCATTTACGATCTTCCGGGGCTGGAGAAGGTGCGTTCGAAAAGCATCAAGAGCCCGTGGGGCGAGCCGTCGGGCCCGCTGCGCGTCGGCGAAATCGCGGGCCTCCCGGTGGTGTTTCTGTCGCGGCACTCAGAGGGGCACCGCAATTCGCCGTCCGATATCAACTATCGCGCCAATATCGACGTGCTCAAGCGCGCCGGCGTCACCGATCTCGTCTCGCTGTCGGCCTGCGGCTCGTTCAAGGAGAATCTGGCGCCGGGCACCTTCGTCCTGGTCGATCAGTTCGTCGACCGCACGCATAAGCGCGAAAGCTCGTTCTTCGGCAAAGGCTGCGTCGCCCATGTGTCGATGGCGCATCCGGTGTCGCCGCGGCTGCGCATTCATCTCGCCGAAGCCGCGATGGCCGAAGACCTCAATGTCGTGCGCGACGGCACCTATGTCTGCATCGAGGGCCCGCAATTCTCGACGCTCGCCGAAAGCCTTACTTACAAAGGTCTCGGCTATGCGGTGATCGGCATGACCAACATGCCGGAAGCCAAGCTCGCGCGCGAGGCGGAGATTTGCTACGCCACCGTCGCCATGGTGACGGACTTCGACTGCTGGCATCCGGACCACGACGCCGTCACCGTGCAGGACATCATCAAGGTGCTGGTGGCGAATGCGGAAAAGGCGGCGAAATTGGTGGCGCGGCTGGCCAAGGATTTTCCGCGCGAGCACGAGCCGTGTCCGATCGGCTCCGACCGCGCGCTCGACAATGCGCTGATTACGGCGCCGAAGGCACGCGACCCGAAACTTCTGAAAAAGCTCGACGCGGTCGCGGGGCGCGTGCTGGGCAAGAAGAAGTAGGTGCTCCCGACCGGCATATTCACTAACGTTTGCGTTTATACTCACGGCCGGCAAAACGTGAAAATTCTTAACGTAACCGTGGCATAACTTGGCGTTTCGGGCAGCACATCCGGCCGCGATGCGGCGCAGGTATAGACTTGGTACGCAGATATAGACTTGGCACAGTATAGACTCGCACAGGCAGACCTTGGCTAAATCGATCATCCCTCTGATCATGTGCGGCGGCGCCGGCACGCGGCTCTGGCCGGCGTCGCGCGAGGGCCGGCCCAAGCAATTCCTGCCGTTGTTCGGTCCGGAATTCGACGTTCCAGGACACCATCCGCCGGGTGTCCGATCCGGCTTTGTTCGGCCGGCCGATCGTCATCACCAACACGCAATATCGCTTTCTCGTCGCGGAGCAGCTCGCGGCGATTGGCGTCGAGGCCGATATCATTCTCGAACCGCTGCGGCGCGATTCCGGGCCTGCGATCGCGGCCGGCGCTGCCTTCGCCGCCAAGCGCGACGGCGATCCGCTGATGGTTGCGCTCGCCGCCGATCACGTCGTCACCGATGCGGCGGCGTTCGCCAAAGTGTGCGGTATGGCGGCGGCTTCGGCCGCGGCCGACCGCATCGTCACTTTCGGCGTGCGGCCGACGCGGCCCGCCACCGAATATGGCTATATCCGCGCCGGGCAATCCATCGGGCCGGAAATTTTCGCGATCGAAAAGTTCGTCGAGAAGCCGGACTCAAAGACCGCGGAGCGTTACCTCGCGGAGGGCTATCTCTGGAACTCCGGCAACTTCATGTTCCGCTCGGGCCTCTTGCTCGACGAATATCGCGGCTTCGAGCCGTCGAGCGTCGACGCCGTTGTCGCGTCTGTCGACAAGGCCGGCAAGGATCTCGACTTCATCACGCTCGATGCGGAATCTTTCGCGCGCGCAACCGCGAAATCGATCGACTATGCGGTGATGGAACGCACCAAACGCGCCGCCGTGATGCCGGTCGCCTATGGCTGGTCGGATGTCGGCTCGTGGCAGGCGGTGTGGGAACTTTCCGGCCGCGACGCATCCGGCAATGCGGGGCAAAGTTCCGGACCTGGCGCCGTCGAGTTCGTCGATTCGCGCGGCTCCTATGCGGCGACCGACAAGCAGCTGGTGGCGCTGTTCGGCGTCGACAATCTGGTCGTGGTGACGACCGACGACGCCGTTCTCGTCGCCAAGCGCGAAGACGGCGACGGGTTGCGCCGGCTGGTGGCGCGGCTCAAGGAGTGAGCGCCCAAGGTCACCGAGGAACATCTGAAGGTTCACCGTCCCTGGGGCGCGTACCATTCGATCGATCAGGGCGCGCGCTTTCAGGTCAAGCGCATCGTGGTGAAGCAGGGCGGCCGGCTGTCGCTGCAATTGCACCATCATCGCGCCGAGCACTGGATCGTGGTGCGCGGCACCGCGCGCGTGACCGTCGGCGACGACATCAAGGTCGTGCACGAGAATGAATCGATCTATATCCCGATCGGCGCCCAGCACCGTCTGGAAAATCCCGGCAAGATCGACCTGGAATTGATCGAGGTGCAGACCGGCAGCTACCTCGGCGAGGACGACATCATCCGTATCGAAGACGATTACCGGCGGTCGTAACGGCGGCGGGTCGTGCCGCTTTTTGCGGCTCACGCGCGATACGCTTAAAATTATATAAGAGTTACAATAGCTTAAACTATTGGCCGCGGCCGGCGCCGCTACCGCCCTGTAAGCCTTTGATTCAAATCGTGTTCCGATTTCCGCACAGGCCCGGTCGCAAGTTGGCATTGGGCGTGCTACGGAAAAACGTCTGGGGTCGGCTCCGAGTAGCTAAGGGGGCTTTGCAGTCATGAGTGTGGCTCGAGCGGGTAGTGACGGGACGTTGCGCGTAGGCGTTGTGGGCGTGGGCGTGATGGGCAGCAATCATGCCCGCGTGCTGTCCGAAATGCCGGGGGTGAAACTGGTCGGCATCGCCGATCCCGATCGCGGGCGTCGCGATCAAGTGGCCGAGCGGCTCGGCTGCGCCGCATTCGAGGACGCGGAAGCGCTGTTGGCGCAAGGCGTCGACGCCGTCAGCATCGCCGCTCCGACGCACCTTCACCGCGACATCGCCGTCGATTGCGCCGCGCGCGGCATCCACATCATGGTCGAGAAGCCGATCGCGCCGACCGTCGAGGAGGCCCGCGCCATCGTCGCCGCGGCCCGCCGTGCCGGCGTCACGCTGATGGTCGGCCATGTCGAGCGCTTCAATCCGGCGGTGCAGTCGATCAAGCGCGCCATCAAGGATCAGGATATTCTCTCGATCGCCATCACCCGCGTCGGCCCGTTCCCGCCGCGCATGTCCAATGTCGGCGTCGTCATCGATCTCGCCGTGCACGACATCGATCTGATCCGCTGGTTCACCGAATCCGAAATCGTCGAGATCCAGCCGCAAACCTCGAGCGCGGTCGCCGAGCGCGAGGACATCGCGCTCCTGCAATTCCGCACCGCCTCGGGCGTGCTCGCGCATATCAACACCAACTGGCTGACCCCGTTCAAGGCGCGCACCATCCATGTGGCGACGCGCGACAAATATCTGATCGGCGATCTGCTGACTTTGCAGGTCACCGAGTGTTTCGGCTTCCAGCCGGACGGCAGCTATTCGATGCGGCATTTGTCGGTCGGCTATGCCGAGCCGTTGCGTTCGGAATTTCAGGCCTTCCTCACCGCCATCCGCAGCGGCGAGCCGCCGGCGGTGACGGGCGATGAGGCCGTGGCGAGCTTGGAAGTCGCCATTCGCTGTCTCGACGCGCGGGGAACGCAATCGGTGCTGCCGCACCGCAAGGGTCCGCGCCGCGTCGCCGGCTAGCTTTAAGATTTCACGTCCGCCGGTATCGAGTCAGAGGCACATCAGTCCGATCATGAATCAACATACTCGCCTTGAAGAGAGGCCGATTCCGTTTATCGACATCGCGGCGCAGCGCCGCCGTCTGGGACGCGCGGTCGACGACGCGGTGGCGCGCGTCCTGGCGCATTGCCAGTTCGTCAACGGCCCGGAAGTGCGCGCCTTCGAAAGCGACCTCGCGGCGTTTTGCGGCGCACGCCATGCCATCGGCTGCGCCAGCGGCACCGACGCGCTGCTCCTCGTGCTGATGGCCTGGGAGATCAGGCCGGGCGATGCGGTGATCTGCCCGTCGTTCACCTATCACGCGACGGCGGAGATGGTGGCGCTGCTCGGCGCGACGCCGATTATCGCCGACGTCGCGCCCGAGACCTTCAATCTCGATCCGGCAAGCTGCGAGCGCGGGGTGGCGACGGCGAAACGTCTCGGGCTTAAGCCGCGCGCGATCATTCCGGTCGATCTGTTCGGCCTGCCGGCCGACCATGAGGCGATCGCTGCGATCGCCAAGAGGCACGATCTGAAAATCCTCGACGATGCGGCGCAGGGCTTCGGCGCGACCTATCGCGGCAAGAAGCTCGGCACTTTCGGCACCGCGACCGCGACCAGTTTCTTTCCGGCCAAGCCGCTCGGCTGTTACGGCGACGGCGGCGCGGTTTTCACCGACGACGACGCGCTGGCGGCGCGCATCAAAAGCATTCGCCTCCACGGCGAAGGCGTCGACCGCTCGGAGGCCGCCCGCATCGGCATTACCGGCCGGCTCGACACCATCCAGGCGGCGGTCCTGATCGAGAAGCTGAAAATCTTCCCGGACGAGATTGCGGCGCGCAATGCGCGTGGCGGCGCGCTATTCGCAAGGCCTTGCCGATGTCGCCGTCGTGCCGCGCGTCGGCAACGAGTTGACCTCGGTCTGGGCGCAATACACGATCAAACTGAAGCCCGGGCAGCGCGACAAGCTTGCCGCCGATCTCAAGGCGCAAAGCATTCCGACCGCGATCTATTACACCAAGCCGCTGCATAAACAGCCGGCCTATCGCGATTACCCGGTTGCCGACGGCGGCGTTGCGGTCAGCGAGCAATTGTCGGGCGAAGTGATCAGCCTGCCGATGCACGCTTATCTCGAAGAGCCGGACCAGGACCGCATCATCGGCGCGGTCAGGAAGGCGCTGGCGGCTTAATCTTCCTACGTTCATTCCCGCGCAGGCGGGGATGAAGCGTACGATGGTCGCGGTCCCCGCTTTCGCGGGGACGAGCGGTTCGTGAAACACCCCTGATGTTCGGCAAGATCCTCACCGTCGGCGGCTATACGCTGCTTTCGCGCCTGACCGGCTTCATGCGCGACATTATGCTGGCCGCCATTATCGGCGCCGGGCCGGTGGCGGACGCGTTCTTCGTCGCCTTCCGGCTGCCGAACCATTTCCGCGCCATCTTCGCCGAAGGCGCGTTCAATGCCGCGTTCATTCCGGCCTATGCGCGGGTTCGCACCCAAGGCGGGCCGGAAGCCGCGCGCCTGTTCGGCGATCGCATCTTCACGCTTTTGCTGGCGACGCAAATCGTGCTCTTGGCGCTGGCGCTGGTTTTCACGCCGCAGGCCATCGAAGTCCTGGCGCCGGGTTTCTCGCGCGAGCCGGCGCAATTTGAGCTCGCCGTTTCGCTCACGCGGATCACCTTTCCCTATCTCTTGCTGATCACGCTGGTGACGCTGTGGGGCGGCATCCTCAACGCGCTGCATCGTTTCGCCGCCGCCGCCGCGGCGCCGATCCTGCTCAATGTGACGATGATGGTGACGCTCGCGGTCGCATTCCTGTTTCCGAGCCCGGGCCATGCCGCGGCCTGGGGCGTGCTGATATCGGGCGTGCTGCAAGCGGCGCTTGGTGGCCGGCGACACCTTCTATGCCGGCGTTCTGACCTCGTTCCGCGCTTTGCGCTGGGACGACGACGTGAAGCGCTTCTTCAAGGCGCTGGTGCCGGCGACCGTCGGCTCGGCCGGCACGCAATTGGCGCTGTTCGCCGATACGATCATCGCGAGCTTTCTGTCGGCGGGCGCCATCTCGGCGCTCTATTACGCCGACCGCATCGACCAGCTTCCGATCGGCGTGATCGGCATCGCCATCGGCACCGTGCTGGTGCCGGAAATGACGCGCCGGCTCGCGTCCGGCGACGAAGCGGGCGCGCGCTCGGCACAGAACCGGGCGATAGAATTCGCGCTGTTGCTTGCCATGCCCTGCGTCATCGCTTTCATGGTCGTGCCGGGGCCCATCATGCGCGGCCTGTTCATGCGCGGCGCCTTCAATGCCGCGGACGCGCATGCCTCGGCGCATGACGCTCGTCGCCTATACGATCGGCCTCGTTCCTTTCGTGCTGATCCGCAGTGTGGTCGCGCCGTTTTTGGCGCGCGGCGACACGGCGACGCCGGTGAAGGCCGCCCTCATCGGCACCGCCGTCAATATCGCGCTCAAAGTCGCGCTGATGTTTCCGCTGGCGCAGGTCGGCCTGGCGCTGGCGACCTCGATCGGCGCCTGGATCAATTTCATCCTGGTGCTGGTCTTTGCCGCCCGCGCCCATGTCATTGCGCTCGATCGTGAGCTGAAATCGTCATTGTGGAAACTCGGGGCGGCCGGCGCCGCGATGGCGGTGGTCTTGTTGATCGCCGATCCGCTTGTCACGGGACTGTCATCCTCGTTGCCCAGGTTCCGCAACGAAATGGTGTTGATTCTCTTGGCGCTGATCGGCGCCGTGGTTTACGGGGGGCTGGTTACCGCGCTGTTCGGCCGGCGCTGGCTGTTGTTGATGCGGCGTACGGAGGCGGCGCCCATCGATCCGGTAGCACGTGATGAAACCGCTGCCATCCCGGCAGTCGAGCCGGATGGGATCTAGAGCATGATCCGGAAAAGTGGAAACCGGTTTTCCGAAAAGATCATGCGCAAACAAAAAATCTAAAACGGAGCAAGAAGCAGAATGCGCGTGACCATGATCGGTGCCGGATATGTCGGGCTGGTATCCGGGGCTTGCTTTGCCGACTTCGGTCATCAGGTCGTCTGTATCGACAAGGATGCCGGCAAAGTCGCAGCGCTCAACCGCGGCGAGATCCCGATCTTCGAGCCGGGCTTGGACGATCTGGTCGAAGCCAACATGAAGCAGGGCCGGCTCGAATTCTCGACCGAGACGACGCGGGTCAAAGACGCCGATGCGGTTTTCATCGCGGTCGGCACGCCGTCGCGCCGCGGCGACGGCCATGCCGATTTGAGCTATGTCTACGAGGCGGTGCGCGAGATCGCGCCGCTTATTTCCGCAACGGCGGTCGTCGTCACCAAATCGACCGTCCCGGTCGGCACCGGCGACGAGATCGAGCGCATCCTGCGCGAGCTGCGCCGCGACGCGCAGATCCAGGTCGTCTCCAATCCGGAATTCCTGCGCGAAGGCGCCGCCATCCAGGACTTCAAGCATCCCGACCGCATCGTGGTCGGCACCGACGATAGCGGCGCCCGCAACGCGATCGCGGAAATCTACCGGCCGCTTTATCTGAACACGCCGCCGATCATCTATGTCAGCCGGCGCACCGCCGAACTGATCAAATATGCCGCCAATGCCTTCCTTGCCACCAAGATCACCTTCATCAACGAGATCGCCGATCTGTGCGAACAGGTCGGCGCCGACGTGCAGGAAGTGGCGCGCGGCATCGGTCTCGACAATCGCATCGGCGGGAAATTCCTGCACGCCGGGCCGGGCTTCGGCGGCTCGTGCTTTCCCAAGGACACCAGCGCGCTGCTGAAAACCGCGCAGGATTACGGCGTGGCTTTGCGCATCGTCGAAACCGTGTCCGCCGTCAACGAGCAGCGCAAGCGCGCCATGGCGCGCAAAGTGGTCGCGGCGCTCGACGGTTCGGTGCGCGGCAAGACCGTCGCCGTCCTCGGCCTGACGTTCAAGCCCAACACCGACGACACGCGCAACTCGCCGGCGATCCCCTTGATCACGGCGCTGCAGGATATGGGCGCCACCGTGCGCGGCTACGATCCCGCCGGCATGGAACAGGCAAAGCCGTTGCTCCCCACGGTGACCTATTGCACCAGCGCCTACAGCGCCGCCGAGGGTGCCGATGCGGTGGTGATCGCGACCGAATGGGAGCAGTTCCGCGCGCTCGATCTGGCGCGGCTCAAAGACATCATGGCGCGGCCGGTGATCGTCGACCTGCGCAACATTTATCGGCCCGACGAAATGAAACGCGCGAATTTCCGCTATCTCGCGATCGGCCGGGCCGGGGTCGACTGACCGCCTAGTCCAAAGCCATCGGACTTTCTCCTCGTGCCCGGCCTCGCGCCGGGCATTTGCGTTTGTTTACGCGGTGTTTATACGCCGTACGGCCGCGCCATCGCGGTGGCGCAGTGCGCTATGGACCGCCTTGAACCGAGTTCTCTATCCATCTGCCCAAAGGTCTATAGATCTGCTGATGGCTCCTGAAACCAAGACAAAAATCGTCGCCATGATCGTCGGCTCTGCGGTGATCATGCAGCAGCTCGATTCCACCGTGATCACCACGGCGCTGCCGCAGATGGCGATCTCGCTGCACACCGATCCGGTCCGGCTGTCCGTCGCCGTCACAGCCTATATCCTGAGCCTTGCGGTGTTCATTCCGGTGAGCGGCTGGGCGGCTGACCGTTTCGGCGGCCGCACCGTGTTCCGTGCCGCGATCGCAATGTTCACGCTGGGCTCCATCCTGTGCGGGTTGAGCGGCAATACCGTCGAACTCACCGCGGCGCGGGTGCTGCAGGGTCTGGGCGGCTCGATGATGGTGCCGGTCGGACGGCTTGTCCTGTTCCGCAGCATCGACAAGGCGGCGCTGATCGCCGATGATGGCCTACCTGCAGGTGCCGGCGCAGTTCGGCCCGGTGCTCGGGCCGCCGATCGGCGGCTTCATCACCACTTATTTTTCCTGGCGCTGGATTTTCCTCATCAACGTCCCGCTCGGCATTCTCGGCATCGTGCTGGTGACGATGTTCTTCGACAATCCGAAGGAAGACGGCCCGCCGCGCCCGCTGGACTGGCTCGGCTTCGCGTTCACCGGCTCCGTCCTTGTTCTGCATCATGAACGGCATCGAAGCGATCGGCCGCGGCCACGGCGACGCCGTCGAGGTCATCGGCTTCTTCGTATTCGGCGTGGCGCTCGGCGCGCTGGCGCTGCGGCATCTGCGGCGCGCCGCGCATCCGGTGCTCGACCTTTCGGTGTTTCGCATTCCGACATTCCGCACCAGCATCACCGGCGGCTCGCTGTTTCGCGCCGGCGCCGGCACGCTGGTGTTTCTACTGCCGCTCCTGCTTCAGGTCGTGTTCGGCATGTCGGCTGTGGCCTCCGGCAGCATCACCTTTGCGACCGCCGTGGGCTCGATGACCATGAAGGCGACGGCGCGGCCGATCCTTAAAGCTGTTCGGCTTCCGCCGTGTCATCATCGTCAACAGCGTGATCAGCGCGGCCTCCATCGCCATGTGCGCGTTTTTCACCGCGGCGACGCCGGTCGTCGTCATTTTCGTGCTGCTGCTCTTCGCCGGCTTCTTCCAATCGCTGCTGTTCACGGCGACCCAAGCCATGGGTTATGCCGATATCGAACAGCAGCAGATGAGCACGGCGACCAGCATCGCCAGCATGACGCAGCAAATGAGCCGGGGCTTCGGCATCGCGTTCGTGGCGGCGCTGCTGCATCTGTCGCTCGACTGGCGCGGCGCGAGCGCGCTCACCACGTTCGATTTCAAGGTGGCCTTTGCCGGCGCGGCGGTCATGGCGCTGCTGTGTCTGCCGTTCGGCCTGGCGCTCGATCACGACGCAGCCGCCGAGGTGAGCGGGCATCAGGCGAAATCGGCAGAAGTTTAAAGTGTTGCGCTGCACATAAAAAGAGCGCCGGGCTTAGACCTTGATCCGGAATTCAAGTTGAAATCGGATTTCGAGGTCTAGATCATGCGTTTAGTCAAGATGCTTGAGCGAAAACCGATTCCACTTGTAGGGATCATCGCTCTAGCGACCGGCGCTCTCGATTTTTGATCGAACGGTTTAAGCGTTCGCGACCGGGCCTTTTTGCGTGCCGGCGAGACTGCGTTCGACGCTCAGATCGAACCACGGCCGCATATAGGTGCCGATCGCGCTACCGGCGAAGGCCGCAACGAGCCATAGCCAGCCGTGCACGCTCGACGAAGCAATGCCGCTGAAATAGGCGCCGATATTGCAGCCGTAAGCGAGACGCGCGCCGTAGCCGAGCAAGAGGCCGCCGATCACGGCGGCAAGGAGCGAGCGGAACGGCAGTTTCCAGCCCGGATTGAATTTGCCGGCAAGCCCCGAGGCGAGGAGCGCGCCCAAGATGATGCCGAAATCCATCACCGAGGTGACGTCGGCGAACACGCTTTCCTGCAGCGCCTTGGCGCGCTCGGCGGAGTGCCAATAGCCCCACGAGGCGACGTCGACGCCGGCGACCTGAAAGATCTTCGAGCCCCAGAGCGCGAAAGCCGATGTGATGCCCCAGGGCCGGCCGGCGAGATAGAGCGTCGCGAAATTGCCGATGGCGAGCGCCACCGCGCCGGCAAGGAGCGGCCACGGCCCGTGCAGGAAACGGCGCCAGCCGCGGCGGTCGGTCTGCACGCCGGAGCGCAGATTGCCGTGGATGCGCCGTTCGATGACGACGGTCAGCGCGGTGATCGCGGCGAAGCCGACGAGGCTCACCGCCAGCGCCGGCGCCCAGCCCCAGGACTTGATCAGCGAGATCGAGCCGAAATTCGGCGTCGCCGACCACCATGGCAGGCTCCAGGCGCCAAGCGCGGAGCCGATGATGAAGAAGGCGAGCGTCACGAACATGCGCGAATTGCCGCCGCCCGCGGTGTAAAGCGTGCCGGAGGCGCAGCCGCCGCCGAGCTGCATGCCGAGCCCGAACAAGAACGCGCCGACGAGAACCGACACGCCGACCGCGCCATATTCGCCGTGCACCGGCTGGCCGAACAGCGAGCCATTCGCCAGCGCCGGGAAGAACAGCACCGCGGCGACCGCAAGCATCAGCATCTGCGCGCGCAAGCCGGCGCCGCGGCCGTCGGCGACGAAAACCCGCCACGCCGAGGTGAAGCCGAACAGCGCATGATAGAGCACGATGCCGAGCGCCCCGCCGAGCAGGAACAGCACGCCTTGCCGCCACGCATAAGCGTCACCGAGCGCGATCGCGCCGGCGCCAAGGACGGCGGAGGCGAGGATGACGACCCACGTATTGACAGGAGGAGCCGCGCCGCGCTCGGTCGCGAGCAGGCGTGCATCAACGGAAAGATCGGTCATGCAGGACTCTCTTGGATGTCTCTCAAATCCCGGAACACGAACACCCAGTTCGTCGGCGGCGGAACGCCGCCAGGTAAGGTCTAAGATTTAGGCCGCCACGGGTCCTGATCCAAGCCAGGCCCGTATCGTTGTTCAATCCCCGGAGATAATATAATTTCAATTATGTCTGTGTAAAGAAATATAATTCTATCTTGCTTCGGTAAAACTCCAATCTGTGGAAATTCATTCCCTGCAGCGAAAGCGGGCCGCCCGATGACCGGGCGGCCCTTCTTGTCATGCTTGCGATTGCGCAAGCGGCGCCGCCGCTTAGCCCCAACGAACGGCGATGGCGCCTGTGATCGAGCGCGCGCGGCTGCGCAGCGCATGCCCGTCATTGCCGGACTCGACGATCCACTGGCCGTTCTCTTGGCCGACGATCTTGCCGACATGGTGCGGCCACACCACAACCGCGCCGACGCCCACCGGGCCGGACCGGCCCCAATGCGCCCAGTTGCGCGCGAGATTGTACGACGGGCCGGGATCGCTGCCCACGAGCTGGCGCATCTCCCAGCCGCACCATGCGGCCGGCCGTCCGCCGCGATCGCGCGAGACGGTGCGTTGCGGCTGTGCGTCGTAGGACTGGCCCGAGAATCCCAAGCCGCCAAAAGACGCGTCGGCCTCCGCGGCGAAACCACGGTGGCTTCGCGCCGCGTGGTGATAGCCGCGATGGCGATGTTCGTGCGCTTGTGCCGATTGCGCGAACACCGTGACGGCCGCAACAGCAACAGTAAGTGTCGTCAACTTCATTCCCGATCTCCTAAAGTTGGTCTGGACTTTTGTTGTTGTGCCGCCTGCAAACAAAAGCCCCGCCAACCGTGAGGTTGGCGAGGCTAAGAGAACAAACGGCAGCGCCTCGTTGAGGCGAGACGCATGCGGGCTCATAGCATCATTGCGCGCGATCACACTGCCTGTTTTTGCATGGCATCTATTTGTTTGGTGAACTATAGCGCCGCATTGTCGCCCCGTTTGGCCGCGGCGAAATGCGGCGATTTATCGTTTGCTGTTTGTTTGCTGCGAAAACGGCCGAAATTAAAGGCCATGCGAGCGCCAATCGGCTGCGCAATTCGGCGCGCGCGGCGCCGGCGGCCTGCCTTGGTGCCGCCGATAATCTTAAAGCCGATCGCGATTAAGATTAACCCACCGCCGGCATCGCCGAGCTCGAGCGAGTTTCTGGCAAGCGCACGCGCCATGGTCGGGTCCTGGCCGAGTCATGACCAAGTCACGGCCGAGCGGCGCCGCCCACGCCGACACTCGCCGCCGCGCCGACCGGTCCCGCTTGATCGGTGCCGCTTGATCGGTCCCTTGGCCGGCTGTACCGTTTGCAAAACAAAATTTCGCGAGGAACGGCCCAGGATGCGCCTCTCCAAGACTTCCTTCGGTGACAAGACTTCCTTCGGTGCCATGACATTCTTCGGTGCTGCGCCGGCGGAGCTTGGCGCATGAAGATCTATGAGGGCCGCCGCACCATCGATGGCCTCGTCGTCACGGTCGACGGCGAAGGTCTGCCCGAGCACTACGAGGTGCAGCAATTCACCAAATACGGCTTCGAATGGACCTATGACGGCGACAGCCCGCGGCAGCTCGCGCTCGCGATCCTGTTCGACTATCTCGGCGACGGCGGCCGCGCCACGGCTCTATCCGGACCCTTCATGAAAGACGTGATCGCCAATCTCGACAATGATTGGCGGCTCACCGGCGACGACGTCGCGGCATTCTTGCGCCGGCAGGACAACGGCGTGCTGCAAAGCACGCATTGAGGAGGACGCCCATGATCGGTCAGCGCCAGGTCGATTTCCGCAACGAATACCGCTCGCGCATTCTCGGCTGGTATGACGGCTATTTCCACATCGCGATCGTCTACGCGATCGGCGCCGCGGCCTTCTACATCTATGTCGCGCACATGCACAATGTGACGGCGCTGGAATGGTTGACGGTGCCGTTCACTTTCCTGTTCACCAACATCTTCGAATGGGCCGTGCACAAATACATCATGCACCGGCCGGTCAACATCAAAGGCCTGCGCGCGATCTATGAGCGGCACACGCTCAACCATCACCAATTCTTCACCGACGACGAAATGCGTTTTCGCGACCACAAGGATTGGCGGGTGACGGTGTTCCCGCCCTATGCGCTGGTCGTCTTCATCCTGATGTCGATCCCGCCCGCCGCCATTCTCGGCATCCTGCTGTCGCCGAATGTCGGCTGGCTGTTCATGTCGACGACGACCGGCATGTATCTGATCTACGAGTTCATGCACTTCTGCTGCCATGTCGACGAGAACGCCTTCGTGCGCCATTGTCCGTTCGTCAACACGCTGCGCCGGCATCACACCGCGCACCACAATGCGCGGCTGATGATGGAGGTGAACATGAACCTGACATTCCCGATCGCCGATTGGCTGCTCGGCACCTCCGATCTCGATCGCGGCCTCGTCGGCACGCTGCTGAACGGCTACGATACGCGCCATCTGAAGAAGAACCTGCGCGGTGCGCCGCGGCGGCCGGACGAGGCGGCGGGCGCGCCGGTCGGGACTAATTAGAGGCCGAGGCCGACATGCCGAGCGATGTCAAAGCCGCCGTTTCCGTCGTCACGCTTCTCGTCGCGCTGGTGCTGGCCTATTGGAGCGGCTCGCCGATCCGTCCTGACTTCTCGACCTTTGTCGTCGTCACCGCGCTGTTCATGATCGCGGCGATGTGGGTATTTCCGGAAGCCGGCGTGAAGAAGGGCGAGGCTCGGCGGAGCAAATGACGATCCAATGACCTTGATGATCCTGATTGCGTTCGCCGGCCTGATGGGCGCGGGCGGCATCGCCTTGGCCGCGGCGGGCGCGCATATGGCGCCCGGCACAGGCCTCGACGGCGCCGCTTACATGCTGCTGTTTCACGCCGCCGCCGTGGTCGGCGGCGCGGCGCTGGTGCAGCAAGGCGTGCTGTGGCGGCCTCTCGCGCTCTTCGTGCTCGCGGCCTGGGTGCTGGGCGCCGTGCTGTTCTCCGGCGATATCGCGATGCGCGCCTTCGCCGCGCATCGGCTGTTTCCGATGGCCGCGCCGTCCGGCGGTATGATCCTTATCGGCGCGTGGTTGGCGCTGACGGTCGCCGCGATCGTCGCGATGGTGCGGAGCTGAGTTACTCCACCTGAATATTCAGCTCCTTGATGAGCTGACCCCAGCGCACCGTCTCGGCGGCGGCGAAGCTGCCGAGCTCGGCCGGCGTCGAGGTCTTGATCTCGTAACCCGCCGCCTCGAACCGGCTGACGAAGGCAGGGGCGGCAATGATCTTGACGAGCTCGCGATTGAGCCGGTCGACGACCGGCTGCGGCGTTCCGGCATTGGTGTAGAGCGCGGTCCAGATCGGACTCAAGACGAGTTTCGGGTAGCCGAGCTCGACGGTGGTCGGCACATTCGGCAGCGATTTGGCGCGCTGCTTCGCTCATCACCGCGACAGCCTTCAATTGCCCGCCTTGCAGAAATGAAAACGTATCGGCGATCAGCGAGAACACGGCGTCGATGCGGTTGGCCAACAGATCGTTGAGCGCCGGGCCTTGACCGCGATAGGGGACGTGCACGAGCGAATTGCCGGTGAGCTTGTTGAACAGCGCGCCGGCGATATGGGTCGCAGATCCGATGCCCGACGAGCCGAAGCTCGCGCCGCCATTGTTCTGCAGCCGTGACACCAGGCCGGCGAAGTCGAGGCTGCCATATTGCGGCGCCGGCACGATGATCTGCGGATTGAGCGTGACCAAAGTGAGCGGCGCAAAATCCTTCACCGGATCGAAGCCGAGATTCTTATAGAGACTGATATTGCTGGCCGCCGTCCCGGTGGTCGCCATGAACAAGGTATAGCCGTCGGGCGCGCTGCGCGCCGCTTCCATGGCGGCGATATTGCCGCCGGCGCCCGGCTTGTTCTCGACCACGACCGGCTGGCCGAGCGCGTCCGACAACCCTTGCGCGATCACCCGTGACTGCACATCGGCGCTGCCGCCGGCAGGGAAGGGGACGATGAGCTGGAGCGGGTGGGAGGGCCAGTCCTCGGCGGTGGCGCTCCCGGGGAGGAACGCCGACGCCGCGAGAAATGTTGCGACTGCAATTTGTCCGATAGTCGGGGATGAAACGCGTTGCATGGTCCATTGCTAACATGCGTTCGAGCCCGCCGTCACGCTGCGCGTTTGCGCTCCTGCGGCACCATCGAGATCGTGCAGCCGCTCCGTGCGCGCGCAGCACGTCGAGCGCGACGGTGGTGCCGATCTTGTCGCCGGTGAGCGCCCGCACCAGGTCGTCGGCGCCGGCGATCGGCGCGCCGTCGAGCGCGACGATAATGTCGCCGGCTTTGAGCCCGGCGCGCGCGGCCGCCGAATCCGGCTCGACCGTGCTCACGATCACCGCGCTGTCCTGCGTCGAGGCCGAAGGCGCGGCGGCGGCGCTGCGGGATCGCGGTCTGTTGCGCGGCGATGCCGATAAAGGCGCGGCGCACGCGGCCGTGCCGGATCAGTTCGCCGAGCACGAAGCTTGCGGTATTGGCGGCAACCGCAAAGCAGATGCCTTGCGCGCCCATGATGACGGCGGTGTTGATGCCGACGACTTCGCCGCGCGACGACACCAAGGGGCCGCCGGAATTGCCGGGATTGAGCGCGGCATCGGTCTGGATCACGTCGTCGATCAGCCTGCCGTTGCGCGAGCGCAGCGAACGGCCGAGCGCGGAAACGACGCCCGTCGTCACCGTCGATTCAAAGCCGAGCGGATTGCCGATGGCGATCACCAGCTGGCCGCGTTTGAGCCGCTTGGAATCGCCGAGCGGCGCCGCCTGGAGCGTCACCGCTTCGTCGACGCGCAACAGCGCAAGATCGGTATCGGGATCGTCGCCGACGAGCCGTGCGCGCAGCTCCTGGCCGTCGGCGGTGGTGACGTCGATGCGCGCTGCGGGGCCGAGCGCGCCGGCGACGTGGCTATTGGTGAGGATCAGGCCGTCCGGCGACAAGATGACGCCGGAGCCGGTGCCGCCACGGTTTTGGCCGCCGTTCTCGGCTCCGTCCGGCAGACCCGCCATGCACGGCGAGCCGCACCACGGCGGGGCCGACGCGGTCGACCACGTCGATCACGGCCCGTGAATAGGCATCGAGCAGCGCCTGGTCGTCGGCAGGGAGGCCGGGAATATCGGGGGCGGGGACGCTTTGCGGGTCCCGAAAGGCATCGGTGAGGGGCATTATTGTCATGTTCTATCAGCGTGTTAGGCCGGCCACCGGCCGGCATCTGGTGATTAAGGATTGGGCGCACATATGGGGTTCCGGGGGCCGGCAAGAAAGGGCGGCGGCCAGCGCGAAGACCACGCCAACACCACAATGTGCGGCCAAGCCGCGGGCCCAAATGGGGATCATGCGTGATTGACAGCGGCGGCGGCCTATGGTGCCGAGACGGTCTGAGGGAAGAATCATGACACTCGCTAAAGCGGCGCGCTTCGCCGTTCCGATTCCGGCTGTGGTGCTGCTGGCGGCTCTTGCCGGCTGCAATCAGAGCCAGCAGCAAGCCGGCGGCCCGCCGCCTCCGGCCGTGACCGTCGCCGCGCCGGTTCAGCGCACGGTGGTCGATCAGGACGAATATGTCGGCCGCTTCGTCGCGGTGAATTCCGTCGAGGTCCGTTCGCGGCTCTCCGGCTATCTGTCGGAAATTCATTTCCAGGACGGGCAGATGGTGAAGGAGGGCGATCTCCTCTTCACCGTCGACCGCCGGCCGTTCGAAATCGCGCTCGAACAGATGCGCGCCAATCTGGCGCAGGCGCGCGCCAATCTCGCCTTCACCGAAGGCGATCTCACGCGCGGCCAAAGCCTGTTGGCGAACAAGACCATCACCGAACAGGTCTACGATCAGCGTACGCAGGCGAAGTCGGTGGCCGAGGCCGCCGTCGCCGCGCAGGAAGCGATGGTGCATTCGGCCGAACTCGATCTCGATCAATATAGCCGGCTCCGCTCCCCGATCGACGGCCGCATCGGCGACCGCCGCGTCGCCGTCGGCAATCTCGTCACCGGCGGCACCGGCGGCGGCAATACATTGCTCGCGACCGTCGTCTCGGTCGATCCGATCCGCTTCGAGTTCACCTTCGACGAGCAGTCCTATCTGCGCTATGTGCGCTACGCCTCGGCCAGCAAAGAGGTGGCGGCTCTCAACGGCAATGTTCCGGTGGCACTCGAACTGATCGACGAGAACGATTTCAAGCATACCGGCAAGATCGATTTCGTCGACAACGCCATCAACACCTCGACCGGCACGATCCGCGGCCGCGCGGTGTTCGACAATCACGAGGGCATCTTTACCCCCGGCATGTTCGGCCGCATCCGCGTCCCGGGCTCGCCGCCCTATACCGCGCTGCTTATTCCCGACTCGGCGATCGGCTCCGAACAGGCGCGCAAATATGTGCTGGTGGTCGACGACGGCGGCATGGTGCATCAGAAATATGTAACGCCGGGCCAGATCGACGGCGGCTTGCGCGTGATCAAGGACGGCCTTGCCGCCAGCGATCGCGTCATCGTCAATGGCCTGATGCGGGCGCGCGCCGGCATCAAGGTGAATGCGAAGGAGCAAGCCGACCCGGCGGCTTCGCCTGCCGCGGCGAAAACCGGCGACGCGACCGGCGGCAAAGCCGGCGGCAACGTCAAAGCCGATTGACCACGTAGAGCGATTGATCCTGTAATATGCGCATCTCGCATTTTTTCATCGACCGGCCGATCTTCGCCGCCGTGATCTCGATCGTGTTCGTGATCCTCGGCGGCGTGTCGTTCTCGCGTCTGCCGGTCGCGCAATATCCCGAGATCGCGCCGCCGATCATCAATGTCTCCGGCCAATATCCCGGCGCCAGCGCCGACGTCGTCGCCTCGACCGTGGTGACGCCGATCGAGCAGCAGATCAACGGCGTCGAGAACATGCTGTATATGTCGTCGAACTCGACGGCCGACGGGCGGTTCTCGATCCAGATCAGCTTCGAGCTCGGCACCAATCTCGATATCGCGCAGGTGCAGGTGCAGAACCGCGTCGCCATCGCGCAGCCGCGCTTGCCGGGGGACGTGCGCAATATCGGCGTCACGGTGACCAAAGCCTCGCCCGACCTGATGATGGTCGTGCATCTCTATTCGCCCGACAAATCGCGCGACTCGCTGTTCATCTCCAACTACGCGACGCTCGAAGTCACCGATCCGCTCACCCGCGTCGACGGCGTCGGTTCGATCACGGTATTCGGCAGCCGCGACTATTCGATGCGGATCTGGCTCGATCCGGACCGTCTGCAATCGCTCGGGCTGACCGCGGGCGACGTGAACTACTGCGTTGCAGGGCCAGAACATTCAGGTCGCTTCGGGCGTGCTCGATCAGCCGCCGATGGCGCATCCCGGCGCGTTTCAGATCGCAGTGCAGACGCTCGGCCGGCTCGATAACCCGGACGAATTCGGCTCGATCGTGGTGAAGCAGACGCCCGCCGCCGTGGTGCGGCTCAAGGACGTCGCCACCATCCAGCTCGCAGCGCTCGATTATTCGTCGAATTCCTATCTCGACCACGACCCGGCGGTAGCGCTCGCCATCTTCCAGCGGCCGGGCTCGAACGCGCTCGACACCGCCAAGGGCGTCATCGACCAGATGGCGGTGCTGTCGAAACGGTTTCCGCCCGGCGTCAAATACGCCATCGTCTACAACCCGACGCAGTTCATCCAGCAATCGGTCAACGCCGTGATCGACACGATCGGCGAAGCGATCGTGCTGGTCGTCCTCGTGGTGATCCTGTTCCTGCAAACCTGGCGCGCCGCGATCATTCCGCTGGTCGCCATCCCGGTGTCGTTGATCGGCAGTTTCTTCTTTTTGGGCACGTTCGGCTTTTCGCTGAACAATCTGTCGCTGTTCGGCCTGGTGCTGGCGATCGGCATCGTGGTCGACGACGCCATCGTCGTCGTCGAGAACGTCGAACGCAATATCGCCTCGGGGCTGTCGCCGCGCGACGCTGCGAGGAAGAGCATGGACGAGGTCGGCTCGGCGCTGATCGCGATCGCGCTCGTGCTCTGCGCGGTGTTCGTGCCGTCGATGTTCATCACCGGCATTTCCGGGCAGTTCTACCGGCAATTCGCGCTGACCATCGCCGGCGCCACCGTCATTTCGCTGGTCGTGTCGCTGACACTGTCGCCGGCGATGTGCGCGCTGTTGCTCAAGCCGCACGAGGCCAATCACCGCGACAGCTGGTGGGAGCGGCCGATCCACGGCTTCTTCGGCTATTTCAATCGCGGCTTCGACAAGGTCGCGTCCGGCATTTCCTGGCTGGCGACACGTACCGTGCGGCGCGTCGTTCTGATGATCGTGCTCTATCTTGCCGTGCTCGCCGCCGGCTTGAACACGTTCCGCACCGCGCCCGTCGGCTTCATCCCGCAGGTCGACCGCGGCTACATCATTACCGTCGTGCAACTGCCGCCCGGCGCGTCGCTTTCGCGCACCGACGAGGTGCAGCAGCGTGCGCTCGATATCGCGCTCAAAGTGCCGGGCGTGGCGCATGCCGTGAACATCGTCGGCTTTTCCGGCGCCACCTTCACCAACGCGCCCAATGCCGGCGCGATGTTCCTGGTGCTCGATCCGTTCGAAGCGCGCGCCAAGGATCCGCGCCAATCGGCCGCCGGCATCCAGGCCGAATTGTTCAAGCGGCTGTCCGGCATTCAGGACGCTTTCATCATCTCGGTGCTGCCGCCGCCGGTCATGGGTATCGGCACCGCCGGCGGTTTCCGCATGATGGTCGAGGACCGCGCCGGCCAAGGCTCGGAGGCGCTCAAGCAGGCGACGCTGGCGCTGATGGGGCGCGCGGCGCAGACGCCGGGATTCGCCGGCGTCTTCTCGCTGTTCGAGACCTCGACGCCGCAGGTCTATCTCAATATCGACCGCACCAAGGCGCAGCTGCTCGGCGTCAATGTGCAGGACGTGTTCAACGCCCTGCAGATCTATATCGGCTCGCTCTACGTCAACGACTTCAATCTGTTCGGCCGCACTTTCCGCGTCACCGCGCAAGCGCGCGACGAGGATCGGCAGAACGTCGACGATGTGCTCAAAATCAGGGTGCGCAATTCGAACGGCGATACGGTGCCGCTCGGCTCCTTCACCACCGTGGACAATATTTCCGGCCCCTATCGCGTGCCGCGTTACAATCTTTATCCGGCCGCCGAGCTCGATGGCGCAGCCGCGCCTGGCTATTCGCAGGGCCAGGCCATCGCGATCATGGACAAGCTCGCGGCGGAAACCTTGCCGGATGGCTTCGCCACCGAATGGACCACGCTTGCCTTTCAGCAGATCAGGGCCGGCTCCACCGCGATGTTCGCCTTCCTCCTGGCGGTGGTCTTCGTCTTCCTCGTGCTCGCCGCGCAATACGAGAGCCTGACGCTGCCGCTCGCGGTGATCATGATCGTGCCGATGTGTCTGGTCGCCGCCATTACCGGCGTCGTCATCCGCGGCCTCGACAACAACATCCTCACCCAGGTCGGCTTCGTCGTCCTGATCGGGCTTGCGGCGAAGAACGCGATCCTGATCGTGGAATTCGCCCGCCAGCTCGAGGACGAGGGCAGGAGCCGCTGGGACGCCGCCGTCGAGGCGACGCGGCGGCGGCTGCGGCCGATCCTGATGACGTCGTTTGCCTTCATCCTCGGCGTCACGCCGCTGGTCTGGGCCATCGGCGCCGGCGCCGAATTGCGCCAGGCGCTCGGCACCGCGGTGTTCTTCGGCATGATCGGGGTGACGGCCTTCGGGCTCGTCTTCACGCCGGTGTTCTATGTCGTCGCGCGCTGGGTCGCCGGCCTTGCGGCTGCGGCGGCGGCAAAAAGCCGGCGCGCACGCCGCAGCCGGCGGAATAATACCTGGGAAATTTCTGAGATGCAGGCGATATTGTTTACCTCGGCTGCGCCGGAATAACGTATTCCCTTCGGGGTTTGTCGTGAGCAGGGGCTTCGAGGGAGAGCAACCACATGTATCGCATCGCTTTCGCCATCAGCGCGATCGCACTCGGCGTCTGCGCGGCCGCCGCGCAGGACGACCCAATCGCCGCCCGCAAGGCGCTGATGAAGGCCAACGGCGACCAGGCCAAGATCGCCGGCGACATGGCCAAGGGCGCGGTGCCGTTCGACCTCGCCGCCGCGCATAAGATCTTCGCGACCTTCGAGAATGCGGCGGACGAAAATGCCGGGCCTATTCCCCGATAGCTCGAAGACCGGCGGCGACACGGCGGCAGATCCCAAGATCTGGGACAACATGGCCGACTTCAAGACGCGATTCCAAAAGCTCGCCGATGATGCCAAGGCGGCGGATGCGTCCGTGAAGGATCTCGATAGCTTCAAGGCGGCTCTCGGCAATATCGGCAAGAACGATTGCGGCGGTTGCCACCAGAACTACCGTCTTAAGAAGAGCTGACGACACCGCACAGGTTGAGAGGGCGGGCGTTCGTCGCGGACGACCCGTCCTCCGCTTTATTGTCACTGTTGTTTATTATCGACTTGCCTCGTCACAAGCCGGAATAAAACCCGGTTGCCGTGAATCCTGCCTGTGCCGGGTATCCGGCGGATGCGGTAGAGGTCGTTTGGGATGACAGTGGGAGAAGACAGCCGAATTTTAGGACCATAGCTTTCGCCGTCGTCGCGTGCGGGGCCGCTTGCGGTGTCTTGGGCCTCGCGGCGTTCTGGTTCTTGACGCGCCCGGAAGCGGTGCCGGCCGCGGCGCTGCCGCGCTACACGGCGAACCTCGACAACGGCAAGACCATGTTCGCGATCAGCGGCTGTTCGTCGTGCCATGCCGTTCCCAACGACGATCCCGACAAAGTCGATCGCTTGCGGCTCGGCGGCGGGCTGGCGCTCAAATCGCCGTTCGGCACATTCTATGCGCCGAATATCTCGCCCGATCCGAAGGACGGCATCGGTGCCTGGAGCGAAGCGAATTTCGTCACCGCGCTGTGGAAAGGCACATCCCCGGACGGTGAAAACCTATTCCCGGCCTTTCCCTACACGTCCTACCAGCACATGCAGCTCAACGATGTGCGCGATCTCTTTGCCTATCTGAAAACGCTGCCGCCCGTTCCGGGCAAATCGCGCCCGCACGATCTGTCGTTTCCGTTCGACCAGCGCGAACTGCTCGGCGGCTGGAAATTGCTGTTCTTCCACGGCGGGCCTTACGTGCCTGATCCGTCGAAATCGGCGCAATGGAATCGAGGCGCCTATCTGGTGAATGGGCCTGGCCACTGCGCCGAGTGCCATTCACCGCGCAACGCGCTGGGCGGCATCATCGACAGCCAGCGCTTCGCCGGCGGACCCGCGCCGGACGGCAAAGGCTGGGTGCCGAATATCACGCCGCTCGGCTCTGCGCGAGGGCGACAAGATCTGGTCCGAAAAGGACATTGCGAGCTTCCTTGGCGACGGCATGATGCCGGACGGCGATTATGCCGGCGGACCGATGGCCGACGTCATCAGCAATACGTCGCTGCTCGGCGCCGATGACCGCGCCGCCATGGCAAATTACATTGCCGCGCTGCCGCCGACGGTCGGGCCCGCCAAGCCGCCCAAAAAACCAAAGCAGGACTAAGCGGTCGCTCTTCCGCGTCATCGATTTTCGGGCCATGAATTTTCGGGCCATGAATTTTCGGGCCATGACAAGTCCCGCGAAGCCATCCACACTCGCGGCCAGGCGGTGAATTGCTGGGCGATTTGCGCGCATTCCGGGGCGACGAACGTCAGATGAATACCGGCAAAGGTATTGTGCTCAAGCTGATCTCCGCCGTGCTGTTCGCCGTGATGTCGGCGCTGGTGCGCCTTCTCGGTACGCGCTATCCGATCGGCGAGGTGGTGTTTTACCGTTCGGCCTTCGCCATCGTGCCGGTCATGGCCGTCTATGCCTGGCGCGGCGAGCTCGCCGCGGTGGTACGCACCGAGCGGCCGCTCGGCCAGGCCGGCCGCGGCGCGATCAGCATCGTCGGCATGTTTTGCAATTTCGGCGCGCTGGCGCGGCTGCCGCTCGTGGAAGCCAACGCCATCTCGTTTACTTCGCCGCTGTTTTCCGTGGCGCTTGCGGCTTTCGTGCTCAGGGAGCGCGTCCGCATCTATCGCTGGTCGGCAGTCATTATCGGCTTTATCGGCGTGCTGGTCGTGCTGTCGCCGCATCTCTCCGGCGACGAATTGACCTTTGTGGCGACGAGCGCGACCACCGTCACCGGCCTTGTCTTTGCGTTGACCGGCGCCTTTGCCAATGCCGGCACGGTCATCCAAACCCGCCGCCTGACGCAGAGCGAGACCACGTCGTCGATCGTCTTCTACTTCTCGCTGTTTTGCGCGCTGGCCGGTCTGGTCACTTGGCCGTTCGGCTGGATCAGCCCGACCGGAGCGGAATTCGCGGTTCTCTGCGGTATCGGAATTCTCGGCGGCATGGCGCACATCTTCCTCACCGAAAGCTACCGCTACGCCTCGGCCTCGGTGGTTGCGCCGTTCGATTATACCGCGATGATCTGGGCGCTGATCCTGGGCTATGTCATGTTCGGCGAAACGCCGACCGTCATGATCTTCATCGGCTCGCTGATCATCTGCACGGCCGGATTGTTCGTGATCTGGCGCGAACGGCAGCTCGCCGCGGCGCGCAAGCTTGCGCTGGCCGCGCCGCAGGCGGCGTGATCCTCGTCAGGCGGGCTGGATCAAGATTTAAGTCGCCCCGAACGCCTTGAAGGTGAGGATGGTGCGGGTGTCGGCGATGCCGGGAACGGTCTGCACCTTTTCGGCGATGAAATGGCCGATGTCGATTCCCGGATCGACGTAGAATTTCACCAACAGGTCGAACTCGCCTGCCGTCGAATAGATTTCCGAGGCGATCTCAGCGTCGGCAAGCTTGTTGGCGACGTCGTAGGACTTGCCAAGCTGGCATTTGATCTGCACGAAAAAAAGGGACCATGCGCGCCTCCGAACCGGGGGATACTTATATCATCATCGCTGCCGAAGCGAGCCGGGCGGGGCGGGCGATGCCTGCGCCATCACGGCGCCAAGACGGCGCCATGACCGCGCCATGACCGCCGGTGTAGAGTGGCGAAAGCTATTGGAAAGACTGCGAAAAGTGCAAACTAGCGTGCAAGCCTTGGTCGACTTTGCCGATCTCGCCACGACCGTCCTCGCGCGCATCCGCGAGCATGCGCCGCGCGTGCATTGCATGACCAATACGGTGGCCCAGCAATTTACCGCGAATGTGCTGCTCGCGGTGGGCGCAGTGCCGTCGATGACGCTGTCGCCTCAGGAGATCGGCGCGTTCGTCGCGGGCGCGGATGCGCTTTTGGTCAATCTCGGCACCTTCGATGCCGAGCGCAGATCGGCGGTCGCGGCGGCGCTCAATGCCGCCGCCGAGAACAGAAAGCCATGGCTGCTCGATCCCGTGTTCATCGAGCGCTCGCCCGGACGCGCCGAATTCGCGCGCGGGCTCCTTGCCCGCAAGCCTTCCGTCGTGCGCCTCAATCAAGCGGAGTTCGCGGCGCTGTCGGGCAATGATCAGGCGGGCGACGCGCCGGCGCGCTTCGCCAAATCCCACGGCACCATTGTCGCGCTGACCGGCCGTGTCGATATCGTCGCCGACGGCGCGCGGCGGGTGAAAATCGGCAACGGCGATCCGCTGATGGGGCAGGTCACCGCCATGGGCTGCGCCGGCTCGGCGCTGGTCGTCGCGGCGCTTGCCGTTGAGCGCGATCCCTGGCTCGCGACCATCGCGGCGCTGTCGGCGTTCGGCGTCGCGGGCGAAGTCGCGGCGCGCAATGCGGGCGGCCCCGGCAGCTTTGCCGTCGCCATGGTCGACGCGCTACACAATCTCGACGGCGCGACATTGCGCATGCATCTGAAAGTCCACAATGACGGTTGATCTCCGGCTGAATGCGATCGTCGATCCCGAACGCGCCGGCGGCCACGATCTTGCCGAACTGGCTCGTCAATGCGCACAGGGCGGCGCGACGCTCATTCAATTGCGCGACAAGCATGGCGATACCGGCGCCATGGTCGAGACGGCGCGGGCGATCAAGCAAGCTTTGGCGCCGTTTCGGACAGCTTTTGTCGTCAACGATCGCATCGACGTGGCGCTCGCCTCGGGCGCCGACGGCGTGCATGTCGGGCCGGACGACATGACAGTCGCGGATGCGCGGCGGCTGCTGGGGTCGGGCGCGATCATCGGCCTGTCGATCAAATCGGTGGTGGAGGCGGAAGCAGCGCCGGTCGAGCTGATCGATTATGTCGGCTCGGGCGGGGTCTATGTCACGCTGTCCAAAGCGCAGAAAAAGCCGCCGATCGGGACGCAAGGTCTATCGCGCATCATCGCCGTGTTGAAGCGCCGCAAGGCGAACATGCCGGTCTGCGGCATTGCCGGGGTCGATGCGACCAATGCCGGTGAAGTCATCGCCGCCGGCGCCGATGGCGTCGCTGTCATCTCGGCGCTGTCGCTTGCGCCCGATCCGGCCGCGGCCGCGCGCACGCTGCGCGGCATCGTCGACGCGGCGCTAAAAAAACGAGGGGCGTGATGAGCGCCGCCATTGCCGTGACCATTGCCGGTTCGGATTCCGGCGGCGGCGCCGGCATTGCGGCGGATCTCAAGACGTTCTCCGCGCTCGGCGTCTATGGCGCGTCCATCATCACCGCGCTGACCGCGCAGAACACCAAAGGCGTGACCGCCATCCACGACGTGCCGGCGGATTTCATCGCGGCGCAGATGGATGCCGTGTTCGCCGACATTCACCCCGGCGCGGTGAAGATCGGCATGCTCGGCAACGTGGCAGCGATCGAGGCCGTCGCCAAAGGCCTCGAGCGTCATCGCTCGCGCAATGTCGTGCTCGATCCGGTGATGATCGCAACCTCCGGCGAGAGACTGTTGCGCGACGATGCGATCGATGCCCTGCGCAAGCTCATTGTCCGCGCGCAGGTGGTAACGCCCAATCTGCCCGAGGCGGCGGCGCTTCTCGATGCGCCGGTCGCGCGCGACGAAGACGAGATGCGCGCGCAAGCGCAAAGGCTGCTTGCGCTCGGCGCGGGGGCGGTGCTGATCAAGGGCGGCCACGCCGGGGGACCGGAGAGCGTCGATCTTTTGGTCGAGGGTGATAGCTGCACGCGCTTTGCCGCGCCGCGGATCGAGACGCGCAATACGCACGGTACCGGCTGCACGTTGTCGTCCGCGATTGCCGCGGGACTCGCCAAGAAGCTTCTGCTCGTTGACGCGGTGAACGACGCCAAGGCTTACGTCAGTGCGGCGATTGCCGCCGCCGACCGGCTCGGTGTCGGATCGGGCAATGGGCCGGTGCACCATTTCCACAAATGGTGGTGAAGTAGACTCGGCTCGCTTTCGCGGGAACGAGCGGGAGAATTTACGCCGCTACCGGCGCGCCGGGCTGTTTCAGCGGATGGGCGCGGGCAAAGGCGTCGATCTGCGACAGCGCGGCCGTGATCCGGGCGAAGTTCGGAAACGGCGCGGTGTCGACACCGAAAAATTTTGCCCCCGCGGCCTGGCTCGCAACACAAATATCGGCAAGCGTCACCGTGTCGCCGTGGCAATAGCGGCCGGTCTCGGGGCTTTGCAGATGCGCCTCGAGCGCAGTCAGCGCGGCGGTGTGCCAATGCTGGCACCATTTGGTGCGGGCCGCTTCGTCGAGCTTGAATTCGTGCTCCAGATATTCGCGCACCCGCGGCACGATCAGCGGATGGGAATCGGCGGCGACGAGCTGCGCCAGCCCGCGCACGCGGGCGCGGCCGCGCGGATCGCGCGGCAGGAGCGGCGGGTTCGGATACGTCTCGTCGAGATATTCGATGATGGCGAGCAATTCGAACAGAACCGGCCCGTCGCCGTCGACCAAAGCCGGCAGCGCCATCATCGGGTTGACCGCGCGATAGGCGGCTTCGCGCTGCGCGCCTTTCATCAGGTTCACGTCGATGATCTCGTCGGGCACGATATTTTTCAGATTGAGCGCGATGCGCACGCGATAGGTCGCGAGCGAACGCCAAAACGAAAACAGCTTCATGAAAATTTCTCCTATGATTATTTTCGTTGTCCGCTTGCGGGGAGTTCCACTTATTTTTCCTCCCCCGCTTGCGGGGAAGGGTAGGGAGGGGGCTTGCGGCTGTTACGCTTGAGCATGCGCTGAAGACTTGCTCCCTAAAGACTTGCCCCCTAAAGCCTTGCCCCCTCCTGACGCGCTTCGCGCATCGTCCTCCCCCGCAAGCGGGGGAGGAAAAAATCAATCCGCTCCCGGATCGGCCTTCAGCCCCGCCGCCTCGATGCCGGCGATGGCGCACATTTCGTCCTTGTCGGAAGTGTCGCCGGAAATGCCGCAGGCGCCGATGACATTGCCGCCTGCATCCCTGATCAGCACACCGCCCGGATTGGTGACCATGCGGCCGCCGCTTGCCGCCGCCAGCATGGTGAAGAATTGCGGCGTCTTGCCCGCCCGCGTCGCGAGCGTCCGCGAGCCGAAGCCCATGCCGAGCGCGCCCCAGGCTTTGCCATAGGCGATGTCGTAGCGCAGCAGGCCCGATTTGTCCTCGCGCTTGAAGGCGACGAGATGGCCGCCGGCGTCGAGCACGGCGACGGTGAGCGGGGCGAGATTGTTGTCACGGCCCTTCTTCAGCGCGACGTCGACAATGGTGGAAGCTTGCGAAAGCGAAATGACCGACATGGTTGCTCCGATCCTCTGGGTGAAACTAGATCTCTGTAACCTTTTTCTTGGTGCGTTATCTGGTGCGTTACTTGACGCGTTACTTGACGCGTTACTTGCCGCGGCTTGCCCAATAAACCGCTTGGCGCGCGCCGTCGCCGCCGCCTAAACCTCGTTTGTTGGCTTCTTCGAATGCCGATAGCGCGGCCCGCGTCGCCGGCATGTCGGCGCCCTTGGCGGCGCCGGTATCGACCATGGTGCGCAAATCCTTCACGGCGTCGGCGATGTTGAAGGTAGTGGGGCCGGGGTCGCGGTTTTCCATCATGGCGACGATCATGTCGGCACGCATTTTCAGGCCGTTATTGGCGCCGTTGCTCTCGACGAAGAGATCGAGCAAGCGCTTGGGCTCCCAGCCGACATCACGCGCGATGGCGAAGGCCTCGCCATAGGCCTGCCAGGCGACCATCAGCGGCAGATTGATCGCAAGCTTCATGGACGAGCCTGCGCCGACCGGGCCGCAATGCTCGACCTTGCGGCACAGCTGGTTGAGGATCGGCAGCGCCCGCGCCGCGGCAGCAGCGTCTCCGCCCAAAAGGCCGAGCAATTTCCCTTGCCGCGCCGGTGTGGTCGAGCCGCCGACCGGACATTCGACGAAGACGGCGTTCTTGGCCGCGACCTTCGGCGCCAATGCGGTCTCGACCTTCGGCGGCACGGTGCTCATCTCGATGAACAGCTTGCCCGTTACGTCGCCGGACAAGAGGCCCGCCGGCCCGTTATAGACCGCGTCGATCGCCGCTCCGTCGGTGAGGATGGTGATGACGGCCTCCGAACGCTGCGCCAGGTCGACGGTGTCGCGACGGCGGTGGCGCCCGCGACCGCCTTGGCCTTGTCCGGCGTGCGATTCCACACCGTGACCTCGTGGCCTGACTTCTATCAGGCGTGCGGCAATGGCCGCGCCCATTTTGCCGATACCGGCGACACCGATGCGCATACGGCGCTCTCCCAGACACTTCCAAAGTTTCTTTGCCGCGCGGAACATAAGCGATCCGCGCGCGGTGAGAAAGCCGCTTGCTCGGCACGCGGCGCAATGTCATACGCACGCCTTCCTGCGCACCCCCCGTTCCGATTCAAAGGGAAACCAGCATGGCTTCGGCAAAGAAGGGTACCGTCGGCATTATCGGCCTCGGCATCATGGGCGGCGCGTTTGCGCAAAATCTGCTCGCGGCGGGCTTCCAGGTGATCGGCTACGATGTCGCTTTGGACCGGCGGCGGACCCTGGCCAAGGCCGGTGCCGAGATCGCCAAAGATGCCGCCGACGTCGCGCGCAAGGCGCGCGTCGTGCTGACAAGCCTGCCGAAGCCTTCGGCGCTCGCCGAAACGGCGACCGCCATCGCCAAGGCCCGCTTGCCGCGCCGGGTCATTGTCGAAATGTCGACCTTCACGCTCGAAGACAAGACCCGCGCCGAAGCGGTGCTGCGCAAGGCCGGGCATGTTGTTCTGGATTGTCCGGTCAGCGGCACCGGCGCCCAGGCCAAGGTGAAGGATCTCGTGGTCTATGCCTCGGGCGACGCCGCCGAGATCAAGAAGCTCCGTCCGCTCTTTTCAGCCTTCACGCGCGCCGTGCACAACGTCGGTGAGTTCGGCAACGGCAGCCGCATGAAATATGTCGCGAACCTTCTGGTCGCCATCCATAACGTCGCGAGCGCCGAGGCCATGGTGCTCGGTATGAAAGCGGGTCTGCCGCCGCAACTGATCTTTGATCTGGTGACCGCCGGCGTCGGCAATTCGCGCATCTTCGAATTGCGCGCGCCGATGATGGTGAAGGACAATTACAAGAACGTCACCATGAAGATCTCGGTCTGGCAGAAAGACATGGACGTTATCGGCGGCTACGCCAGGAAAATCCGCGTGCCGACGCCGATGTTCGATGCCTCGAGCGCGATCTATGCCAAGGCGCTCAAGGCCGGCCGCGGCGCCGAAGACACCGCCGCGGTTTGCGCCGTGCTGGAAAAGATGGCCGGTGTGAAGCGGGGCAAAGGACGCGCGAAAAAGCGCTGATCTTCGTCTCCGGCATCCCTGCCATCTTTCGTCCTGACCGGCCTTGTGCCGGGCCTCCACGTCTTTAATCTGCGCAGCCCGGCCAGTTGGGACGGCTACGGCGAAAATGCGTGGAGGAAGATGTATGTCATCGCAAGCAGGCGAGACCCGCGTGGCGGCAAAAGCGGGCGATCATAAGACCCATCAGCATCGGTCCGAGACGCGCGACGGCATGCGCATCGATTGGGACGTGCCGATCACGATGGATGACGGCCTCGTGCTGCGCGCCGACGTGTTCCGCCCGATCGCCGACGGCCATTATCCGGTGATCTTAAGCTACGGGCCTTATGCCAAGGGGCTCGCCTTTCAGGACGGCTATCCGAGCGCCTGGCAGCGCATGGCCGACAAGCATCCCGACGTCACCGCCGGTTCCAGCAATCTCTACCAGAGCTGGGAAGTGGTCGATCCGGAGAAATGGGTGCCGCATCATTACGCCTGCGTGCGGGTGGATTCCCGCGGCTGCGGCGTGTCGCCGGGCTTCATCGATCATTTCTCGCCGCGCGAGACCAAAGATTTCTACGACTGTATCGAATGGGCCGGCGTTCAGCCGTGGTCGAACGGCAAAGTCGGGCTCAACGGCATTTCCTATTACGGCATCAATCAGTGGCACGTGGCGTCGCTCGAGCCGCCGCATCTCGCCGCGATGTGCATCTGGGAAGGCGCCGCCGACTGGTATCGCGACATGACGCATCACGGCGGCATGCTCTGCACGTTCTGGGAAAACTGGTACGACATGCAGGTCAAGACCGTGCAATACGGCGCCGGCGAGCGCGGCAAACGCAGCCGCATCCATGGCGAGCTGGTCTGCGGCCCGGAGATTTTGTCGGACGCCGAGCTCGCCAAGAACCGCAGCAATTTCGGCGGCGATATTCTCGCCCATCCGCTCGACGACGATTATCACCGCGCCCGCTCGCCGGTCTGGCCGAAAGTGAAGGTGCCGTTTTTGTCCGCTGCCAATTGGGGCGGTCAGCCGCTGCATCCGCGCGGCAATTTCGAAGGTTTCGTGCGCGCGGCATCGAAGAACAAATGGCTCGAAGTCCACGGCATCGAGCACTGGACGCATTTCTACACCGATTACGGCCGCGAACTGCAGCTGCGCTTCTTCGATTATTTCCTGCACGGCAAGAAGAACGGCTGGGACAAGCAGCCGCCGGTGCAATTGCAGGTCCGCCACATCAACCGCTTCGTCGAACGCACCGAACCGGAATGGCCGCTCAAGAACACCAAATGGACCAAGCTTTTTCTCGATCCATCCGACGGTTTGCTCGGCGAGAAGGCGGCCAAGAAAAAGTCGGTGCTGAAGTTCGAAGCCATGGGCGACGGCGTCACCTTCATGACTCCGCCGCTTGAGCACGAGACGGAGATCACCGGGCCGTCGGCGCTGAAACTCTTCGTCTCATCGTCGACCAGGGATGCCGATATTTTCGCCGTGCTCCGCGTATTCTCGCCGGATCTCAAGGAAGTGGTGTTCCAAGGCGCCATCGATCCGCACGCGCCGATCGGGCAGGGCTGGTTGCGCGCCTCGCATCGCCAAATCGACAAGAAACTGTCGACGCCGTACCGGCCCTATCACACCCACACTAAAAAGCAGCCGCTCAAGCCCGGCGAAGTGGTTGCCCTCGACGTCGAAATCTGGCCGACGTCGATCGTGGTGCCGGCCGGCCACCGCATCGCGCTCACCGTCCGCGGCAAGGATTACGTCTATCACGGGCCGAGTGGCGGCAAGCTGTCGAATTTCAAGAACGAGCTGACCGGCTGCGGACCGTTCCTGCACGACGATGTGCGCGACCGGCCGCCGCAGATTTTCAGCGGCGTCATCGGACTGCATTTCGGCGGTGCGATGCAGCCTTACCTGCTGCTGCCCATTATTCCGGCAAAAGCGCAGCCGGCAAAGACCGCCAAGATGGCCAAGACAGCGCGCAAGGCAACGATCAAAAAAGCGGCAAGGAAGCCGGCTCAGAAAGTTGCCAAAAAACCCAGCAAGAAGCCCGCGAGAAAAAATAGAAAAATGACAAGGGCAGAAATGCCAAACTGAAAAAATCATCGTATAAGCTTCATCGGCAGCGGACGCGGGAACGGTAGAAATCCCGCGCCGGTCAGGGAGGGTCGTATGTCGCGTAGATCCACGTCGCCTAGATCAATGTCGCGTAAAGTCTCGCATAAGGTCATGTCGCCCAAAATGACGCGTCGCGCGCTTTTGGCCGGCACCGCAGCAGGCGCGGCTGCCGCGTTCAGCCGTTTTCCATCGCCCGCCATCGCGCAAGCCGCACCCGTGAAGCTTGGGCTTCTCACGGTCAAGACCGGGCCGCTCGCCCAGGGCGGTAACCAGATGGAGCAGGGCGTCCTCACCTATCTGAAAGAGAACGATTACACGATGGCCGGCCGCAAGGTCGAGCTGACTATCGGCGATACCGGCGGCGCGCCGGCCGGCGCCAAGACCAAGGTCCAGGAATTGGTCGAGCGCGACAAGGTCGATGTCATTCTCGGGCCGCTTGCGACCTTCGAGCTCTATGCCATCAACGACTATATCCAGCAGCAAAAGATGCCGACGATGAGTCTGGCCGCGGCTGACAATCTGACCCAGCGGCAACCCAACCCTTATCTGGTGCGCGCCTCGGCGACGTCTTCGCAAGCCATGCAGCCGATGGGCCATTACGCGGCGACCGAGATGAAGCTTAAGCGAGCGGTCGCCATCGGCGAGGATCTCTCCTTCGACTACGAGGAGGTGGGCGGCTTTCAGGCGGCCTTCGAGAAGAACGGCGGCTGTGTCGTCAGCAAGCTCTGGCCGCCTTTGGTGACGCCTGATTACACGCCCTATCTTGCCCAGATCGGCGATTGCGATGTCGTCTGCCAAGGTTTTGCCGGCTCGAACCCGCTGCGCTTCATGAAGGCCTATGCCGACGCCGGATTGAAATATCCGGTAGTGTCGGGCGAAACCGGAGGCGACGACGCGCTCCTCAAAAGCTTCGGCGAGGAGGCGATCGGTCTGGTGTCGTGCTGCCCCTATTCGCTCGATCTCGAAACCGCGAGCAACAAACGCTTCATCGACGGCATGGTGAAGAATTTCAGTGTTGTTCCGGGCTTCTATGCCGCTGGCCTCTATGTCAATTGCCAGGTGGTGGAGGCCGGGCTGAAGGCGGCCGGCGGCGATATCAGCGACAAAGAAAAATTCATAGCGGCGCTCCGCGCGGTCAGCCTCGCCGATACGCCGCGCGGACCGATCAAGTTCGATCATTTGGGCAATGTGGTGGGCACGTTCTGCATCCGGCGCTGCGGCACCGAGGGCGCCAAATACGGCCTCAAGCTCTGGAACAAGATCATCAAGACCTACGAGAATGTCAGCCAGTTCTGGATCTGGCCGGAGCAGGAATTTCTCGCCCATCCGGTCTATTCGCGCGACTATCCGCCGCTAACCAAATGCTGAAAAAGCCGCGACACTACTGGCCTTTACAGGCGAAGCCGCTTCGCCAATGATAGTGTGCATATGCTGCTGCGCTTGGGGGCGTAGCAGCAAGGCGGCGCCCTCCGTTGTCGTAAATTGGCGCCGTAAAAACAATAGGGCGCCACAGACAGGGCGTCACAGGGAGGAACGTCATGTCGAGCAAGCTTATATCCGGGAAGGTCAGCCGCCGCGCCCTATTGGCCGGCACCGCGGCCGGCGCCGCCGCGGCGTTGAGTTCTTTCCCGAGACCGGCCATCGCGCAGTCCGAGCCGTTTCGGCTCGGTCTCCTCACGGTGAAAACCGGACCGCTGGCGCAGGGCGGCATTCAGATGGAGCAGGGCGTCCTGACCTATCTGAAGGAAAAGAATTACACGATCGGCGGCCGCAAGGTCGACTTCGTCTCCGCCGATACCGGAGGCAATCCGGCCGGCACCAAGACCAAGGCCCAGGAACTGGTCGAGCGCGACAAAGTCGATGTCATTCTCGGTCCGCTTGCGGCCTTCGAGCTCTATGCCATCAGCGATTACATCAAAGAGCAGAAAATGCCGACGCTCAGTCTCGCGGCGGCCGACAATCTCACCCAGCGCGTCCCGAACCCGTATCTGTTGCGCGCGTCGGCGACCTCGTCGCAGGCGATGCAGCCGATGGGGCATTACGCGGCAACCGAATTGAAGCTCAAGCGCGTCGTCACGATCTCGGAGGACTTCGCCTTCGGCTACGAGCAGATGGGCGGCTTCCAGGCCGCCTTCGCGAAAGACGGCGGCTGCGTCGTCAACAAGTTGTGGCCGCCATTGTCGACGCCCGACTACACGCCCTATGTCGCGCAGATCGCTGATTGTGACGGCGTATGTCAGGGTTTCGCCGGATCGAACCCGCTGCGCTTCATGAAGGCCTATGCGGGCGCCGGCCTCAAATATCAGGTGGTGACGGGAGAAACCGGCGGCGACGACGCGTTGCTGAAAAGCTTCGGCGAAGAGGCGCTCGGGCTCGTCAGCTCCATCCCTTACACTCTCGATCTCGATACCGACGGCAACAACCGCTTCGTCCAAGGCATGCTGAAGAATTACGACACAGTTCCCGGCCAATATGCGGCGCTCCTCTATGTCAATTGCCAGGTGGTGGATGCGGGCCTCAAGGCGCTCGGTGGTGATGCGAGCGACAAAGATAAGTTCGTGACCGCGATGCGTGCGGTCAACCTGACCGACACGCCGCGCGGACCGCTCAAGTTCGATCACCTCAACAACGTCGTCGGGACGATCTACATCCGCCGCCTCGGCACCGAGGGCGCCAAATACGGGCTGAAATACTGGAACAAGACGATCAAGACTTACGAGAACGTCAGCCAGTTCTGGACCTGGCCGGAAGCCGAGTTCCTCGCCCATCCGGTCTATTCGCGCGATTATCCGCCATTGACCAAGTGCTAAAGGGGTAACTTCCGAAACAGCAAACACAGCTAGCGGCCGGGACAGCGAGAAAGGCAGGACGCATGACATTCTGGCTGCTGCTTACCGTCAACAGTGTGACGTTCGGCGGCCTGTTGTTTTTGTTGTCGGCGGGATTTTCCCTGATCTTCGGGCTGATGCGGATTCCCAATCTGACGCACGGCTCGATGTTCATGGTCGGCGCCTATCTCGGCACTACGTTCCTGTCCGGCGCGCTGGGCTTTACGCTCAACTTCTGGGTGGCGGCGATCCTCGCCGCGTTCGAAGTGGCGATCCTCGGCGCGCTGATGGAGCGGCTTCTGCTGCGCCGTCTCGCCGGACAGCCTTTGGCGCAGGTCCTGGTCACGCTCGGCGTCTCCTTCATGGTCGCCGATCTTTGCCTGATGGCCTGGGGCGGCGATCCGATCTCGGTGACGACGCCGCACGGTTTTTCGGGCTTCATCCGCTGGGGCGGCGCGGCATTTCCGCTCTACCGGATGGCGGTCATCGTCATCGCCGTCGTTTTTGCAGCAGCGCTGTGGGTGATGCTCGATCGCACGCGGCTCGGCGCCATGATCCGCGCCGGCGTCGACGATCCGCAGATGGCGCGCGTGGTCGGCATCCGGGTGTCGCAGCTCTTCACCATCGTGTTCGCGCTCGGGGCGGGGCTCGCCGGTTTCGCCGGCATGATCGGCGGTCCGATCCTCTCGGTCTATCCGGGTCTCGATCAGGACATGCTGCCGCTCGCGCTCGTCGTCGTCATCCTTGGCGGCACCGGAAGCCTGCTCGGCTCCTTCCTCGGCAGCATCGTCATCGGCTTCATCTATAATTTCGGCCAGGCTTTGCTGCCGGAACTCGCTTATTTCATTCTGTTCCTGCCGATGGTGCTGGTTCTGTTGCTCCGCCCGCAGGGACTGTTCGGAGGGCAGATCCTGTGAACGGTCCCATCACCGGCCGGCGTCTTGCGATCGCGGTCGCCATCTTGGCGCTGATCGCCGTGCCCTATGCGATCACGGAAACCTATTACGTCAATATCGCGAGCCAGATCCTGCTCTATGCGATCTTCGCGATCGGCCTCAATGTGCTGGTCGGCTATGCCGGATTGGTGTCGCTCGGCCATGCCGGCCTGTTCGGCATCTCGGCCTATATTGTCGCCTATCTGCTCGCCGCCGGTTATGGCCACGCTTTCGCGATCTTTGCGGGGCTGGCGATAGGACTGGTCGCGACGGCGGGTTTTGCGGCTTTGGCGCTGCGTGCCACCGGCATCAGCTTCATCATGATCACGCTTGCGCTCGGCGAGATCATCTGGGGCGTCGCTTACCGCTGGATCAGCCTCACCAACGGCGACAACGGCATCAGCGTTGCGACGCGGCCGGCGCCGTTCGGCTTATCGCTGGCCTCGGCGAAGGGCTTTTATGATGCGACCTTGATCGTGTTCCTGCTCGCGATCGCCATCGTCGCTATTTTCGTGCGCTCGCCGCTTGGTGCTGCTTTGTGCGGCACCCGCGACCAGCCCCGCCGCATGACCGCGCTTGGCTATCATGTCTGGATGATCCGGTTCTGGGCCTTTATGCTCTCGGGCCTTTTGACATCTATGGCCGGCATTCTCTTTGTCTACTACAATCAATTCATCAGCCCGCAGGCTTTGGCGCTCACCGCCTCGGCGGAAGGCCTCTTGATGGTGATTTCCGGCGGCGCCGGCACGCTCCTCGGCCCGGTCGTCGGCGCGGCTCTGGTCGTGATCGTCAAGAACGTGGTCAGCGCTTACGTGACGCGCTGGAATTTCATGCTCGGCGCCATCTTCGTCGCCATCGTCGTGTTCATGCCGGAGGGTCTGGTGCCGGGCGCGGTGCGCCTGGTGCGCTCGGCCTGGCGCAAATCGGGTGGGCGCAAATCTGGTGGGCGCAAGGCAGGCGGGCGCAAACCCGCGGCCTCGCTCGCGGTGACCAAGCAATGAGCGCGCTCGTCGTTGACCGGCTCTGCAAGTCGTTCGGCGGACTGCGCGTGACGACGAATGTTTGCCTCGACGTCGCGCCGGGCGAGCGGCGGCTCATTATCGGGCCGAACGGCGCCGGCAAGACCACCCTGTTCAATCTCATTACCGGCGAGCTCGCGCCCGACGGCGGGTCGGTGTCGCTGTTCGGCCGCGACATTACCAGGATGGCGAGCCGCAAACGCGCCCATCTCGGCATGGCGCGGACCTATCAGATCATCACGCTGTTCACGCGCGATACTATCCAGCACAATGTGAGGCTGGCTTTGCTCGGTCTGTCGCCGCTGCGCTGGAATCCGCTCCGCCCGCTCGAGCGCCAGGCGCATTTGACGCGACAAGGGTGCGCGGCGCTCGATCGCGTCGGTCTCGCGGAGATCGAGCACCGGCCGCTGGCGCAGACCTCTTACGGCGAACGGCGCCGCGTCGAAATCGCCATGGCGCTGGCGCAAAATCCGAAGCTCTTGCTGCTCGACGAGCCGTTCGCCGGCCTTTCGATCGACGAGCGCCAAGAGGTGCGCAAGCTCCTGCACGCCATTCCGCGTGACGTCACCATCGTCATGATCGAGCACGACATGGACGTGGCGCTCGATTTTGCCGACCGCATCACGCTCCTGCATTTCGGCGAGGTGATCGTCGAAGGCACCCGTGCCGAAGTGGTGAATAATCCGCGCACGCGGGAGGTCTATCTTGGCGAATAAAGCGCTCAGTCTCGCCAATATCGACGCCTTCTACGGCGACAGCCATGTGCTGCAAAGGGTGTCGTTCGATCTCGGCGAAGGCCGCCTGCTCGGGCTGCTCGGCCGCAATGGCGCCGGCAAATCCACCTGCATGAATGTCAGCGTTGGGCTATTGCCGCCGCGCGGCGGCAGCGTCGAAGTGTTCGGCACGTCGGTGACGCGGCAAGGGCCGGAGAGTGTTTCCGCCCACGGCGTGGCGCTGGTGCCGCAAGGCCGCCGCATCTTCAAGAGCCTCACCGTGCGCGAGAACCTCATGGTCGCCGCGCAAAAAGGCTTTTCCGCGCGCCATGAACCCAGAACTACGAACCCAGACTCACGAACCTTGGACCATGAACACCGTTTTTGCCATGTTCCCGCGGCTTGCCGAGCGGCGCTCGCAGCTTGCCGGTTATCTGTCCGGCGGCGAGCAGCAGATGCTGGCGATCGGCCGCGCCTTGATGGCCAATCCCCGCGTGCTGCTGATGGACGAGCCGTCGGAGGGTCTCGCCCCGCAAGTCGTCGCCGAGGTCATGTCGACGATCCGCAAGCTCAAGGAGAGCGGCCTCTCCATCGTCTTGGTCGAGCAAAGCCCGAAGCTCGTCTTCGACATTGCCGACGATATCGTCATTCTCAATTCCGGCCGCGTCGCCGTGGCCTCGACCGCGGCAGCGCTGAAAGCCGACGGCATCGACCTGCGCCAGCACCTCGGCGTGTTCTGACCGGCTCATCCGCGCACCGCAGCCGACACTTGCAATGTCACGATTTTGTCGTGACACCGGATTTCTTTTGACTCGTGCGGAATAAGGAGCCGCGCACAATCGTTATTGCAAATTGCCAAACCAGCCGTCACCATGGCGGCCGGTTTCGGAGGGGCGCTACTTGATTACCGTTCCCGAATTGGCGGCGGAGGGTCTTGGCTCGTTCCTTCACGAGCATATGAGCCGCAGGTTCTCGACGACGCATGCCGACCTGACCGAGCTCGTGCCCTCGCTCGCGAGGCTCGCCATCGAATGTATCGGCAACAGCGACGCGCTCTACCACAATGTCGAACATACAATGCTCGTCACGCTGGTCGGCTACGACATCATGAAAGGGCGCGCGCTGCTGCAGCCGACTTTCCCGAGCGATTTCGCCCATCTCCTCGTCGCCTGCCTGTTCCATGACATCGGCTATGTGCGCGGCATTCTTCAGGAAGACAGCGCCGACGGCTATGTCGTCGATACCAAGGGCAACAAAGCCAAGCTGCCGCGCGGCGCGTCGGATGCCGCGCTGTTGCCGCATCACGTCGATCGCTCAAAAATGTTCGTGATGGATAGGCTTTCCAACATGGAGCTGCTCGACGCCGCGCGCATCGCGGGCGCCATCGAATATACCCGTTTTCCTTCGCCGCCGGGCGACGGCGCCGGCGATAACGAGGAGGGCATGCTGGTGCGCGCCGCCGACCTGATCGGTCAGCTAGGCGACCCGCATTACCTGCGCAAGGCCAATGCGCTCTACTACGAATTCGAAGAAGTCGGCATGAACAAGCAGCTCGGCTATACCTCGCCCGCCGACCTCACCGACCTTTATCCGCAATTCTATTGGAACAGCGTCTCGCCGCATATCCAGTCGGCGATCCGCTATCTCAACGTCACGTCGAGCGGACGGCAATGGATTGCCAATCTCTACAGCAACGTCTTCCGCGCCGAGCGCGATCTGAGCCTGTGCGGGCCGCAGCGCTGACGACCGGGCGTTAAGAAGCGATATTCGCCACGGCATGCGCGAAAACGCGCCGCACAAAAGCCGCTTGTGCCGGCTGGGGCCATCACGCACATTGCGGCCCGCAAACATTCCAGAAAGCTCTCCGAGGAAACAAGAAATGGCCCAACAGTGGAACAAATACGGCCCGACGGCGGCGCGGCGCCACGGCAGACCCGGCCGCGAGACCCGGCCGAAGAGCGTCACCATCGATATTCACTCTCATGTCGGCGTGCCGGCGGCGGCGAAATTCGTCGAGCCGTATCTGGATTGGGCAACTATTCCGCTGGCGCATTTTTCCAATGCCGAGACCAAGGCGCTCAACCAGAAGCAGGAAGCCGACATCCGCGAACGCGTCGGTCATGAACACCGCCTGGCCGATCTCGATGCCATGGGCATCGATATGCAACTGATCGCGCCGCCGCCGCCGCAATGCTATTACACTGTGCCGCTCGAGGTCGCGGTGAAGGCGACGGCGATCGTCAATGACGGCATCGCCGAATTCTGCGCCAAGGCGCCCGACCGCTTCAAAGGCTTCGGCGCGGTGCCGATGACCGACGGCCATGAAGCAGTGGCCGAGCTCGAGCGCTGCGTCAAAAAGCTCGGCTTCACCGGCGTCGAGATCTTGACCACGATCGCCGGCAAGGAATTGTCGGACCCGGCCTTCGCACTGTTCTGGAAAAAGGCCGAAGAGCTCGGCGTGCTGGTGATGATCCATCCCAACGGCTTCACCGAAGCGTCGCGGCTGACGCGGTTTTATTTCAACAATGTTGTCGGCAATCCGCTCGAGACCACGATCGCGCTGCACTATCTGATCTTCGACGGCGTACTCGAACGCCATCCCAAGCTGAAAATCCTCGCCGTGCACGGCGGCGGCTATCTCGGCGCCTATTCCGGCCGCATCGATCACGCCTGGGGCGCCCGCTCGGACAGTCACGGCGAGTTGCCGCAGCCGCCGACGAGCTATCTCAAGCGCATCTATGTCGACACCGTCGTGTTCACGCCGAACCAGCTCGCCGAACTGGTACGCGTGTTCGGCGCCGATCACGTGCTGCTCGGCACCGACTATCCCTACGACATGGCGGAATACGATCCGCTCGGCCATATCGCTGCGGTCGAGATTTTTGACGCCACGACCGTCGCGGCGCTCGCCGGCGGCAATACCAAGAAATTGCTGGGACTCTAGATACGGGTGGATCATGACTCTGGCGCCACTGCTGCAGGCCAGTCCGGCGATCCAGATTCACGCTTTCGCCGCCATGACCGCGTTCGCGCTCGGCGTCGTACAGCTCGCCGCGCCCAAGGGCACGCTGCCGCATCGCACGCTCGGCTGGATTTGGGTGGCGCTGATGCTGGTCGTCAGCATCAGCGCGTTCTTCATTCATCAGATCCGGCTCTGGGGCGAGTGGTCGCCGATCCATCTTCTGGCGATCTACACGCTGGTCATGCTGCCGATTGCGGTTCTGGCCGCGCACCGCCATGCCGTCGCGCGCCACCGCCGCACGATGATCGGTCTCTTCGTCGGCGCGCTGGTGATCGCCGGGCTTTTCACGTTGTGGCCCGGCCGCATCATGCACGCGGTCGTGTTTGCCTCAGGTTAAGTCGGGCTATTCCTTCGCAGGAACTGTTCTGAGCCAGGCAATGAGATCGTTGATGTCCGCGTCGGCCATGTGGGCGTAGTAGCCGAAGCCCATCGGCGGCTTGAGATGGTTGCCATCCTTGTCGATGCCGGTAGTTAATGCGCGTTTGATGTCGGCATCGGTCCAATCGCCGATGCCTTTCGCCTTGCTCGATGTGATATTGCGCGAAACGGACACGCCCCAGGGGCCTTTGAATTCCATTCCCCCTTTGCCCGCGTCGTTCGCGAAGTCATGGTGCCCCTTGGCCATCGGCGTATGGCACTCCATGCAGTGGCCGATCGTGGCAAGGTAGAAGCCCTTCTTAATCGGATCGCTCATCATCGCTTCGGTGTAGGGTTTCTCGGAGCCGGGGAAAATCTGCGCCGGCGCGGCCATGCGGTAGATCGGATCCGGGACCTTGTTGCTGACCGGCTTGATCGTTCGCAGGTAGGCGACGATCGCGTCCATGTCACCGTCGGTGATGATGCCATAGAAGCCAACCGGCATGATCGAGGCAATGGGAACCCCGTTCGGGCGCACGCCGGTCCGCAGCAGCTTTTTGATGTCGGCATCGCTCCACGTGCCGATGCCCGTCTCTTTATCTTGCGTAATGTTTGACGGCGTTACCGTAAAGGGCGGCAGGTCGAACGGCGGTCCGCCGGTAAACTCTTTGCCGGCGACCGCACTGGGCGGCCCCTTCGGCGAGTGGCAATTGCCACAGACCATGACGGCGTTGACCAGATAATCTCCGCGTTTCACCAGATCGGATTGCGCGTTGGCGGTGTTCATCAGTGTCGCGCCGAGCACGAGCGCGATCATTCCCATACGGATCATTCAGTCCCCCAATCCCGAATCGTCGATAAACCGGGCGCGACCATAGCCGTGTGCCGGCCTCAATAAAATGACAAAGCGAAGAGGCTAATTAGCGCGGCCGCACCTTTTTACCTCTGTCCGGCGGCAGCCGATGCACCGTTGCGGAAACACCGGCGCTGCGCCGCAGCGCCTCCTTCAAGCTCGAAGGCCGCCCGTGCTTCTTCAACAGGTCGCGAAAAGCTTCGTCGGCGAGCTCTTGGAAGTCTTTCATCTGGTCGTGGCCGAGCAGATCGATCTGCTGCCAGGTTTCATCGTCGAACTGGACGCGCTTGCCCGGCATCAGCCCGCCCGTTTATCCCGGGCGCCGGAGCGCGCCGCCTTTTTCGGGGCGCTGGCGCGCGCCGGGGTGCGCCCAGCGCCGCCGTTCTTGCTCGCGCCACCGCTCTTGCCGGCGGGCTTGTCCGTGCCTTTGGTCATGCTCTTGACTGTGCCCTTGTCCGGGCTTCTGCCGCCACCGGTCTTCACGCTCTGCCGCAAGGCATCCATGAGATTAATGACATTGGAGGGGCCGCTCTCCTTCGTCCGCTCGATCTTCTCGCCTTTTTGCTTCTTGCGCAGCAGGTCCTTGAGCGCATCCTCGTAGTGGTCCGTGAATTGCGCGGGCTTGAAATGGCCGGTCTTGGTGTTGACGATGTGGACTGCGAGATCGAGCATGTCCTTCGGGATTTTCTCGTCCTCGACGGTGTCGAAATATTCGTCTTCGGCGCGCACTTCGTAAGGATAGCGCAGCGTCACGCCCACCATGCCCTTGCCGCGGGCTTCGAGCGCGATGATGTGCTCGCGCGAGGTGAACACGACCTTGGCCAGCGCCACCATTCCTTCCTGGCGGATCGCCTCGCGGATCACGGCGAAGGCCTGCTGGCCGACATCGCCGTCGGGCACGATGTAATAGGGATCGCGCAGATAGAGCTCGTCGATCTCGCTCTTCGGCACGAACTCGTCGATGTCGATGATGCGCTTGCTCTCGATCGCGACGGCTTCGAGCTCCTCGGGTTCGAGCTCGATATATTCGCCCTTGGCAACCTCGTAGCCCTTGACGATGTCGCTATTCTCCACCTCGTCGCCGGTATCGGCATCGACCTTCTTGTAGCGGATGCGGTTGCCGGTTTCCTTGTTGATCTGGTGGAAGCTGATCTTCTCCCGCTCGGAGGTCGCTGGAAACAGCGCAATCGGGCACGAGACCAGGGAGAGTTTCAGATAGCCTTTCCAATACGCGCGCGGGGCCAAGACACTACTCCGTACATCGAGAAACCGGTTGGGGACTTTAGCCCCAACGATACCAGGGAACCGGCGTTCCACAAGCGCTCCCGTTTCTCCTTTGTTCTTTCGCGGCCTGGGCTTACAGTTTCACGGTTAAGGTGATTCGCAAGCGGAACGCATGGGGCGGATTCATGCCGGCAACAGCAGCACTTAGGAAAGTCCCCAGGCCCCAGCCGCGGCTGTTTCACGGCAGGATGCTGGTGACGCGGGCCGAGGAATGGTGCGTCGAAGCGGAGACGGCGGAAGAGGCAAAGGCGCTGCTAGCTGCCGGCGCTGGTCACCGTTGCACGCCGGGCGAGAGCATCCAGGTGGAGTTCGACGGTCTGCTCGACGGTTAGCGAGCCGTCACACAAGCGCGTTTTCTGTCACACACGCGCGTTTCTGCCGGCGCCAAATCCGGCAATGGCCTGAAAAATCAAAATCACCGCCAGTGCGATCAACGGCACGGTCCAGCCGTGGAAGAGGTCGTGGAGAAGCCCGAAGGCGATGGGACCTAGCGCCGCGATGAAATAGCCGATCGATTGCGCCATCAGCGACAGCGCTGCGGCCTGGCGATGATCGCCGCTGCGCAGGCTGATGAAAGCCAGCGCGAGAATGAGCGTTGGGCCGGTGCCGAGCCCGATCACAACGATCCAGAGCAGTGCCGCATCCGGTGCGACGACAAGTCCGAAGATCGCCACGGCGATGAGAAGCGGCGCCGATACGGCGAGGAAACGCTGGTCGCGTCCGCGCCGGATCAGCGTCGGCATTGCCAGCGTCGCGGTGAGTGCGACGACCTGAAATAAGGTAACGATCCAACCCGCCGCTCCCGGCGTATAACCGGCGTCGCGGAGCACCGAAGGGAACCAGCCGACGACGATGTAGAATAAGAAGCTCTGCAGGCCCATGAACGCGGTCACTTGCCAGGCCAGCAACGAACGCCAAACCGGAACCGACGGCGTGTAGACTTTATTCGCGCCTTGGTCTGCCGTGCCGGAGCGCAGACACAGAACAAGAGGAACGATGGCAAGCCCGGTGGGCAGGGCCCAGAATGCCAGCGCGCTCTGCCAGCCGCCGGGCAGAATGCGCGCCAGCGGAACGGATACGCCCGAAGCAATCGCCGCAGTGAGGCCGAGCACGATCGCATAGGCGGTGGTGATGCCGCCGACGCGGTGCGGGAAGTCGCGTTTGATGACGCTTGGCAAGAGCACATTGCCGACGGCGATGCTGGCGCCGAGAAGAAGCGTTCCGCCGAACAGGCCGACACTGCCGCCGAGCGACCGGATGAGAATGCCGGCGACGAGAGCCGCCATGGCTGCAATCAGCGACCGCTCGACGCCGATCCGGCGGCCGAAATGCGCCAGCGGTGAGAAGACCGCGAAGGCGAAGAGCGGCAGGCTATTGAGCAGTCCGGCGGCCGTCGCCGAAAGATCAAGATCTTGACGGATCACCTCGATCAGCGGCCCGACGCTGGTCAAGGCCGGCCGTAGATTGGCCGCGACCGCCAGAAGCGCGGTAAGCAAAACCGCAGCACTGGTGCCGGCGCTGTGTGCCTTATCCGTCATCGCGGGGCGGTTCCATTGCGGTGTCCTTAAAAACTCCTGCACCCAGGACGAGATGAACCAGCCCGGTGTGACATGCCGTGCGAGCTTTGCCCAAGCGATGCCCAGCTGCGAAAGCCCGAGATTGAAAGCCATGTTCGAAAGCCATGTTCGAAAGCCATGTTCGAAGGCCATGTTCGAAAGCCACCGGCGCGGCGACCGCCGAGGCCAAAGACGAGGCCGTCATCCGTCATTATAGTGGGATGATGGGGCGCGCGCCGCCGTCGCAAATTGGACATTCCTCGATGTGACTTTGCCCCAATGTGACTTTGGCGGGGCGTCAAAACGGCCAAGTCCGGCCAGTCTGGCCAAGTCTGGCCGCAAAATGGCGGCAAGAGGCTAAACGGAGCGGCATTTCCGGTGCGTCATGACGTCGGCTGAGGCCTCGATCGCGTCCGCGGGGGCGGTGCAGTTTCTCGGCCGGGAGACGGCCTATTGGCGTTTGCGCGTCAAAGGTGCGGCGCTCTTGATGCTGACGCTCGGCCTCTACCGTTTCTGGTTCGCTACCGACGTGCGCCGCTTCCTGTGGTCGAACACCGAGATCACGGGCGACACGCTGGAATATACCGGGCTCGCCACCGAACTCCTGGTCGGCTTTCTGTTCGCCATCGCCATTCTCGTGCCGCTCTACACCGTCTTCGCCATCGGCGCGCTCGAATTGAGTCCGCGTACGCCGGTGTCGGTGGCCGCCGCCATTTTGCTGGTCGCGGTGCTCGGCGAGTTCGCGCTCTATCGTGCGCGGCGCTATCGGCTCACCCGCACGGTGTTTCGCGGCGTGCAGTTCGATCAGCATGGCGCGGCATGGCGCTACGCGCTCCTTGCGCTCGCGTGGTGGTGCGCCGCCATCGTTACGCTCGGGCTCGCTTATCCGTGGGCGCAGGCGGCCCTGCAGCGCTTCAAGATGGGCCGCACTTGCTATGGCGATTTGGCAGGCTCGTTCGCCGGCAAGGGCGTGACGCTGTTCCTGCGCGGCCTGCCGATTTGGCTTGTGGTTGTCGGGCCAGTGCTGATCGCAGTCTTCGCGCTCGGCGCGCTGATCGATTGGAACGCGCTCAACGCCGCGGTGGCGCAGGACGATCGGGCGACGCTCGCCTTTATCGAGACCAGTCCGGGATTTCGCCGCGCCGTCGGCATCGCGTTCCTGTGCGTCGCCCTTTCCGGGGTGGCGGCGGTGATGCTTTATCCGCTGTTTCAGGCGGTGAGCCTGCGCTGGTGGATTTCCGGCCTGCGTTTCGGCGATCTCGCGGTGACGTCGCGGCTGAAGGCCGGACAGGTCTATCGTGTCTATCTGCGCTTTGTCTTATATATCCTGCTGCTGATCCTGTTCACGGCGATCGCCGGCGTGATTTGTCTGTTCGCGGTGACCGAGCTGGTCGGCCCGCGCCACGATTCAAGTCTCGCCGAATTGCTGGCGACCTTCATCACGGTCGGGCTTTATGTCGTGATCGCGCTCGGCGCGTCGACCGTGCATCAGGTCGTGGTGACGTTTTCGCTCTGGCGTCTCGGTGTGCAATCGGCCGAGCTGACCGGCGCCGACGTCTTGAATTCGGTGCGGGCGGCGGGCTTGCCGAGTTCGGCGCTCGGCGAGGGGCTTGCCGATGCGCTCGGCGTCGGGGGGATTTAGGGAATGACGATCACGCTCGATTCCGCACCATCGCTGACGCCGGAAAATACGCCCGCCATTCCCTGCGGGCCGGCGATCTATTTCGACGGCACCTGCAGCGCGCGTCACGAGGTGAAGGTCGAAGCCGCCGCGGCGCGCCTGCGCATCACGGCAAAAAAGCCGGCCGGGCTCTTGCTGGACGAATGGGCCTATGCCGATTTGCGCCGCATGTCGGCGCCCGACGGCGTGCTCCGGCTGAGCCGCTGCGGCGAGACGCTGTTCGCGCGGCTTGAAATCCGCGACCCCGAATTGACCTGTGCGATCGAGGATCGCGCTGAAACTCTCGATCGCGGCGGCGCCGGCGAACGCAGGCTGCGCCGCAAGATCGTGGCTTTGAGCTTTGCCGCTAGCGTGTCGCTTTTCGTCACCGCGATCTACGGCGTGCCGGAACTCGCCACCCGGCTCGTCCCCTTCGTGCCGGTCTCGGTCGAACGCAAGCTCGGCGAGGCGGTCGACAAGGACGTGCACGCGTCGCTTGATTCGCAGCATCTCGGCTCAGCCTTCGCCTGCGGCCGCGGCCCGAGCGAATTGCCGGGCCGCGCCGCGCTCGACAAGCTCGTCGGCAAGCTCGAAGCCGCCGCGGCGCTGCCGGTTGCGCTCCGCGTCGATGTCGTTCGCCGCCCCGAGCCCAACGCCGTGGCGCTGCCGGGCGGCCGCGTCTACGTCAACCAGGGCCTCGTCGATCAGGCGCAAACGCCGGACGAATTGGCCGGCGTCCTCGCCCACGAGATGGGCCACGTCGCCGCCCGCGACGGCACCCGCGTCGTGTTGCAGACCGCGGGCCTGTCGTTTCTGTTCGGCATGATGCTCGGCGATTTCGTCGGCGGCGGCGCCGTGGTGATCGCGGCGAAGACGGTGTTGAAATCGTCCTATTCGCGGCGCGTCGAGAGCGCGGCCGACGCCTATAGCACAGCTTTGATGCAGAAGGCCGGCGGCGATCCGCACGCGCTCGGCGTCATCCTGGCGCGCATCGTCGCCGACAAGGCGCACGGCATGGCGATCCTGCGTGACCATCCGGAAACCAAGGACCGGATCTCAGCGATCAATGCCGTCGCCGCAGGTGCCGCAACGGCGCCGTTCCTCGACATGGCGGAATGGGGCGCGCTGAAACAAATATGCGCGGCCCTGCCGGCGAAGGATGCCGCGACGGGCCACGGCACCGGCAAATAGGCGGGGACTTAAGTCCCAGGCGTCGAGAGAAATCGGCCGAGAGAAATCGTATGAACTGCCCACTTACGCGTGGCCGGGCCGGCGCGGCAATCGGTCACGTTACGGTGAGGCAAGCGAAATTTCGCAAATCGGCCCGTCACAACCCCTCATTTGGCTCGCCCTTCGCGGTTAGCCGCTGCGGCGTAAGATTGCCTGAAAGATCGAAATAGGACACGCTTGGGTTCGAGCTAGGGTGATCGGGGAAATATCGGCAGAAACAAGCCGCCGTGAGGCCTAGCCGCAGGGGGACTCATGCCAGCGATCATTGTGCCGACAATCGCCAATCCGTTTGAATTGATTGCGGCTGCGGCCGGAGGCCCGTACGCGCTCGACATCACCCAGCCGACCGAGAGCGGCGGTGCGACGCTGACCGTCACGATCGACAGCCTACCCGGTTACGGCACCGTCCAATATTTGAATGGCTCGACCTGGACGGACGTGAACGTCTCAACCGTGCTGACCCCCGCGCAATTGGCGAGCTTGCGCTACGTCCCCCCGGCGAGCGGCGAAGACAGCGGCGGCACGCTGTCCTATAGCGTTTCCGACGGGTCCCATTCGGTCACCGGCACCATGAACGTGGCGGTGATCGACGACGCCAATGGCCCGAACAATCTCTATTTCTCTGCCATCGGCCCCGGCGCGTTCGGCCCCGATTTGTACGTGCTCGATTCAAATGGCGTCGTGACCGCGGCTCCGATTCGCACCGATTCCTCGGCGGCCTTCGGCAGCGATGCCGGCGACGACGGCGGCTACGTGCAATTTTCAAACAATCTCTATTTTTTTGCAGGGACCGCGCAGACCGGCGAAGTTCTTTTCCAACTGGGCGCAAATGGGCTGGTCACTCCGGTCGGCGATGGCAATGGCGGCTATTACGGCGACCCGGGGGAAAACGCGAATTTCACCATGTTCGATGGCAGCCTTTATTTCGAGGCCATCTCCCAGAGCAGCGGCGACCAGCTCGTCAAGCTCAATGCCGACGGCACGTCGCAGACGATCGTGCTCAATCCGAACGGCCAGGAGGCCTTCCCCGGCCAAAACGGCTTCACCGAATTCGACGGCAGTCTCTACTTCGGCGCGATCACGCAAACGACCAACGGATTTAATCCCGACCTCATCAAGCTCAACGCCGACAACACGTGGACCGAGATTTCGACGCGCGCGCCGGCCGACGTGCAATTCGGCAGCTCCGCGGGCGAGGACGGCGGCTTCATCGTTTATAACAACGCGCTCTATTTCAACGCCATCAGCGATTCGTTCGGGGACACTTTATTCAAGCTTGCCGCCGGCTCGGTCACGCCCGTCCTGGTCGATCCCACCGGAACGCTGCTGACGCACGAATTCGAGGTGCCGAGCGCGTTCCATCTGTTCAACGGCGACCTCTATTTCAACGGGCTGAGCAATGCGCTGAGCAACGATACGCTGTTTCAGTTGGATGCGGCTGGCAACCTTACCGCATTGTCGTTCAACGGCGAGGCGTTGCAGGAGGCAGGTGTGCTTGGCGGCTTCGCCGATTTCGCCGGCAGCACCTATTTCGTCGCCACGACGACGAGCGACGGCACGCAGCTCTTCAAGCTCGACAGCAGCGGCACCATTTCGGAATTCACCCCCGATCCGAACAACAGTTCGTTCGACGACAACATTTCGAGCGGCTTCGTGCAATTTGCCGGCAGCCTTTACTTCGACGCTTACAATTCGAGCGGCGGTGATGGCTTGTTCAAGCTCGATTCAAGCGGCAATTTGACCGAGGCCTTCGCCAACCCCGGTATCACCATTGCGACCGATCCCACGGTCTATAACGGCAGCCTGTATTTCTCCGCCTGGACCAACAGCAGCGGCAATGAGCTCGTCAAGTTGAATGCAGACGGCTCCTCGCAGATTTTCGACATCAATACCGGCCCCAGTAACAACAGCTTCCCCGGCATCATCGGCGGCTTTGAGGTTTCGCCGGCGCCGTGCTACTGCCGCGGTACCTTGATCGAAACCGACGCCGGCGAGCGCGCCGTGGAAGCGCTGAAGATCGGCGACAAGGTGTTGACCGCATCGGGGGCTGAGCGGCCGATCAAATGGATCGGACGGCGCAGCTATGCCGGACGATTCATTGCGGGCCAGAAACATCTTCTGCCGATTTGTCTCAAGGCCGGCGCGCTGGATGAAGGCATGCCGCGGCGCGATCTGTGGATTTCACCGCATCACGCCATGTATCTCGAAGGCGTGCTGATCGAGGCCAAGGATCTCGTCAACGGCGTTTCGATCGTGCAGGCCGAGCATGCCGACACGATCGAATATTTCCACATCGAGCTCGAGACGCACGACGTGATCATCGCCGAGGGGGCGCTTGCGGAAAGCTTCATCGACGACGACAGCCGCGGCATGTTCCACAACGCGCATGACTACAGGACGCTCTATGCCGACGACGTTGCGCAACCGGCCTGCTACTGCGCGCCGCGGCTCGACGAAGGCTACGGCGTCGAAGCGGTGCGGCGGCGCATTGCGCTGCGCGCCGGACTTGTTGGCGCGACCGATGGGCCGCGGGTCGGCGAACTGCGCGGTTATGTCGATGCGGTCAGCCTCGACGCCATCGCCGGCTGGGCGCAGAACATCGATGCGCCCGAGGCGCCGGTCTGCCTCGATATTTTCGCGCACGGCCAGTTGATCGGACAGGTGCTGGCGAATGGCTATCGCGGCGAGCTTGAAAAGGCCGGCGTGGGCTCTGGCCGCCACGGCTTCACCTTCACGTCGCCCGAGGGAATGATCTTTACATCGGCGGCAGTCGAAGTGCGCCGCTCGCTCGACGGCGCGGTTCTTGATCGGGCGGTTGAAGGCCAGCAATTGTGCCCGCTACCGCGGCGCGCTCCCGCCGTGACGGTGCACCGGCGCGTGCCGCGCATCGCTGCGGCTTGAAGGGGTATGGCGGAGCCACCGAACTGGATGGCTTCGCTTCGCTCGCAATGACGTATGAGGCGTGCCATTCGGCCCCGGGCTTCCGCCCTCCAGCCGGACGCCGACATCAGCCCGACAAATTTGATTGTTGGATACGGGCGTGCGAGACGCTACCAGAGCGCGAGACCAAAGCGCGAGACCAAAGCGCCTGTCGAGACCCGGGAATCGAACCATGAAACCGATCAGCTAAGCGGACAGCGATGGCACGGCGTTCCTTCACTGCAGACCCGGTATCGCGGCTCGCCATCTGGGCGCGACGCATCGCGCTGTTTTCGCTCGCCGCCACGCTTGTCGCGGTGATCATCGTGCGTTCCGGCGCCCTCGATATCGTGCCGGCGCTGTCGACGCTGGCGGGCGCATTGGTGCTGGCCTGCGTCGCGATCTTGCTCGCCTTCGGCGCCGGTATCTCGATCTGGCGGGAGGGCCTCGGCGGCGGGTCGCAGGCGGTCACGGGTTTGTTGATCGGTTTCGCATTGATCGCCTATCCGCTCTATCTCGGCCTCAAGGCCCGCAACCTGCCGGCGATCTACGACATTACCACCGATCCGATCGACCCGCCGCAATTCGACGCCATCGCGCGGTTGCGGCCGCGGGACGCCAATCCGGTGACCTATGCCGGTCTTTATGCCGCCGAGCAGCAGCACAATGCCTATTCGGATATCGAGCCCGACGATACCAATTCGAGCGCCCAGGAAGCCTACGACGCGGCGATGAAGGTCATCATCAAGCGCAAATGGCGCGTGGTCGATTTGCGCGCACCGCAAGCGCCGCTGCCGGGGCCCGCGCCGCGCAATATCGCAGCGCAAGCTGCAACGGCGCGCGACGGCATTATCGAGGCGGTGGCGCGCACGCCGATCCTCGGCTTCCGCGACGACGTCGTGGTGCGGGTCCGCTCGACCGTGGACGGCGCCCGTATCGACGTGCGTTCGGCCTCGCGCTACGGCCGCAACGATCTCGGCACCAATGCATCGCGGGTGCGCAATCTCATCGACGATATCGATGACGGTGCTGGCGACGCCGCAGCCGCAGAAGAAACCGGCGCCGGCGCCGCCCGCTCAGGCCGGCAAGGGCGCGTCCGCCAAGCGGTAAGAGCCGGTAATCGAGGGCGGCCCTTCGGTCGCGATCTCGCCGCGCGCCACCATGTCTTCGAGATGCGCCAGCACCGACAAGGCGGCGGCGCCGGCGAGACGCGGATCGAGGCCGATATAGACCGCCTTGACGATGGTCGGAATATCGGCGGCGCCTTTGTGCAGGCGATGCAGGATCGAGGCTTCGCGCGCTTGCCGATGCCGGATCAGATGCGCCACGAAGCGCGGCGCTTCTTTGATCGGCATGCCGTGGCCGGACAGATAAAGCGGCTCGCTCCGTCGCGCGAGCTTCCGCAGCGACGCCATGTAGTCGCTCATCGCGCCGTCGGGCGGCGCCACGATCGTCGTCGACCAGCCCATCACATGATCGCCGGCGAAAATCAGATCGGCTTCCTTGAACGCAAACGACATATGATTGGCGGTGTGGCCCGGCGTCGTGATCGCTTCTAGGGTCCAGCCGTCGCCTGCGACCACTTCGCCGTCGGCGAGCGCGATGTCCGGCCGGAAATCCATGTCGGCCGAGGCATCGAGCTTTCGCGTCTCGCCGATATGGAGCGGCCGCGCCAGCCGGTGCGGGCCCTCGGCGTAGACCTTGGCGCCGGTCGCGGCTTTCACTTTCGGCACGCCCGGCGAGTGATCGCGATGGGTATGGGTGACGAAGATATGCGTGACGGTTTCGCCGCGCACCGCGTCAAGGAGCGCCGCGATATGCGCGTCGTCGTCCGGCCCGGGATCGAGGATCGCGACCTTGCCGCGGCCGATGATGTAACTCATCGTGCCCTTGAAGGTGAAGGGCCCGGGATTGTCGGCGACGATGGCGCGCACGGCCGGCGCCACTTCCGTCACTTTGTCGGGTACGAGATCGAAACTCTTGTCGAACGGAATGTCGTCGCTCATGTCGTCTTACGCTCCGCGAAAGCGCACCGACGATGGCACCGAATTGGGCCAAGAATCAAATATGCTCAAATATGCTGTTTGCGCAGCCAGACCTCGAAGCCCAGCGGGTCGAGACGGATTTCGCCGATGCCGAATTGCGACTGCGACACCAGCCCCGCCATGCTCTCTTTGGTATAGGCCCGCTTCTTGAGCATGGTGTTGAAGGTGAGCTTGATCATCGCGGCGGAAAATACGCCGCGGCCGGCGACATAATCGTTCACGGCCCGGCGTGAAAAGTCCTTGCGCAGGTCGATGATGAGCGCAGCGCCGCCGGGCTTGAGCACGCGGTGCATTTCGTTGAGCGCAACGAGCGGCCGGCTGAAATTCTTAAACGCCGCGCGGCAGACGATGAAATCGAACTGTGCGTCGGGAAACGGCAGGTCGGCGGCGTCGCCATGCTCGAAATCGACGCGGACACGGGCTTCGCGCGCGTTCTCGGCCGCCATGCGTACGAAGCTCCGGCTGATATCGAGCCCGGTGACCTGGCCGTCGGTCAGCTTGGCGAGTTCGATGGCGAGATAGCCGGGCCCCGGCGCGATTTCGAGCACGCGCGAGCCGGGGTTAAGATGCGCTGCGATCCGCCGCGCGATGCTCTGGAACTCGTCCAAGTCGCGCGCCGTCTGCCGCGCATACCAGGAGGCGACGAAACCCTCCATTCCGACGCCCTTGTGCGGCTTGGTCGGCGCGTTGGCTATGCCGTAATTCCGCATTTCCGCGCCCTCACATACCGCGTTTACCGGCGGCCATTCTGGCACGACTTTATTGGAGGCCGTGTGGCTCGCAGGTGTCTTTTCGACGATCCGTCCAGCCGGGCCGCAAACGCGAAGCGCCCGTCACCATCCGCAAAGGCGGACGATCCAGTAAGCCGCGATGTGGGTTTGTCCCGGAAAGCTGGCGGCGGTGACTGGACGCCCCGCCTCCGCGGGGCATGACGACGAGCCCAAAAAAGCTCTGGCGCACAAAAAAATAGAGCCCCGGTGCCGGGAATGCCGGGGCTCTAGCAATCTCAATTCGCCACGGTAAGTAGGACCGAGACCGCACCACCTATTATGCACGTGGCGTGCCAAGTCCGGCCGGCAGGGAGCGCAGCGGAACAAGCGGCGATTCCGCGCGGATTCCAGGACCTTTGCCATGACGCCGGCCGGTTCCGGGCATGCCTGATCGCATTGCAGGCTATTCCTGATTATTTTGCAGGCAGCGGCTGCGCGAGATTAAAACGGCGTCCGGCTGCGCATGGCGGCGGCGAGCGTGCCTTCGTCGAGATAATCGAGCTCGCCGCCGACCGGCACCCCGTGGGCGAGCCGCGTCACCTTCACGTTCGCGTCGTGAAGGAGGTCGGTGATGTAATGGGCGGTGCTCTGGCCATCGACAGTGGCGGAAAGCGCGATCACCACTTCCTTGACCTCGGGCTCGCTCGCCCGCTTGATCAGCGCGCCGATCGAAAGATCGTCCGGTCCGATGCCGTCGAGCGGCGACAGCGTGCCGCCGAGGACGTGGTAGCGCGCATTGATGGCATGGGCGCGTTCCAGCGCCCAGAGATCGGCGACGTCGGCGGTGACGACGAGCGCCGAAGCGTCGCGTTTGGGATCGGTGCACACCGTGCAGGGGTTTTGCGTATCGATATTGCCGCAGGTCTTGCACACCTCGATCTTCTCGATCGCGGTGAGCAAAGCCGCGGCCAGCGGCGCCATGATCAATTCGCGCTTCTTGATCAGAAACAGCGCCGCGCGCCGCGCCGAGCGCGGCCCAAGCCCCGGCAGCCGCGCCAGAAGCTGGATCAAACGTTCGATTTCGGGACCGGCGGCGACAGCGGGCATTAAAACAGCTTCATCCCCGGCGGCAGCGGCAGGCCGCCGGTGAGCGATTGCATCTTCTCCTGCAGCATCGCCTCGAGCTTGCGGCGCGCATCGGCATGCGCCGCGACGATCAGGTCTTCGAGGATTTCCTTCTGATCGGGCTTGAGCAGCGTGTCGTCGACGCGGGTACCGCGCAAATCGCCCTTGCCGGAAATGGTCATAGTGACAAGCCCGCCGCCGGCGGCACCCTCGACCTCCATGCGGTCGAGCTCGGCCTGCATCGCCTCCATTTTCGATTTCAGTTCGGTGGCCTGTTTCATCAGGCCGAGAAAATCAGGCATCGGCATCGCTTTCGTTCAGGGGATCTTCGGCAATATTTTCGCCATCGGGCAAATCCTGTTCGGACGCCGTGCTGCCGGCCGGCGGCCGCACCGAGACGATCTCGGCGCCGGGAAACCGCGTCAGCACGGCCTGGACCAAAGGATCGCTGCGCACATTGTCCTTCATCTCGGCCTTGCGCAGTTCGGCCTGCGCCTTGACCGAGGGGGCGCCTTCCTCCTTGGAGACGGCAATCATCCAGCGACGTCCGGTCCAATCGGCGAGTTTTTTCGACAGGTCGCCGACCAGCGTCGGGACGCGCGCTCGGCTCGAGCGCGAGTTCAAGCTTGCCGTCCTCGAAGCGCACCAGCCGTACGTCGCGTTCGAGCGCGCTCTTCATCGCCAGGTCCCGCCTTTCGCCGGCGAGCGCGATCAGGGCCTCGAAGCTTTTCACCGCGCGCGCAGCGGTCTCATCGCCGCGCGGCGACCGCGTCGTCGAGCGGCGGCGGGGCGGGCGCTGGAGCGGCTGAGGCAAGCGGCCCGCGCGAGGCGCGCGGCGGCGGAGGACTTGATGAACTACTTTGCGCCGAAGGATTGCTGCTTTGCGCCGGAGAATTCATCGACGGCTTGGCCGCGGCGCCGTTGGTTCGTGGAGCGTCGCCAAGCGAGCGGATCGCCTCGTCCGGCGTCGGCAGATCGGCGGCATAGGCAATGCGCACCAGCACCATTTCCGCGGCGTCGACCGGGCGGCCGGCAGCTTCGACCTCGGTGATGCCCTTGAGCAGCATCTGCCAACACCGCGCCAGAACGCGCATCGAGAGCTTGGTCGCGAAAGCGCGGCCGCGCGTGCGCTCGGCTTCGGTCAGCGACACGTCGTCGGCGATCGACGGCACGATCTTCACCCGCGTGACGAAATGCGTGAACTCGGCAAGATCGCCGAGCACCATCGCCGGATCGGCGCCGGAATCGTATTGGTCGCGCAATTCCTTCAGCGCGCCTGCGATATCGGCGCGCAGCAATGCCTCGAACAGGTCGATGACCCTGGTGCGATCCGCAAGCCCGAGCATTTGCCGCACGTCTTCGGCGCGTACGGTCCCGGCCATCATTGTTGAGTTGCCGGCTCCGCCGGCATGGGCGATCGCCTGATCGAACAGCGACAGCGAATTGCGCACCGAGCCTTCGGCGGCGCGCGCGATCAGCCCGAGCGCCTCGGGCTCGGCTTCGAGCTTTTCCTTGGCGGCGATATTCTGCAGGTGTTTCACCAGCAAAGCGGCATCGACCCGGCGCAGATCGAAACGCTGGCAGCGCGACAACACCGTGATCGGCACGCGGCGGATTTCCGTCGTCGCGAAAATGAATTTGGCGTGCGGCGGCGGCTCTTCCAGCGTTTTCAGGAGCGCATTGAACGCCTGCGGCGTCAGCATGTGCACTTCGTCGAGGATATAGACCTTATAACGCGCCGAGACCGGCGCGTAGCGCACGGCGTCGTTGATCTGCCGCACGTCGTCGACGCCGTTATGGGAGGCGGCGTCCATCTCGATGACGTCGAGATGGCGGCTCTCCATGATGGCTTCGCAATGCACGCCGAGCACCGGCATTTTGACGGTCGGGGCGGTGATCGAGCCGTCGGGCAATTCATAATTCAGCGCGCGCGCCAGAATTCGCGCCGTTGTGGTTTTGCCGACGCCGCGCACGCCGGTGAGGATCCAGGCTTGCGGGATGCGGCCTGAACTCGAAGCCATTCGACACCGTGCGCACCATGGCGTCCTGGCCGATCAGGTCGTCAAAAGTCGACGGCCGGTATTTGCGCGCCAGCACGCGGTAGGCGGTTTGTGGTGTGGTGGCGTCACTCATGACTGCGCGTCGTTCGTCCACTGCGGCTGGGCCAGACCCTCATGCACGGCCCCAATATATGATGCCGCGCCCGGACGGGCGAAGCGGCATCCGGGTCTGCATCCCCGATAAAATCGTCGAAAAGGGTGGGAGGCTGACGAGCGACCCGAACCGCGCTCGTTAGGGCTGCTTCCTTCCGGACCTGACCCGGTTGGCGAGTGGCTCGTCCACCGCCAACCTCCCGGCTCCTATATCGGCCGCAGGGCCTGGGAAAGCAAGCAGGGGAGGGACTTCTGGCCGGCTGGCCGCGGCCATGCCGTTTCCGTTTCGGCAATGCGCCGGCGGCCCAAACATCTCCAGCCGAAGCCGGCAACAAAGTTTCGCCGTAGTGTCCGCTGCAATCTATCAGCGCCTTGGTTCGCTCCCTCGACGCCGGAAAATCCTTACGGCTGCAAGAAAGTTCACAACCAAAACAAGAGAGAGAGAACGCAATGCTGCGCGCCTTTGTAATTGCCGCGACGATCGCGCTTGTGACGCCGGGTCTTATGGCATCGGGTCCGGCGCTTGCCCAAGACCATCATGACGAACATCACGAAGGCGGTCCGCCGCATCCCGGCGGTCCACCGCCGCACCCGGTGCCCCATCCCGGCGGTCCGGTGCCCGGCGCCGCGCCGCATGGTCCGCCGCCCGGCGCGATGGGGCATCCGCCAGGTCCGCCCGCCGCGATGGTCCGTCCCGCGGGGCCGCCAATGGAGCACCCGGTCGAGCATTCGATGGGTCCGCCGCCCGGCGCCGCCGCGCATTTCAGCTATCGCGGCCACGATATCGAACGGATCCACATCCATCCGTTCATCTATCCGCCGGGTTTTGGCTACCGCCGCTGGGAAGTCGGCGCCGCGCTGCCGCCGGTCTTCTTGGATCGGGACTACTGGTATGCCGACTGGGCCGCTCTCGGCGTGGATCCGCCGCCGCCCGGTTATCAATGGGTGCGCTACGGACCCGATCTGCTCCTGGTTAATGTGATCACCGGCCAAGTCGCCGACATCGCTTACGACGTGTTTTACGAGTAGGTCTTCATCCTCCCCCGTGAAACCGGGGGAGGACGGAAACCATACGCTCCTTGACCTTGCACACCGGCGCGGCTTGAATCCGACGCAAGGAGAGGCGCGCGATAAGCGCCGACAGGAGCGAAAACGATGACCTTCCGCCTCGCCGTCGTGCAGCCGATCACGCATCGTCCACCCGACGATGAGAAGAATGTCGCGGACGCGGTGCGGGCGATCGAGCGCGCCGCGGGCGAGGGCGCCGATTTCGTCTGTTTCCCGGAGAATTATCCCGGTCCCTGGCGCATGCCTGCCGCTTACGATCCGATCCCGACGCTGGCGGAAGCCGCGGCCAAGCATCGTATCCACGCCGTGTTCGGCACCATCGAGCCGATCGATGTGCAGGCTGAGACCGCCTACAATCTCGTCGTCATGGCCTTTCCCGACGGCCGGGCGCCGGCGCACTACCGGCGCACGCATCCGAACGGACCGTGGATCTATACCGGCGGCCGGGCTTGGGAATTCCAATATGTCGCCGGCGGCGACTATCCGGTATTCGACACCGCACACGGCAAGGTCGGGCTCGCCATGTGCAGCGAAGTCTATATGCCCGAGGTCACCCGCGCGCTGGCTTTGCGCGGCGCCGAGCTGATCTTCATGCCGGCCGGCGTCGACAAGAACCGGCTCTGGGCCACGTGGCGCACGCTGATCTTCGCGCGCGCCATCGAGAATCTGGCGATCGTGGTGACGACGCAGAATCTGTTTGATCCGACGCAGCGCGGGCTTGCCATGGTGGCGGCGCCGGAAGAGATTTTGTTCGAGAGCACGGCGCCGGGCATGAGTCTCATCGATGTCAGCCTCGACCGGGTGCGAGCGTTGCGCACATCGCGCGACGAGGTCGGCTCGTCGGCGACGGCGGCCGCCAAACAGGGCGTGCTCGGCCCGCAATGGCAGCGGCCGGAATTGTACGACACGTTCTATCCGCGGCCATTGCGCCAAGTCTTTGTGCGCGAAGTCACCGCGCGCGAAGCGGCCGAATGATCCGGCTTACATTCGATCGCGGCTGATCATCGTGGCAAATCCCCCCGAACTCGGCCCGAAACCCCGGCTCGGCTATACCGCGAGCCTGCTCGATCGCATGGCGGCGAGGCGCGACGACGAAGCCGCGATCAAGAAATTATCCGAGCACGCGAGCGCCGGCGTCCACCTGGTCGGTGGCGAACTGATCGTCCTTAAAAGCGCCGGCGATCGATCAAACGAAATTTGCGATCCGCTGTTTTCACCCGCCGAAGCCCGCGCGCTCGGCCCGGTGCGCGAGAGCATTTTTCTCGGCGTCGATCAACGCGGCGCCGCGTTTCGCCTTCGGGCTCGATCCGCAGACGGCGGAAACGCTGAAAGCGCGCAACGATCTCAAAGTCACCGATCTGCGCAGCATCGCGGTGCAGGGCCTGGTCGGTGCCGACGATCTGCCGCCGCTCGCCGAAGCGAAAGCGCTGCTCGGCTGGCATGCCCGCCATCGCTTTTGCCCGAATTGCGGTTCGCCGACGCAGCCGGTGCAGGCCGGCTGGCGGCGCGATTGCCCGGTCATGCAAGGTCGCAGCATTTTCCGCGCACCGATCCGGTCGTCATCATGCTGGTGATTTCCGGCGAGCGCTGCGTGCTCGGCCGCTCGCAGCGGTTCGCGCCGACCATGTGGTCGTGCCTCGCCGGCTTCATCGAGCCGGGCGAAACCATCGAGGAAGCGGTGCGCCGCGAAGTGCTGGAGGAGGCCGGCATTACCTGCGGGAGCGTGAAATATTTCGCGTCGCAGCCTTGGCCGTTTCCGTCATCGCTGATGATCGGCTGTCACGCGCAGGCGCTGTCGGACAAGATCGTCATCGATCGCGACGAGCTTGAGGACGCGCGCTGGTTCGACCGCGAGGAATTGGCGGCGATGCTCGAGCGCCAAGCACCAGGACGGCTTGACCACGCCGCCGCCGGTCGCCATCGCGCACCACATCATTCGCGATTTTGTCGAGAACGGCTGCGATGTCATCCGCTAGAGCCGCGCCGCGCATCCTGTGCGCCGGCATCATCGTGCTCGACGAAGTGTTTCGCGTCGAGGAATTCCCGCAGCCCGACGGCAAGGTGCAGGCCAACGGATTTTTTGTCGTCAATGGCGGCTGCGCGGCGAATGCGGCGGTCGCCATCGCGCGGCTTGGCGGCCGCGCCGCGCTTGCCGGTCCGCTCGGCGGCCCCGAGGGCGAAGACGGCAACGGCGACCGCGTGCTCAAGGCGCTCGCTGCGCGAAAACGTCGATTGCACCTTCTGCCAGCGCATCGACGGCCTGGCGACGGCGCTGTCGGCGATCTTCATGGATGCGCGCGGCGACCGCACTATCGTGACCTATCGCGATGAAAGGGTCGCCGCCACCCTGCCGAAAGATCCCGACGCGATCGTCGCCAACGCCGATGCGGTGCTGGCCGATAATCGCTATCCGGACTTCGTGCGGCCGATCTGCGAAGCGGCGCGGCGGCAGAAGCTTCCGGTCCTGGTCGACGGCGACCGGCCGACGGTCGAGGACGATCCGCTGTTCCGCCTCGCCACGCCATGTCATTTTTTCCTCGGAATGTCTGCGCGGGACCACCGGCGTGACCGATCTCGGCGACGGCCTCAAGCGCATCGCCAAAAGGACCGATGCTTTCCTCGCCGTCAGCAACGGGCCGAACGACATCATTTACCTCGACAACGGTACGCTGCGCGTCGCGCCGGTGTTTCAGATCACGCCAGTCGACACTTTGGGGGCAGGCGACGCGTTCCACGGCGGTTTTGTCCTGGCGCTGGCGGAAGGCCAGAGCGTCACCGACGCCATGCGCTTCGGCGCCGCCGTCGCCGGGCATCAAATGCACGCGGATCGGCGGTTCCGCAGGGGCCCCCAGCCGGGCCGAGGTCGAGGCGCTGTTGGCGGCACAGCCGATTCCGCTCAATCCCGCCAAAACGGGACTCTAGCGCTGGGTCGCCGCCTTCGCGGGGACAGGGGGTGTCCGAACCTCGCCCGCTTGATTTAGAATATTTTTCTCTATAGATAGCTATCTTAGCAATCTCTTGGAAGAATATTCCCATGGACGCCATAGACCGAAAAATCCTTGCAGTTCTGCAAGATAACGCCGCTCTGTCCGTCGCCGAGATCGGCTCCCGGGTCGGCCTGTCCTCGACCCCATGCTGGAAGCGGATCCAGCGGCTGGAGGCCGACGGCGTCATTCAGAAGCGCGTCGCGATGATCGACCAGGACAGTATCGGGCTCGGCATCAGCGTTTTCGTGTCGATCGAGACCGGCGATCATTCGCAGGAATGGCTCGACAAGTTCGCCAAGACCGTGACCGCCATGCCGGAAGTGATGGAGTTTTATCGCATGGCCGGCGACGTCGATTACATGCTGCGTGTCGTGGTGCCCGATATCGCCGGCTACGACACCTTCTATAAGCGCTTGATTTCGACGGTGCCGCTGAAGAACGTCACATCGCGTTTCGCCATGGAGAAGATCAAGTCGACGACGGCGCTGCCGATTCCGTAAGCCTGTTTCGCCGCAGGCTTATCTGCCGGGATTGGTGTTTTGGCCCCGCCGCCATGGCTTGGGTGGTGCGGTTCACCGTTTCGGCGAGAATCGCGTCGAACACATCCGGATCGTCGCCGAGATTGACCGCGCGCCGAACAGTCGGGGTTGCAGCTATAGGTGGTGCGCGAGGGACCGCGATAGACGTACACCACATGATCGGGCGGGCGAGTCGTGACCACGATCGGCCTTCTCCGTCAGCACGACGCCGGCGCGGTCCATGACGATGACATTGGTGCCGCCATAGCCCTTGCCGGTGACGACGGCGATGCCGCCCGGCTGGATCGCCAGGTCGGCGATCAGCGGATTGCCGATCACGACGGTGGCGGCGCGATCGGGGAGCTTCAAGAGGGTGGCCTGATCGAGCGCGCACGACGATCGGTTCATTGACGGGCGGTTGGGCGGCGGCTTGCGCGACGGCGGCGCCGCAAGCCGGCAAGCAGAACGGCCGCCGCACAGCCAATGCAGCGCGCTTTTGGCCGCTCGGCCGCCGCACGCACAACGCCGTCATCGATACTCTCCGAAACGCTACGCGGATTCGACAACCGAACAGGCCGCTAAACCGAGCCTGTCCACTTGACTGCAAATTGGTGAATGAAGTGCAAATCGGCGGCGTCGCCGACCCGTGCGCGGTGACGCTTGCTTAACGATGACGGCAGATCTGGCTGCGGCCTGTGCGGCCGGTTACTGCGTGAAGGGGTGCACGAGCTGCGCCGGAAAGCTGGTCGGAAATTCGCGCTCGTCGATGCCGTAGTGATCGGGCAGCTCGCCTTCCGGCATATAGAACGTGCCGAAGATGACGTCCAGGATCGGGAATGTCGCGGCAAAGTTCTTCTCGCCGCCGCGATCGGCCGCGGTGTGATGCCAGCGATGGAACACCGGGCCGGCAATCACGTATTTGAACGGGCCGAGCGTCCAGTCGAGATTGGCGTGCACGAAAGCCGAATGCGCGATCGTGAGCGGCCCGAGCACGACCAGCACGTTCGGCGAAATGCCGATCAGCGAGCATGACACATCGGCCGCAACGCTGCCGAGGAACAGATTGACCGGATGGAAGCGCGCCGCCGAAATCCATTCCAGTTCTTCGGACGAGTGGTGCACCGCGTGGTATTTCCACATTGCGCTGGCCATGGAACAAGCGGTGCGTCCAATACATGATGATGTCCTCGCCGACAGGAAGATGATCATCTGCGCCGGCAGCGGCAGCGCCGCGAGCGGCCCGTGGCCGTTGTCGTAAAAGGCGACCAGTCCGTCGGCGGTGGTGATGCCGAAACAACAGCGCCGCGCCGACGATCAAGCAGGCCGATGCGCAAAAAGCGGGCTAATGACCGGGATGAAGAACCAGTAGCACAGATCGGTGACGAGATCGCGCTTTGCGCCACCATGGCTTGCCCTGGATTGCACGCCCAGAACGAGGTGAGAACGGTGAAGACAACCGCCAGTCCAGCGAGATCGGCAGGTTCTTCATGAAGGTCTGGCCGAAGCTGACGAAGAAGGAGAGCAGTTCCTGAGCTCATGTTATTGGGCCTGTTCTTTAGGCTGGGGCCCGGTTTGCCGGCGCGCGGCACTCATCGGGTATCGATGATCGGCGAATGCGGCGATTAAAACGCCGTGAACGGTGCCGCCGATAGCATCTGCGCTCAGCGACGATCCTGATGCGTATTTGATGCAAGTTGTGCGCAGTGCGCGCTACGCGCGACAGATATTTGCAATCACATTGCCGTGTCTGCTTACGGACGGCGCGCGTTGCGCCGTGCGTCATGCGGCGGTGCGTTGGTGTATCGATCGTAAAAACCGAGCAGCGTCGGCGGCCGGCAATCGAAGTCGCCGCGGATCCGCAAATGCGTTGGTCGTTCGACGCAATATGGTGTTAACTACATCGCAGAAAGCCAGATTGATCGCGGTGTTTCATCGATTGGTTTAACCCCGTCGAAATTTCTCGGTCGATACCGTCCGGCACGATCCAAACGGTCGGCAAAAATCCGTTGGGTCAGCTCAGACAGCCACGTGTGGACCTTAAGGAGCCAACTCATGAAGACCCTTTTTTCGCGTTTCGTGAAGGACGAGTCGGGCGCGACGGCCATTGAATACGGTCTCATCGCCGCCGGCATCTCGGTTGCGATCATCGCCGTCGTGCAGGGCCTCGGCACCAAGCTGAACACCACGTTCAGCAGCGTTTCCACCGCCCTCAAGTAAGCGTCGTTTTTCGTCAATGCTACGAGAGGGCTCCGGTCAATCGCCGGGGCCTTTTCGCTTTTTGGCGGATCGCTGTCGGCGCGCTAACCCGCTCTCAACCGGCGGCGTCTAATCCGGGCGTCGACGACAGTAGAGTAGCGAGTGCCATGCTGACCGAAGCGATCAGATTGACACTGTTCCCGGCGCATGATGGCGTTCGCCGCGTCGAGCGACCTGTTGACGATGACGATCGCCAACCGCGTGTCGCTGATCCTGATCGGCGGCTTCGTCGCTTCTCGCGCTGCTCTGCGGGCTTAGCGGCGCCGAGCTCGTTGTCGCATCTTGGCGCCGCGCGCTGTGGTGCTTGCGGTGGCGTTTATCTGCTTCGCCTGCGGCTGGATCGGCGGCGGCGACGCCAAGCTTGCGGCCGCGACCGCGCTGTGGCTCGGCTTCGGCCACCTGTTCGACTATCTCGTCTATGCGTCGATCCTCGGCGGCGCGCTGACGTTGCTGATCGTCCAGTTCCGCACGCTGCCGATGCCGCACATCCTGGCCGGGCGGGAATGGGCGGAGCGGCTGCATCGCGAGGGCGGCGGCGTTCCTTATGGCATCGCGCTCGCCGCGGCGGCGCTCCTGGTCTATCCGCAGACCGAATGGATGACCGCGCTCGGCGTTTAGCCTCTGAGCTTCCCACTCGCCGGCCGTCCAAACGCGCATCAACAGCAAGATTAACGCGATTTGGATACGCCTCATTAACCATGCTTTGACGTTTAGCTGCTGAAATCCGGCGATGACGGCCGCTTTCGGTCCGTGGCGTCACGTGGGAAGTGAAGCGTAATGAAAGCCGCGCGTCTCGTCGTACTCGGTGTCGCTGTCGCCGCCGGCGGCATTGCCGCGTATTTGGCCGCCGAGCAGCAAAGCGCCAGCGCCGCCACCGCCGCCGCCGCCGGTCTGCAGCTTGAGACGGTCGATGTGCTGGTCGCCAAAACCGATCTCGAGCCGCGGTCAGGTGATCGAGAGCTCAGGATATCGGTTGGCAGACTTGGCCGGCGGCCGCGGCCAATTCGAACTTCATCAAAAAATCCGACCGGCCGGACGCGCATCGACGAATTTCGTCGGCGCGATCGTGCGCGTCGCGCATGGTCGCCGGCGATCCGATCCGCGACCCGATGTGGTGATGGCCAAGGGCTCGGGCTTCATGGCCGCGGTGCTGCCGCAAGGCATGCGGGCGATCGCGATCGATATTTCGCCGGAAACCGGCGCCGGCGGCTTCATCCTGCCGGACGACCGGGTCGACGTCGTGCTCGACGCGCCGCGACAAGGCCGCGGAGAAGGCAGACCGGCGTCGAGAAATTCGTCAGCGACACGATCTTGAGCAACGTGCGCGTGCTCGCGATGGATCAGAACATCGAAGAAAAGAACGGCACCAAAGACCGTGCTCGGCAAGACCGCGACGCTGGAATTGACCGAGCCGCAGGCCGAGATGCTCGCGCTGTCGCGTCAGCTCGGCACGATTTCGCTCACGCTGCGCAGCATTCTCGACTCGCAATCGGGTCCGGCGGAAGGCGGCGACGACACCAGCAAGGACGACGCGGCACCATCAATACGGTGCGTTTCGGCGTCAGCACGCTGGGAACCGGCCGTTGAGCCGGCGGAGGGACTTTACGATGACGAGTAAGGACATCGATCCGCGCCGCAGGTCTCGCTCGCGGCCTGGCATCGCGGCGTTGCGCATCGTTGCCGCTGGCATCGCCGCGCCGGCGCGGTCGCCGGCAATCTCGGCGTTCAGCCGGCCGCCGACGCAGATGGTCCACGTCACCGCGAGCGACGTCGAAGCGCAGCCGCTCGCGCTCGGCGTCAGCAAATCGGTCGTCATCGATCTGCCGCGCGACATCAAGGACGTGCTGGTCGCCGATCCGAAGATCGCCAATGCCGTGGTGCGCTCGGCGCGCCGCGCCTACATCATCGGCATCGCGGCCGGCCAGACCAATGTGTTCTTCTTCGACGCCGACGGCAAACAGATCGCCGGCTTCGACATCGCGGTGACGCGCGATCTCAACGGCATGCGCGCAGGCGATCCACAGGTGCTGCCGGACGCCGACATCACCGTCGAGGGCATCGGCGACGGCGTCGTTCTATCCGGCACCGCATCGAGCCAGGCCGAGGCGCAGCAGGCCTACGATATCGCGGCGCGGCTCCTCGGCGCCGGCACTCCGGATCGGTTCGGCAGGGCAGCAAGGTCGTCAACGCCATCGTCGTTCGCGGCGGCGATCAGGTCATGCTCAAGGTGACCGTCGCCGAGGTCGAGCGCGACGTCGTCAAGCAGCTCGGCATCAATCTGTCCGGCGCGCTTGGGCTACGGCACGGCCGTGCTCAATTTCAACAACACCAATCCGTTCTCGGCCTGAGGCCAGCCGCTGAGCACCTCCGCGATCACCGGCGGGTTCAAGAATCGATCAGCGCGACGCTTGCAGGCGATGGAACAGGCCGGCGTCATTCATACGCTCGCCGAGCCGAACCTGACCGCGATTTCCGGTGAGACCGCGACTTTCGTCGCCGGCGGCGAATTTCCGGTCCTCAACGGGTTCTCCTGCTCCAGCCGCGACGACCGCGCAGCACCGCGCAGACCTGCCAGCCTTCGATCGACTTCAAGAAGTTCGGCGTCAGTCTCGAACTTCACGCCGGTCGTGCTCAGCGAAGGCCGCATCAGCCTCAAGGTGATGACCGAGGTGTCGGATCTGTCGAGCAACAATGCGCTGACGATCGCCGTGCCCGGCACCACCCAGAACGCGACGCGTGCCCGTCGATCCGCACGCGCCGCGCCGAGACCACGGTCGAAATTCCGTCCGGCGGCTCGCTCGCGATGGCCGGCATGATTCAGGACCAGACCAAGCAGGCGATCAACGGCCTGCCCGGCTTGATGGAGCTTCCCGTGCTCGGGCCTTTGTTCAAGAGCCGCGACTACATCAATCAGCAAACCGAATTGATGGTGCTGGTGACGCCCTATGTCGTGCACGCGGTGGCGCAGAAAGATCTGTCGCGGCCCGACGACGGCTTCGCCGATCCGAGCGATCCCGCGACCGTTCTGCTCGGACGCTTCAACCGCATCTACGGCGTCGGCGGCATGCCCGATCCGCCCCGACACCTATCACGGCAAATACGGATTCATTCTCGATTGAGCGGCAGCAGGAGACGATGATGCAAGTTGACTGCACAGTGATCGCCGGCCGCCGCTCCACCGCGGCGGCGCCGGCGCGTGCCGCGCTGGTACGCGCGACGCTGGTCTTGGGCTGCGCGCTGTTCGTGTGCGGCTGCAATACCGATCAGCAGGTCGCCGGCGTTCCCGACGTGCCGACCGACTACCGCATGCGGCATCCGATCACGATGAAGGAATCCGACCGCACGCTCGAAGTCTTCATCGGCTCCAATCGCGGCGAACTCAATCCGACGCAGCGCGCGCAGATTCTCTCCTTCGGACTGGGCTGGAAACATGAAGCGACCGGCGGCATCATCATCGACCGGCCGATCGGCAGCGAGCAACGAGCGCGCGGCGGCCGACGCCATGCGCGAGATCGTGTCGATCCTCAATGTCGAGCGGCATGCCGCCAAATAGTATCGCCGTGCGCACCTATGCGGCGAACGGGCCGGCTCTCGCCACGGTCCGCATCAGCTATCCGAAAGTTTCCGCGCAAGCGGGACCTTGCGGCATCTGGCCCGAAGACATCGGTCCGAGCGCCACCCGCGACTATTTCGAAAACCAGCCGCCGTGGAATTACGGCTGCGCCACCCAGCGCAATCTTGCCGCCATGGTCGACGATCCGGCCGACCTCGTGCAGCCGCGCGCTGAAACCGCCGCCTATTCAATGGAGCGCACCACCGTGATCGAGAGATATCGCGAGGGCATGGACCAATCGACGGAGGCGGCTTCGCAGGCCGCGGCGGCCAAGATCAGTGACGTTGGCAAATAGGGCAACGCAACAGTCAGCAAGTTGATGTGAGTAGCGCCGGTATACGATGAAGCAAGCCAGTCAAGACGTTCAAGAAGAGGGCGCCCCCGCCGCCGCCGCGCACGATGAGCACATCGCGCCGGCGCCGCGCGTCTCGGTGCAGGCCTTCTGCGAAAATGTCGACACCGCCGCCGCCATCCAGTCGGCCGGCGAGGACCGTCGCATGGCCAAAGCGCATCTGCGCGTCCAGATGGGCGGCATGGCGGCGGCCGTCGAAGCCTATCAAAGCGCGCCGACGCCGAACGTGGTCATTCTGGAATCCGAAAGCCGCAACCAGGACATCCTGACCGGGCTCGATCAGCTCGCCGAATATTGCGACGCCGGCACGCGCGTCATCGTCATCGGCAATATGAACGATGTCACGCTCTATCGCGAATTGGTCAAGCGCGGCGTCAGCGATTACCTGATTGCACCGGTCGACGTGCTGCAGGTCGTGCGCGCGATCTGCGGGCTTTACTCGGCGCCGGACGCCAAGCCGGTCGGCCGTATCGTCGCCGTGGTCGGCGCCAAGGGCGGCGTCGGCGCCTCGACCGTTGCCCACAATATCGCCTTCTCGATCGCGCGCGACCTTCGCCTCGATGCGGTGGTGACCGATCTCGATCTCGCCTTCGGCACCGCTGGCCTCGATTTCAATCAAGACCCGCCGCAAGGCATCGCCGAGGCGGTGTTCTCGCCCGATCGCGTCGATACCGCCTTCGTCGACCGCCTGCTGGCGAAATGCACCGATCACCTCAATCTCCTGGCCGCGCCGGCGACGCTCGACCGCGTCTATGATTTCGGCGCCGATGCCTTCGACTCGATCTTCGATTCGCTGCGCACCACGGTGCCTTGCGTCGTGCTCGACGTTCCCCATCAATGGACCGGCTGGACCAAGCAGACTTTAGTGGGCGCCGACGACGTCCTGATCGTCGCTGCGCCCGATCTCGCGAACCTGCGCAACACCAAGAATATCTACGACTTCCTCAAAGCGGCGCGGCCGAACGATCGCCATCCGCGCTATTGCCTCAACCAGGTCGGCGTGCCCAAGCGCCCCGAGATCAAGGCTGCCGACTTCGCCAAGGCGCTCGAAGACGAGCCCATGGCCACCATTCCGTTCGAGCCGCAGCTGTTCGGCGCGGCCGCCAATAACGGCCAGATGATCGCCGAGATATCGGCGAACCATAAGACCGCCGAAATGTTCCGCGCGCTGGCGCGCGATCTCACCGGCCGCTCGGAGCCGACGAAACAGCGTTCGGGTTTTCTGTCGCCCTTGCTCGAAAAGATTTTGGGGTAGCGCTACAGCGTTGGAGTTGCGTTGGTGTTTGGCAAGCGTCCCATTGGTAGTCCTCCGGTTGCTGTTGAGCCGCGGCCGACTGCGCCTGCGCCGGCTACGCCGCCGCCACCGAAGGCTGCAGACGGCTCGTCCGAAGGCGGCCGTGCGCCGATGCCGTCGGGCGGGCTCGGCGCCGCGATCGTCTCGGCGCCGACCGGTAAGCCCAATGTCGGCGGGCCGGCGTCGCCGCCGCAGCAAGTTCCCACCGCGATCGATTCGCGCCGCTCGGAAACCTATTACGAAACCAAGGGCACCATTTTCGGCGCCCTGATCGAGGCCATCGATCTGGCGCAGCTCGCCAAGCTCGATGCCGATTCCGCGCGCGAAGAAATCCGCGACATCGTCAACGAAATCATCGCGATCAAGAACATCGTGATGTCGATCGCCGAGCAGGAGGATCTGCTCGACGATATCTGCAACGACGTGCTCGGTTACGGCCCGCTCGAGCCGCTGTTGGCGCGCGACGAGATCGCCGACATCATGGTCAATGGCTCCGGCACCGTCTACATCGAAGTCGCGGGAAAGATTCAAAAGACCGGCATCCGCTTCCGCGACAATCAGCAGCTCTTGAACATCTGCCAGCGCATCGTCAGCCAGGTCGGCCGCCGCGTCGACGAGTCTTCGCCGATCTGCGACGCGCGCCTGCCGGACGGCTCGCGCGTCAACGCCATCGTGCCGCCTTTGGCGATCGACGGGCCCGCGCTCACCATCCGCAAGTTCAAGAAGGACAAGCTGACCTTGGAGCAGCTCGTCAAATACGGCTCGATTTCGCGCGAGGGCTCCGACATTCTCCAGGTGATCGGCCGCTGCCGCGCCAATGTCCTGATTTCCGGCGGCACCGGCTCGGGCAAGACGACGCTGCTCAATTGCCTGACGCGCTACATCGAGGACGACGAGCGCATCGTCACCTGCGAGGACGCCGCCGAACTGCAATTGCAGCAGCCGCACGTGGTGCGGCTGGAAACGCGGCCGCCAAATCTCGAAGGCGAGGGCCAGGTCACGATGCGCGATCTGGTGAAGAACTGCCTGCGCATGCGTCCCGAACGCATCATCGTCGGCGAAGTGCGCGGACCCGAAGCCTTCGATTTGCTGCAAGCCATGAATACCGGCCACGACGGCTCGATGGGCACGCTGCACGCCAACTCGCCGCGCGAAGCGCTGTCGCGTCTTGAATCCATGATCACGATGGGCGGTTATTCGCTGCCGTCGCGCACCATCCGCGAAATGATTTGCGCCTCCGTCGACGTCGTCGTGCAGGCGGCGCGCCTGCGCGACGGCTCGCGCCGCATCACCCACATCACCGAAGTGATGGGCTTGGAAGGCGACGTCATCATCACCCAGGACGTCTTCCTCTACGACATCATCGGCGAGGACGCCAACGGCAATCTCGTCGGCCGGCACCGTTCGACCGGCATCGGCCGTCCGAAATTCTGGGAGCGCGCGCGCTATTACGGCGAGGAGGGGCGCCTTGCCGCCGCGCTCGACGCGGCAGAAGTCGCCAACGGCATCACCTAAATCCGACCCAGGAAACGGCAATGAGTCACTTAGGTCTTATCGTTCTGGTGGCGATCGCCTTCGGCGGTGTGGCCTGGGTTTTCATTTATCCGTTCCTGTCCGGCGAGAAGCAGGCGGAACGGCGCATGGCGAGCGTCGCCCGCGCCGAACCGGTGTCGCGGCCGCAACGTTCGGCGGCGGTCGGTAAAAACCGGCGCGAGCAGGTCGAGGGCACGCTCAAGCAAATCGAAGAGCGGCGCAAGAAGGCGACGCGGCCGCCGCTTGCGGTGCGGCTCAAACAGGCCGGGCTCGATTGGACCAAGCGCCGCTTCATGGTGACGTTCGCGATCATCGGCGTCGGCGCCTTCGTCGTGATGATTGTGCTGGGCGTCGGTCTCCTCGCCGCGCTTGGCTTCGGCTTCGCCGCCGGCTGCGGCCTGCCGTTCTGGATGCTGTCGTTTCTCAAGAAACGCCGCGAGAGCAAATTCCTCTACGAATTTCCGGATGCCGTCGACGTCATCGTTCGCGGCATCAAAGCCGGCCTTCCGCTGCTTGACAGCCTCAAGTTGATTGCGAACGACGCCGTGGAGCCGGTGAAGAGCGAGTTTCGCGCCATCGTCGAGACGCAAACCGTCGGCATGCCGATCGGCGAGGCCTGCTTGAAGCTGTTCGAAAGCATCCCGGTGCCCGAGGCGAACTTCTTCGGCATCGTCGTCTCGATCCAGCAGCGCGCCGGCGGCAATCTGTCGGAAGCGCTCGGCAATTTGTCGAAGGTGCTGCGCGACCGCAAGAAGATGAAGGCGAAGATCCAGGCGATGTCGATGGAGGCCAAGGCGTCGGCCTCGATCATCGGCGCCCTGCCGATTTGCGTCATGGGGCTCGTTTACCTCTCGAGCCCGAACTACATCATGCTGTTGTTCACCGATCCGTTCGGCCGCCTGATGCTGGCGTGCTGCGGCGCCTGGATGCTGGTCGGCATATTCGTGATGCGCAAAATGATCAATTTCGATTTCTAGGCCAATGCCGACATGACCTCGCTCCTCACCCACTATCTCGATCTGCAAACGCTCACCATGATCTTCGCCGCGGTCGCGGCGGGCGCCACGGTGCTGACCTTCGCCATGCCGCTCTTGGTGACCGATACGCTGCAAAAGCGCATGAAGGCGGTCGCGCTCGAGCGCGAGAAGATGCGGCTGCGCGAACGCGAGCGGATGGCGCAGGGCAGCAAGGTGACGTTGCGGCAATCGCCCAGAATGTACATGAAGCGGGCGGTCGACAATTTCAATCTGTCGAAATGGGTTGGGCAGGAGGCCGCGCGCATCAAGCTCGTGCAGGCCGGCTTTCGCGGCCAGGCGCCTTATATCACTTATCTGTTCTTCCGCATGACGATGCCGATCGTCATGCTGTTCGGCTCGCTGTTCTATGTGTTTGTCGTTCTCAATCTCGACTATCCGCCGATGATGAAGTTCGGGATTTGCATCGGCTGCGCCTATCTCGGCATGCAAAGCCCGAATCTGTTTCTGCGCAACAAGATTCAGCGGCGCCAGCTCTCGGTCAAGCGGGCGTTTCCCGACGCGCTCGACTTGCTGCTGATCTGCGTCGAATCCGGCATGTCGATCGAGGCGGCGTTCCGCAAGGTCAGCGAGGAGATCGGCACGCAATCGGTGGCGCTTGCCGAGGAGTTCACGCTGACCACGGCGGAATTGTCCTATCTGCCGGATCGCCGCCAAGCTTACGAGAACCTGGCGCAGCGCACCGGGCTTGAAGGCGTCAAGGCGGTTTGTCTGGCGTTGCAGCAGTCGGAACGCTACGGCACGCCTTTGGCGACGACGCTGCGCGTCTTGGCGCAGGAAAATCGCGACATGCGCATGTCGGAAGCCGAGAAGAAAGCCGCAGGTCTGCCGCCGAAGCTCACGGTGCCGATGATCGTGTTTTTCCTGCCGGTGCTGTTCGTCGTCATTCTCGGCCCGGCGGCGATCCGCGTGATGGCGCTGCAGTAGGATCTCTCGCGCCAGCGGGAATCCAGACAACGATCGAATTTTTGGAGGGGTCCCCGCTGTCGCGCGGGGGCGAGCGATCAGCTCGATCCGGCGTTGGCTTGCGCCGCGCGTTTCTGTAAAGGCAGGTCGCCTTTGCGCGCCAGCATCTGTTTCAGATAGGCGACATTGGCGGCGGCTTCGTCGGGCGGCAAATCGGCTTGCGCGATGCTCTCGGCTTCGGCGAAGCGGCCCTGCAGGCCGACCACGAGCGCGAGATTCTGCCGCACCCGCGGATCGACCGGCTGGTGCGCCGCGGCGCGCCGCAGCGTCGCCTCGGCGTCTTTGAGATCCTTCGCCAGCGCGTAGGAGAGGCCGAGATTGGAGAGCACGGTCGGCTCGTCCGGCACGATCTTGAGCGCGGTGAGGTAATGCCGCTGCGCCTCGTCGTGCCGGCCCATCTGATCGAGCACGGCGCCTTGCGCGGAGAGGATGTGCCAATCCGGCTGATCAGGCGTATGGGCGCGGTCGAGGACCTCCAGCGCCTGCTGATAATTGCCGTCTTCGGCGAGCGCCCGGCCGTATTCGCCGAGCACCGCCCTGTTGTGCGGGTTCTGCATCGAGATCTGCTCGAGCACGGCGGCGGCCTGGGCATGCTGTCCGGTGGCGCGGAGCACCTGCGCGTAATGCAGCGCCACATTCACGTCGGCCGGATTGGCGCGATATTTTTCGCCATAGACTTCGACGTCGCGCCGCAGATCGGCGTCGGAGCGCTGGTCCGGCGCGAGCGAAATCGAGTTGGTCGCGTCGGCGACCTGCGTCGTCTGGCAGCCGGCGGTCGCCGCGCCGATCACGATGATGATCGCAGCGGAGCCGAGGAGGCGGGCAAATCGGTTGGGACGCATCATTCGATCGCTGCCGAAGCGCCGCGCGGCGGACGGGAAGCCAGCGGCCGCGCGGCGGGATCTGCCAGCAATAGACCGTTAACCCTAACGAGCCGTTAACGAATTATGGCGGGATTGGCGGGGATTGCCGTCGGACGAAAATTGCCTATTGAATGCAGAATTCGAAGTTGGTGCGGTTTTACCGCCGGCCGAATGGAGTGAAATGGAGTTCCAGCATGTCCGGGCCGCTGGTTTACACGACAGTCGACGACAGCAACGATCCTGGCAGTCAGACCGAGCTTTTCGGCGTCAACAGATTCCGGCGACGTTGTCGGCGACTGTGTTCGACGAAAATGGCGAACACAGCTTCGTCACCGGTCCGGGCCTGACGCCGACGATCTTCGACGTTGCGGGCAGCATTTTCAGCGCGGCCTACAGCCATCAATGACAGCGGAGAAATCGTCGGCTCCTATTTCGACGGCGGTAACATTCGCCTATTCGGTCGAACTGAGCAATTTGAGCGGCGCGGCTGCGATTGCCAACGTGCCGAGTGGCGCCACAGCCAACCGCGATCGACAATAACGGCGACATCGTCGGCTTTTGCGCACGGCACCAATGTCGAATTCAATGTGGTCGGCGGCAACTATTCGACCGTCAATCCGGCGCCGTCTTACAACGTGTTTTGGGACAGCGTCAGCCGAGCGGCACGTTACGCGATCATCGATGCCCAGTTTGCCAACGGTGAAATTCAAACACTGCTGGCGACCCCGACGGGCGCAGGCGGAGGGCCTCTCGATTTCCCCGCCGGTGCCCAAGGTCAGGGCGTCAACGACGCGGCCAGGTTGTTCGTCGATTACGTCGACGGCTCGGGTCAGCAGATCGGTCTTTTGCGGGATACCGACGGGACGGTCTTTCGGCATCGAAATTCCCGGATGCGACGGGCACGTGGGCCGAGGGCATCAACGACAACGGCGAGATTGTCGGTTACTATGACGACGCCGCCGGCAACACGCATGGCTTCACGACCACCGTCAGCCGATGTCGAGCAGCCGAGACGTCCTTGACCGCATGCTATTGCCGCGGCACGCTGATCGCGGCCGAAAACGGCGACGTGCCGGTCGAAGACTTGCGATCGGCGATAAGCTCCTGACCGGGTCCGGCGCGTTGCGTCCGATCAAATGGATCGGCCACCGCAGCTATGGCGGCCGTTTCATCATCGGCCACAAGGACATTCTGCCGATCTGTATTAAGGCCGGCGCGCTCGACGAGAACGTGCCGCGCCGCGATCTGTGGATTTCGCCGCACCATGCAATGTTTATCGATGGCGCGCTTATCGAGGCGCGCGATCTCGTCAATGGCGTGTCGATCGCACAGGCCAAGCACGTCGACACCGTTTCGTATTTCCACATCGAGCTTGAGACACACGACGTCATCGTCGCCGAGGGCGCATTGTCCGAGACCTTCATGGACGAGGACAGCCGCGGCATGTTCCAGAATGCCCAGGACTATTCTGCGCTCTATCCGGACGCGGCAACACTGCCGGCGCAATATTGTGCGCCGCGCTTGGATGACGGCTACGAGCTTGCAGCCATACAGCGGCGCATTGCGCTGCGAGCCGGCATCCGCAAGCCCGACACGGCGTCGGACGCCGGAGCGTTGCGGGGCTTCGTCGACATCATTGCGCCTGGTGTCATCGCCGGCTGGGCACAAAACACGCGCCATCCGGAGACGCCGGTCTGTCTCGACATCGTCGTGCAAGGCCAAGCGGTCGGCCAAGTTCTAGCCGACCGGCATCGGACCGATTTGCAGCGCGCCGGCATTGGCAGCGGAAGGCACGGCTTCGAATTCAATCTTCCAGCCGGAGTTAATCTCAGCGGTGAGGTCGAAGTTCGTCGCTCGCTTGACGGCACGCGGCTCGATCCGTCATACGCCTGCCGATTGAACGGGAGTTTCGCCGCCTAGCATTCTCGGGTGTACGATCAGCTGAACGATTTGCGCAACAGCTTCTCGGCATTGCCGCAAAAGATCTTGCGGCGATCCGCGTCCGACATTTCAAGCTTGTTGAGCGCCTCGATCGCCGGCTTGATCGGGCCGAGCGGCGTGTCGGTCGCGAACACCACCTTGTCGGCGCCGAAGAATTCGTAGCCGCAGCGCAGCGCATGCACGCCGCCGCCGAACATCGCGGTGTCGGCATAGAAGTCGCGCATATAGTCGAGATGCGGGCGCTTTAGCGACGGCAGGATTTTCGAATAGTCCTCGTCGGAGGTGCGGGCGCCGAGCACGTCGAGGCCGGGGCCGATGCGGCCGTCGTAATAAGGGATCATGCCGCCGAGATGGTGGGTGATGATTTTCAGATTGGGATAGCGGTCGAACAGGCCGGAGAACACCAGCCGCACCATCGCGACCGAGGTGTCATAGGGCCAGCCGAAGCACCACCACATTTCGAAGCGCGATTTCTGCTCGGCCGGGTAGTCCGGCATCACCGCGGTGCGCGCCGGATGCAGCCAGATCGGCCGGTCGAGCTGCGCCATGGCGGCGAATAGCGGCTCGAAGGCGGGCTCGTCGAGCGGCCGGCCGGCGAGCGGGGAAAAAATCTGCACACCCGCGGCGCCGAGCTGATTGATGGCGCGCTTGGCTTCCTCGACCGAGCCCATCACATCGGTGAGCGACAAAGCGGCGACGAAGCCTGCGAAACGGTCCGGATGCTTGACGCAGAGCTCGGCCATCGCATCGTTGGCGACGCGCGCCAATGTCAGCCCGGCGCCGCCGGTGGCGAAATCCTCGATCGGCGGATTGGGCAGCGAGATCACCTGGCTTGTAATCGCCGAACTCGTCCATCTCGCGAAATCGCGCGTCGAGATCGTGGATTTTGGTGACGCCGCGCAGCCGCGCCGCGATATTGCCGAGCTTCGGCGCGGTCTTGTTCATCTCCTGGAGAAAGCGCTCCGGCGAGATGTGGCAGTAAAGATCGATGAGCGTATCGGCGCCCATGATTTTTCCCCTTGGCTTTGCCGTTCGTGGCGCCGTTAGGTCATCACCCGCACCGGCTTGCCGTCGAGGAAGCCGCGGATATCTTCGACGACGCCCGAGAAATAGTGCCTGTAGTTCTGCGTCGAGACGTAACCGAGATGCGGGGTGATGACGACATTGTCCATCTTGCGCAGCGGATGATCGAGCGGCAGCGGCTCGACGTCGAACACGTCGAGGCCGGCGCCGGCGATCTTCTTGTCGCGGAGCGCCGCAAGCATCGCCGCTTCGTCGATGATCGGCCCGCGCGACGTATTGATCAGATAGGCGCTCGCCTTCATCAGGCCGATTTCCTTGGCGCCGACGAGGCCGCGGGAGCGCTGCGACAGCACGACATGGATCGAGATGAAATCGGCCTGGCGGAAGAGATCTTCCTTGCTGACATAGCCGACGCCTGCTTCGGCGCATTTTTCCGGCGTCAGGTTCTGGCTCCAAGCGATGACCTTCATGCCGAAGGCCTTGGCGATGTTGGCGGTGCGCTGGCCGAGCTTGCCGAGGCCGAGCACGCCGAGCGTCAAGCCTTCGAGTTCGGGGCCGATGGTGGTCTGCCAGGTTGCGCCGGCATGCAGCCGCGCATTCTCGTAGCCGATATGCCGTGTCAGTTCGAGCATCAGCCCGATGGCAATGCCTGACGTCGGACTGCCGAACGCGCCGGTGCCGGACACGACGACGCCACGCGCCTTCGCCGCCTCGGTATCGATCGAGGCATTGCGCAGGCCGGTGGTGATGAGGAGCTTCAGCTTGGGCAGCGCATCGATCACCGCTTCGGGAAAGCCGGTGCGCTCGCGCATGGCGACGATGATGTCGAAATCCTGCAGCTCAGCGATCACCTTATCCGGGCCGCCGAGATGCGCGTCGAAGACCGTGATGTCGATGTCGCCTTTGATCGGGGACCAATCGGCGGAGCTCAAGGCAACGTTTTGATAGTCGTCGAGTATCGCGCAGCGTACCGCCATGACAGATCCACCCCATGCAAGCAGGCTTTGTTCCGTAGCCGTCTCATAACGGCTCGCGGAAGACAAGCGGGTGGAGTGCGCTCGTCATTCCGGGCGCGGCAAGCCGCGAACCCGGAATCCATAGCCGCGGTAAGGCCGGGATGTGCACGGCGGAGACGAACTTATAGCGGCGGTGATTATGATTCCGGGTTCTTCGCTGCACCCGGAATGACGATGGGAACTCTACGCGTGGTGTTCGGCGATATCGCCGAGCGTCGACTCGGCCGTAGCGCCCATGTGAGCGCCCATGGCCTCGGACTTCGGATAAAGGTGCCCGTACTTGGCATGCCATTTGGGACCGGGGCCGCGCATATAGTGGCGGTCGGGGCGGTAAACGCCGCCGGCTTCGCCTGAGGCGTGCCACAGATCGCGAAGAACCATCGTAAACCGGCGCAACATGACACGCTCCGTCGTTTCTTGCCTATGAGGGTCGCCCGCAGATCAGTCCAAGGACGCGGTTCCACCCCATTTTTTGCCTTCTGTTTATGGGTCAGCCGACCCGGCGAGAAGGTTCAATTTTTCAAACGTGTGTTTGACAATTATTTTGCGCCAGAAACCATTAAAATTTGTTGTGATTTCGGCGACGGATAGCCGTAACTGTGGTCAAGCTTTACGAAGCTTTACCGGGAACTCGCAAACGCGGCGGCGATGGCCGTGCCTTAGCGCGGGCTCACCAGCAGCGGCATGCCGCCTTGTGGCCGTAAAGTGACCCGCGCCACCGGCTTCGGCTTATGTCCGGGAACCGTGTGAAAACGAAGCGCACGGATCAACGTCGCCAGGATCGCCGCTGCCTCGATCATGGCGAAGCTCGCTCCGATGCAGATGCGCGGGCCGCCGCCGAACGGCATGAAAGCGTAGCGCGAATAGGTCTTGGCGAGGTCGGGCGCGAAGCGGTCGGGGTCGAAGGCATTCGGATTCTGCCACAGCCGCGTATTGCGATGCAGTGCATAGATCGGGATATGGACCCGCGCGCCTTTAGCGATCGCCATGTCGCCGAGCGTCATCGCCGTTTTGGCAAAGCGCGAGATCGCCGGCGCCGGCGGGAACAGCCGCATCGCTTCCTGGATCACCTGCCGGCAGAAGACGAGTTCGTCGATCTCTTTGGGCCCGATCGCTCCGCCGCCCACGACAGCCGCAACCTCGTCGAACACCCGCTGTTGGGTCTCTTGGTCCTTGGCCAAGAGCCACAGCGTCCAGGTCAGCGCCACGGACGTGGTCTCATGGCCGGCGGTGATGAAGGTGATGAGATTTTTCATTACCTCTTCGTCGGTCATGGTCCGTCCGCTCTCCGGATCGCGCGCCTTGAGCAGAAGATCGAGCAGATCGGGCGGCGTTGCATTGGTGCCGCGGCGCGCCTCGACGGTGCGGCTGATTTCCCGATGCAGAAAATCGCGCGCCCGCTTGGCGCGGCGGCGATGCGGATAGGGCATCCATTCCGGCAGCGACAATTGCGCGTAGATGATGTGCCACGGGATGGTCGCGAAACTGTCCTTGATAGCGCGGCTATAGCGGTCGGCGTCGAGGTTCGCCGAGCCGCCGAGCATGGTTTCGACGATAATGTCGAAGGTCGTCCGGGTCATGGCAGCTGCGGCGTCGACCGCTTCGCCGCGCGGGGCGGCGCGCCATTCTTCGGCCTGGCGCTCCGCCATCGCGGTAAAGACCGGCAAAAACGACATCAGCGCCTCGTGGCGGAAGATCGGCGCCACGGCGCGGCGTTGCCAGCGCCACTCGGCGCCCTCGGCGAGGAACAGCGAGTTGCGGCCGATGGTCGGCGCGAAGGCGCGCCTGGTCACATCGTCGCGCTCGAAATTGTCGGCCTTTTCGACCAGCATTTGGCCGATGAGCTCGGGGTCGCAGACGAGGATAGTGTCGGCGCCGCGGCGGCGGATCCGCATGACGCCGTCCTCATAGGCCCCGCGCGGGATCGACTCGATATAATTGCGCCACATGACCGGGAGGCCGCGCAGCCCAAGCGGTTGCGGCGGCGGCTCGAAGGGAACGAGATCGGGGTCTGTAAACACGTGATTGACCGCAGCTAGAGCTTACTCTTATGAACTTGCCCTTTAGCTAGTCAGTCGTTACATCAGCGGCAACTTCCAGACATCGGCGCATTTCGCACCGTTCTTCGGCGCATGGCGCTGTTTATGGCGCAGCCTATCCAGCGCAAGTCTACCGAGATTTGGCGCAAAAAGCCCAAAGGCACAGCATGGCCCGTCAATTCGTCTATCACATGGAAGGTTTGACCAAGACCTATCCGGGCAACCGGAAGGTCTTGGAGAACATCAACCTGTCATTTTACCCGGACGCCAAGATCGGCGTGCTCGGCGTCAATGGCTCCGGCAAGTCGACGCTGCTGCGCATCATGGCGGGCATCGACACCGAATATAACGGCGAAGGCCTGGGTCGCCGAGGGCGCCCGCGTCGGCTATCTGCCGCAGGAGCCGCAGCTCGATCCGGACAAGTCGGTTCGCGAAAACGTCATGGAGGGCGTCGCGCCGCAGAAGGCGATCGTCGACCGCTATAACGAGCTTGCGGTCAATTATTCCGACGAGACCGCCGACGAGATGACCAAGCTCCAGGACGAGATCGAGGCCAAGGGCCTGTGGGATCTCGATTCCAAGGTCGATCTGGCGATGGACGCGCTGCGCTGCCCGCCGGACGACGCCGAGGTGGCAAAGCTCTCCGGCGGCGAGCGGCGCCGCGTCGCGCTGTGCCGGCTGCTTCTGGAGCAGCCCGAGCTTCTCCTGCTCGACGAGCCGACCAACCATCTCGACGCCGAGTCGGTGTTGTGGCTCGAAGGCCATTTGCGCAATTATCCGGGCGCGATCCTGATCGTCACCCACGACCGCTACTTCCTCGACAATGTCACCGGCTGGATTCTCGAGCTCGATCGCGGCCGCGGCATTCCCTACGAGGGCAATTATTCGTCGTGGCTGGTGCAGAAGCAGAAGCGGCTCGCAGCAGGAAGGCCGCGAGGAGGAAGCGCATCAGCGCACGCTCGCCCGCGAAGCAGGAATGGATCAAGTCGTCGCCGCGCGCGCGGCAGGCGAAATCCAAGGCGCGCTACGAGCGCTACGAAGAACTCCTCAAGAAGGCCGGCGAGAAGCAGACGCAGACCGCGCAGATCGTCATTCCGGTCGCCGAACGGCTCGGCCAGAACGTCGTCGATTTCGAAAGCCTCAAGAAAGGCTTCGGCGACAATCTTCTGATCGACGATCTCACTTTCAAGCTGCCGCCCGGCGGCATCGTCGGCATCATCGGCCCGAACGGCGCCGGCAAGACCACGCTGTTCCGCATGATCACCGGGCAGGACAAGCCCGATCAGGGCACGATCAAGGTCGGCGAGTCGGTGCAGCTCGGCTATGTCGATCAGTCGCGCGACTCGCTCGACGGCAAGAAGTCGGTGTGGGAAGAAATCTCCGGCGGCCTCGATCAGATCCAGCTCGGCAAGCGCGAAGTGAATTCGCGCGCCTATTGCTCGGCCTTCAATTTCAAGGGCGCCGATCAGCAGAAGAAAGTCGGCCAGCTCTCCGGCGGCGAGCGCAACCGCGTGCATCTCGCCAAGATGCTCAAGTCCGGCGCCAATGTTCTTCTGCTCGACGAGCCGACCAACGATCTCGACGTCGATACGCTGCGCGCGCTCGAAGAGGCGCTGGAGGATTTCGCCGGCTGCGCCGTGATCATCAGCCACGATCGCTGGTTTCTCGACCGCATCGCCACCCACATCCTCGCCTTCGAAGGCGACAGCCATGTCGAATGGTTCGAGGGCAATTTCCAGGACTACGAGAAAGACAAGATGCGCCGGCTCGGCACCGACTCGATCATTCCGCAGCGAATCAAGTACAAGAAAGTTCTCGCGCTGAGCGCCGTTTGCTTGGAGTCGGCTGCAAGCAAGGGTTTAACAAGGCACATTTCGATACATGTATCCGGTTATGGTATTGTGTGGGTTGAGAGGATCGCTCTTGGATGGCGCTTGATCGGCGTCCTGAGGCGTCCTCGATCCGGGCGCGGAAAGGGAGCGGAGCATTGGCGACAAAGGCGAGTGAAGCGCGGTCGAGCGAGGCCAAAGCGTCGCGCCGACGGCAAGCTTCAAGAAGGAAGAGCGCGCCAAAGAAGGCGCCAAGGCCATGATGGAATAGCGGTGCCGACGCTGTCGACGGCGTTCGTGAAAGGATCGGCGCGGCTGAAAGCCGTCGCGGCTGGCGAAAGAGGCCGCCGACAAGAAAGCCGGTCCGACGCCCGGAACCGGCTAAAAACGGCAAATCGCGGTAAGGCTAGACATGGATAACGGTCCGGCAGCCGTGCCCGAAGAACCGCGAGGCCTTGAAATCGAACACATCTTTCAGCCATATACGCGTCGCGGCCATATAGGCCCGCTGCGAGCCGCGTGTACGGGACCAAGTTTCACCCTGCTGGGTTAAACCCTACTAACGGTTAAGCCCGTCAAACGGCTTCTGGCTCGCAACCTTTCCCCGTTTCATCGACAGCCCAGATCGCGCGGGATGTCTTGTATTACCCCGCAATGCGGGCCGTGGCGTTTCGACGCAACGGCTGTGGCGGAGCACAACAGAAAGCATGTACAATTGACCAACTTTACCTGACTTCAATCTTAACGGCGCGATTACGCGATGCGCTGGAAGGAAGAGAAGTATCGTCACCCCGACCCCGATCCAGGCGCAGACAATTCCGATCGGTGATGTCGGGACGGCGACGTGATCGGCATCGCCCAGACCGGCACCGGCAAGACCGCCGCTTTCGCACTTCCGATCCTGCATCGTCTTGCTGCCGCGCCCGGCAGGTTGAACGCAAGATCTTGCCGCGTCCTGGTGCTGAGCCCGACGCGCGAACTGTCCGGCCAGATCCTCGACAGCTTCCGCACTTACGGACGGCATCTGCGCATCAGGACCGCACTCGCGATCGGCGGCGTATCGATGGGCGCCCAGGTTCGCGCGCTTCTCAATGGCGTGGACGTCCTGGTCGCGACACCGGGCCGCCTGCTCGATCTCGTGCGGAGCAATGCGCTTCGCCTGAACGACGTCGAGTGTCTTCGTGCTCGACGAAGCCGACCGCATGCTCGACATGGGCTTTATTCAACGACATCCGCAAAATCGTCGCAAAACTTCCGGCGAAGCGGCAAACACTGATGTTCTCGGCGACGATGCCCCGCGCCATTGCTGAGCTTGCTGCGCAAATGCTGCATGACCCGGTCAAGGTCGCGGTCACGCCGGTGGCCACCACCGCAGAGCGCATCGAGCAGCGTATCATTCGTGTCGACCGCCCGGCGAAAGCCGAGGTCCTTGTCGACATATTGCGGGCCGAGACGATCGACCGCGCCCTGATCTTCACCCGCACCAAGCACGGCGCCGACAAGGTCGCTCGTGGCCTCACGCGATCCGGCATCTCAGCTGAAGCGATCCACGGCAATAAATCGCAAATCAGCGCGAGCGCGTTCTCGCGGCTTTCCGCAAAGGCGAAATCAAAACGCTTGTCGCGACCGATATTGCTGCGCGCGGCATCGATGTCGACGGCATCAGCCACGTAGTGAATTTTGATATTCCGAATGTGGCCGGAAACCTACGTGCATCGGATCGGGCGCACTGCGCGCGCCGGTGCGGAAGGGATTGCCATTTCGCTATGTGATGGCGAAGAGGTGGCCTTCGTGCGCGATATCGAGAAGCTCATTCGCATGTCCATTCCAGTGACCGACCGGCGCACGCATCAGGCCCGCTCCGCGCCGCCGCATGCCAAGAGCGCGAACGAAAAGTCTTCGTCCCATGCGCAGGAGAGGCATCGGCAGCGCCGCCGCGGACACGGATCGCGAAAACCGCCGCGTCACGATCAGCCAAAAGCAGGAGAAAACGGAATCGCATCGGTTTCCTTCCTGCAGCGCCAGGCGGCCGCCGGCCGCGGTCCCCGTTCAAATACGCCGCGTTGGGCGAATTAATCAGAAGGATCGTAACGTGACGAAAGAAGAGCTTCTGCAATTCGAGGGTCTCGTCACGGAAATATTGCCTGACGCCCGTTTCCGCGTTGAACTCGATAACGGTCACGTCCTCGTCGCCTATACCGCCGGAAGAATGAAGAAGAATCGGATCAAGACGCTTGCCGGCGATCGGGTGACGGTGGAAGTGTCACCCTATGATCTGGAGAAGGGCCGGCTGATCTTCCGCCATAAGGATGAGCGCGCCGGGCCGGTCAATCGGCCCCCGCAGCGCAATCAGTTCCGGCGAAGATAATGCTTGGGGCCGCCGGGGCGGCCCCTGGCGTCGGCGTTCGTCCTCAACACCACGGCGGTAAGTTTTTGAATTCGCCGGGCGCGATGCCGCCCAGGTGCTGCTTGATCTCGTCATACTGAGGGTCGTCCGGAGCGTAAGTGATCTGACCTTCGGCGCGCGGACCGGGGTCGAGCGATCGCAGGCTGAGCGTGATGACGCCGTCCGGAGCCATTTGCGCCACCCCGATACTCTCGACAGCTTCGCAGGGTATCGGCGCCTGTCGTCTCGTATTCCGCTTATCGTGCGAGGGCCCCGGTCATAGGGCCGGCCGCGACGAGGAGTCCCAGAACGAGCCTTCCGTAAGACATAAATGGAAACTCCTGCTAGGAGGAGAGGATAATCGAATCGATACGGAAAGTCCCAACCATGGAAGACTGGAGCGCTCGGCAATATCTCAAATTCGAAGACGAACGCACGCGGCCGCCGCGCGATCTGTCGCGCAGGTGCCGCTGCAGCGGCCGCGGCTGGTGGTCGATCTCGGCTGCGGGCCGGGCAATTCCACCGAACTTCTCGTCGAACGTTTCCCGAGTCGGAAGTCATGGGGCTCGAACTCGTCGCCCGACATGCTGCGCAAGGCGCGCGAACGCCTGCCGAAATGCAAATTCATCGAGGCCGATATCGCCGACCTGGGTAGCCAAGTCCGGAAACCGATCTCATTTTCGGCAATGCGGTCATGCAATGGCTGCCGGATCATCCTGCGATCATGCGGCGAATGCTCATGGCATGCCGCAAGGCGGCGTGCTGGCGATCCAGATGCCCGACAATACGCGCGAACCGGCGCTCGTTTTCAGCGCGAGGTCGGCGAGAGCGGGCCGTGGAAGGATCATCCGGAGGTCAAGGCCGCCGCGCGGGATCGATCTGCCGTCACCCGAGGGCTATTACGATCTGCTCAAGCCGGCCTGTTCGCATATCGATATTTGGCACACCGTCTACAATCACGTGATGGCGTCGCCGCAGGCGATCACCGAATGGTTCAAGGGCTCGTCGCTGCAGCCGTTCCTGTCGCCGCTCGACGTCGCCGGACCGGGAAAAATTCCTCGCCGCCTATACGGCGAAGATCGTCGGCGCCTATAAGCCGCGCTACGACGGCAAGGTCCTGTTGCGCTTCCCGCGCCTGTTCATCTTGGCGGTGCGATGAGACTTCTGTCGGCCGCGCTGTGCGCCGTTCTTGTGAGCGGCGTGTTTTTTATCGATGGCGCAGCGGCCGATCCAGCATTCCAGTCCTGGCTACAATCGCTGTGGCCGCAGGCGCAGGCGCTTGGCGTGTCGCGCGCAACGTTCGATATGGCGACGCGCGGGCTCGAGCCCGATCTGGCGCTGCCCGATCTGGTCCTGCCCGGGCGGCCGGAAAGACCGGCCGCGGGGCAGCCGGAATTCGTGCAGACGCCGGCGGATTATCTGAAGGAGCACGTCGATCGACCGGCTCGCCGTGCAGGGCCGCAAGCTCTACGACCAATATCGTGCAGCCGCTGACCGCGATCGAGACGGCAATTCGGCGTGCCGCCCGCGGTTCTGCTCGCGATCTTCGGCCGCGAAACCGATTACGGCCGCGCAAACCGACAAGCGCAACGCCATTCGCGTTCTGGCGACGCAGGCCTATCTCGGCAGCGCAAGGAGCAATTCCTCAACGAATTTCTCCTGGCGCTGAAGATCCTGCAGCAAGGGCAAGTCAAGCTCGCCGACATGCGAAGCTCCTGGGCCGGCGCCATGGGGCTCACGCAATTCCTGCCGTCGGATTATCTGAAATATGCCGTCGATTTCGACGGCGACGGCAAGGCCGATATCTGGAATTCGGTGCCGGATGCGCTTGCCTCGGCCGCCAAGCAACTCGTCGGCAAAGGCTGGCAGCCCGGCTTGCGCTGGGCCTACGAGGTGCATCCGCCGGCCGATGTCGATTGCACGATCGGCGTGCCCGGAAAACACGCTGCCGATCGGCGAGTGGCTCAAGCGCGGCTTTGTGCCGGCCTATGGCCGTACATTGGCGCCTGACCGAGCGCGCGGCGATCCGCTTCGCTGCGTGCAGCCGGCCGGTCTCTACGGGCCGTCATTTCTCGCCACCAAAAACTATTTCGTCATCAAGGAATATAATTTTTCCGATCTCTACGTTCTGTTCGTCGGCCATCTCAGCCGATCGCATCGCCGATCCGCGCCCGAAGGTTCGAAACGCCGTGGGGCAAGGTCGCGCAATTGCCGACCGCCGATCTCGACCGTATGCAGCACATTCTCACCGCGCGCGGCTATTACCACGACAAGATCGACGGCAAGGCCGGCATGCTGACGCGCGCCGCGCTCGGCGACTATCAGAAGCACAACGGGCTAAAGTCGATTGCTGGCCGACGGCGGCGGTGCTGCAGCAGATGGAAGCGAGTGGCCTAGCTGAGGTGATCCATCCTCACCCGGCACAGCCTCCGGCAAACTGTCGTCGTCCTCGCCGGAATAGCCGAGCGGGCGGTGGTGCGGCTCGTCTTTGATCGAGCCGGTGACGCTTGGATCGCCGTAATGTTCGCCCGGATGCTGCGCGGCGAAGCGCGACCGCACGCGCTCGGCGGCGACTTCGCCGGGGATCGCGGCGGGCTCGCAGATGTGGCGGCCGTTAGTAGTGCCGCATCAGATCGACGTGGATGTGATTGTAGTGATAGACGTTGGCGCCGGGCGCCAGCACGGTGGTGAACTCGTCGCACGCCGCCGACCTGCACGTCGTGCAGAAATCCTTGCTCCTCCGGCGTGCCGTGCCAGCCATATTGCACGCTGACCTTATGCCCGTCGGCGAGATCGAATTCGGCGACGTCGAGCGCATTGCCGAAAGCGTGTTCGGAAATATGCGCATTCGGATTGCCGTTCATGCCGCGGCAGGAATAGGCGGAGATTTGTTTGATCTCCACGACCGGCTGGCGAAACCAGCGCAACGCCGCGGGCTGCACCGCGCCGGTGATCCATTGATCGAGCGCCGACACGATGGGGCAGGCGAGCGTCGCCGGCGGCTGCACCGCGACCGGCGCGGCGGATGCCGTCACCATCGGGCCGCCCGGCGGCCCGAGCGGCGGCAGCGGGCTGGTCTGCTGCGGGCGGCGCTTGCGCGCGGCGAAGAGGGCGGCGCGTTCGGGCCGCCGTAATAGGGATGCGGCGGGCCGCCCGGAATGCCGATGTCTTCGTCGTTGTCGCGGTCCGGCAGGCCCGGCGGATCGAGCGACAGCGGCTGGCCGACTTGCGCCTCGCTGGCGGCGCGCGGTAGGTTGCGGATAGCCTGTGATGGCGGGTACGGCTGTTGCGCGGGATAGGATTGCGAAGGGTAGGATTGCGACGCGGGAGATGGATAGGATTGTACGGCGGCCGCTTTGCTGCGCCGGCGGCGGCAGCGCGTTCGACTGCATCGTGCTCGATTGCTTGGCGGCGTGTAGGGCGCACTGTTCGTCTGGCTGTAGCCCTGACTTGAACTTTGACCCGGCCAGCTTTGCGGCATCGAACCATGGGGGATCGCGGAATTGGGAATGAACCCGGCGGCCGCATCGACTCGTCGTCATAGCCGAGCGCGGAATTCGCCGAGCGCCGAGACGCGGAGCGGATAATCGATGCCGCAGGCGCCCGGGCCGCTGATCGGCGAGATGCGCACCCGCTCCGCCGTCTCTTTCACGGCGCCGGAATTCAGGCACGAGAGTTCCGCCTCAGCCGCCACGGCTCGCGCTCGGCGAGCATGTAATGGCTGCAGCCGGCAAGAGCGATCAGAGCGGCGAGGACGAGGGAGCTGACGAGAGACCAACGAACCCCACGCGTCATGCGCCGACAATGCGAGGAATTCCGTTAAAGACTGCTCAATGATGTTGCGTGAACCAGCCATTAACCATGCCCCTTGATCCGGAACATGTTTCGGGCCACATCGGCTCAGGAGAAAAAACGTGATGCTGTCTGCACTCGATCTTGTCCGCCGTCTCGAAGCCGGTGAACTGAAGCCGCGCGCCGCGGTCGAGCTGTGCGCCCAAGCCATCGCCGCGCGCGAGAAAGATGTCGGCGCCTTCGTCGCGCTCGATCTCGATGCGGCGCGCCGCGCCGCCGACGATCCGCGTCTTGCCGCGACGCCGCTGCGCGGCTTGCCGGTTGCCTTCAAGGACATTTTCGACACCGCCGATCTGCCGACGCAATACGGCTCGCCGATCTATGCCGGCTTTCGGCCGCGCGCCGATGCTAGCGCGGTGGCGCTAACGCGCCGCGCCGGCGGCATCGTTATCGGCAAGACGGTGACCACCCAATTGGCCTCGCTCGTGCCGTCGGTGACGCGCAATCCGCACAATCTCGCACACACGCCCGGCGGCTCGTCGGCGGGCTCCGCGGCCGCCGTCGCCGCCGGCATGGTGCCGATCGCGTTCGGCACGCAAACGGCAGGCTCGGTGATCCGGCCGGCGTCGTTCTGCGGCGTCGCCGCCTTCAAGCCGTCCTACCGGCTGATCCCGATGGTCGGTGTGAAGGACGTTGCCTGGCATCTCGATACCGCCGGACTGTTCGGCGCCGGCGTCGCCGATGTGGCCTTTGTCGCCGGCGCCATTCTCGAGCGCGATCTGCGCGTCGACCGCACCGCGCCGGCGGCGCCGCGCATCGCGGTCGCGCGCACGCATCTGTGGCCGCAGGCGAGCGCAGCGATGCAGAAGGCGGTCGAGACCGCGGCGAAAATCGCGCAAGGCGCCGGCGCCAAAGTCACCGAGATGACGCTGCCGCCGATCTTCGATGACGCCTATCTCGCGCAGTATACGATCCAGGATTACGAAAATCTCCGCGCGCTCGCCTTCGAATACGAACATCATCGCGATCAGATCGACCGACTGCTGCGCGAAGCGCTCGACGCGGCGACCGCGATTTCCGCCGACGACTACGATGCCGCGCGCCGCACCGGGAGCCGCGCCCGCCAGGCGTTCGCCGACACCATGGCGGATTACGACGTGATCCTCACGCCATCGGCGCCGGGCTCAGCCCCGCATGGTTTTGCGACGACCGGCAATCCGATGTTCAACCGGCTGTGGACGCTGATGGGCACGCCCTGCGTCAACGTGCCGGGCTTGAGCGAGGACGGCTTGCCGCTCGGCGTTCAGATCGTCGGCCGCTTCGGCCGCGACCGCGCAGCGCTTGAAGCGGCGCTGTTCGTCGAGCAGGCGATCGCGAAGAAGGTCGGCGGGTAAAGACCCTGCCTACTCCGCCGCCGTCCGCGCCACCGCCACCGGATCGTAATTGAGGATCGGCGCCAGCCATTTCTCCGTCGCGGCAAAAGTCTCGCCCTTGCGCTTGGCGTAGTCCTCGACCTGGTCGCGCTCGATCTTGCCGACGCCGAAATAATAGCTGTCGGGATGGCTGAAATAGAGCCCGCACACCGAGGCGCCGGGCCACATGGCAAAGCTTTCCGTGAGCTTCACGCCGATCGCGCGCTCGCCGTCGAGCAGCTTGAACAAGGTCGCCTTCTCGGTGTGGTCGGGCTGCGCCGGATAGCCGGGCGCCGGGCGGATGCCGCGATATTGCTCGCCGATCAGTTCGTTGCTGCGCAGCGTCTCGTCCGGCGCATAGGCCCAGAACTCGCGGCGCGCGCGCTGATGCATGCGCTCGGCCAGCGCCTCGGCGAAACGGTCGGCCAGCGCCTTGGCCATGATGGCGGAATAATCGTCATTGGCGTGCTTGAAGCGGTCGACCACCGTTTCTTCGCCGAGGCCAGCCGTCACCGCGAACGCGCCGATATAGTCGGCGAGCCCGCTGCCGCGCGGGGCGACGAAATCGGCGAGCGCGACATTGGCGCGGCCTTCGCGCCGCGCCAGCTGCTGGCGGAGCGTATGCAAGGTCGCAATCGGCTTGTTACGCGTCTCGTCGCCGAAAACGAGGATGTCGTCGCCGTCGCTGTTGGCCGGCCAGAAGCCGATGACGGCGCTGGCGCGGAACCACTTTTCGGCGATCATCGTTTTCAGCATGGCTTGCGCGTCGCCAAAGAGGCTGCGCGCCGCTTCGCCGACTTTCGCGTCCTCGAGGATCGCCGGATATTTGCCGTTGAGCTCCCAGGTGGCGAAGAACGGCGACCAGTCGATGTAATCGACCAGTTCGGCAATCGGGACGTCGGTGAGCGTGCGCGTGCCGAGAAGGTGCGGCACCGGCGGCACATAATTGCCGGACCAATTCAGCTTCAGCGCATTGGCGCGCGCCGCGGCGAGCGGCAGCCGCTGCTTGTTCTCTTCGCCGCGCGCATGCGCGATTGCGATCCGCGCATATTCGGCGCGCACATCGCTGATGTAACGGTCGCGCGCGTCGCGCGACAACAGCGACGAGACGACGCCGACGGCGCGGCTTGCGTCATTGACATAGACGGTCTGGCCGCGCCGGTAATTCGGGTGGATCTTGACGGCGGTGTGGACGCGGCTCGTGGTGGCGCCGCCGATCAGGAGCGGCATATCGAAGCCTTGCCGCTCCAACTCGGCAGCGACGTGGCACATTTCGTCGAGCGACGGCGTGATCAGGCCGGACAGCCCGATTATATCGGCGCGCTCCTCGATCGCGGACTGGATGATCTTTTCCGCCGGCACCATGACGCCGAGATCGACGACGTCGTAATTGTTGCACTGGAGCACGACGCCGACGATGTTCTTGCCGATATCGTGCACGTCGCCCTTCACGGTCGCGAGCACGATCTTGCCGTTCGATGAGGAATGTTCGCGGCCGTCGCGGTCCTGATCCATATAGGGCATGAGATAAGACACGGCCTGTTTCATCACCCGCGCGGACTTCACCACCTGCGGCAGAAACATCCGGCCGGAGCCGAACAGGTCGCCGACCACGTTCATGCCGTCCATCAGCGGGCCTTCGATTACCGCGAGCGGACGCGGGGCTTTAAGGCGAGCCTCTTCGACATCCTCGGCGATGAAGTCGGTTATGCCGTGGACCAGCGCGTGCGACAGCCGCTTCTCGACCGGCATTTCGCGCCACGACAGATCGGCTTCCTTCTTCTCCTTGCCGTGGCCGCGGTGCCGTTCGGCGAGCGCCAAGAGCCGCTCGGCGGCGTCGGCACGGAGGTTGAGCACGACGTCTTCGCAAGCCGTGCGCAATTCCGGATCGAGATCGTCATAGACGGCAAGCTGGCCGGCATTGACGATGCCCATATCCATGCCGGCTTTGATGGCGTGATAGAGGAACACCGCGTGCATCGCCTCGCGCACCGCTTCATTGCCGCGAAACGAAAATGAAAGATTGGAGACGCCGCCGGAGACGTGGACGTGCGGCAGGTTCGCTCGGATCCAACGCGTGCCGTCGATGAAGTCGACGCCGTAATTGTTGTGCTCCTCCATGCCGGTCGCGATGGCAAAGATGTTCGGATCGAAGATGATGTCCTGCGGCGGGAAGCCGACGCGGTTGACCAGGATGTCGTAGGCGCGTGCTGAGATCTTTCGCTTCTTTTCGAGCGTGTCGGCCTGGCCCGTCTCGTCGAACGCCATGACGACGACAGCGGCGCCGTAACGGCGCACGATTTCGGCGTGATGGATGAAGGCCTCTTCGCCCTCCTTGAGCGAGATCGAGTTCACCACCGATTTGCCCTGCACGCATTTAAGCCCGGCTTCGATCACCGAGAATTTCGACGAATCGATCATCACCGGCACGCGCGCGATATCCGGCTCCGCCGCGATCAGATTGAGGAACGTGGTCATGGCCTTCTCGGAGTTGAGAAGTCCTTCGTCCATATTGACGTCGATGATCTGCGCGCCGCTTTCGACCTGATCGCGCGCCACCGCAAGCGCCGCCGGATAATCGCCCGAGGTGACGAGCTTGCGGAACCGCGCCGAGCCGGTGACGTTGGTGCGCTCGCCGACATTCACGAACGGAATTTCCGGCGTCAGCGTGAACGGCTCGAGACCGGACAGCCGCAGCCGCGGCGCGATCTCGGGGATTTGCCGCGGCGCCTTGCCGGCGACGGCGCGGGCAATGGCGCGGATATGGTCGGGCGTGGTGCCGCAGCAGCCGCCGACGATATTGACGAGGCCGGACGCGGCAAATTCGCCGAGCTGCGCCGCCATGGCGTCGGGCCCTTCGTCGTAATGGCCAAATTCGTTGGGCAGGCCGGCGTTCGGATAGGCGCAGATCAGCGTGTCGGCGACGCGGCCGAGTTCGGCGATATGCGCGCGCATCTCTTTAGCGCCGAGCGCGCAATTGAGCCCGACCGAAACCGGCGCCGCATGCGCCATCGAATTCCAGAATGCTTCCGGCGTCTGGCCGGAGAGCAAGCGCCCGGAGCGGTCGGTGATGGTGCCGGAAATCATGATCGGCAGATTGATGCCGCGCGCCGCCAACTCGTCGGCGATCGCGAAGATCGCGGCCTTGGCGTTGAGCGTGTCGAAAATGGTCTCGATCAGAAGCGCATCGACGCCGCCGTCGATCAGCCCGCGCACTTGTTCGGTATAGGCCTCGCGCAACTGGTCGAAGGTGATGGCGCGAAAGCCGGGATTGGAGACGTCCGGCGAGATCGAAGCGGTGCGGTTGGTCGGCCCGATGGCGCCGGCGACGATGCGTTCGCGGCCGTCTTCTTCCTGGGCAATGCGGGCGGCCTCGCGGACCAGCCGTGCGCCGTCGGCATTGAGCTCGTAGGCGATGTCCGCCATGCCGTAATCGGCCTGCGCGATCCGCGTCGAGGAGAACGTATTGGTCGAAACGATATCGGCGCCGGCGCGAAAATAGGCGAGGTGGATCGAGCGAATGGCGTCCGGCTGCGTCAGATTGAGGAGATCGTTGTTGCCGCGCACTTCGCGGTTCCAAGCGTCGAAGCGCGCGCCGCGAAACGCATCCTCGTCAAGCCGCAGCGCCTGGATCATCGTGCCCATGGCGCCGTCGAGCACGAGAATGCGCTCAGTGGCGAGACGGCGCAGGGTGGATTCGGCAATCGACTTGGGGGCCTGGGAATTGGATGCGAGCTTGTCCATTGAATTAGGCGCGCTCCTTGACCGCGGCGGCCGGCGTCGCCGTCGCGCTGTGATCCGGCCGCATGCCGAGCAAATGGCAAATCGCGTAGACAAGATCGGCGCGGTTCATGGTGTAAAAATGAAAATCGGTCACGCCGTGATCGACGAGGTCGATCACTTGTTCGGCGGCAACGGCCGCGGCGATCAGCTTGCGTGTCGCCGGATCGTCGTCGAGACCGTCGAAACGCTCGGCGAGCCAGGCCGGAACCGACGCCCCGGTGCGCTCGGCGAAATTCTTGGTCTGCTTGAAATTCTGCACCGGCAGAATGCCGGGCACGATCGGGATCGTGATGCCGGCCGCGCGTACGCGGTCGAGATAACGGAAGTAGAGCGTGTTCTCGAAGAAGAACTGCGTCATTGCCCGCGTCGCGCCGGCATCGACCTTGGCCTTGAGCATGTCGATGTCGGCCGCGACCGATGGACTGTCCGGGTGCTTTTCCGGGTAGGCCGAGACCGAGACCTCGATATCGGCAATGCGCTTGATGCCGGCGACGAGGTCGGCGGCGTTCTGATAACCGCCGGGATGCGGCGTGTAGCGTTCGCCGATGCCGCTCACCGGATCGCCGCGCAGCGCCACAATATGGCGCACGCCGGCCTCCGCGTAAGCCCGGATTACGCCATTGACGTCGTCGCGGCTCGCGGCGACGCAGGTCAGATGCGCGGCCGGCGTCAGCATGGTCTCGGCGAGGATACGCTTTACCGTCGAGTGGGTGCGCTCGCGCGTCGAGCCGCCGGCGCCATAGGTCACCGAGACGAAATTCGGCTTCAGCGGCGCGAGCCGCCTAATCGATTCCCAGAGCGACTGCTCCATCTCCGCACTCTTCGGCGGAAAGAATTCGAACGAGACGGCAAGGCCAGGGCGGCCGGCTTCGACGAAACGGCTGGGGCGGGGTGTGATCATCACGCCACCTGCGTCGAAGGTTGCGCGAGCAGAATGCGCGGATCGCGCGCCAGCCAGAGCGATATCGCGATCTTGCCTTCCGGCCCGGGCGCAAAGGTTTCCTGGCGCAACACGTCGAGGCCCGCGGCTTCGAGCCATTGCGTCACGGTCTCGGCCGCGAAGCCGAGCCGGCGATGGGCATGCTCTTCGCGCAGGAATTCGAGATCGTGCGGCGCGAAGTCGACGACCACGAGCCGTCCGCCGGGCCGCAACACGCGCGCCGCCTCGCGGAGGGCGCGCGCGCTGTCGTCGAGGAAGTGCAGCACCTGATGGATGATGACGACGTCGAAATTGTCGCGTGGCAGCGCCAGATCGTAGATGTCGCCGTGGCGCACGCTGCAATGTTTGAGGCCTGAGCGATCGAGCCGCGCCCGCGCCAGCGACAGCATGTCGAGCGACAGATCGAGCCCAAGCCCGCGTTCGATATCGCCGGCGAACAATTCGAGCATGCGCCCGGTGCCGGTGCCGAGATCAAGCAGCGCCCGGATCGGCTTGTCGGCGAGCGCTTTGCGGATCGCCTCTTCGACGGCGGCGTCGGCGGCATGGAGCTTGCGGATGCGGTCCCACTCGGCCGCGTGCCGGCGGAAGTAGTTCTGGGCGGCGGCGGCGCGGGTGGCGCGCACCGCGGCCAAGCGCTCGCGGTCGCGCGCGATGACCGGATCTTCGGGGTCGAGCCGCCCGATGAGGATGCGCGCGATGTCGTTGCCGCCCTGCTCGCCGAGGCGGTAGAAGGCCCAGGCGCCCTCGCGGAAGCGCTCGACCAGCCGCGCCTCGGCGAGGAGCCGCAGATGACGGGACAGCCGGGGCTGCGACTGGCGCAGGATTTCGGTGAGGTCCGACACGGTCAGTTCGGCTTCCGCAAGCAGCGCCAGAATGCGCAAGCGGGTGGCCTCGCCCGCGGCCTTGAGCGTCGTCGTCAGCCCGGAAAACGTGAGTTGTTCTTGATCCATAGTTGCCGATTCTTGGGCATTTCAAAGGGTCTGTTGCAGCTTATCTTTCGACATAAAGATATCTTTATGTCATTAAATAGATTGATGCAAGTTTAATGGGATTGCGCCCACAGGGATGGGCGTTGGCGCAGTGGGCCGCAAGACAAAGCAGAGCGGCAGCTCGTGCACTGGCGGCGGCCAGTGGTGCATGCCAATTTGCCGTCATGTCCGAGGCAGCTAAGCCCGCCGATCCAACCCTCCGCACGCCCGAAAACGGCGACGCCTATGGGCTGCGCGCCGGCGAAATCGCCGTCGAACTGCCGGCACGGCCGGATGCGTCGCTTTATTTTATCGGCCGCATCCGCACGCCCTGGAAGCGGCGCGAGGACTGCCCGAAGAACGCGCGCGGCTCGGAGGAAGTCTGCACCGTCGAGCTTGATCCGCGCTGGGCAGGCGGTCTTGCCGGGCTCGAGACCGTCACGCATGTGCTGCTGCTTTATTGGATGGACCAAGCGCGGCGCGATCTCGTGCTGCAATGGCCGCGCCATTATGCCGAGCACCGCGGCACTTTCGCCTTGCGCTCGCCGGCGCGGCCCAATCCGATCGCGGTGTCGGTGGCGCGGCTGATCCGCATCGAAGGCAACAAGCTTTCGGTCGTCGGCATCGATTGCCTCGACGATACGCCGCTTCTCGACATCAAGCCGTATTTCGCCTCGACGGATTCCGTGCCGGACGCGCGCGTCGGCTGGCACGCGGACCGGCAGCGTTGACTAACTGTCAAAACAGCGGCGGCACGATGCCGAGCGGAATGACGCCGAGATAGATCACGCTGTCCTCGACGCGCACCGGCAAAGCCAGCGCCGGCTTTTTGTCGATCTCGGTCGGCTGGCCCATTTTTTTGATGCTCTCAATAACGCCCGATGACGCGTTCTGCCGGACTACGCCGCCAAGCCCCGGCAAAAGGCGATCAAGCGCGTTGAGGCCTTGATTGGCCGAACCGTTGCCGCCGGTGAGCCGGTCGATGCCTTGTCCGATCAACTGATCGATGCCGAGCAGCGGCACGATATTGTCGATGCCGACGACCGCGACCTGAACCAGGCCATTGAGCTTGCCTTGCGCGTTCAAGGTCAAGGTGCCGGTGCCGACAATGATGGCGTCGGGCCGTTCGATCCGGACCGTCTTGATCTCGACGCCGCCGCCGGACTCCGCCATCTCGCGGAACAAAATGGGCCACGGTTTCGGCGCGAAATCCGAAAAACCGCGCATGACGAAATCGACGTCGCCTTGCAGCGGTTCGGCGAGCAGCGGATGGAAAGTCGGCGCGGTGGCTTCCGTAAAATGTCCGGTCGCCTCGATCACCGGATTGTGGCGCGCCGAGCCTGAGATGATGCGGCCTGCGACATCGACGGCGTCGGCTTGGAAGATCATGCCGGCGTTTGGACCGGCGACGCGGTCAAGCCGCGGCTTTTGCAGTGTGACCGTGATCGCCTCCGGATCGGGCGGCAGTCCGAGCAGGCGCAATATCGCGTTCGCAAAATTGGCGACGAAGACCGGCTGCTGGCCGGGGTCGGCCAAGGTGACCGGACCGGCGATTTCGCCGGTCAGCAAAGTCGGGCGGAAAACCTGCGCCGAGAAGGTGACGCCTGAGGCGCGCACGTCGAACGGCGGATTATTGCTCGTGAACGTGGCGGCCGCCTGATCGCAGCGGCTGACAATGCTCAGCGGGAACCCGCCGATGCTCTGCGCGCCGCAGGCATAGACGCGGCCGAGCTCAGCCTCGCGCGCGATCCAGCCGGCCTCCGCCGCGCCGGCGATGTCGGCCGCGTAGTACCACAGCCAGGTCCAGCCGACGGCGGCGGCGACAAGGACGGCCGGCAGAATGAAGGGCCACAGCCGCCGGCGGCGCGGCGGCACGGCACGCTTGCGCAGCGGCCGCGGCGCCGTTCGCATCATGTTCATCGGCGACTGGCCGGGCATCGTTCGTCGTCACCCCCGAAACAGCGCTGCAATGGTGCGAGCGCGGGTCCGTTTGATTCTCAACTTCGCATCAGAGTATACCGCAAAACGACAGTCACCTTTCGAGGTTCAATGACGACGCGCGCCGAGCACGAGACCGGGGAACTCTGGGTGTTCGGCTATGGCTCGCTGATGTGGCGCCCGGGCTTTGCCTATCTCGAACGATGTTCTGCCCGCCTGATCGGCCTGCATCGGGCACTCTGCGTCTTTTCCTTCGTGCATCGCGGCACACCGGAGCGGCCGGGTCTTGTGCTCGGCCTCGATCGCGGCGGCATGTGCCGCGGCATCGCCTTCCGAGTGGCGGCCGGGGCGCGCACCGCGACAGTCGACTATCTGCGCGGGCGCGAGCAGGTCACCAGTGTTTATGTCGAAACCATGCGGCAGATCGAGCTGGAAGACCAAACCCGGCGGCGGGTGCGGGCGCTCTGCTACGTCGTTGATCGCAGCCATGTGCAATATGCCGGGCGGCTCACGCTCGCCGAGAGCCTGCATTACGTGCGGCAGGGCCACGGCCGATCCGGTCCCAATCGTGACTATGTGATCGAAACTGTGCGCGCGCTGGAAGCGCTCGGCTATCGCGAGGGCGACCTGCATCTCCTTGCCGAACGGCTCGGCGGCCACGCTTCAGCTCCAGGCAATCAAGAAACTGCACCCGACGCTTGAGCCTCATCGATCAGCCGCTTGGTCGCGTCTTCGATCGCGTCTTCGAGCCGCTCCGAGAAAGTTGTCTTGTCGAGGCCGGGCGGGATCGGATCCAGGATTTCGGCAACAATGGTGCCGGGCAGACGTAAGAGCGATCGCCGCGGCCAATAGAGCCCGGAATTGAGCGCCATCGGCACGCAGGGCACTTCAGCCTTGCCGTAGAGATAAATGACGCCCGGCTTGTAGCTCGGCTCGGCGCCCGGCAGGCGCCGCGTGCCCTCCGGGAAAATGACGATCTGGCGGCCGGCGGCAAGCGCTTCCCGCGCGCGCGCGGTCATCCGCGCCAGCGCCGCCATGCCGGCGGAGCGATCGACCGGGATCAGGCCTTCCTTCCACATGTACCAGCCGAACAGCGGCAGCCACATCAGTTCGCGCTTGAGGATGTAGGTCGGATCGTCGATCGCCGCGTAGAGCGCAAACGTCTCCCACGCCGATTGGTGCTTGCAGGCGATGATGCATGCGGTCTTCGGCAGCTTCTCGACGCCGCGCCATTCGACTTTGGTGCCGCAGACGACGCGAAGGAGCCACAGGCTCGTCAAGGCATAGGAGCGCACGAAGGCGTGCAGAATGCGCCGCGGCAGCACAAGCGTCGGCAGCGCCGCGATCATGTGTACGGTGACGTTCACGTAAAACAGCGCGATGAAGACGATCGAGCGAATGTAAAGGATGGAAGAACGGGACACCGCGGCGGACCTGTTGGAAGAGTTTTGTGCGCTTTGAATTCGGCCGGAGACTATGCGACGATTGCCGCACATTTGAAGGCGCCGGGAGCGCGCTCGTCATCGCCAAGGCGTCGAACCGCATCCGCACTTTCGCGGCCAGATATTTGAGATATTCCGACAGCACGAGCTTCGTCGTCTCGCTGTTCGACCACCAAGGCTCGATGCGCAAACGGTCGGAGACGACCGGGTAGGGGATCAGCGCCACGTCGGGCAGCTGGTGGGCGATTTCGGCCATGGCGCGCGGCATGTGATAGGACGAGGTGACGACGATCAGCGAATTGAAATCGTGCGCGAGCGCCCAGCGCCGCGCCTGCACCGCATTGCCGAGCGTGTTCAGCGCGGCATAGTCGAGATCGACGCAGCATGTCAGGCACGCGATCGTAGTTCACGGTTCTGATGCGCGATGTCGCCGGTCGTCGTGCCGGGATTGACGCCGGTGATCAGGAGCCTTTTGCCGCGTCCGGAGGACAAGCAGCTCGAGCGCGTCGCTGACGCGCGAGGTGCCGCCGGTCAGGACCACGATGCCGTCGGCGTTGCGGTCGAGCGCGACCTGCTCCTCCGGCAGAAGCCAGATGAAGAAGCCGAAGCCGGCCGCCAGCAAAAAAGCGCCCAAGACGGCGAGCCGCAGCGCCGATCGCAGTGAAGCGCCGTCGTTTGACTGCGGATCTGAGGTTGCCCATCGCCGCGCGCCCCCTCGCGCCGAAATTGCAAATGAGAATACACGTCCACTAGGCCTTGATCCAATTCGATTGATCAAGGCCCGGATTCTCATTTGAGCACGATCCTTTCGGAAACGGCTTCCACTCTTCGGGATCATGCTCCAGGCCGAAACCATAGCCGGGATTTCGGCGACAAGTTGACGCTAATCGATGTTGTCCAGGGTCTGATTGACGGTACGGCGCGAGGTCAGCGCCGTGACCACGGCCATCAGCGCGATCAAGGCGAGAATGACGACATAGCCGGTCAGGCCGACGGAGAAGGTGCCGAACAGAGCCGCGGCCTCGTCGCCGCTCGGCGTGCCGGAAAACCACGCATTGATGGCGGCGCTGACGCCGAACAGCGCGATCGCCGCGCCGCCGCCGATGGCGCCGCCCTTGAGCCCGAGGAGGAGGAAATGGCGCTGGAACTGGCTGGCGATGAAATCGTCGGTCGCGCCGACATAGTGCAGCACTTCGACGATCGGGCGGTTGGTCGCCATGGCGCCGCGCGTCGCGAAGGTGACCGAGAGCACGGTCACCGCGATGACCAGGACCAGGATCGCGATGCCGACGGCGACCGCCGTCTCCGCCATGGTGCGCATGCGGTCGATCCAGCCGCGATGATCGTCGAGGCTCGCGCTCGGCACTTGCGCGGCGAGCGACTTGCGCAAGCCGGCGAAGTCCGGCGTCGCGCCGGGCATCAGCTTGACGACGATCATGCGCGGGATCGGCAGGTCGCCGAGCGCGAGGCCGGAGCCGAGCCACGGTTCGACGAGCTTTGCCGACTCCTCTTTCGTATAGGCCCGCACATCGGCAATGCCGGCCGCGGACTGCGCGACATGTCGGTCGCCGCGCGCACATCGGCCTCGATGTCGCGTCCGGAGACGGGCCGCACCTGGATGGTGACTTCGCGCCCGACGTCGGATTGCCAGTCGCTGGCGGTGCCGACCACCATCGTCACGGCTCCCGCCGTCAGCGCGGCGAGGAAGGTCATGATGGCGACGACGGCGGTCAGCGAACGTCCGGCGATCGAGCCGCAGGGCACGATCGGCGCCGGCGCTTGCGAGTCGAGCGCCGCGGCGCCGTGGCGGCGAGATCGTCCCACGGCTCCGTCATGGTCTCGCTCGAGCGGCTCAATCGTAGACATGAAGCCGTCCGTCGTGCAGCACCAAGCGGCGCGCGTCGTATTCGTCCATCAGGGCGATGTCGTGAGTGGCGATGACGACGGACGTGCCCGATTTGTTGAGCTCGATGAACAGGCGCAGCAGCCGCTGGCCGAGATTGGGATCGACATTGCCGGTCGGCTCGTCGGCAAGCAGGAGCTGCGGCCGCGCGATCACGGCGCGCGCGATGGCGGCGCGCTGCTTCTCGCCGCCCGAGAGCACCGGCGGCAGCGCCGTCATGCGCTCGCCAAGCCCGACCCATTGCAGGAGCTCGACGACCTCGGCGCGATAGGACGCTTCGTCCTTGCCGAGCACGCGCAGCGGCAGCGCCACATTCTCGTAGGTGGTCAGGTGGTCGAGCAGCCGGAAGTCCTGAAACACGATGCCGATGCGGCGGCGCAGCGTGGCGCGGCTGTCCTTGGTCAGCGTCGCGGTGTCGTGGTCGAACATCGTGATCAGGCCGCGCGTCGGCTTGAGCAGGAGGAACAACATGCGCAGGAGCGAGGTCTTGCCGGCCCCCGACGGTCCGGTGAGGAACTGGAACGAGTGGCCGTCGATATGGAATGATGAGGTCGCGCAGGACCTCCGGGCCGAGCCCATAGCGCAGGCCGACATTCTCGAATCGGATCACGCGGTTCTCCAGGGTGGCACGCGGCTTTGGCCGCAGCCTGTCTCGCCCATTATTGGTCTACGCAGGATTGGCCTAGATTCGGCAAATGATTCGCCGTTCCCGCCAACTTAACACCCTGGCGGCGCCTGCGGCCGGGTATGGCGCCCCGGCGAGTTGGTTTCCAATCCGTTAACGGTTGGCCTGTTAGGTTCCCGAAAGGTGCCGCGCTCCGGATTCACCTATGCTGATCGTCTGCCCGAACTGCGCAACATCCTATGATGTCGAGGTGGCAAGCCTGCGGCCGAATGGCCGCAAAGTGCGCTGCGTGCGCTGCCGGACGGTCTGGCAGGCCGAACTGTCCCACACCGACAAGCTGATGGCCGCGGCCGAGGCGCTGGCGCCGGTGCGCCGCGCCGTCGAGGCGGTGGCGGAGGCCGTCGCCGAGGAAGCCGGCGAGGGCGCGGCTGCGGAGCAATCCGACTTTCCCCGCACCTCCAGACCCCGGCCGAAGCCTGGTTCGACGGCCCGGAAGACGAGGCCGGCGCTGCGCCGAACGATCCCTTCGCCGTGACGCTCCCTCCATCGCGCCGACCGATCTCGACGCCGCCGACCCGCTCGACGTCGAGGACGACGAAGCGGCGGAACCGGTCGAAGACGTCGAGACCTTCGCGGCGCGGCGCTTTCCCGAGAAATCCAGGTTCGCCTGGCTGCGCTGGCCGCTGTCGCGGCGCAGTCGGGCATCCTCGTGCTGATCGTGCTCGACGCGATCATCATCGGCTGGCGTGCCGATTTCGTGCGGCTGATGCCGCAGACCGCATCGTTCTATGCCTGGCTCGGCATGCCGGTGAATCTGCGCGGGCTCGACTTTGACGATCTCGACACCGCGACCGAACAGCACGAGGGCGTGCCGATCCTCGTGGTCGAGGGTGAAGTCGTCAACGAGACCCACAAGATCGTCGACGTACCGCGGCTGCGCTTTGCGGTGCGCAACGCCGCGCGGCAGGAGATCTATTCCTGGACCGCCGTGCTGCCGCGCACTTTGCTGTCGCCGGGCGACGGAGTGCCGTTCCGCACCCGTCTCGCCTCGCCGCCGCCGGACGCGCACGACGTGCTGGTGCGCTTCCTCAATCGCAATGACATTTACGCCGGATCACGCTGATGGCCCAAATCCTGATCGCCGAAGACGAGGAGGCCTTGCGCGAAATGTGCGCGCGCGGGCTCGCGATGGTCGGCCACGAGGTCAAGACCGCCGGCGACGGCAGCGAAGCGCTCGATGTGCTCAGCGCGAGGGCGGCCGTTTTGATCTTCTCCTCACCGATATCCGCATGCCGATCATGGACGGCATTGCGCTGGCGCTCGCCGCGGCGCGCGATTTTCCCGATCTCACCATTCTGCTGATGACCGGCTACGCCGATCAGCGCGAGCGCGCCCACGGCCTCGACGCGCTCATCCACGACGTGATCACCAAGCCGTTCACGCTCGCGGTGCTGCGCGCGCGGTGGACGAAGCGCTGACGGTCAAGGCGGGCTAGTCCTATCGTCGGAAACCGCGTAGGGCCGCGGCAGAGGACTCCGCCGGCAGGTCCGGATGCGCGCGGCCGAAATCGGGCGCCGGCGAATCCTGTCCGATCTCGACAATGCCGCGGCGGATCGCGCGCGTGCGCGCGAAATGATCGAACAAAGCCTCGCCGTCGCCGCGGCGGATGGCGCGCGTCAATTGCGCCAGATCCTCGTTGAAGGTGCCGAGCATTTCCAGGACCGCATCCTTGTTGGTGAGGAAGACGTCGCGCCACATGGTCGGGATCGGAGGCGGCGATGCGGGTGAAATCGCGAAAGCCGCCGGCGGAGAATTTCAGGACTTCGGAGCGCGTCACCTCGGCCAGTTCGTCGGCGGTGCCGACGATCGTATAGGCGATGAGATGCGGCAGGTGGCTGGTGATCGCCAGCACCAGATCGTGATGATCCGGCCGGCATGCTCTCGACATTGGCGCCGAGCGCGCGCCAGAATGCTGCGAGCTTTTCGACGGCGGCAGCATCGGCATTTTCCGGCGGCGTGAGAATGCACCAGCGCCCGACGAACAGTTCGGCAAAGCCGGCGTCGGGGCCGGAATGCTCGGTGCCGGCGACCGGATGCGCCGGGACGAAATGCACGTCCTCGGGCAAATGCGGGCCCATGTCGCGCACGATGGCGCCTTTGACCGAGCCGACATCGGAGACCGATCGCGCCGGGCTTGAGATGCGGCCCGATTTCCTTGGCGATCTCGCCGCAGGCGCCGACCGGGGCGCAGACGATGACGAGATCGGCGCCCGCGGCGGCCGCCGCATTGGTCTCGACCACCTGATCGGCAAAGCCAAGCTCGGCGACGCGGCGGCGCGTCGCGGCGGAGCGCGCGCGTCGCCACGATCTCGCGCACCGCGCCTTGCGCGCGCGCGGCGCGCGCGATCGACGAGCCGATCAAGCCGACGCCGATCAGCGCCAGGCGATTGAAGAGGGGTGCGGGTCTTGTCACGGCATCAGCCGATTGCGCCAGGAAATCCTTGAGCGCCGCGACGACGAGCCGGTTCGCTTCCTCGGTGCCGACGCTCATGCGCAGCGCGTTCGGCAATTTGTAAGCGGTCGTCTGGCGCAGGATCAGCCCGCGCGCCGGTGAGAAAGGCGTCGGCGTCCTTGGCGGTGCGGCCCTTGGCTTGCGGGAAATGGATCAGCACGAAATTGGCGACGCTCGGCGTCACTTCGAGACCGAGCTTGCCGATCTCTTCGGTCAGCCAGTTGAGCCAGCGCGTATTGTGCTCGCGCGAGCGCTCCTGGTGCGCAAGGTCCTCGATCGCCGCGATGCCGGCCGCGATCGCCGGCCCGCTCGAGTTGAACGGGCCGCGAATGCGGTTGACGGCATCGACGAATGTGCGCCGGGCCGAACATCCAGCCGAGCCGCAGCGCCGCAAGCCCGTGAATTTTCGAGAACGTGCGGCACATGACGACATTTTCCGATGTCGCGACCAAGTTCGATGCCGGCTTCGTAATCGTTGCGCTGGACATATTCGGCGTAGGCGGCGTCGAGCACCAGCAGCACGTGCGCCGGCAGGCCGCGATGCAGCCGTTTCACCTCATCGAACGACAGGCAGGTGCCGGTCGGATTATTCGGATTGGCGAGGAAGACGATCTTGGTCTTCTTCGTCACCGCGGCGAGGATCGCGTCGACATCGGCGGTGTAATTCGTCTCCGGCGCGACAATCGGCTTCGCACCGGCGCCGAGCGTCACGATCGGATAGATCAGAAAGCCGTGCGTCGTGTGGATCGCCTCGTCGCCGTCGACGAGATAGGCGTGCGGCGAGCAGATGCAGCAGATCGTCGGAGCCGGCGCCGCAGACGATGCGCTCGGGATCGAGTCCAAACGCGCGGCCGATGGCCTCGCGCAGATCGCTCGCCGAGCCGTCCGGATAGTCCTCGAGATGGTCGGCCCAGGCTTTATAGGCCGCGATGTGCGTGCGGGCTCGGCCCGAGCGGCGATCTCGTTCGAGGACAGTTTGTAACACCTTGGCCACGCCGGGCGCTGTGCTCTTGCCGGGCACATAGGCCTCGATGTCGAGCACGCCGGGCCGTGGTTGTGGACGCATCGCAGACATCACAAAGTCTCTTGAACAGGGTTTTATTGGCGCCCCATTGCCGGGGCGGAAGAAGTCAGGCCGACCGTATAGCGGGTCGCGTGACTGCCGACGAGGGCCGAGGAACGGATCGAGGCGCCGGTCTTAACCAGAGCCTTGGCGACCGCGTCGATGCCGCCGCGCTCCACCGACACCAGGAGGCCCGCGCCATCAAAGGCGCGGTCGGGCACCGCGATCACGTCGGCGAGCGGCGGCAACCGCATTGACCGCGGCCCCGCTCCAGCCGGACACCCGCATGCTCCACATTTCGGTCTCGGTGACCATGGCGTCGGCGGCGACCCGCGAGACCACGAAAACCGGCATCGCGGCCGGATGATCGGCGCGCTCGACGAACGGCAGCCGCGCGATGATTTTCGGCGCGCTGTCGAATTCGAGCGCCGCCCACCACGGGCCGGAGCCGGCGGTGGCGAAGGCCGGAATGAGGCCGAGATCGCCGCTGCGATTCCGTAGACCGCTTCGACGACGCTCGCCGCGCCCATATGCGGCACGAACGGCACCGTGAAGCCGAAATGAAAGCGCGCGGAATCGCGCATCAGCGCGTCGCCGGCGGAGAGGTCGGCATGCACGGCAAACGGCGCCTGCACATAGGTGAAAGTCGAGATGATGACCCGCCAGATGCTCTCGGCGGTGTCGAGCGGCAGGTTGCCGTGATGGCGCTCGACCAGCCGCCGCATCATGTCGGCCTCGCGCGCAGGGCGGAAGGCGGAGCCGGTTTCCTCGCTCTTTTTGACCGCGATCAGGCGGTCGATGATCTCGCCGCGCTTGATCAACAAGCCGTGCATCTCTTCGTCGATGCGGTCGATCTCGATCCGCAGATTGGCGAGCGAAGGGTCGTTCTGGCGCGGCGGTTTCGGCATGATAGGGTCCCGGCAATCGGCCCGATTGATAGGTGCCGTTAAGTCCGAAATCAAAGAAAACATTGACTTCCGGGCGGAACGGGCCTATTTACGCCCCTCTGATCGCCGGGTTTGCCCCAGAGGGCCGGGTCTGCCTGATAGGGCACTAGCTGGACCGCGCCGCCGGTCATGGCATTCTAAGGCATGACATTCTAAGACCTGACATTCTAGGAAAGTGGCTCCTGAGGAAGTAGTAATGGCCGACGTCAGCGCCATGCTCGATCTTGCCGACCGCACGCGCGAAGCGGACACGCCGCATTCGCCGGTGGTGCGCTTTCCGGCGGACCATCCGCTGCGGCTCGATGCCGGCGTCGATTTCGGTCCGCTGGCAGATCGCCTATCAGACCTATGGCACGCTCAATGCCGATCGCAGCAATGCGGTGCTGGTCTGCCATGCGCTGACCGGCGATCAGCACGTCGTCAACGCGCATCCGGTCACCGGCAAGCCGGGCTGGTGGGAGACCATGGTCGGGCCCGGCCAGCCGATCGATACCGAGCGCTATTTCGTCATCTGCCCGAACGTCGTCGGCGGCTGCATGGGCAGTTCCGGCCCGGCCTCGACCAATCCGGCGACCGGCATGCCCTGGGGCCTCGAATTTCCGGTCATCACCGTGCGCGACATGGTGCGGGCGCAGGCGATGCTGCTCGACCATCTCGGCATCGACTCGTTGTTCGCGGTGGCCGGCGGCTCGATGGGCGGCATGCAGGTGCTGCAATGGGCGGCGAGCTATCCGCAGCGCGTGTTCGCGGCGCTGCCGATCGCAGCGGCGACGCGGCATTCGGCGCAGAACATCGCCTTCCACGAAGTCGGCCGCCAGGCGGTGATGGCCGATCCGGAATGGCGCGGCGGGCGCTATTTCGCCGACGACACCAATCCGCGGCGCGGGCTCGCGGTGGCGCGCATGGGCGCGCATATTACCTATCTGTCCGATGCGGCGCTGCACCGCAAATTCGGCCGCCGTTTTCAGGATCGCGACAATCCGACGTTTTCGTTCGACGCCGACTTTCAGGTCGAGTCCTATCTGCGGCACCAGGGCATCACTTTCGTCGAGCGCTTCGACGCCAATTCCTATCTCTATCTGACCCGCGCGATGGATTATTTCGATCTCGCCGCCGACTGCGACGGGGTCGCTGCGAACGCGTTCCGCGGCACGCCGACGCGGTTCTGCGTGATCTCGTTCACCAGCGACTGGCTGTTCCCGACACAGGAATCGCGCGCCATCGTGCATGCGCTCAACGCCGCCGGCGCCCGCGTCTCGTTCGCCGAGATCACCACCGACAAGGGCCACGACGCGTTTTTGCTCGACGAGCCGGAACTGTTCGCCATCGTGCGCGGCTTTCTTGACGGCGCCGCCAAAGCGCGCGGCCTGCCGGCGGGGTGACGATGCTCAACCGGCTCAAATACGATCTCACCATGGCGGACGCGGCGCGCACGCCCGGCGGCTCGCGCGTCGACTTGCTCGTGGTCGCCGACATGGTCGAACCCGGCGCGCGCGTGCTCGACGTCGGCTGCGGCGACGGCGAATTGCTGCGCCTCCTCGAAACGCGCGGCGTCGACGGCCGCGGCATCGAATTGTCGCGCGAAGGCGTCAACGAATGCGTCGCCAAGGGGCTTGCCGTGGTGCAGGGCGACGCCGATACCGATCTCGAAGATTATCCCGACGATGCTTTCGATTTCGTCGTCTTGTCGCAAACCTTGCAGGCGACGCGGCGGCCGCGCGAAGTGCTCGAGCATATGCTGCGCATCGGCCGCCACGGCGTCGTGTCGTTTCCGAATTTCGGCCATTGGCGCATCCGGCTGCAGATATTTTTTGGCGGCCACATGCCGCATACCGACAATCTGCCCTATGCCTGGTGGGAAACGCCGAATATCCACTTCTGCAGCATCAAGGACTTTCGCGAACTGTGTCAGGCCACCGGCGCCAGGATCGAGCAGGCGGTCGCGCTCAATGCCTGGGGCAGCCGGATGCGGCTGAAAATGCCGTGGTGGTTCTGGAATTTGTTCGGCGAGCAGGCGGTGTTCTTGCTAAGCCGGCCGGATTAGGCGAGTTTCCGTTCGATCGTTCTATAACGTCGTCCCGCATCACATCCGCTCGTGCTGACGTGACTTGCGCGGGCCCGTAGCTCAATGGTCAGAGCTAGCGGCTCATAACCGCTTGGTTGGAGGTTCGAAGTCCTCCCGGGCCCACCATGCATTCCGACGTTCGCAGAGATTTGCCGGTTGCCCGTGATTTCTTCACGCCAGAACTCGGGTTCATCGTGAGGGGCTTTGGTGCCCGTCCAAGCCGATTCCGGTGATGTGCCCGAACAAGGTTGCGAGCTTGGCCCGATCGGCGTCCGGTAGAGGAGGCTTGAGTAGGGAAGCCACGTTGCTGCGCAGGTGTGCGGCGTTGCCAGTGCCAAACAGCACCACGTCGACGCCCGGCTCGTGCCGCGCGTAACGGTAGGCGGCGTCGACCAGATTGGAGGCGCCCCTGTCGTGAACGATAAAGCCAAGCGGATCGTCAGTCGCGAGTGACGGATCGATCAGGCCCGTAGCGGCGAGCTCCTTCACTTCGCGCGCGATGCGCGGCGGATCGGCGAAGATGCTGCGCACCGCGAACATGAGCAGCGTACCGATACCCTTGGTCTGCGTATGCACGAACACGTTGTTGCGCGCGACTTGATGCATCATGTGGAAGCCCACCATGAACACTTCCCAGATAGGATCGCGCAGCGCGCTTTTGAGCATCTCGTTGGTGCAGTCGACGATCGGATTCTCGGTGACACCGATGTGCCGGATTTTACCCTTTCGCTTCTCCGCATCGAGCACTGGCGCCAGCGCGTCGACCGCATAGGCGTAATCTTCTGGCTCAACGCCATGCAGATTGAACACATCTATGTGCTCTACGCCCATGACGCGCAGCGAATTGTCGAGGCTGGCCACGACCCGCTCCGGGATAAATCGTTCTCCGTTGCGGCGTACTGAGGATTTGGTCGCGATGACGACTTGGTCGCGCGCCAGCGATTTGAGGGCGCGGCCGACGACGCCCTCCGTGCCATAGGCCGGCGCCGTGTCGACGAAATTTATGCCCAGATCGACAGCTTCGAGGACGAGACGGGCGGCTTCGTCTTCCGTTTTGCCTGTCTTGAGGCCCATCCGGCTGAAGCCGCCGGTGCCGAGGCCGGCCACGCTGACGCGCAGCTTGGTGCAGCCGAGAGTGGTGTATTGCATTACTGGTCCTTTGCCAGGGACACGCTATCACGTCATTCGATGTCGCTGGCCCACATTGAACGTTAGGTGAAGGTGGGACACGCTAATTCGTTGAAGGTATTGGTTTGATGAAGCCTCCCGGGCCACCACACATTTTCATGACTTGAGCCCGCGGAGACCGAGGTCATCCGCTTTCCGCTCGTGTGGCCGGACGCTCTTCAGTGCTGCGGCGAAGTCATTTTGATGCCGGTCAGCGCGGCCAAGCTCGCCTGACGCGTGGTTTCGCGGCGCATGTAGTCGGCGAGGTGCGCGGGCGTGTTCTCGGCCGGCACGGTCATGCCGAGCGCTTCCATTCGGCTGCGAAACTCTTGCGATTGCACGACATCGTTCAGCGCTTTGTTGAGGTAGGCGATGATCGGCTGCGGCGTCTTGGCGGGCGCCGCGAGGCCGACGAAGCCGCGATAGTCAAAATTGGGAAACCCCAGCTCCCCCATGGTCGCCACCTCGGACCAGGTCGCGATCCGCTGCGGACTGGCGATCGCGAGCGCGCGCACTTTGCCGCCGTCAGCGAGCGGCTTGGCCTGCGCGTAGAAGGCGAAGGCGCCCTGAACGCCGCTTGGCGAGACGTTACGCGCCGCCTCGCCGGAGCCGGCATAGGGCACGCCCGCGATCGCGGTCTTGCCGAGATCGTTGAGCTGAGCCAGCGCCATCGCCGGCGATGTTGCCGGCCCCGACGTGCCGAAGCTTATTTTGTTCGGATTGGCCCTCGCATCGGCGAGCAATTCGTCGAGCGACTTGTAAGGCAGCGCGGCATCGATGATCAGGACCAGCGGCGGCCCCTCGACGATCATGCCGATCATCGCGAAGTCGTCGATCGCGCTATACGGCACGGGAATGAAATAGAGATTTTGTGTGTCGGCGATCGAATTGGCGAACAGCGTGTAACCGTCGGGCGCGGCCCGCGCCGCATAGGCGCCGCCCAGAGTGCCCGAACCACCCGGCTTGTTCTCGACGATGATGCTCTGGCCGATGCGGTCCTGCAACATCCCGGCAAGAACGCGCGCGGGCACATCCGTCAGTCCGCCGGCCGCAAACGGCACGATCATGGTAATCGGGTGATTGGGATAGTTCTGCGCCGGCGCTTGCGTCGGCGAGAGCACGCCGACCACGAAGGCGGCGAATAGCGGCAGGGCAAGTCGCAATAGGCTCATACGTCGCTCCGGGTGCAATCTAGCTTGAGGCTGTTGTGGCGCAATGCCAAAGTCCACGCTCTCCCGGCGCGAGCCATCATAACATCACGAAAGATAGACATGACCAAGAGTGCAACCTGCGCCGTAGAGTCGCTTCTTCCGGTTGAGCTCGGCTCACGCAAGATCAAGTTCGCGCAGGGCGTGAAGGCCGGCCGCTGGGTTTTCGCCACCGGGCTGATGGCGCAGGACTTCGTTCACGGCATCGCGCCGGACGTGCTGGCGGAGCGAGCGCCGCATGCGGGGCTGCCCAAACGCGAGAAGGAAGCGCTCCGCATCTTTGAGAATCTCGACGCCGTGCTGCGCGCCGCCGGCACCGATCGCAGCAACCTCGTGCGCACCGACCAGTACTATACGACGGTGAAGGCGGTGCCGCCCTATCAGCAAGTCAGGCGCGAATTTCTCCGCGGCCGCATCCCGCCGTCGACGTCGATCGCGCAGCAGGGGCTGTTGCTGCCCGGCGCCGACATGAACATCCAGGCCATGGCCGCCATCCCCGGCAAGGGATTCGAAGTCGAGCACCTCAAGCACGAGCAGCTCAAGGGCCGCCCCACGTCCGGCTACTCGCCCGCGGTGACTGTCGGGGACTTCATCTTTCTTCCGGGCATTACGTCGCTTGCGGTCGGCGATGAGCCGCGGCGCAACGGCGTCGCCGCGGCGGCGCTGATGGCGGAAGGCGCACAATGGGGCGGCCAGCCGATCAAGCTCGAAACCGATTTCATCATCACCAAGCGGATGGCGGCCTCGCTCGCTCTCGCCGGCGCGACACTTGCGGATGTCGTGCACGCCCAGGTCTATCTCGCCGATCGCGAGGACTATTCGGCCTTCAACGAGGCGTGGACGCGGCATTTCGGCGAGGCCGGCCCGACCGTGTCGATCATTCCATGTATCGAGCATGGACTTGCGCCCTACGACGGCAAGATCGAGATCAATGTGATCGCGGCGAAGCCCGGCAGCGCCGCCGGCAAGCGGCATGTCGATGCCGGCGTGGCGACGGCATTTCGCCATCAGCCGCAGGCCGTGAAGGCGGGCGATCTTCTCTTCATCCCGGCATTGATGGCGGCCGACCGCGATGGGCTGGTGCGCTCGGCCGCGGTGGATCCGCGGCAGCCGTATTTCTCATCATCAGCGGAGGCGCAGGCCGAAGTGATCATCGACAACATCACGCGGCTCTGCGAGGCCGCCGGAACCTCGCTCGCCAACGTGGTGCGCGTGCTGCTGTTCCACACCGACATTCGCGAGTTCTATCCCGTCTACAAGGTGTGCGAACGGCGGTTCGGCGGGCGGCCGCTGCCGTTTTCGGCCCTGGAGGTACCGGGGCCGCTGCCGGTGCCGGGGGCGACGGTTATGATGGAAGCTTGGGTTTATGCGGCTCAATGTCTAATATTCTACATACTTTGGTGATGGGCATGGCGGATCGTGCGCCGAGCAATGCCGAGCTTCATGAAATGATCGCACTGCTCGAGGAGGCGCTCGATGCTGGTGCGCTCGGAATGTCTTCGGGACTGTTTACGCCGCCCGGCTCCTACGCCGAGCCGGCGGAATTGATCGCGCTCGGCCACGTGCTCAAGCGCCACAACGCCGGTTATTTCACGCACTTGCGCGATGAGTGAACAAGGTCATCGAGGCCGTCGAGGAAGCGATTCAGATTGCGGCGCAATGCGGCGTGCACGTCGAAATCGTGCACTTTAAGTGTTCCGGTATGGACAATTGGGGCAAGGCTGCAACAGCGCTGGCGATGATCGCGGAGGCCAAGGCCCGCGGCCTCGATGTCGACTGTGACTCCTATCCCTACGCCGCCGGCTCAAACCCGCTAAAGAACCTGTTGCCGCAGTGGGTGCAGTCCGGAGGCGTGCCGGCAATGCTCGAGCGGCTCGGCCACCGCGACACGCGCGAGCACATACGCGCCGGAGCAATTGCATGCGCGCGCCGATAATCGGCAGGTTCAATTTGAAGCGATTTCTATCGTTGCTTGTACGGATTTCCGCTGCGTGATAACCTAAAAGACGGTGAGTAGGCGCGGGTGGCTGCTTCTTGAGGGAGTAGCTGCAATGAGCATCGCATCCCATGCCCCGACATTTGAGCGGTCCGATACACAGCCGCTGCGCGCGAAGTGCGGTTGGATCGTAGCGCTCGGCGTTATTTATCTGATCGCCGGACTTATCGCGCTGTCCAGCGTCGTTCTCGCCACAGTCGCCAGCGTGTTTGTGGTCGGCGTCATGATGCTGATCGCCGGCGCGGCCGAGGTCATCAATGCCTTTGCGTTGAAGTCCTGGGGCAACTTCCTGCTCTGGCTCGCGCTCGGCATATTGTACATCGTCGCCGGCTTCGTGACGTTCGAAAACCCGTTGCTCGCCGCGGCAGTGTTGACGCTGATGCTCGGCATCGCGCTCGCCGTGTCCGGCATCATGCGGATCGTTCTCGCCTTCAGCATGAGAGGGAGCGGTCCTTGGATCTTGGTCGTCTTCTCCGGCTTGATAACGCTTCTTCTCGGCATTGTGATTCTGGCGCATTGGCCGGTCGCGAGCCTCTATGTCCTCGGTATTTTCCTGGGCATCGACCTCGTCCTGGCCGGCATCGGCTGGATCCTCGTCGGCGCGGGGCTCCGAAGCCACGCCTAGCGCGCCCATAGAGCGCGCAACAACAATCTGCATGACGGGGCGGCGGGAGGAACGCTGCAAGCAAGGAGCTTTGCGATGAGACGACGAGCATTCCTGGCCGGCGGGTCTGCCGCCGCGGCCGGAGCGGCCATTCGTTCCGCCCACTCCCAGTCGCCTCCCGCGGCCGGTCAGCCGCTGGCACCCACCGATATCGAGGCAGCCGTCGTGCGGCTGCGCACGCAATTCCGCGCGCAGTTCGACCCGGCCTATGTCGAGAACGTCATCGTTCCGTATTTTTTGGTGAGCACCTATCAAGGCGAGCGGCTATCGCTTCCGATGATCGACGTGAAATTCACCAAGGAAAATGCTCTGCCTTACGATCTGTGGGGATTGCTCAGCGAAACCTGGAAGCCTGCTCCGGAACACGGCGTTACGGTTTTTCTGCAAGGCCTGGAGAAGCGCGGGCCGGATAACCGCCGCAAGCGGATTTACATGACGGCGCTCACGCCGGACCTCTATCGCCCGATGTACGGCGACAAAGTCGTGGCATTTTTCGACAAGCTTCTGCACGAGAGCAATGCCGGCAAGCCGCTGATGCGGCTATATCTTGAAAGTTATTTCGACCTCTATTGGGATCTGCATCTCGGCGTCAAAGGCGATGCGATTCCGGCCGGCGTTCGCGAGATCGGACAAAGCTTCAACACCGTGCTCGCCTATCGGGATCCGACGCAGAAGATCGTCTACGACAATTACATGATCGTGCGGTCGCGCCTCGCCGTCGTTGAAAGAGTGGATCGACGGCCGGATCGGCGACCTGTTCGACGGCAAGACGGCAAATCCGGAGAAGACATTCGCCTATTGGTGGATAAAGAACGGCGGCGACGGAGAATATTTTGCCCACAAGGACGTCGTCTTCGAGGTGTTCCACAATTTCGTGGCGCTGAGCCAGTGGGGCAATACGATGTACAACATCATGCTCAAACTGGCGAAGGACACCGGTGATCCCGACGCGCGGTCCTGGTTCAAGAAAACCATGGAAGGCAATTACGATGAAGTGAAGGACAACGCGTTTACGCCGCTCGAACGTTTCGTCATGGAATTGTTTCGCACCATCACCCCGAATGGCGGCAGCATATCGGCGCTGCAAGAGACGACGACCCCGCCTTATCAAAGATTCGGCTACGCCGTCAGCCCGCACGCCGCCACCAGTTTCGACCCGATCCACTGGAAGGACCCGGCAGCGTTCGACCCGGATCGCTACAATACCGTGCCGACGAGCCATCAGATCGACGAAGCCAAATGCGAACAGATCGGCTTCGCCAAATGCCCCTTCGACAGAACCGCCTTCGACGTCAAGGACGGCCGCAAGGCCGTTATTCACAACAGCGGCTTTGGCACCGTCTATGGGATCGTCGACAGCAAGCCGTTGCCGGTATGCGACTATGCCGGCTTTGCGCCGTTTGGCTTCGGCTATCGCCGCTGCCCGGGCGAACAGCTCACGATCCAGGTCTTCGAGGACTTTTTGCGCAAAGTGTGGACGAGCGGCATCGAGTTCGAGAAGCTGAGTACCGCAAATCCGGAGCCGCTTCCGATCGGGCCGACGACAGTCATCGGCGACAATGTAGGTTTCTTCAAAGCGGCCTAGAGAGAGCGCTTGCTCTGGCGTGCAAGGCGGGGCTGTACAACGCCGCCGCCGCGAGACAGGCTGCATCGTCTTCGCGGCACGAGGGGGCCGGCATCGGCATGATGTTGTTTGATCCGCGCCAGGGCGATGCCGAGGACGACGGTTCAAGCCCGAAGCAGAGATCTTTGCTCGCGATCGCCGGCAGCCTGCTCGCCGAAATCAGCCTGCCGAAGCTGGTATTCGCCTGGACCGTCTCGATTCTGCTGCCGGCGGTGCTGCTCGGAGCGGCGCCGCTTGTGGCGACGATCTGGTTCGCCAAGGTCTCACGCACCGTCGCCGAATTGACGGAGCTCGGCACGGTCTTGATGCTCATTGCCGTCGTTGCCTTGGGATGGATCGGATGGCGGCCGCTGTGGCGGACCGCGGAGGTGAATTTCTGGTCGCTCAATGCGCTTGCGGTGCAGCCCGGCTACACGTTCTGCCGCGAGGCGTTGCGCTATCTGGTCGAGCACATGTTCGGTGGGACTTCCGGCGCCGCGGCGCAGGGGCGTCTGCGCGCGATCAGCGCCGCCGGCGCCGCCGCCATTCTCTGCGTCTGCGGTCTAGCGATCGCGATACTCGCCTGGCCGGCCACGCATTGGGCCGCGACGGTTGCGGATTTGCTGTCTTTGCACAGCCTCGTTGTCTCGGCGCTCGCCAATGCGGTCGTCGTGGTCGCGGCCTATCTTGCGGTCGCGTCGCTGTTCTGGGGTGCCGCCGATGCGAGCATGGATCAGCCGATCGACCTTCCTGCCTTCGCTGAGGTGTCCGCCGGCCCGGCGTGGCGCATTGCGCATCTGTCGGACCTCCACATGGTGGGCGAGCATTACGGATTCCGCATCGAAAGCGGACGGAGCGGGCCGCAAGGCAACGCACGCGTCGCGCGCATCATGGCTCGCCTCGAAGCGATCCATGGCGCGCGGCCGCTCGATCTCGTTCTCGTCAGCGGCGACATGACCGACGCCGGCCGCGCCAGCGAATGGGCGGAATTCATCGACGTCGTGGCCCGGCATCCCGTGCTCGCGCAACGGCTGATCATCCTGCCCGGAAATCACGACCTCAACATCGTCGATCGCCAAAACCCGGCCCGGCTCGATTTGCCGTTCAGCCCCGGTAAGCGGCTGCGGCAAATGCGGGCCTTGTCGGCGATCGTGGCCGTGCAGGGCGATCGGGTTCATGTGGTCGATCCTCGTTCGGGAAAGCTCGGGCCTACGCTTACGCAGGCGCTCGAGCCGCACCGGGCGCGGATCGCGGCCTTTGCCAATTCGGGCAGCCTGCTTTTGTCCGCCGGGCTCGGGCGTCTTTGGGACGATCAGTTTCCCATGATCATGCCGCCGGCAACGGCAGACGGCATCGCTGTCGCCATCCTCAATTCCAACGCCGAGACGCATTTCTCCTTCACCAATGCGCTCGGAATGGTTTCCGCCGAACAGGCGCGCAAGCTTGCCGCGGCGGTCGGCCAATTTCCGCAAGCGCGCTGGATCGTCGCGCTGCATCATCATCTTGTGGAATATCCGATGTCGGTAGCGGCGTTCTCCGAGCGTATTGGGACCGCGCTGATCAACGGCAGCTGGTTCGTCCGCAGCCTCAAACCCATCGCCGCGCGCACGGTCGTCATGCACGGCCACCGCCACATCGATTGGATCGGCAGTTGCGGCGAGCTGAAAATCGTTTCGGCGCCGTCACCTATGATGGGCGCGAAGAACGCGGCGCCGACATATTTTCATATCCACACGCTCGCCCTCGGCGCCGAGGGGCAATTGTCCTTGTTGCCGCCGGAGCGCGTCGAGATTGCCGGCGAGAACGGGCCTGACTGAACGGCGCCGGAACTTTATTGATGCCTATGCTGGCGGTGGCGAGGAATATTTCGCAGATGACAATCATCAATTGAAAATCTTAATTTTGAATAGTACTGTTTCTTGCCGTGGAGATTGGGGACACGTAGTTTTGGGGGCATGGCTTCCGGCCATGTGCGTGTGATGTCTGCCACGCTCGTTGATTACTCGAAATTGGCGTTCGACTTGATCGACGAGCTCGAACGCCTGCAGACGCCCGGCGAGGTGATAAGCCGGATGTCGTCTGCGCTCACCCAATTCGGCTTCAGCGGCTTTTTGATCTCAACGACGCCGGACCTTCGGGCGTCGAACGAGCGGCAAACTTTCTTCGACGGCTGGCCCAATAATTTCAACGAACATTACATCCAAAACGATTTCTACAAAGACGACCCGGTGGTGGCGATGTGCTTGCGCAGCGCCGACCCGTTTGAATGGTCGGAAGCGCCTTACGACCCCAAAGCCTCGCCCGCTGCCAAGAAAGTCATGGGCGTGGCCGGAGAATTCGGGCTCAAGAAAGGCTTTGCCGTTCCGATTTATCGCGAGCGCGGGCTCATCGATACGGTCACGATGGGCGGCGACTATGTCGACCTCGACCACCACGCCAAGCGCTCGATCCATCTGATCTCGCTTTATGCACATTCCAAAGCGCTGGCCTTGGTCAGCGCCGGCCATGCCGATCCCTACCGGCGCATCCTGACAAACGGCGAGCGTGAAGTTCTGGCATGGACCGCCGCCGGCAAAACCACCTGGGAGATTTCGATCATCCTTTCCGTCAGCGAGGCGGCCATCGCCAAGCGCCTCAAGCTCGCCTCGCGCAAGCTCGGCTCGGTGAACAAGACGCAGGCCGTGGTGGAAGCCATTCGGACGAAACAAATAAGCGTTTAGATCGCGGCTGTTAGACCGCGGCTGTTGGCGTCAAGGTATCGGTTTCGATACTCGCCAAAAAAGGCCGTTTTTGTAGCCTCGCCCCACCGAGGGACGGGCTATGATCCACGTTGTTACGGCGGAGAACCGCAAGCTCTATGAGCGCGAGTTGCTGGAGCATCATCGCATCCGTCACGACATCTATGTCCGCGAAAATCATTGGCAGGGTCTTAAAGTCGAGGACGGGCGCGAGAGCGACCAATTCGACAATGACGACACCGTCTATATTTTGGCGATCGAGGACGGACGTGTGGTCGGCGGATCGCGCTTTGTCCCTTCGATTAAGCCGCATCTGCTCAGCGAAGTGTTCCCCGCGCTCGCTGCGGTGAGAGGAATTCCCCGCTCGCCCGACGTTTTTGAATGGACGCGCCTGTTTGCCGTCGCCGAACGGCGCGACCGGGCGGCACCGGCCAAAAGCGTGACCGGACGGGTGTTGTGCGGCGGACTCGAATTTCTCCTCGGCGAAGAGGCCACCGGATTCACGTTGGTGACCGAGGCATGGTGGCTTTCGCGCACCCATATTTGGGGCTGGAAGCTCTCGCCCTTAGGCATGCCGATGCTTGTCGACGGCGAATGGCTGGTCGCGAGCTACGTCGCCGTGGATCATGAAACCCTGCAAGCGACGCGCCGCCATTACGGCGTCGAGGGATCGGTGATCGTGCGCAACGGCATTACGCGCCCGGCGATCCGAAGCGTCGCGTGAGTGGGAAGCTTCTGCGGGTTTTTTTGGAAATTTCAATAATGAAACGAGGGGCGGCATTGTTGATGCCCGTAAAAGCGAGAACGAGGCGCAGTGCGTCCTCGACATTCACGCAATCTCACGCGGCGCGATCCGACGCGACGGCAAACCTGTCCGCAGACGCAAAACTTTCCGCCGACCAACGTCTCTTGCTGTTGCAAGGAATAGCTGAGCTGATCGAACAGGCAAAACGCCTCCGCCTTTCCGAGTGCACGTTTTTGCTCGGCATGGCGCAAATCGGCCTGCAAACGCAGATCCACAATATCAGCGACGAGGAGATGGACGCCTTTCTGGACGTCGTCGGCAAATCCGTCGAGTGCCAGTGAAGGCGAAGGAATACGGCATGCCTGCGGACCGGATGGATGGATGCGGGGCGGGCGACTTTCGCGCCAAGAACTTTAGCGCCGAGGACATTCGCGCCAAGGACGCCAAGAACTTTCGCACCAAGGGATGGTGGCGAGACGAAACGCTGCCGGGCTGGCTCGACCGTGCCGCGTCGGCGAACGGCGACGGCATGGCAATCGCGACCGCCGACGGCGCGATGACGTATCGCGAACTTGCCGATCGCGTTTACAAGCTTGCGTCCGGCCTGCGGAGCTTTGGCATCGGCCGCGGCGATATCGTCGCGCTGCACCTGCCGAATGTTCCCGAATTCCTGATGTCGTGGCTTGCGGTCAATGCCTGCGGCGCGACAATGCAGACCGTTCATCTGGCGTATGGTTTGCGCGAGATCGAGCAGCAGCTGTCCCACAGCGGCGCCAAATTGATCGTCGCGCCCGGCTCAGCGAAAGACCGGTCGCCGGCCGGTGAACTCGTAGCCCTCCTCGAAAAGGTGAAATCGCTGCGGTCCATTATCTCCGTCGGCCGCGCCGTGGCCGGCGCCGAAGGGTTCGCGCACGTGGAAGCCCGCTCTGCCGAGAGCGGTTCGGCAAAAAACGAGGCGAGGGCGGACGATCCGTTCCTGTTTCTCTGCACCTCCGGCACGACGTCGGCGCCAAAGGCGGTCTCGGTCAGCTTCAACCATTTCCTGAGCAATGCCCGGTTGGCGGCGCAGGAATTCGGCTTGAGGCGCGACGATCGGATTCTTTGCCTGGCGCCGTTCACGCACCTCTATGGTCTTTACACGCTGCAGCTCGGCCTGTGCGTCGGCGCGGCGGCCGCCATGGTGCCGGTCTTCACGCCGCAGGATTTCATCTCGGCGCTGCGGCGGATGCGGCCGACCGTGCTGTTTGGCGCACCGGGTCATATCGCCGCCTGCATGCAACAACGGCTGTTCGAAGGTTTCGACCTTGAATCGGTCCGGCTCGCGGTGCTGTCGGGGACGACGGTGCCGCCGGCGCTGTCGGCTGCTTTCGAACACCTGTTGCCGCACGGCACGGTGATGCAGGCCTGGGGCATGACCGAGCTCCAATTCGGCACCTGCGGACGCCCGACCGACGGGCGCGACGTCCGGTTCGACAGCGTCGGCCGGGCGATGCCGGGCACAGAGCTGCGCATTGCCGATGCGGATAACCGCGTGCTTGCGGTCGGCGAGACCGGCGAACTGCAAGTGCGCGGCTGCTCGGTGTTCGCAGGCTATGTCGGCAATGCGGCGGCAAGCGCCGAAAGTTTTGCCGCCGGCGGCTGGTTTCGCACCGGAGATCTCGCCGAAATGGACCGCGGCGGAAATGTGCGCCTGCGCGGCCGCATCAAGGACATCATCAATCGCGGCGGCGTGAAGTTCAATCCGGCCGAAGTCGAGGCGATCATCGCTTCGCATCCCGCGGTGGTGCAAGCCGCCATCGCGCCGTTGCCCGACGCGGTGCTTGGCGAGCGGGCCGCATGCTTTGTCATGCTGCATGACCGTGCGGCGCTCAGCCTCGATGAATTGACCAAGTTCCTGGCCGAGCGCAACGTCGCCAAGTTCATGTGGCCGGAATATCTTGAGATCGTGGCCGAGATGCCGATGACGCCCACGCGCAAAGTCATCAAGCCCGAATTGGTGCGACGCCTGCTGGAACGATCGACGGCCAACGGCCGTTCCGCCGCCTGAGCCTGCGATCGCCCGCGCGCCGACCGGCATAAGCCGCGATCAGATCACTAGGAAGAGGTTTTTTCGTCGCCCGCCATTTGCATGGCCAATTGGACCAATGTCTGCCGCATCTTGGCAGGCAGCCGCGTGTAGGCGCGCAGCAGCCGCAGGGCGCCTGCTGAATCGACCAATTCGAAAATGCTCAGTTGGGACTGCGGCGTCTGTGCGGGGGCCGAGAAAAAATCCGTAACGGGCATCTGAAAGATTTCGGCAATCGTCTGGAGACGCCCGGCGCTGATGCGATTGGTGCCTTTTTCGTACTTCTGGACTTGTTGAAATGTCAGTCCAAGCTGATCGGCAAGCGCCGACTGCGACAGGTTTCGCGCCAGGCGAAACGCACGAACCCGTCGTCCAACCTCGATGTCGCGAGCGTCGGGGCCTTTCCTGCGGGCTCGCGGCACACGCGATGGAGGGCGCCCAGCTGGGCTCTTCGGCGCTCGCGATTGCATGGATTGGTGTTGTCCTGATTTGTTACGACAAACAGAAGTGCTGCGCTGCCATGGGAACAAGCCATAGCCCGCGGATTCGAGTTTCGCAACTCCGCGCTGTTAATTGTGGCGCCAAGAGCTACAGACAACCAAGAGGAACAGACAACAAATCGGTAATTCTTGCCCTCGACCTCGGGCACAACTCATGTCGGGTACAACTCATGTTGGGTACAACTCATGGCTGCCTCATGTCGGCTTTTGACCATGGGGACATTTGACCTATGGCGGATGACCTATTGCCGACATTGCTGGCTTTGGGCGGCTCCGGCGGTTTCGGCAAACGCCCGGCCGGCCGCAAAGTCGCCGCTTTCATTGCCGCTGACTGCGCCTCGCCAATTCGGTATTCTGCGATCCGGCCCCGGGCTGCGGCAACCAATGCAGTTCGAGGGCGCTCCATGAAGGGGGCTCGATTGTTTGTAGCGCGCCGGTCTGCCGCCGCCGTGACAGCCGCGATGCTGATCACAGCGGCATTTTTGGTCTTGCTGTTCTCGGCCGTGGACGCACGAGCGCAAAGCTCGCCCGGCTCCTGCCAGGGTGCGGCCGATGTCGCGGTGCTGCCCGCGCCGGTGGCGCCGTGGCAGGGCGCGCCATTGCGCGTCATCTTCGCCGCCGAGAAGCCGATCGCGGGCGAGCTGTCGCTGATCGCGCCCGACGGCAGCGTCGCTGCCAAATCGCGCGATCGGCAAGGCGGGCCGCCCTATTTCTGGTTCGCCGAGGTCGCGGCACCTGCCGCGGGGACGTGGCACGCGACGCTGGCGACGGCCGGATGCGGCGCGATTTCGCGCGACATCACCGTGCGCGACGCGGCGCCGCCGCGGCCGCCGGCGACGCCGGGCGCCGTCTGGCCGGTACGCGCGGCGTGGAACCGCGCGATGGAGAATTTGTATTCCGCATGGATCCAAAAACTGTTCGACGCGCCGCTCGACGTCGATCTGTCGTGGCCGGCGCTCCACGACGTGCTGCGCGATCGCTCGCGCAATGTCCTGTTCAATTATCTCGATGCCGGCGAAGACGAAGTGGCCATGCCGCTTCGCCCCGACTGCGCCGATTTCGTTTATTTCTTGCGCGCCTATTTCGCATTCAAGATGGGACTGCCGTTCGGCTATTCGAATTGCTCGCGCGGCGGCGGCGGCAAGCCGCCGAAATGCTATACGTGGCTGACCAATCGAGAACCCGGCGCTGGCGCAGCAGCAAAGCGCTCGCGGCTGCCTTCGGCCGCTTCCTGCCGGTGGTCGGCGACGCCGTGCAGTCCGGCGCCGTGCGCACGCAGGCCAACGACAACAACACCGATTTCTACACCGTGCCGCTGACCCAGGAGACGCTGCGCCCGGGCACCGTCTATGCCGATCCTTACGGTCACGTTCTGATGCTGGTGCGGCGCGTGGCGCAGTCGGGCGGCTCAGCCGGCATTTTCTTGGCCGCCGACGCCGAGCCCGACGGATCGGTCACGCGCAAGCGCTTTTGGCGCGGCAATTTTCTCTTCGTGCACGATCCGACACTGGGCAGCCCGGGCTTCAAGCGCTTCCGGCCGATCGTGCGTGACGCCAACGGCACCTTGCGGCGGCTGACCAACGACGAAATCGCGAAAAATCCGCAATACGGCGATTTCTCGCTCGAGCAGTCGCAGCTCGCGACGGAGGACTTTTACGATCGCATGGACGACGTGATGTCGCCCGAGCCGCTCGATCCGGTGCGTGCCATGAAGGGCGCGATCGACTCGCTCGAAGAGCAAGTCAAGACGCGCGTGACCTCGATCGAGAACGGACGCAAGTGGCAGAACAGCGGGCACGGCGACGCGGCCATGCCGGACGGCCCGTCGATCTTCGAGACCAACGGCGCCTGGGAGGATTACTCCACGCCGGCGCGCGATTTCCGTCTGTTGATCGCGGTCGACGTGGTGCGCGGCTATCCCGATCATGTCGCGCGGCGGCCCGAGCGCTACGCGATACCGGCCGGGCAGAGCGTCGCCGACGTCAAGGCGCAATTGCAGAACGTGCTGGCGTCGGAGCTTGCGACGCGCAAATTCGCCTATACGCGCAGCGACGGCTCGCAGTGGACGCTCTCGCTCAAGGACGTGCTCGACCGTATGGGGAATTTCGAAATGGCCTATAACCCCAACGACTGCGTCGAGCTGCGCTGGGCCGCGCCGGACGAGAGCGACGAGGCGTCGACGTGCAAACGGCATGCGCCGACCGCGCAGCGCGCCAAGATGGTGGGGTATCGCGCCTGGTTCCGCGACCGGCATTGGCCGCACGTTTAGCGCTCTGCATTTGGCTCGCCGCCGGGCTGGCCATCGGCGCCGGCGCGGCTCTTCTTTTTGCGCAGGACGTTGGGCTTGGTGCGGCGCTCGATCATCTGGTCGCGGCTTATCCGAATGCGCTCGCCGGACATGACGGCAAAGTGCTGCGCTGGCGTGATGGAACAGTCATGCCGCTCGCCGACGGCACCGCGAGCAAGACGTTTCCGGAGCTGCTGCGGCACGCCTCCATCGTCGATCAGTTGCGCTTGCCGTATCCGCGCGGCCCGCTGGAAAAGCCGCCGGCCGTCGATGCCGATCCAGGCCGGTTCCGCAATGCCGCTTTCCTCACCAAGATGTATGGCGACTGCCAGAAGGGCGAGGTGACGCCGCACCTCGTTGCGTTGGCTTGGCTTCCCAAAAGCTGGGGCCAATCGATCCGCATCACGTCGGTGAACGGCGTCGATGAACAACTGCGCGCGGTGTCAGCGGAGATCGACGCGTTGCCGGAAAAAATCAAACGCGCCGCCTATCCGATCGCCGGCACTTATAATTGCCGGGCCGTGGCGGATACCGGCCAGCCGAGCCCGCACGGCTATGGCATCGCCATCGATCTCAACACGGCAGTCTCGGATTATTGGTACTGGCGCCCGCATGACGGCGCCATCCGCTATCGCAACCGCATGCCGGCGGAGATCGTCACGATCTTCGAAAAACACGGCTTCATCTGGGGCGGCAAGTGGTATCACTTCGATACGATGCATTTCGAATATCGGCCCGAACTTCTGGTAACGCGGTGAGAATGCATTCCCTATCCTGGCTACGGCGTGGCGGCTTGATCGCTTAAGGATGAGCGATGCGACGGTGGCCGTGGATTACGATCGTGCTGACGGCGATTTTGGCGCTGTGTCCCTTCGGCCAGGACATGTTCTATCTCGCTTTTCTCAGCGGCGAGCAGCTCTCCAGAAATATCTGGCAGCCGTTCTATCTGATCGCCGTCGCCTTCATGATTTTTCTCGGCCTGCTTGAGTGGTCGATAAAGACGTTCATCTATCGCCGTCGCGGCGGCGAAACGGAACCATAACGGGCTGCATGGCTCCCCAGGCCCTGCCGAAGGGCGTGGGACATGAGCTTTTTGCCAGCTAAGATAAGCCTGTTGCCCGGTGGCGTCTTTGATATGGAGCTAAGTTGCAAACGTGGCGTACAAAGATCTTCGCGAATTCATCTCCCAGATCGACGCACTCAAGGCGCTGCGGCGCATCGAGGGCGCCGACCCGCATCACGAGATCGGCGGCATTACCGAGGTCGCGGCGGGCATGGCCGGTTGTCCGGCGCTGCTCTTCGATCACATCAAGGGACATGCGCCCGGGTTTCGTGTGCTCACCAATGCGGTGACAAGCCCGCAACGCGCAGCCCTTGCACTCGGCATCGACACCAGCCTGCGGCCGCTCGATGCGCTGAAGTCTTGGATGGCAAGGCGCCAGACGCTAACGCCTCAGAAGCCGGTTGAAATGAGTACGGCCGCCTGGCTGGAGAATTCCGTGCGCGGTGACGCTGCCGACGTGACGAGATTCCCTGCTCCGGTGTGGCATAAAGAGGACGGTGGGCCGTATATCGGGTCCGGCAGCTTGGTCGTCATGCGCGACCCCGATACCGGCTGGATCAACGCGTCGATCTATCGCGTGCAGGTTCACGGGCCGCAACAGCTGACGATCCAATTCGATCACGGCGGCCGGCACGGCGCGATCATTGCCAAGAAATACTGGGATCAGGGCAAGTCCTGCCCGGTCGCGATCGTCTGCGGCGAGGACCCGGCGCTGTTCATCGCGGGCTTTGAATATCTGGCGGCGGGCGTCTCGGAATTCGACTTTGCCGGCGCCATCAAGGCCGCGCCGGTAGAGGTCCATCCCGGCCCGGTGACCGGCTTGCCGGTCCCGGCTGATGCCGAAATCATCATCGAAGGCCGCCTCAAACCGTTCGCCGAAGCGTCTCTGCCGGAAGGCCCGTTCGGCGAGTTCACGGGCTATTTCGCGGCGGACCAACGTCCCTGTCCGGTGATGGAGGTGACCGCTATCCATCATCGCAACGATCCGATTCTGCTCGGCTCGCCACCGATGAAGCCGCCGCGCTTCCACTTCGGGCTGCCGTTCCGCGCCGCCGGCATCTGGAGCAATCTCGAAGCTGCAGGCGTCACCGATGTCGCCGGCGTGTGGCAGCACATATCGCAATTGATGACGGTCGTGGCGCTCCGCCAGCGCTATGACGGCCATGCCAAGCGCGCCGCATTGATCGCCGCCGCCCATAGCTATATGGGACGGCTCGTCGTGGTGGTCGACGACGACATCGATCCGTCCGATCTTGCCGACGTGATGTGGGCGGTGACGACGCGTTGCGAACCGTCGGAACAGACCGACATCATCAGGAATGCCTGGAGCTCCGCGCTCGATCCGCGCATTCCGGCCGACGCCAAGGCGCGCGGCATCACTTCACATTCGAAGCTCATCATCGAGGCGGTGAAGCCGTTCGCCTGGATCGACAAGTTTCCAAAGCTCTCCGCTCTGTCTCATCAAGATGCGCGCGCCATCGAGACAAAATGGGGCGAGGCTCTCAAAGCATGATCCCGAGAAATGGAAACCGGTTTCCCGCCTTCGCGAAGCCCGCTTCGGCGGGCGAAGGAAGGTCGGAAAAGATCACGTGAGATCCGTCGCCGCCACCCTATTTGTTGCGCGCGGCTGACTCGAAGACCAGATTGACCGCCTTGTTCAGCTCCGGCTTGGTGACCGAAAGATCGTTGCCGATGCTGGAAATCTTGGCGATCATCGCGGCCTGTTCCGCGGCCGGAAGGCTGATCAGCTCGCCGCCTTTGTCGGTCCAAGCCTTGCGCTGCCCGGCAACGAAGTCATCCACGAACGGAGCGATATCCTTGGAAACCGCCGCTGCGTCGTCGTGAAGGATTTTTTGCAAGTCCGCCGGCAAGGCTTCGACCCATTTCCTGTTCATGACGACGATGACGTTGACGTAAGGCTGATCGCTTTCGACGATGTACTTTGCCGTGTCGACATAATGCAGCGGCCCGAAAACCGGGACGGTGCCGAGGGCGCCGTCGATGGCGCCCTGCTGCAGCGCGGGCAGCACGTCGCCGAGCGACATCGCCACCGGGGAGGCATCCATTCGCTTGATCATTTCGAGCTGAAACGGCGACGCCAGCACGCGAATCTTCATGCCTTGGAACTCAGCGAGATGACGCACCGGTTTGCGGACCACGATCGCGGACGGGCCGGTCAGTATGACCGCCATTCCGATCAGCCCCTTATCCGCGCCCAATCCGAGTATCATGTCGTTGACGGCCGGATCGTCGAGCACCCGCTGGTCTTGTTGCCGGCTTGTAAACAATCCGGGCGCACTCAGCGCCTGGTAGCGTTCATCGACGCCGACGAGGAATTCCGGCGGTCCGATCCAGCCTTGAATGGAGCCGAACTGCGTGCCTTCGATTTGCCGGGGAATGGAGCCGAGCTGGCTTGCCGGATAGATTTCGCCCTTGATCCGGCCGCCGGAATTTTTCTCGACTGCGGTCGCAAAACGCTGCAGCCATTCTTGTTGCGTATCGTTGAGCGTCGCGGTGCTCAACTTCATGACGAAGGGCTTGCTGTCTTCGGCTTTGGCCGCCGACGACGGCGCAAGGAGCGCCGAAGCCAGCGCGACGGCGATCGCCGCGCCGATCATGTCAACTGCTCCGTTTCGTCTGCACGTCATGCTTCGCTCCGCAAGCTCGAGCCGAGGTGGGGGCGCTCGATTGCTATTGTGATGAGAGATATTGGCAATGAGAAATATTGGTCCCACGACGCCGCTCGGATCAATCTATTGCGACGAGTTCGCTGGGAATAGGGACTTCTCCGCTGTTTTTAGATGCAAAACGGTCCGGACGTTGCCTACGAATGCGTCAGCGCCCAAGTCGAAGCGAAACGAAGCGAAGCGAAGCGAAGCGGAGCGGAGCCATACCGAATTCGCCGATGCCTTATGCATTCGGCGAGGGCGCGAGGAAGTCTGGCGTGATATCCTTGAGCGTCGCTGCGCCGGTGAGTTGCATGGCGCGCACCAGTTCGATGTGCAGATGCTCGAGCACGTCCCTCACGCCATCGGCGCCGTGCACGGCGAGACCCCAGATCACCGGCCGGCCGATCATCACGGCGCGGGCGCCGAGCGCCAGCGCCTTGAAAATGTCGGTGCCGCGCCGGATGCCGCCGTCGACATAGACCTCGGCCTTGCCGGCGAGTGCGGACGCCACTTCGCCGATCGCTGCAGCGGTCGTCACCGTCGTGTCGAGATGACGTCCGCCGTGATTGGACACCATGATCGCACGCGCTCCGCTTGCGACGCAGCGCACGGCATCGTCGGCGCGCAGTACGCCCTTGACGATGACCGGTATGGCTGAGTGCTGCACCAGCCATTCCAGCTCACGCCAAGTGGCGGGATACAAAACCTTGCCGGCGAAATCGGGATGATAGAAGGTCCGCGCCATCGGCGCGCCGGGCATGTTGATGTTGAGAATGTCGGGTGAGGGCTCATGCTGGGCGCGGGCCGCGCGCGGGCTCCAGCCGCCGACCGGTGCGTCGACGGTGAGCACCAGCGCGGTGAAACCGGCCGCAGCGACCCGGTCGATCAAAGCTTCGACCTCGGCGCGGTTCGGCCAGTAGTAGAGCTGAAACCATTGCGGCGCCTCGCGCCGTTCCGCGGCGACGTCCTCGATCGCGACATTGGAGTTGCTGGCCATCACGAAGGCTGAGCCGGCGTCGGCGGCGCCGCGCGCGGTCGCGCACTCGCCTTCGGCATGGAACAATTTGTGGCGTCCGGTCGGCGCCACCAGGATCGGGGTCGACACCGCATGGCCGAGCAGCGTGACCCGCGTATCGATGGTCGAGACGTCATTGAGCACGCGCGGCCGCAGCCGCAGGTCCCGCCACGCTTTGATATTCTCGGCCGCGCTGATCTCGTCATCGGCGCCGGCGGCACAGAATGCGAACGAGGCCGCGGGCATTTTTGCCGCCGCCTGCGCCTCCAAGGCATCAAATTCGACGCTGTCCAAAATGCGTCCCCCAGCTTGGCGTCCTTAACCTTGGCGCCCACCCTCAGGGCGTGGGAAAAGGAATCCAATTATAAAGTGCCAAACCGCCGTCGACCGCAACAGTCGTGCCGGTGACATAACGCGAGAACCGGTCACAGAGCAGCGCCAAGGCCATCGCCGCGATATCCTCCGCCGTGCCGGTGCGGCCGAGCGGGATCATCGCTTCGAGCGCGGTGACGTCTGCGTTGAAGCCTCCCCCCGGTATGGCTCCCGGCGCAATGGCGTTGACGCGGATGCCGTCGCGCCCGAGCGCGCGGGCGAGCTCTTTGACCAGCATGGTTTGTCCGGCTTTGGTGGCGCTGTAGTGCGGAAGATTGCGTGGCGAATAGGCATGCAGCGATGTCACGTAGAGCATGCGTCCTTTGATGCCGTGCGCCTTCATATGCGCGCCGACAGCCTGTCCGAGAACGAAGCCTGCACGCAGCCCGACGTCCACCATCGCGTCCCACTGCGCCTCGGTGACGGACAGTATCGTCTGATCCTCGGAGCGCCGCGGCGAGGCGCTGTGGACGAAAATTGAAATGTGACCGAGCGCTGCCTGTGCGGCATCGAACAGCTGCCGCGCCGCGGCCGGCTCCGCAAGGTCGGCGGCGATGAATGTCGCGTCGAGCTCGCGCGCCAGCGCCTGGCCGGGCTCGGTGGCGACGTCGCTCAATACCAGCCGCGCCCCTTCCGCGGCGAGAAGCCGCGCAATGCCCCGCCCAATTCCGGATGCGGCCCCCGTCACCAGCGCGGTATCACCGTCTAACAGCCCCATGTCCAACGTCCTATGTCCAACGCCCCTGTCGTGTCTCCCTCTAGGCTCCGGCCTGCCTAACACGCATTTTGCATTGACTGGCGCCGAAAATCCTCTTGTTCATCGCTTTCGGGCGAATGACGTCAAGAAGCGGAATCCTCGCGGTGATCTATCGCACCGGCATTTCAAATCGCATTTGCCGCGTCAGCTTGTCCGCTGATTTTTATTTTGTCAGGCCAATCCTGACGTACCATTCCGCGATTTCCTAGCAATTACTCGCAACAGTAGCGTGGCGCAGCCGTGAGGCTCGCCTTTATTTGCCGTCCGCAATTTCAGCTAAAAACCCAATACCGGCGTGCTTTATTTTCTATTTGTTGCGGGCGACCGGAAACCGGCAACGCAAGTTTGTTTGCTCGCAATCGGGCACGGGTCGCTCTCCACTCAAGCGCACCTCGACTGTTTGCGCATGGCCTTAAGCCGCCGCCGTTAAATCCATTATTAATATTTTAGCCTAAATTTAAGTCAGCGGATATCGCACGCACACGTGCGCTGCTCGGTCTTTGCTGTCGCGCAAAGAAATAACATGGCAGCGTGATGCATTTCATCCCGCTCATGTCGACCGCATTCCGCAAGAAAATAGCGTGCCGTCTTCACTCGGAAATTTACGGAGGAACAACGACCATGGTTCGCCTTTCGCGCACACGCGCTGTAACGAGACTCTCCCTGATGTTGTTCGCCGCTGGCGCAACATTACTCTTCTCCATCCCCACCACGCCGGTCGCCGCCAGCGAACTCAAGGTGCACGGATCATCCACCGTCACGCAGTGGATTCTCGGGCCGAACAAGACGGCCATCGAAAAGGACACCGGACTGACGCTCGACCTCGTCGCCAATGGCTCGGGCAACGGACTTAAGGACCTCGCCGCCGGCAACGCGGACATGGCGATGATTTCGGCGCCGCTCGCATCCGAGGTTGATGGAGCGAATAAGAAGGCTCCCGGCTCGCTGGACGCAGCGGTCTTCGTTCAAGCGCCAATTGGCTTCGTTGCGACGAAAATCATTGTCAACCCGAACAACCCGGTGAAGACGCTCACCGCGGACCAGATCAAGGACATCTTTACCGGCAAGATCGCGTCGTGGAAGGATGTCGGTGGCCCCGACCAGCCTATCATCGTCGCTGTCGAAGGCCCGGGTGCCGGCACGCGCACGCTCATCGAAAACAATTTGCTCGGTGGCGGTGCGATAACCGATAAGGCGCGGGTCGTTCAGGCGGTGACGCAGGTCGCTCTCATCGTCGGTCAGGCCCCCAACGCGATCGGCTACGGCAATGCGGCATCCATTACGAGCGCCGTCGCCGTCGTGCCTGGCATCGAAATTCGCCAGCCCCTGATCCTAATCACAAAGGGCGCCGCCAACGGCGACGCCAGTAAGCTGATCGCCGCCGCAACCAAATTGGGCGCGGCGATGTAAATCGATCTAAGGCATCGGGCTCCGTCGGCCCGATGCCTTAGCCTTCCGCATGTCTTTAGTTTCGCGTTCGGAGTGCGAAAGTTTGAAAATTTGGGTGGCCCCTCGGGTCGCCAAAAACATTAGCGGCGCTAGGGGGTACGGACCATGCTTGGCCTCGGAAAATTCCAGCGATGAAAATCTCGACGAAGCTTTCGGGCATGGTAGGCAGTGCGCTCGTGGCCTTGTGTGTCATGGGCACGATCGCCGTTTTCGCCGCTCGCGAAATTCAAATCCTGGGACACGACCTGTTTGCTGACAGCAAACAGTTCCTCGCGATGGAAATGGATGTTTCGGTTGGGGTCGAACGCGCCATCAGCGATGTGCATTCTGCACCCGCCGAATTGGACCTCAATTTCCTGAAAGCCAAGCGGGAGCATTTTTTTGCTCTACTCGGCAGCGCCAAAAAGGTTTTGAACGATGGTCTCGCGGCAAGCACCGCGGCTGACGTCAAGGCCGGCGGCGCTAAGATCGCCTCCGCCATCGGCGCCTTTGAGGATGCGTCGAAGAAGGTGTTCGACTTGACCGCTTCCTTTGCCCAGGCGGAAGCGGTCACGGCGCTGTCCTCGAAGGTGGCTCCGGCCGAAGCCGGAGTTCAGGCCGCCCTCAAGGAGTTTCATGAAGCTGCCAACCGAACGAATGCCGCCAAAGAGGCTGAGATAGGGGCGACAACCTCGCTGATCACTTGGGTCGCGGTCGTTCTTGCCGGCCTCCTGGTCGCGGTTATCGGCACCCTCAGTTATGTGATTGTCTCGCGCGGTATCGTGCGGCCAATCCGCACTTTAACCGCCGGGATGCGAGAGCTTGCCGCCGGAAATTTTGATGTGGTTCTGGCCGGCCTCGGCCGTAAAGACGAAATCGGCGATATCGCGGGGGCGGTCGATGCCTTTAAGATGAAAGCCGCTGAACGAGCGCAGCGCGAAGCCGAAGAAAGGGCCGAGCGGGATAAAGCGGCCGCCGCCGAGCGGGACGCCGCGATGCAAAAAATGGCGAGCGAATTCGAGGACTCGGTCGGCGGTATCGTCAAGGCCGCGGTCGCCGGCGACTTCTCGCAGCGCGTCGATCTCGCCAACACCACCGGTATGGTCCGCAACATCGGCAGCGCGCTCAATTCGCTATGCGACAACGTGGCTAAGGCGCTCAACGACCTGATCAGGATGCTCAACGCGCTCGCTGCCGGCGACATGACCCAGCGCATCAGCGCGGAGTATCAGGGCATGTTCGGTGAACTGAAGAAGAACACCAACTTGACGGCTGAGCAGATCGGTTCGACCATCGCGGATATCAAGGTGTCCGCCAACGAGGTCGCCAGCGCTTCGGCCGAGATATCGGCCAGCACTACCGATCTATCACAGCGCACCGAAGAACAAACCGCCAGTCTGGAAGAGACCTCAGCCGCGATGGAAGAGATCGCCGCGACGGTGAAGAAGAATGCGGAGAACGCCCAGCGCGCGAATACTTCCGTCAGTGGTACGAGCGAGGTCGCGAGCCGCGGCGGCCAAGTCGTCGCCAAGGCGGTCGAAGCCATGGCCAAGATCGAAGAATCCTCGCGCAAGATCTCCGACATTATCGGGGTGATCGACGAGATTGCCAGACAGACCAATCTCCTGGCGCTCAACGCTGCGGTGGAAGCCGCGCGCGCGGGCGAAGCCGGCCGCGGCTTTGCAGTCGTGGCCTCGGAAGTGCGCAGCCTGGCACAGCGCTCCTCGCAAGCTGCCAAGGACATCAAGGACCTCATCACCAACAGCAACGGCCAGGTGAAGGACGGCGTCACGCTCGTCAGCCAAGCAGGTACGGCGCTCACGGAGATCGTTGAATCGGTGAAGTCGGTGGCCGGCATCGTCGCCGACATTGCCAATGCCAGCGCCGAACAGTCGGGCGGCATCGAGCAGGTCAACAAGGCGCTGACCCAGATGGACGAAGTCACCCAGCAGAACTCGGCCCTGGTCGAGGAAAACGCCGCCACCGCCAAAACCTTAGAGCACCAGGCCAAAGCCATGGACGAGCGGGTTGCCTTCTTCAAGCTCGACGGCTGTGCCGACAGCGTGGAAGAGGCGCGGCCAACGAGTTCCGGCGAACAGCGGCCGGCCGTGGCGCGCAAACGCGTCGCCTGATCCCAAATTGCAAATGGGGCGCAGGTCGCGATCTGGGTAACTTTCGCTTCTGGATGCAAAGCGCGTATCGCCTGACACGGCCTACGACGCACCGAACTCATTCGACAGGCGCGCCGCCGTCTCCTGCACGATTTTCGCCCGGCTCTTGATCGCTTGATGCGAGAGCCGCCAGACGGGCCCGGAAATGCCGAGCGCGCCGATGACCTTGCCGCTGAAGTCGGTGACCGGAACCGCGACGCAGCGGACTTCCAGATTGAACTCGCCGTCGTCGTGGGCGATGCCGGTGCGCCTGACCTCCTCGATCTCGCGCAAAAGGACAGGGATTTCGGTGATCGACTTCTCCGTCGACGGTTTCAGCCCGGCGCGTTTGAGCAAACGCGTGAGCTGATCTGGCGGCAGCGATGCCAGGATCGCCTTGCCGAGCGCCGTGCAGTGGGCCGGGCGCACAACACCGACGCGGTCGGTCAGCTGGAATGCGCCGGGGCCGGAGGTGCGCGCGATCACCACGATGGCGTCGCCCATGCGCACGGCGAAATGGCTCGACTCGCCGGTTTGCCGCGACAGCTCCTCGAGCACCGGAGTTGCGACATTGACCATCTCGATTTCGTCGAGCGCGCTGGCGGCGAGCGCGAATAGCGGCCGGCCGATGCGGTAGCGCTTGGACTCTTTCTCCTGACGGATATAGCCGAGCGCCACCATGGTCTTGGCGAGATGAAACGTCGTCGAATTGTGCAAACCGACGCGCCGACCGAGATCGGCAAGTCCGATCCCATCGCGGTGGCGTGCAACCTCTTCGAGGATGCCGAAAGCCCGGCCGAGCGATTGGATGCCGACACGCTGTTTGTCATCGGCATCGTTGTGGGCATCGTCAGCGGTGGGAGACTGCGGCGGACGGACCAGCCGGGCAATCTTGGCACGGGCCGGCGCCGGATCGGGCTTGGCGACGGTTTTGCTCTTGGCGCGCGGTCTCACCGAAAGGCCTCCAATGGGTCGAGAGCCTCATACCACAATATCAATTGACGTACAGCATTGTGAGACATAGCTTGCCGCCAGTTTTAAAGCCGCAAGCCGCCGTGGAGGAGAAAGGGAACCGATGTCGACCACCAATATGCTCAACGGCGCCCAGGTCATTGTCGATTATCTGGTGCGGGAGAAGGTGCCGAAGGTCTTCGGCCTGTGCGGCCACGGCAATATTCAATTCATCGACGCTTTGTTCGAGCGCAAGCACGATATCGAGACCATCTCCGTGCATCATGAAAGCGTCGCCGGCTTCATGGCTGACGTCTATTACCGGGTGTCCGGCCGGCCGACGGCGACGTTCACGTCCTGCGGGCCGGGCTCGGCGAACCTGCCGATCTCGCTCGGCAACGCCTTTCTCGATTCCGTGCCGTTTCTGGCGGTGACCGGCAATGTGCCGACCAGCCAGTTCAATCGCGGCGCGTTTCAGGAGCTCTATCGCCACTATCAGGCCGACTTTCCTTCCACCGTCCGCTCCTATTGCAAGAAAGTGTTTCAGCCGACGCGCGGCGAAATGGTGCCGCTCGCCGTGCGCCAGGCCTGGAAGACGATGGTGACCGGCCGGCCCGGCCCGGTCGTGCTCGACGTGCCGTTCGACGTCTTCATGGAGGCCTCCGCCGAGGAAGCGCCCAAGCCGGAAGAATGGAGCGCCAATATATCGAGCCGCTGCGGCGCCGATCCGGAAGGCGTGATCAAAGCCGTCGACATGCTGCTTAACGCCGAGCGGCCGGTGATCATTGTCGGGCAGGGCGTGCGCTATGGCGGCGCCGGCGACGACTTGCTGCGGCTCGCCGAGCGCCTGCAGATTCCGGTGGCGTCGTCGGCGAGCGGGCTTGGCGCCATCGACACCAAGCATCCGCTTGCGCTCGGGCTGGTCGCACGCGCCGGACATTATCAGGCGAACCACGCCACCCGTCAGGCCGACGTGCTGCTCGCGCTCGGCGTTCGTTTCGACGACCGCACGTCGAGCTCCTGGATTCCGGGCTACTCATTCACCATCCCGCCGACCAAACTCATCCATGTCGACATCGACCCGGAAGAAATCGGCCGCAACTATCCGGTCGCGCTGGGCTTGATGGCCGACGTGCGCACGTTCCTGCGCCAAATTCTCGCCGAGCTCGATCGCCGCGCCGATCTCAATGCGCGCGCCGACGCGCGCAAGAAATGGCTCATGGCTATCGACGGCTATCGCAAGGAATGGGACAAGTTCGTCGCGCCCGGATTTTCAGATGATTCAACGCCGATCAATCCGCAGCGCGCGGCGCTCGAGATCGACAAAGGCTTGCCCGAGGACGCCATCCTCGTCAGCGATATCGGCGTGCATCACAACTGGCTCCTTGGCTTCTGCAAGCCGCGGCGTCCGGACTCGCTGATCGGCTCGATGGGTTTTGGGCCGATGGGTTTCGGCGTCGCCGGCGTGCTCGGCGCGAAATTCGCGGCGCCCGATCGGCCCTGCGTTTCGGTGTGCGGCGACGGCGCCTTCTTCATGCACGCCAGCGTGCTCGGCACCGCGGTGGAATATAATCTCCCGGTGGTCTGGGTGGTGTGGAACAACTACGCCTATGCTTCCATTCGCGGGCTGCAGCGCGGCTATCTCAACGGGCGCGAGCTCGCGACCGACTTCCACAATCCGGTGACCGGCCAGCGCTACAATCCGGACTTCGCGGCAATGGCCCGCTCGGCGGGCGTCGAAGGCGTGCGCGTCGATCGCGCCGGCGATCTCGCCGAGGCGGTGCGCAAGGGCATCGCGGCCAACCGGCCCTATCTGATCGACGTCGATATCGCAGCCGACGTCAATCCGTCCGGCGCCGGCGTGTGGGAGCTTCCTGGTCTCGGCCAAAGCAAGCCCGGCATCGGCACCCGCTATCAGCCGGCCTGATCGTACGGGGTGAGCGGCCCCGACGACGAGCAAATAACATCCTGGAAGCCTATTTGGCGGCGCGCGCCCGCGATTTTGCCGGTTACGGCCCGCCCGCGTGTCTTGAGAAGTTCATTTTAGTTAACTGATCTTAAAACTTAATCGGTTTTAGTGACGGCTGACGCCAACCGCAACCAATGGTGTCGGCCCGCTTTTGGCTTTGAGGATCCGCCATGTTGAATCGCGTGACGATCAGTACACTTCTGAAAACCGTCATCATGACGCTCGGCCTGGCCGTCATCGTTATGCTGTCGCTGACCGCATGGGACTCCTGGAGCCGGCTCGCTGTGGCAAGTCAAGCGCAAGCTGCCGCCAATGCCGAGAGCAATCTGTTCACGGCGCTCTACAATATGCGCATCGACCGCGCGACGACGTCCTTCGACCTTAATTCCGACAGGGTAGGCCTGTCGCCGGTGCTCGGCAGGTCTCGCCCCGCCGAAATGGCGGCATTGCAATCCGCGCTGGACTACCTGCCGCAGATCGATTTTCCCGAGCGGCAGGCGCTGACGGCGGAGCTCGCCGACCGCGTCAAACGCATCACCGCATCGCATGACGAAACCGCCGCGGCGCTGGCGCAGCCGAAAGCGTCGCGTCCGGCGGGCCTCGCCGAAAAGGCGTTCAAGGAAGCCAACGAGCTGTTCGGCCTGATCGACAAATTGTCGACGCGTGTTTCAACTGCGATCAAATTGCAGGACGCGTTCATCGATCAGATGATGGAGATCAAGCAGCTCGCCTGGACCATGCGCAATTCGAGCGGCGACGCGACGCTGGTCATCCTCAACCCGCTCGCCGGCAAGCCGCTGTCGCCCACGGCGATGAACGACTACAACACTTATGTCAGCAAATACACCATCACCTGGGCATCGTTGAAAGAGGTCGCGAACGGCCTGTCCTTGCCGGCGCGCCTCACCGACATGATCGGCAAGGTCGACAGTGTCTTCTTCGACTCTGACTACGCGGCGCTGCGGATGAAAGTGCTGACGGCGCTGATTGCCGGCCAGCCGGCGGGCACGAACTCGGACGAGTGGTCGACAATATCGATTACGAGGCAGGCGCCGATCCAGGACACCGCGACGATCGCGCTCGACGTTGCCAAGGATCACGCCGCCGAGCTGCATTCGCGCGCCATGTGGAGCCTGATCGTCCAGATCTGTCTGATGCTGTGCGCGCTCTCTCTCGTCGCCGGCATGATGTGGGTGGTCTCGTTCCGCGTCAGCAACCCGCTGCACCAGCTCAGCGCCGCCATGCGCCAGCTCGCCGGTGGCGACTTCGATGTGGTCCTGCCCGGCCTCGAGCGCAAGGACGAGATCGGCGCGATGGCGACCGCGGTCGAAGAGTTCAAGGTCGTCTCGGCCGAGAAAGCGCACAGCGAGACCGAAGAAGCCGTGCGCCGGCAGAAGGCCGAGGCTGAAATCCAGGCCAAGGCCGCGGCCGAGCAGCAGAAAAGCGCCGAAGCGCAGGCGCGCTCGGCGCAGGAACAGGCGAAGATCGTTCGCATCCTCGCCGAAGGCCTCGTCAAGATGGCGGAGGGCGAACTCGGGCATCGCCTCGGCGAAGGTTTTACCGAGAGCTATCGTCAGATCAAAGACGACTTCAACGCGATGGGCATGCGCCTGCACGAGTCGATCGGCGCCATTGCCGCCGCGACCCGGGAGATTGCCAACGCCTCCGGCGAATTGTCGGCGAGCACCACGGATCTGTCGCAGCGCACCGAGGAACAGGCGGCGAGCCTCGAACAGACCTCGGCGTCGATGGAAGAGATCTCCGCCACGGTGCGGCAGAACGCCGAGAATGCGCATCGCGCCAGCCAATCGGCGGGCGGCGCGCGCGACGTCGCCGATCGCGGCGGTCAGGTGGTCGCCAAGGCGGTCGACGCCATGGCGCGCATCGAAGACTCGTCGCGCAAAATCTCCGACATCATCGGCGTGATCGACGAAATCGCCCGGCAGACCAACCTCTTGGCGCTTAACGCCGCGGTCGAGGCCGCGCGCGCCGGCGAAGCCGGCCGCGGCTTCGCCGTGGTCGCCTCGGAAGTCCGCAGCCTGGCGCAGCGTTCGTCGCAAGCCGCCAAAGACATCAAGGACCTCATCACCAATTCCAGCGGTCAGGTGAAAGACGGCGTCGATCTCGTCAACAAGGCCGGCACGGCGCTGCACGAGATCGTCGAATCGATCAAACAAGTCGTCGACATCGTAGCCGACATCGCCGCCGCCTCGACCGAACAGGCGACCGGTCTCGAGCAGGTCAACAAGGCGCTGAACCAGATGGACGAGGTGACGCAGCAGAACTCGGCGCTGGTCGAGGAAAATGCCGCCACCGCGAAGACCCTGGAACAGCAAGTCAAGTCGATGGACGAGCAACTCGCCATGTTCCGCCTCGATGCCGATAGCCGGCACGAGGCGGCGGCGGCGTAGGCCATCCAGCACTTGCTGATGGAAGAGCCGGTTCCGCAGCTGCGTCTCGCCGAACTGCTCAGCGCGTTGAGCTACGCGCTGGATATGGTCGAGGGGCAGCCCGCCGGGCACTGCGTGCGCTGCTGCTGGATCGGCATCCATATCGGCCGCGAGCTTGGGCTTTCTAAAGCGGAAATAGGGGAGCTCTATTACACGCTGATCATGAAAGACGTCGGCTGCAGCAGCAACGCGGCCCGGATTTGCCAGTTGTATATGACCGACGACATCGCGTTCAAACGCGATTTCAAGACGATCAACGGCAGCCTGCCGCAGGTGCTCCGCTTCGTGCTCTCCCACACCGGAATGACGGCGGGGCTCGCCGACCGGTTTCGCGCTTTGGTCCATATCTTCCAGAACGGCGGCCAAATCGCGCAGGAGCTTATGGAATCGCGCTGCGATCGGGGCGCCGAGATCGCCCGCAAAATGCGCTTCTCCGAACATGTCATCTCGGCAATTCGCAGTCTCGACGAGCATTGGAACGGCGGCGGCATGCCGGCGGGCTTGAACAGCGAAGAAATTCCGATTTATTCGCGGATCGCGCTCGTCTCGCAGGTCGTTGACGTGTTTCAGATGACGAACGGCATCGACGCCGCCAAACGTGAGATTCACTATCGCGCCGGAACCTGGTTCGACCCGCGCGTGTCGGCTGCATTCGAGCGTGCTGCGCAGGCGCCCGGATTTTGGACAACGTTGCGCTCGGACGATTTGCAAACGGCAATCTTTGCGCTCGAGCCGGCGCAGCAGAGGTCGCTCGTCGACGAGGATTATCTCGACGATATCGCCGCAGCCTTTGCCCAGGTCATCGAACTCTAAGAGCGCATATACGGCCGGCCACAGCCAGCGCGTCACGCTGTTTGCCGATCTCGTCGCCGAGCAGCTCGGGATTTCCGCGGACCGCCGCCGCTGGCTCAGGCGCGCTGCTTCGCTGCATGACATCGGCAAGCTCGGCGTCAGCAGTTCGGTCCTCGACAAGCCGGGAAAGCTCGATCCTGACGAATGGGCGGCGATGCAAAAGCACGCGGCACTCGGCGAAGAGGTGCTCTCGCGCATAGCCGCGTTTCGCGACCTCGCCGTCATCGCCGGCGCGCATCATGAACGCTTGGACGGCAAAGGTTATCCGCGCGGATTGCAGGGCGATCAGATCAAGCTGGAAGTCCGGATCGTCACGACCGCGGATATTTTCGATGCTTTGACCGCCGACCGCCCTTATCGCCCTGCCATGCCGGTCGACAAGGCTCTGGCGATCATGACGGACATGCTCGACACCGCGATCGATCCGCAATGCTTTGCGGCGCTTCGGCGCGCTTTGGCGCACGTCGATAAGACACTCGCGGCATAGCGGGCATTTTCTCGGATTGCGCGCAGACCTGACCTGCGTATTAAAGCGGCAGCGTTTGCACTACCTTATATCTTGAGGCGCAATGGGCCGTGGCTATAGTCCCGTTCCAACAAAGTTCCAGCCAAAACACCGTTGTCTGGCGCCGCCGAGACCGGATTTCCCGGTCGGGTCATGCGGCGTTCCGCGCCGAGTTCTAGGAGTACCCGATGAAATTGTCCAGGCGCAGACTTCTGCTCGCGGCAGGCGGTGTCGCGGCGCTGCAAACCGTGTCGCGCGCCGCACGGGCCGAAACCTATCCGTCGCGCTCGGTGCGCGTGATCGTGCCGTTCGCGCCCGGCGGACCGGTCGACGTGTTCGGCCGATTGATGGCGGAGAAATTTTCCGACCATTTCGGCCAGCAATTCTTCGTCGAGAATATCGTCGGCGCCGGCGGCAATATCGGCACCGAAAAGGCGGCGAAGTCTCCGCCCGACGGCTATGCGCTTCTCATCAATGCCAATAATCACGTGATCAATCCGCTGCTTTACGAGACGGTGCCCTACGATCCGTTCAAGGACTTCGCGCCGGTATCGCTTGCGGTCGGTTTCCCGACCGCGTTCTCGGTCAATACAGCGGCGGTACCGGCGCACACCGTCGCCGAACTGGTCGCGCTGGTGCGCGCGACACCGAGCAAATACAGCTACGCTTCGGCCGGCGTCGGTACGCCGTCGCATCTCCTCGGCGAGCGATTCCGCCAGGCGCTCAATCTCGATATCGTGCACGTGCCCTATGGCGGCACCGGTCCGGCGACCCAAGCCGTGCTCGCCGGTGACACGCCGATCTGCTTCGCCGGGCTCACGGCTGCGGCGCCGCTGGTATCGACGGGAAGAATACGCGTGCTCGCCACCATGAGCAAAACCAGGTCGCGGGCGCTGCCGGACGTCCCGACGATCATCGAGGCCGGTTATCCAGGCTTGGACGGCGAGGGCTGGGACGGCCTATTCGTTCCCGCCGGCACGCCTGCGGACATTATCAAGTCGCTCAGCGATCAAACGCGCACCGTATTGGCGCTGCCCGACGTCGCGCAGCGCATCGACGCACTCGGCTTCTCGTCGGTGGGGTCGACGCCAGGCGAATTCGCCAAACAGCTCGTGGCCGAAAGTCAGACCTGGGCCAAGGTGATCACCGCCGCCGGGCTTAAGCTGAAGTGATCGGCGTTCGCCGCCGCTCTATCTCTTCGGCGGTACCGCGGCGAATTTCGAGCCGCGCACGCACATGCGGCCGCGCGGATCCTGCCACAGGCGCTCCGTCTGGTGCAGATAACCGAGCGCCCGCGCAACCATGACGAAATTATACGCCGCGAAGCGCTCGGCGATGTCGGTGTAATAGAGCGGCTCTTTCTCGATGGCGGCGAGGATTTCCACCGCGAGATTCCGCACCGTGATGTTGTCGCCGCCGTTGCCGGCCGTGTCGGCCTTGCCTTTGACGTAGTCGCCGATATGCGCCGTGTCGGCATAGGCGTAGGTGATGCGCTCGTAGTGCTCGGGCGGAATGCCTTCCGGGATGGTGGCGTCGATGCCGACCTTGGCGCCGGTCGGCGCCACGCCAAAGCCTTGCGGCAGGCTCGGATCGAGCGGCTTTGCGCGGGCATTGCCGACGATCATGATGTCGCGGTCGCCCTGCACCCGTGTCGCGATCGCCCATTCCACGTCGGCCGGATCGAACACGTCGATATCGTCATCGACGACGACGACGTGTTTGAGATCCATGACCGACAGCGCGGCGAGGAGCGCATTCTTGCCTTCGCCGGGCTGCTTCTTGATGGAAATCACGGCGTGCCAAAAGGCGCAGCCGCCGAGCGTGACATTGATGTCCTTGACGACGACGCCCGCAGTCTTGAGCGCCTGACGGATCGCGGCATAGCGCGTCGGCGCCGCGAGCCAGGTGTTCTCCCACGGCATGTGGAGATTGTAGTAGATCGCGTCTTTCTTCATCGCGATGGCTTTGACGCGCACCAGCGGATTCCAGTGCAGCCCGCCCATCAGGCGGGTGAATTCGCCGAAGCGGCCTTCCGGAAAGGTCCAGCCGGTCGGCAGGATTTCCGCCTCCAGCACGATCTCGGCATCGGCGATGCAGGGCAGGTCGATGGTCCGGCATTGCGCCAGCTCGACCGGCGCGCCGCGAAGCCCGCCTGAGATCGCCATTTCGTCGACGCCGAGCGGTGCGCGATAGCCGGCGCCGGCGATCTCGATCGGATGCGTGCCGATGGAAATCGAGATCGGCAGCGGCTCGCCGCGCTCCAGCGCGCGGCGCGCGAACAACTTCATATTGTTCGGCGTGACGATGTCGATGCCGGTCAGATTCTTCTCTTTGACGATGAAGCGGTAGATGCCGCTATTGAGTTCGAATTCGGGATCGCGCGCGATCACGATGCCGGCGGTGATCATCGGCCCGCCGTCATAGATCGACGACATCGGGATCGGCAGCTTGTAGAGGTCGACGTCGTCGCCGGTGAGAAAAACCTGGTCGGCCGGCGACGTTTTGACCGTCTTCGGCGCGATCGGCTTGTTGATGGCCCCCTGCAGCTTGTCTTCGATTTCGCGGTAATTCTCGGCGTGCATCGACATCATCGCCCGTTCCTGCGTGCGGATGATGCCGGAGACGACCGGCATGTCGTAGCCGATGACTTTGTGGAAAAATAATGCCGTCTTCGCCTGGTCGACGAGCGTCGCGATATGGCGGATATCGACCGGCTGGTGCAGGTCGACAAGCTCGCCTGATTGTCGGAGCCGATCGAGAAATTGACGGAAATTTTCGTTCATGCGTGGTCCTTCGCGCCGCAGGGCGGCCTAGGTATAAGGGTCTGTACTGAGGAAACAACCTCTGCCGCGCAACGCCGGTCTGCGTGGCGCTCCCGGCCTAACCTTTCTGCTTGCGCCTCGAATGGCGGCATGCTGCTTACAAGCCCTTACGAATGTGAGCGGCTTGTTCTCGAGCGTGAGAAAGAAGAGGTTTCCTGGTGGCAAAGACGATGAAGGCTCTGGTTTTGAAGGCGCATGGCGGGCTCGACGAGCTTAAGCTCGTCGAGGATTATCCGGCCCCGCAAGTGGCGCCAGGTCACGTCGTCATAAGGGTGCGGGCTTCCTCCTTCAACTTTCATGATCTGTTTACCGTCAAGGGCATGCCCGGCATCAAAGTGCCGCTGCCGGTGATTATCGGCCTCGATATGGCGGGCGAGATCGCCGAGATCGGCGACGGCGTCGCCGATTGGAAGATCGGCGATCGGGTTCTGGTCAATCCCGTCAACAAGAAGCAAGGCCTGATGGGCGAAATGCTCGACGGCGGCATGGCCGAATATTGTTTGGTCGCGGCCGATCAGCTGGTCGCCATGCCGGACGGCGTCGATTTCGCGCAGGCAGCTTCCCTGCCGGTCGCCTACGGCACCGCGCACCGCATGCTGATCACCCACAACACCGTCAAGAAGGGCGACAAGGTTCTCGTCCTCGGCGCCTCTGGCGGCGTCGGTACCGGCTGCGTCATGATCGCAAAACTTCTTGGCGCCGAGGTCATCGCCTGCGCGTCGAGCGAGCAGAAGCTTAAGCGGCTGAAAGACATGGGCGCCGACGAAGTGGTCGATTACACCAAGGTCGATTGGTCGAAATGGGCCGTCGAAAAATACGGCAAGCCGCAGCGCCGTTCCTATGAAGGCGGCGTCGATGTCGTCGTCAATTTCACCGGCGGCGACACCTGGGTGCCGTCGCTGCGCTGTATCAAGCGCGGCGGCAAGCTTTTGGTCTGCGGCGCGTCGGCCGGCCACGATCCAAAGGAAGACCTGCGCTATGTCTGGAGTTTCGAGATCAACATCCAAGGCTCGAACAGCTTTTACGACGAAGATCTCAAAGGATTGATGGCGCTGATCGAGGCCGGCAAGATGAAGCCCGTGATCGACAAAGTGCTGCCGCTCGAAGGCGCGATCGAAGGCTTGCGTCTGATCCAGGATCGCGAAGTCATCGGCAAAGTCATCGTCGCGCCGTGAGCGGAAATATGAGCCAAGATATGAGTCAAGAGACTACTCAAGACATCACACTCGAACAGGCGCAGGCGATGATCACGCGCGCGCCGTATCATCAATGGCTCGGGCTCAAAGTCACCGCGCTGCACGATGACGGCATCGAGCTCACCGCGGCCTGGCGCGAGGAATGGGTGGTCAATCCGGAGCGGCGCTACACCCATGGCGGCGTGCTGGCGGCGCTGGTCGATCTCACGGCCGACTGGGCGATGCTCAAGAAGGTCGGTCGCCCGGTGCCGACCATCGATCTGCGGGTCGACTATCATAGCGCGGCCATGCCGGGCGATCTGACCTGCCGCGGCAAGATCGTTCGGTTCGGCAGCCAGTTCTCGTCGTCGGAAGCGTTTATCTTCGACGCCAGGGGCAAGCTCTTGGCGAGCGGGCGCGGCACCTATTTCAATGCGCCGCCGAAAGCCTAAATATGTTTCAGTCGCGGCAAAGTGAAAGACCCTATCGGTCTTGCAGAACATGTTCGCCTTCCGCAATCTCGGACAATTGATCGGCAAAGACCGCGATCTGGGCAAGATCGCGGTGATCGATCTCGGCGGCGAGGGCGGCCCCCGCGAATTCAGCTATGCCAAGATCGATACCATGGCGAACGGCGTCGCCCGCGCGCTCATCCGCGGCGGCTTGCAACGCGGCGATCGCATCGCCATCCTCTCCGCCAATCGCGCCGAATATATCGCGGCTTGCTTCGGCATCATGCGCGCGGGCCTGGTGGCGGTGCCGGTCAATTTCAAGTTTCCGAAGAAGACCATCGAGTTCGTCATCCGCGATGCCGGCGCCAAGCTCGTATTCTGCGATGTCGAACGCCGCGCAGATTGTCCCGTAGGGCTTTCGAGCGTCTGTTTCGGCGATGCCGGCGCTGGCGGGTTCGAGCGGTTCCTCGATCCAGGTGCATTCAGTGAAGCGACGCCGGCCGCCAACGAGCCGGCGATGTTTCTTTATACGTCCGGCTCGACCGGCATCCCCAAGGGCGTCGTGCTGTCGCACCAGAGTCACCTCTGGGTCGTCGAAACGCGCCTCGCCGGCCAGGATCTGTCGGGCCAGCGCTATCTGATCGCGGCGCCGCTCTATCACATGAATGCGCTGGCCCTGGCGCAGCTTGCTATTGCAGCCCATAGCACGATCGTTCTTTTGCCCAATTTCACGGCGCGCGCCTATATCGAAGCCCTCGGCAAATACCGCTGCACCTGGCTCACCGCGGTGCCACCGATGATCGCCATGATGCTGCGCGAGGCCGAGCTGTTGGCGGGAACCGATCTGTCGAGCGTGCAATTCGTCCGCATGGGCTCGGCGCCGGTCAGCCAGAGCTTGATGTCGGCGCTCAAGCGCGCGTTACCGCACTCAGCCGTCACCAATGCTTACGGCACGACCGAGGCCGGCCCGGTCGTGTTCGGGCCGCACCCTAAAGGGCTGCCGGTGCCGGACATGTCGGTCGGCTATCCGCATCCGAAAGTGCAGGTGCGGCTCGTCGACGGCGGCGGTAAAGACGCGGCGCAGGGCGTACTGGAAATGAAATGTCCGGCCGTCATGACCGGCTATCACAATCGCCCGGACGTCGCTTCGCCGGTCGGGGCCGACGGCTTCTACCGCACCGGCGACGTGTTCCGCCGCGACGCCGAGGGCTTTCATTATTTCATCGGCCGCACCGACGACATGTTCAATTCCGGCGGCGAGAATATTTATCCGGGCGACGTCGAGCGCATGCTGGAAACGCACGCCGATGTCAGCCAAGCGGCCGTCGTGCCGATCGACGACGACATCAAGGGCCAGAAGCCGGTGGCTTTCATCATTGCCAAGGCCGGCCGTCATCCGAGTGTCGACGAGATCAAGCGCTACGCGCTCGCCAATGCGCCGGCCTATCAGCATCCGCGCTTTGTCTGGTTCCTCGACAAGCTGCCGCTCGCCTCGACCAACAAGATCGACCGCGCCGCCTTGCATCGGCTCGCCGAGGAGCGGGTCAGCGCCGAGAGAAAGTCGCAGTGACCGGCGCGGCGGCCGCTCGTCAGCTTCCGCTGGGCGAGGAGATTTTTCTCGACCATGTCGGCCATTTCGCCGCCGATCCGGAGGCCGCGAGCGCAGCGCTGACAGCTGCGGGTTTCGCTCCGACGCCGCGCTCGGTGCAGGTCAATCCCCAAGTCAGTGCCTTGGGCGAAGGCGGCGTGGTTTTGACCGGGACCGGCAATGTGACGAGCATGTTTGGTCGCGGCTATATCGAGATTCTCTACAAGACGGCGGACACAGCGCTCGGCCGCGAGCTTGACGGCGCGATGTCGCGGTATGCCGGGGTTCATCTCGCGGCATTCTCGGTCGCGGACGCCGCCGCCGCGCGTCGCCGGCTCGAGTTGTCGGGTTTTCGCGTCCGCCCGCTCGCGCATTTCGAGCGGCCGGTCGAGACCGAGGCGGGGCCGGACGTCGCTAAATTCACCGTGACGCGCGTCGAGCCCGGTCAGATGGCGGAAGGACGCGTTCAGATTCTGGCGCATCATACGGAAGCCGCCGTGTGGCAGCCGCGCTGGCTGTCGCATCCCAACGGTGCGACGGGATTGATCGACGTCGTGATTGCCGCGGCAAATGTCGAAGAGGCCGCCGGCCGTTTCTCGCGCTTTCTCGGCAAGCCGGTGACGGACGGCGCCATCGGAAAAGCCATTCGCCTCGATCGCGGCGGCGTTCAACTGGTTACAACCGAAGCTTTTGCGCGGCTGACGCCCGATCTCGTAATCCCGTCATTGCCTTTCATCGGCCTCTACGCCATCGCGGTGCGGTCGATCCCTTCGCTGTGCGCGGCCTTGCGGCGCGGCGGCGTCGCGTTCACCGCGCGGGATGGATATGTCATGGCGCGCTTTCCCTCGGCGCTCGGCATCGGCGTCTGGATTTTTGCCGAGACGCCGGAGCGTCTGCCTTGGCGCGCGAGCCAAAACTAGGGGCGGGCCGCCGATCGGGGAAAAGAAAACGGCGGCCGAAGCAGGCCGCCGTCCTAGTTTCAGTTCTACGTGCGTTTTTATCGAGATTATTTCTCGACGAACGCCTTCTCGATCACATATTGACCGGGCTCGCTGTGATTGCCCTCTTCGAAACCGAGCTCGCGCACAATGACGACGAGGTCGCGCAGCATGCTGGGGCTGCCGCACATCATCACGCGGTCTTGGTCGGCCGAAAGCGGGGGCAAGCCGATTTCGTCAAACAGCGTGTCGGACATGATCAGATCGGTCAGCCGTCCGCGATTGTGGAACGGTTCGCGCGTTACAGTTGGGAAGTAGATCAGTTTTTGCGAAATCATCTCGCCGATGAATTCGTGCTGCGGCAATTGCTGGGTGATGAAGTCGCGATAGGCGAGCTCGGCGACCTGACGGCAGCCGTGCACGAGCACAACCTTCTCGTAGCGCTCATAGGTCTCCGGATCTTTGATGATGCTGAGAAACGGCGCCAGCCCGGTGCCGGTCGCCATCAGATAAAGGTGGCGGCCCGGCTGGAGATTGTCGAGGATCAACGTCCCTGTCGGCTTGCCGTTGACCAGGATGCGGTCGCCGGTTTGCAGATGCGCCAGCCGCGATGTCAGCGGCCCGTCCGGCACCTTGATCGAGAAGAATTCCAGGTTCTCCTCGTAATTGGCGCTGGCAAGGCTATAGGCGCGCAGCAGCGGCCGGCCGCCGACCTCGAGCCCGATCATGGCGAACTGGCCGTTCTGGAAGCGGAACCCGGCGTTGCGCGTGGTGGTGAAGCTGAAAAGACTTTCCGTCCAATGCCTGACCGACGTGACTTCTTCGCTGTGTAACGTACTCATACGACTGGATTATTCCTCGATTGCGTTGACAGCCCGGCCGTTTCGCGCATATAACTAACTAGATAATTATCAAATGCAAGCGCCAATCGGATGATGCCGATCATTGACTTGCCCAGTGCGGACGGCCGGCGCGAGCGCTATCGCATGCAGGGGCCGCGCGCCTGGAATGGCGGCACCAGAACGGCAATGGCGGCCGCAATTTCGATCGCATCGCGCTCGCGGCGGCGCACGTCGTTGGCGATCCGCTGGCCGATGCCGACCCCTGGGTGACACCGGCGATAGACTGGGACGCGACCATCGCGTTTCGCCGCCATTTGTGGTCGCTCGGGCTTGGCGTCGCCGAAGCCATGGACACCGCGCAGCGCGGCATGGGGCTCGACTGGAACAATGCGCTGGAACTGATCCGGCGTTCGGTCGCCGCTGCCCGCGACGTACCGGGCGCCGTCGTGTTCTCAGGCGTCGGCACCGATCAGCTTGCGCCATCGCCTAAGGTCACGCTCGACGACGTGATCCGCGCCTATGAAGAGCAGATCGAAGCCGTCGAGGCTTGCGGCGGCCGCATTGTGCTGATGGCAAGCCGTGCGCTTACCGCCGCCGCAAAGTCGCCCGACGATTACGCCAAAGTGTATGGCCGCGTGCTCGATCAGGTGCGCGAACCCGTGATCATTCATTGGCTCGGCGAGATGTTCGATCCCGCGCTTGCCGGCTATTGGGGCGGTGCCGATCACACCGCGGCGATGGATGTATGCCTCGACATCGTCGGCGATCACGCCGACAAGGTTGACGGCATAAAACTCTCTCTGCTCGATAAGGACAAGGAAATCCGCATGCGGCGGCGCTTGCCGCAAGGCGTGCTCACCTATACCGGCGACGATTTCAATTTTCCCGAATTGATCGCGGGCGATGCGCAAGGCTTTTCACATGCGCTTCTTGGGATCTTCGACGCCGTCGCGCCGGCGGCGTCGGCTGCGCTCGCGGCGCACGCCCGCGGCGACAAGGATGCGTACTGGAACATCCTCGAGCCGACCGTGCCGCTGTCGCGGCATCTCTTCAAGGCGCCGACACGATTCTACAAGACCGGGATCGTGTTCCTGGCTTATCTCAACGGACATCAATCGCATTTCGTGATGGTGGGTGGCCAGCAAAGCGCGCGCTCGCTGCTGCATCTGGTCGAGGCGTTCAAGCTTGCCGACGCCGCAGGTCTCATTGCCGATCCGGATATGGCCGCGGCGCGGCTCGGCACGGTCCTGCAAATCAACGGCGCGGCTTAAGCGGTCTTTGAAGGGGCTCCAATCATGCCGGTCGCGGCGACATCCAAGATCAAGAAACCGGCGGCGCCGAAAACCGGACCTAAAGCTAGACCTAGAACTTTGGCCAAGCTCGAGCCGATACGCGACGCCGAGCGCACGCGGCGCGCGATCCTGGACGCCGCCGAGATCGAATTCGCCGGCAAGGGACTGGCCGGTGCACGGGTCGACGTCATCGCCGAGGAGTCCTGCGCCAACAAGCGCATGCTCTATTATTATTTCGGCTCGAAGGACGATCTGTACGTGGCGGTGCTGGAGCGCGCCTATGGCGCGATGCGCGAGCGCGAGCGCGAGCTCAACTTCACCAATCTCGAGCCACTGGAAGCGATCAAGACGCTGGTCGAGTTCAAGTTCGATTATTACGTCGAAAATCCGCGGATCATTCCGCTCTTGGCCGCCGAGAACATGAACGGCGGCAAATATCTCAAGCGCTCGCGGCGGCTGCGCGACATGCATCTGTCGCTCATCGACATGATCCGCAAGGTTCTTGCTGGAGGCGAACGCCAAGGCGTCATCAAGCCCGGCATCGATCCGTTCCAGCTCTATGTCTCGTTCTCGGCGCTCAGCTATTTCTACTTTTCCAATGCGGCGACGCTGTCGGCGGCGTTCGGCCGCGAGCTCTTGAGCGAGGCCGAGCGCAAGGCGCGGCGGGCCCACGCCGTCGAAGTCATGACGTCTTATGTGAAAGCGCGGTAGGCGCGCCGGTAAAAAACGCGGCAGCCGTACGGAGGAAACATGAAATTCGGCGATTATCCCAAAGCGGGCTCGTTCGACGGCGTGTCCGGCTTTAAGAGCTACCTGCAGTCCTTGGGTCTCGATATGCCGTGCGACGACATCGTGTCGGGTGGTCCGCATTCGCCGCTCGGCGCGCCGCTCGAATTCGACGGCATGACGATCGGCCATCGGCTCGCGATTCAGCCGATGGAAGGCTGGGACTGTCAGACCGACGGCCGGCCGTCGGAGAACACCAAAAGGCGCTGGAAGCGGTTCGGCTTAAGCGGCGCAAAACTCATCTGGGGCGGCGAAGCCTGCGCGGTGCGGCCCGACGGGCGCGCCAATCCGAAGCAGCTCACGATGACCGAGGGGAGCCAAAAGGATATCGCCGAGCTGCGCCAGATCCTGATCGACGCGCACAAGGAAGCGACCGGCGGCGAGGACGACCTCATCATCGGTCTGCAGCTCACCCATTCCGGCCGCTTCTGCAAACCGAACGACAATACCAAATTCGAATCCATCATCGCCTATCACCATCCGCTGCTCGACAAGAAATTCCGCTATCCGGCCGGCCGGCCGGTGATCAGCGACGACGAGGTCAAGCGCCTGGTCGAAGATTTCGTGATCGCGGCGAAGCGCGCCGAGCTTTGCGGTTACGACTTCGTCGACGTCAAGCATTGTCACGGCTATCTTGCCCACGAATTCCTGAGCGCCGTCGACCGGCCGGGGCCTTACGGCGGCAGTCTCGAAAACCGCACCCGCTTTCTGCGTGAGATCGTCGAGGGCATCCGCGCCGAGGCGCCGCGGCTGCGCATCGGCGTGCGCTTGAGCGCGGTCGATTCCGTGCCGTTCAAGCCGGATCCCGCGCGCTCGCTGCCGGGCGCGCTCGGCCCCGGCGTGCCGGAAGACCATGCAGCTGCCGTACCCTTACGCCTTCGGCGCCGATCGCAACGATCCGCTGCGCTACGATCTGACGGAGACCAAGGCGTTTCTCGAAATCCTGCGCGGGCTCGGCATCCGCTTCGTCAACATCACGGCGGGCAGCCCATACTACAATCCGCATTACATCCGGCCGGCGCTCTATCCGCCGTCCGACGGCTATCATCCGCCCGAGGACCCGTTCGTCGGCGTCATGCGCCACCTCGACGTGGTGCGCGAGCTGAAAACGGCGTTTCCCGATTTCTGCTTCATGGGCTCGGGCTACACCTATTTGCAGGAATACTTTCCGAATGTGGCGCAAGCGGTGGTGCGCCAGGGCTGGGTCGACCTCGTCGGTCTCGGCCGCATGGTGCTCGCTTATCCGGAATTGCCGCTCGACATTTTGCAGAACAAGGGGCTGCAGAGGAAACGCTGCTGCCGGACGTTTAGCGACTGCACCACGGCGCCGCGCAACAGCATCGTGTCGGGCTGCTATCCGCTCGATGCCTTCTATAAGAAGTCGGCGGAATTCAAAGAGCTTGCGGCGGTGAAAAAGCACGCGCAGACGGCGTGAACTTCGGCTGGCTCGGATAAATAGACTATAATATCCGCGCCGGAGGATTCGCTTGCCTTCTTACGCGCTGGCCATCGATCAGGGCACGACATCGACGCGGGCCATGCTGTTTCGCGCCGACACGTCGATTGCCGCCGTCGCGCAGCAGGAATTTCCCCAGCACTTTCCGGCCGACGGCGAGGTCGAGCACGATCCTGAAGATCTTTGGGCGACGACCGTCGCGACGTGCCGGGACGCATTGGGCAAAGCCAATGCCACAGCGCGCGATATTGTCGGCATCGGCATCACCAATCAGCGCGAGACGACGCTGTTGTGGGAGCGCGCAACCGGCCGAGCCGTGCATCGCGCCATCGTCTGGCAGGACCGCCGCACCGCCGATCTCTGCGCGCGGTTGAAAGACGAAGGCTATGAACCGCGCGTCGCGGCGAAGACCGGGCTTCTGCTCGATCCCTATTTCTCCGGCACAAAACTCGCGTGGCTGTTGGCCAACGTTCCGGGCGCGGCCGACAAAGCCGCCCGCGGCGAGCTCGCCTTCGGCACCGTCGATACTTTTCTGCTCTGGCGGCTCACCGGCGGCAAAGTTCACGCCACCGACGCCACGAATGCCTCGCGCACGCTGCTGTTCGATATTCATAAGGGGTGCTGGGACGACGATCTCTTGAAACTCTTCGGCGTGCCGCGATCGGTGCTGCCGGACGTTATGGATTCATCCGCGGCCTTCGGCATGACCGACTCCGGAATTATTCGGCGCGGCGATCCCGATCTCCGGCATTGCCGGCGATCAGCAGTCAGCGATGATCGGGCAAGCCTGTTTCACCCCGGGCATGCTGAAGGCGACCTACGGCACCGGCTGCTTCGCGCTGCTCAATACCGGGGCGACGCCGGTTAAGTCGGCCAACAAGCTCTTGACGACGATCGCCTATCAGTTCGGCGGCGTGCGCAGCTATGCGCTTGAGGGCTCGATTTTCGTTGCCGGAGCCGCGGTGCAATGGCTGCGCGATAATTTGCGCATCGTGCAAAGCGCCGAAGCGACGGGGCCGCTGGCGCAGGCCGCCGATCCGACACAGGAGGTCATCCTTGTGCCGGCTTTTGTCGGGCTCGGCGCGCCCTATTGGCGGCCGGACGTGCGCGGCGCGCTGTTCGGCCTCACGCGCGCGACTGGACCATGCGAACTGGCGCAAGCCGCATTGGAAAGTGTTTGCTTTCAGACCGCCGATCTGATCGCCGCCATGCAAGCCGATTGGCGCACAGCCGACAGCGCGCTGAAAACATTGCGCGTCGACGGCGGCATGGCGAATTCCGATTGGACGATGCAACGTCTCGCCGACCTCATCGGCAGCCACGTCGACCGCCCGCAGATCAAGGAAACCACCGCGCTCGGCGCCGCCTATCTCGCGGGACTCCACGCCGGATTTTTTCCCGAGCCGGATCGTTTCCTGGAGCATTGGAAATTAGAGCGACGATTTTCTCCGCAAATGGACAGCGCGACACGCGCGCGCAAACTGGCGGGATGGACATCGGCGGTTCGCCGTTTGTTGACATAAATGTTTTACATCGCTGCTCGGTGCAGTGCGGCAAGCATCGCGCATGCGCAAATCAGATTCGGAACTTCGCAGGAACTTGCCCCGTCGCCAAACGTTAATGCGAGCCGGGCGTGGGGCCTTTAGTTCCGGATGTGATGAAATGTGCGGCATTTGCGGTGAGGTGACGTTTAACGGCGCCGTTGCGGGCGATTCGCTCGCGGCGATGAATGAGAAAATGTGGGCGCGCGGACCTGACGCGGGCGGCACATTTTCGCAAGACGGCGTTGCATTGGGTCATCGGCGTTTGAGCATCATCGATCTCGCTGCTGCATCGCAGCAGCCGATGATCGATCCGGTGCTCGGCCTCGCCATCGTCTTCAACGGCTGCATCTATAATTATCGCGAGTTGCGCAACACGCTTGCGGCGAAAGGCTATCGGTTCTTTTCGCAAGGCGACACCGAAGTCATTCTCAAAGCCTATGCGGAATGGGGCCCGCGCTGCGTCGAACGCTTCTACGGCATGTTCGCCTTCGCGCTCTGGGAGCGTGATTCGGGACGCGTCGTGCTGGCGCGCGATCGGCTCGGCATCAAGCCGCTCTATTACGCCGAGCTGCCGGGGCGGCTGCGCTTTGCTTCGACGCTGCCGGCATTGCTGGCCGCGGGCGGCGTCGACACCAGCATCGATGCCGCGGCGCTGCATCATTACATGAGCTGGCACGCGGTGGTGCCGGCACCGCGGACCATCCTTCAGGGTGTGCGCAAGCTCGCGCCGGCCACGCTCTGCATCATCGAGCCCGACGGCCGCCGCCGCGAGGACGTGTACTGGAGCATCGCGGTCGGGCCGCGCATCGAGGATCGCAACTTCAAAGCGGCCGATTGGTGCGAGGCGATCCGTCTCACGCTCGGCAAAGCGGTCGAGCGCCGCCGCGTCGCCGACGTGCCGGTCGGCGTGCTGCTCTCGGGCGGGCTCGACAGTTCGATCTTGGTCGCCATGCTTGCCGAGCTTGGGCAGAGCGATCTGAAAACATTCTCCGTCGGCTTCGAGAAGGTTGGCGACGTCGACGGCGACGAGTTCCGCTATTCCGATCTGATCGCGCAGCGTTTCGGCACCGATCATCATCGCATCAAGGTCGATTCCGCGCGCGCCATCGATGCGCTGCCGGGCATGGTCGCGGCGATGTCGGAGCCGATGATGAGTCACGACGCCGTCGGCTTCTACATGCTGTCGCAGGAAGTCGCCAAATACGTGAAGGTGGCGCAGAGCGGGCAGGGCGCCGACGAGATTTTCGGCGGCTATCATTGGTACCAGGCGCTGATGCGCTCGAACGACGCGGCCGAAGATTACGCGCGCGTCTATTTCGACCGCGACCACGCCGAGATGCGCGAGGCGCTGGCGCCCGCCTTGATGAACGGCGATTACAGCCGCGAATTCGTCGATGAGTTCTTCCGCACCTGCGCAAGTTCAAGCTCGATCGACAAGACGCTGCAGCTCGATACCGAAATCATGCTGGTCGACGATCCAGTCAAGCGCGTCGACAACATGGCGATGGCGTTCGGCTTGGAGACCCGGGTGCCGTTCCTCGATCACGAGGTCGTCGAGCTCGCGGCGCGCATTCCGGCCGAGCTCAAGGTAGGCGACGGCGGCAAATACATTCTCAAGGAAGCCGCGCGCGGTCTCGTGCCCGACGCAGTGATCGACCGGCCGAAGGTCTATTTCCCGGTACCGGCGCTCAAATATATCCGTGGCGCGGTCCTCGATTTCGTTCGTGATGTACTCGAAGCGCCCCGCGCGCGGCAGCGTGGACTGTTCAACCGCGCCTATATCGACCGGCTGTTGTCCAATCCAGAAGGCGAGCTGACGCCGAAGGGCCATTCGAAGCTTTGGCAGGTCGCGCTGTTGGAATGCTGGCTGCAGACCCAGGGTATCTGAACCTCGGCATCGAAAGGACATTCCCAAAGCGACATTCGAGAACGGCGTAGCGCGTGGTCAAGAAGATAATTGATAGCCTGAGATTCAAAGAGCGGAGTTGCGACCATGGAATTCCGATTTGATCCGCAAGCGCGCCGGCTTCGCATGCGCGCTCTCGTTCCCGCGGGACATCATGCCCAGAGCTTCGTCATAACCGATCAATTCAAGTTCGGCATCGAGGAGGAATATTTCCTGTCCGACGCCAAGACCTTTGAAGTGCCGGGCGAGACACCGGACGAATTGTTCGAGACCGCCGATTTCGGCACTTCAGGCCGCATCGAGCGCGAGTTCCTGCAGGCACAGATCGAAGTCGCGACCGAGCCGCATTGCAACGCTGGCGACGCCCGGCGCGAGCTGTTGCGGCTTCGTCAGAACGCCGCCGCCGCGGCCGCGGAGCATGGGCTCGTCGTGCTCGCTTGCGGCACGCATCCGCTGGCGCACTGGCGGCAGTCGGTGCAGAGCCCGAAGGATCGTTATTCGCACGTCATGGACGTGCTGCAGATGATCGGCCAGCGCAACATGCTGTGCGGCATGCATGTCCACGTCGAGTTTCCCGATCCGGCGCGCCGTATCGACGTGATGATGCGGCTCTTGCCGTATGTGCCGCTGTTCATCGCGCTTTCGACTTCATCGCCATTCTGGCAGGGCCACGTCACCGGGCTCAAGGGTTATCGGCTCGCCGCCTATGACGAACTGCCGCGCACCGGCCTGCCGGAATTGTTCCGCAGCAACGAAGACTATGAGTCCTATGTCGATGCGATGGTGCGCTCTGGCGCCATGCAGGACGCCAGTCATCTGTGGTGGTCGGTCCGGCCGTCGCTGAAATATCCGACTTTGGAATTGCGGGCTCCTGATAGCTGCACCCGCATCGACGACGCCATCGCCATTGCGGCGCTCTACCGCACGCTGGCACGCTATTTGTATGGTCATCCCGAGCACAACGCGGGGATCGACAGCGTGGATCGGGCAATCGCGGTCGAGAACAAATGGCGGGCGCAGCGCTACGGCGTTCAGGGCACCTTCGTGACGCGGTCGGGCGGTGTGGCCGTGGCCGAGACGCTGAGCCGGGTCCTCGCTATGATCGAGGCCGATGGCGAGGCGCTCAATTGCACCGAGCAGCTGGAGCACTGCCGGTCCATTGTCCCCGAAGGAACCTCGGCCGACGCACAGTTACGAATCTTTACCGAAAGTGAACACGAAGGTGCCGATATTGCCTTACATAAGGTGAGTCGTTGGGTCCGGGACGCCACTTTGGTGGCGTGATCCGTCAAACGAGGGGCGAGGCCGCCCGGAAAGGCACCTTAAGCCGTTTATGTGCCGCTGGATCGCATATCGTGGAGAAACCACGGCGCTCGAACACTATGTGACCGAGCCCGAGCACTCCCTGATATCGCAAAGCATCCACGCGCTCGAGTCGATGTCGAGCACCAATGGCGACGGCTTTGGCCTGGGCTGGTACGGCCAGCATCCGGAGCCTGGCCTCTACCGCGAAGTCCGCCCGGCCTGGTCGGACGAAAATCTGCGCTACCTGTGCCGGCACCTGCAATCGCATCTGTTCTTCGCCCATGTCCGCGCCGCGACCGGTACGCCGATCACCCGGCCGAATTGCCATCCCTTCGCCTGCGGCAATTGGATGTTCATGCACAACGGCTTTGTCGGCAATTGGAGCCGCTTGCGCCGCAGCGTCGAAGCTTTGATCCTCGATCAGCTTTACCCGGCGCGCATCGGCACGACCGACTCGGAAGCGATCTTTCTCGCCATTTTGGGCGCCGGCATCGAGCATCCGGTTGCGGCCGCCGAGAAGGTTTTGCTCACGCTCAGCGATCTGGTGAATGAAACCAAGCCCGCCGACCGCCTTCGTTTCACGTCGGCGCTGTCGAACGGCAAGGACCTTTACGCCTTCCGCTATGCGGTGAACGATCACGCCAATACGCTTTACTATCGTGAAACCGAGCGCGGCATCGTCATCGTCTCCGAGCCGCTCGACGATCACAAGAACTGGGTGAGCGTGCCGGAAAACCATGTCGTGGTGGCGCTCGCCGGCGAGCGCGCCCGCGTCATGCCGTTATTTCATCGGCACCAGGAAGCGGCGGAATAATTTTTATTTTTCAGGTGGCCGATCAGGCCGGCGGTGTGGCGCCACCGGCCTGGATTCGCGCGGTTACGGCTTCCAGTCCTGCTTCCAGGCCGGCGGCGTTGTGCTGTCGATCAGGATAAAGGCGATGCGGCACGGTGCCGTGCCGTTATTGACCCAGGCGTGGTTGGTCGCCTGCTGCACCAGCATATCGCCCGCCTTGACGTGGATTTCGCGGTCGTCGAGCAGCATGTCGATCTCGCCGTCAAGGACAATGGCATAGTCGACGGTTCTGGTCCGGTGCGTATTGGCGTGCCGGCCATAGCCTTGGGTCGCCGGATCGATGCCCATCGAGATCAGAACCTGGTGATGATCGACCGGCGCCGCGTGCGGCCCTGCCGGCGCGAAATCGACGATGCGAAACACCGTGCCGTTTGGCGCCGGCGGCACGCCGGCGTGGCTCTCGCCGCGATCGGCCGAGCCGGACGCGTCGACGGGAAACTCGTGCGTCGTCCACAGCAAGGTCATGCCGTTGCCGCCGACGCTGCGTTGCTTGGCCTTGATAGGTGCGTCGAACAAAACGACCGCTTTGCCCTTGGCGTCGTGCCCGGTGACGATCCGGCGTGTCGATCTCAACTCCATGACCCCAGCCCTTTCCATTGCTTTCCAATCCGATGCGTATCGGTGTCGAACCCGGCCCGGTAACAATTTTATCGAATCAATTCAATCAACGTTGAACGCTATAGTGGCACATCGATATTAAATCTACTTTTAGTCTATAAGTAGTCTTTCCTATAGAAAAATTTACCGGATCGCACCTGAGGCGGACATATCTCTTAACGTGACGACTTTTCCTGGACCGTGTGTCGACCCTGCGTCGACCGTGCGTCGATCGCGTGCCGACCGTGTGTTGCTGGACACGCTGCCGGATTGCAGTGCGCAGCGTAACAACACACGGAAGCGTCCGGTATGAGTCTCACCGCCGAGTCATCGACCCAACTCGTCCCATCCGCCGCGCCTCAGTCGAATATCGGCGATCACACGAGCGCCGCGGCATCGACCGAGTTCATCAGCTTCGCCATCGGCGACGAGCAATATGGCGTCGACATCATGGCGGTGCGCGAGATCAAGGAGTGGTCTGGCGTCACGCAACTGCCCAATCAGCCGGACTATATGCGCGGCGTGCTCAATCTGCGCGGCGTCATGGTCCCGATCATCGACTTGCGCTGCCGCTTCGGGCAAGGCCTGAGCGACGCGACGCCGGTGCATGTCGTCATTGTCGTTCAGGTCGGCAACAAGACCGTCGGTCTGCTCGCCGACCGCGTGCTCGACATCGTCTCCGTCGAAGCGTCCCGCATCCAGCCGGTGCCGCAGGTGTCGCGAAGTTCACAGGCCAATTTTCTCTCCGGTCTCGTGACCGTCGACGAGACCATGATCGCGCTCATCGATCTTCCCAAACTTCTCTCTGAATTCGGCCGGCGAGGCTGACCTTGCGATGCTTAAACCGGAAACCTCCACCATTGCGCAGACCACAGCAAAAGCTTCGCCATCCGGCTCCACCTTCCAGGCGATCTCAAGGATTTAGCCCATGCTTCGGCTCTCCAATATCCGCATCGGAACCAAGCTTGGCGTTATGTCGGGCGTCGCCATTCTGCTCGTGGTCGGCCTTGTCGCCATTCAAATGTACGGCAATGCGGAGGTCGGCAGCGGCAACAAGGTGGCAGAGCGTCAAAGCAGTGTCGCGCTCGCGGTGACCGAGGCGAAGGCATCGTTCCGCGGCATGCAGACAGGTTTGCGCGACGTGAGGCTCGCCAATTCCGCCGCGGATTTGGAAAAGGCGGAAAAATATATTGCTGCGCGTGTCGCATCTCTCAATCAATTCCTTGACCAAGCGCTGAATTTGGCAGTCAGCGCGGAAAACACCGCGCGGCTGAAGAAGCTCAAGAGCGACGCCGCCGAGTACCAGGCCGGCGGCAGCGAACTCATCAAGCGACGCGGCGAAATTATCGCGCTTGAATCCAAGCAATCGGAGAACGGCGCCGCGGCGCAGGATGCAGCCGGCCGTATTGCTTCGCTTAGGGCGGAGACTGACCGCATCGTCGCCGAACGCATGCTGCCGATGTCGAGTGAAATAGAACAATTTCTCGGTCAGACGGTGGAGTTTACCAAGCAGCGCGCGGAGGAGGCTAAAGCCGATCTCGCCCGCGAGATGGAGTTCGCGCAACGCCTCGGCATGGGCATCAGCCTCGTCACCGTAGTGCTCCTGATCGGCTCCGCGCTGCTCGGAATCTTCACAATCGCCAGGCCGCTCGGCAAGCTGACCGGGCAACTTCAACGCATGGCGAAGGACGAGGTCGTCGAGATCAGCGGCACCGGGCGTAAGGATGAAATCGGCGATACCGCAAACGCCGTCAATGATATCAAGGCGTTGATCGCCGAGAAGGCCAAATTGGAAGCCGCGCACAAGGCCGAGCAGGAGCGCCAGGCCATCGTCGAACGCGACGCCGCCGCCAAAAAAATGGCCGACGAGTTCCAGTCGGCGGTAGGCGGCATCGTTTCGGCCGCGGTCGCCGGCGATTTCTCGCGGCGCGTCGATCTGCAGGACAAGACCGGGCTGGTGCTTAATGTCGGCACCGCGATCAATTCGCTGTGCGACAATGTCGCAAAAGCGCTGAGCGACCTGATCGAAATGCTCAGCGCGCTGGCCGTGGGCAATCTCACCCAGCGCATCACCGCCGAATATCAGGGCGACTTCGCCGAGCTCAAGAACAACGCCAATACCGCCGCCGAGCGCATCGGTGAGACCATCGCGGAGATCAAGCAGGCGGCGCAAGAGGTGACCAACGCCTCGGTCGAAATCTCGACCAGCACCACCGACCTGTCGCAGCGCACCGAGGAGCAGGCCGCGAGCCTGGAAGAGACCTCGGCCTCGATGGAGGAGATCGCGTCGACGGTGAAGAAGAACGCCGAGAACGCCCAGCAGGCCAACGAAGGCGCGGCCAAGGCGCGCGACGTCGCTAATCGCAGCGGCCAGGTGGTCGCCAAGGCGGTCAGTGCCATGGCCCAGATCGAAACCTCGGCCGGGAAGATTTCCGACATTATCGGCGTGATCGACGAGATCGCGCGGCAGACCAATCTTTTGGCGCTCAATGCCGCAGTCGAAGCGGCGCGCGCCGGCGACGCCGGCCGAGGCTTCGCGGTGGTGGCGTCGGAAGTACGCACCTTGGCGCAGCGCTCCTCGCAGGCCGCCAAAGACATCAAGGACCTGATCACCAACAGCAACGGCCAGGTCAAGGAGGGCGTCGCGCTCGTCAATCAGGCCGGCGCGGCGCTGGAAGAGATCGTCGAGTCGATCAAAGCGGTGGCGGGGGTCGTTTCCGACATCGCCGGCGCCAGCATCGAGCAGGCGAGCGGCGTCGAGCAGGTCAACAAGGCGCTGACCCAGATGGACGAGGTGACGCAGCAGAACTCGGCGCTGGTCGAGGAAAACGCCGCCACCGCCAAGACGCTCGAACATCAGGCGAAGACGATGGACGAGCGCGTGGCGTTCTTCCGCCTCGAGGGCGCCCCGGCGGCCAAGGCGGAAGAGCCAAAGGCCAAATCGCAGGTCGCTCCGATGCCGAAGCGCCCGGTTGCTGCGGCACGCGGCGGTCCGGTCGGCCGCATGCAAACTGCGCTCGCCACGGCGATCAAGGAAGAGGCCGAGTTTTAGTCGGCCGGCGCGGCCAAACCGGCGCGGTGCGACCGCGTGATCCACGCCAAGCGGCCGCTTGCCGGCCCTGTTGCCGCACCAATCGTTAACTTCTGCGGTGTATTTCTGGTCGAATAGTATTTTTCCGTCGCCGGATACGCCGCCGGATAAAGCGTAACGACAGACAGAAGTAGCCTATGAGTTCAACCGTCGATACTGCGGCCGCTCCCTCCATCGCGCCGGAGCTCGGAGCTGGCCATCACGCCAGCGCAGCCTCCACCGAATTCATCAGTTTTGCCATTGGCGACGAGCAATACGGCGTCGACATCATGGCCGTGCGCGAGATCAAGGAATGGTCCGGCGTCACGCAGCTCCCCAATCAGCCGGATTATATGCGCGGCGTGCTTAATCTGCGCGGCGTCATGGTTCCGATCATCGATCTGCGCTGCCGCTTCGGGCAGGGCCTGACCGACGCGACTGCGATGCACATCGTCATCGTCGTTCAGGTCGGCAACAAGACCGTCGGCCTTCTCGCCGACCGCGTGCTCGACATCGTCTCCGTCGAAGGTTCGCGCATCCAGCCGGTGCCGCAAGTGTCGCGCGCCTCGAAGGCCAATTTCCTGTCCGGATTGGTCACGGTCGAGAACACCATGATCGCGCTGATCAATCTCAACAATCTCCTCGCCGAGCGGAGCGAAAGCGAAGCCGTCGCGGTGAGCTGACCAAATCCGGCGCGTGGCGGTCGACGGCGACACCCGCGCGCCATGCGGTATCAGGGAATTGCACCATGTCCATCAAATACCGGCTCTATGGCGGCTTCGGCATTCTCGTCGTCATGACGATGGGGCTGGTCTTTTATAGCGTGCGGGAATTCAGCGCCGCCGCAGTTTTGATCGCCCGGATCAACGGGACGTCGGCTAACATGACGCGGGCGGTCATGGTTGAAGATTACTTGGAGAAATTGCGCCGCACCGTCCTGCGTTACGCCTACGATCACGATGAGTCATCGCGAAAAGAAAACGGCGAAGTCGCCAAGCTTCTCGCGTCGACTATTGATGAGGCGTTGCAGTCGACGTTGGCTGAAACGCGGAAACAGGTGTACCGCGACGTCCAAGGTGACCTTACCGGGGCGCTTGCGACCTCGCAAAAGCTGTTCGACGGCGTCGCCCAGATTGACGGCGTCCAAGCCAAATTATCCAAGGCCGGCGGAGCTCTCGCCGCAGCGACCGCCGCATTGATCGATAAGGTCCAAGCCGGATCCGATGAATCCCTGGTGAAGCTCGCCTTGAAGCTCGACTCGCAATTGATGATGATGCGCGTCGTCAGTATGCGGGCCCAGCTCCTGACCAATGTCGACAGCATGCCGGCGCTCGCCGACGCGGTTGCCAAGATCACGGCGAGCATCGCTATGATCGATGCCGCCGCCCCGGACGATGTGCTCCTACTCGCCGATCCGCTCAAATCCGCGGTGGCGGACTTCCGCAAGACCGTGGAGGGCGTCGTCGCCATCCAGCATCAAGCCCACGATCTTTACGCCAACCAGATCGCGCCGCAGATCCAGAAGATGCAGGGGAAGATGCAGACCTTGCACGACCAAGTGCAGCAGAATTTCAATGACACGCGAGTCGAAGTCGCGTCCTCGATCGACACCACCATTCTCTATCAGAAGATCGTGGGCGGACTGGTGCTGCTGGTCGGCGGCATGATCGCCTTCTTCACAGCGCGCTCGGTGTCCAATCCGATCACGGCGCTGACCAAGGGCATGCACGAACTTGCCGAGGGCAATTTCGGCGTGGTGCTGCCGGGCCTCAAACGCAAGGACGAGGTCGGCAACATCGCCAAGGCAGTCGAGGCGTTCAAGGTGAAAGCCGCCGAAAACGCCCAGCGCGAAGCCGCGGCCAAGGCCGAGCAGGACAGGCAGGCCGAAGCCGAGCGTCAGGCCGCGCTCGCCAGGATGGCCGACGAATTCCAGGCGACGGTCGGCGGCATCGTCGCGGCCGCGGTCGCCGGCGACTTCTCCAAGCGCGTCGAGCTCGACGGCAAGGACGGCCTGGTGCTCAATGTCGGCACCGCGATCAACTCGCTGTGCGGCAATGTCGCCAAAGCGCTCAACGACCTCATCACCATGCTCGGCGCGCTCGCCGAGGGTAATCTCAGCCAGCGCATCACCGCCGAATATCAGGGCGATTTCGCCGAGCTCAAGAACAACGCCAATACCGCGGCCGAACGCATCGGCCAGATCGTCGGCCAGATCAAGCAGTCGGCGCGTGAAGTCTCCTCCGCGTCGGCCGAGATTTCGAGCAGCACCACCGACCTGTCGCAGCGCACCGAGGAACAGGCCGCGAGCCTGGAAGAGACCTCGGCCTCGATGGAAGAGATCGCGGCAACGGTGAAGAAGAACGCCGAGAACGCGCAAGCTGCCAACCAATCCACCGCCAAGGCACGGGATGTGGCCGATCGCGGCGGCGAAGTCGTCGCCAAGGCGGTTTCGGCCATGGCGGAGATCGAAGCGTCGTCGGGCAAGATCTCCGACATCATCGGCGTCATCGACGAGATCGCGCGGCAGACCAATCTGCTCGCACTCAATGCCGCGGTCGAAGCGGCGCGCGCGGGTGAAGCCGGCCGCGGCTTCGCCGTCGTGGCTTCGGAAGTGCGCACGCTGGCGCAACGCTCGTCGCAAGCCGCCAAAGACATCAAGGACCTGATCACCAACAGCAACGGCCAGGTCCGCTCCGGGGTCGAATTGGTCAATAAAGCCGGCACAGCGCTTGGCGAGATCGTCGAGTCGATCAAGGAGGTCGCCGACTTGGTCTCCGACATTGCCGGCGCCAGCATCGAGCAGTCCACCGGCCTCGAGGAGGTCAACAAGGCGCTCAACCAGATGGACGAGGTGACGCAGCAGAACTCGGCTTTGGTCGAGGAGAACGCCGCCACCGCCAAGACCCTCGAGCATCAAGCCAAAAACATGGACGAGCGGGTCGCCTTCTTCCAGCTCGACGCTGGCCCAGCCAGTGCCGCGGATGCGAAGCCCGCGCCGCGCTCGCAAGCCACGCCGGCCGCGAAGCGCCCGGCTGCGGCGGCACGTGGCGGCCCGGTCGGCCGGGTACGGGGTGCGCTCGCTGTCGCGCTTCAGGAAGACGCCGAGTTCTAGGCGGCCGGCGGCAACGGCTCGACGAAGTCCGACATGGCGTCGGTCGCGGCCAAACGGCGCCGCGCGGCCGCATGCTGTCCGAATTGCCGTACCAAACGTTAACTTCTGCGCTGTAATTCTATCCAAGCCGTATTGGTAAGTCGCCAGCTACGCTGCGGGATCGATGCCCGCGGCGTTACGATAGAAGTCACCTGGAATGCGTGCCGCCATCGATACTGAACCGGCGCCGTCGGCCGCGCCCGGATTAGGCGCCGGCAACCATCCGCGAGCCGGTACGGCCTGCACCGCATTCATCAGTCTTCCGGTCGGCGCCGCGCCATGCGGCGCCCGGCAGATCGATCTCGACAAACTCATCGGCGAGCGGATCTGCCGCAACAACTCAGGCAAAAACCAGCATGCCCAAAACCGGCATGCCAAAAACCAGATTGCCCAAAACCAGCAAGCCATCGGCGGCAAAGGAAGCGCGCACCGCCGTTTCAAGGAAGCACATCATGTCCATTAAGTATCGGCTCTATGGCGGTTTCGGCGCCCTCGTTGTCGTCACGCTCGGCCTTGTCTTGTATTGCGTGCTGGTCTTCGGCGATGTTGGGGCCGTCGTCACCCGCATGAACTCGATCGCCACAAATAACGCGCGGACGCTGCAGGCCGAGGAATATCTGGAAGTCTTGCGCCGCACCACGCTGCGCTATGTGTACGACCGTGACGAGGCGTCGCGGCGGGAGAACGGCGAGGTCGCTGGGAAGGTCCTAGCCGCACTCCAGGGCGCGGAAAAGTCGGCGCCGCGCGAAGAACGAAAAAAAATATATCGCGACATGCAGGCCGGTCTCGCCAGCCTGCAGCAGGTAACGCAGACCCTGTTCGATGCCGTTGCGCAATCGATAGCGGATAACGGTAAATTGGTGAAGACTGCGACGAATTTGAGCGCGCGCGCGGACGAGATGATCAAGAAGTTCGTCGATAATGCCGCGCCCGATTCCGATCCGGCCATTGCGCTCCTGGTCCTCAAACTCGACTCGCAGTTGCAGCAGATACGCGTCGCCAATCTGCGCGGCCAGCTCGTGCAAAATACCAACATGATGCCGCTTCTCAACGATACCGTTGCCAAGGCGATGGCCACGGTCGCCGCGTTGCAAGCGAAAGGCTCGGACGACGTGCGCGCGCAAATCGCGCCGCTCTCGTCGGCAATCGCGGATTTCCAAACGACGGCACAAGGCATGATCGGCGAAGTCCATCAAATCCACGATCTATTCGCCGATAAGATCACCCCGCAAGTCACCCAGCTGCAGCAGGCGCTGGCGGGGGCGAGGGAGGAACTGCAGGTCAATTTCGAAACCACCAAAAACTACGTCGAAAGCTCGATCGTCAGCACCTTGTTCAATCAGAAGATCATCGGCGCCCTGACGTTGCTGTTTGGCGGGTTGCTGGCCTTCTTCGTCGCCCGCTCGATCTCCAATCCGATCACGGCGCTGACCAGGGGCATGCGCGAACTGGCCGAGGGCAATTTCGGGGTGGTGCTGCCGGGTCTCAAGCGCAAGGACGAGGTCGGCGACATCGCCAAGGCGGTCGAGGCGTTCAAGGTGAAGGCCGCGGAAAAGGCGGAACGGGAGGCTGCCGCAAAGACCGAGCAGGACCGGCAGGCCGAAGCCGAGCGTCAGGCCGCGCTCGCCAGGATGGCCGACGAGTTCCAGGCGACGGTCGGCGGCATCGTCGCGGCCGCGGTCGCCGGCGACTTCTCCAAGCGTGTGGAGCTCGACGGCAAGGACGGCCTGGTGCTCAATGTCGGCACCGCGATCAACTCGCTGTGCGGCAATGTCGCCAAAGCGCTCAACGACCTCATCACCATGCTCGGCGCGCTCGCCGAGGGTAATCTCAGCCAGCGCATCACCGCCGAATATCAGGGCGATTTCGCCGAGCTTAAGAACAACGCCAATACCGCGGCCGAACGCATCGGCCAGATCGTCGGCCAGATCAAGCAGTCGGCGCGCGAAGTCTCCGACGCTTCGGCCGAGATTTCGAGCAGCACCACCGACCTGTCGCAGCGCACCGAGGAACAGGCCGCGAGCCTGGAGGAGACCTCGGCCTCGATGGAAGAGATCGCGGCAACGGTGAAGAAGAACGCCGAGAACGCGCAAGCTGCCAACCAATCCACCGCCAAGGCACGGGATGTGGCCGATCGCGGCGGCGAAGTCGTCGCCAAGGCGGTTTCGGCCATGGCGGAGATCGAAGCGTCGTCGGGCAAGATCTCCGACATCATCGGCGTCATCGACGAGATCGCGCGGCAGACCAATCTGCTCGCACTCAATGCCGCCGTCGAAGCGGCGCGGGCGGGTGAAGCCGGGCGCGGCTTCGCCGTCGTGGCTTCGGAAGTGCGCACGCTGGCGCAACGCTCGTCGCAAGCCGCCAAAGACATCAAGGACCTGATCACCAACAGCAACGGCCAGGTCCGCTCCGGGGTCGAATTGGTCAATAAAGCCGGCACAGCGCTTGGCGAGATCGTCGAGTCGATCAAGGAGGTCGCCGACTTGGTCTCCGACATTGCCGGCGCCAGCATCGAGCAGTCCACCGGCCTCGAGGAGGTCAACAAGGCGCTCAACCAGATGGACGAGGTGACGCAGCAGAACTCGGCTTTGGTCGAGGAGAACGCCGCCACCGCCAAGACCCTCGAGCATCAAGCCAAAAACATGGACGAGCGGGTCGCCTTCTTCCAGCTCGACGCTGGCCCAGCCAGTGCCGCGGATGCGAAGCCCGTGCCGCGCTCGCAAGCCACGCCGGCCGCGAAGCGCCCGGCTGCGGCGGCACGTGGCGGCCCGGTCGGCCGGGTACGGGGTGCGCTCGCTGTCGCGCTTCAGGAAGACGCCGAGTTCTGAGCAGTCTTCCGGAATAAAGAGAGACTAGGTCTTCAGCGCTGGCGGGCGATCGAACGAAAAGCTTTGCGGCACTTAATCTTCGAGGAGAGAAGCAATGACCATCAAACTTCGGCTCTACGGTGGTTTCGGCATCCTCGTCGTCATGACGCTCGGCCTTGTCATTTATGGCGTGCAGGAATTCGGCGCCATTGACTTTTCCGTCACCCGAATGAATGGAATTTCCGAAAATACGACGCGGACGCTGCAGATCGAGGATTATCTGGAAAAATTGCGCCGGACTGTCCTTAGCTACAGCCACGATCATGACGATCCGTCGCTGAAGCAAAATGCCGAAGTCGCGGCGCTGGCGCTTTCGACCCTGCAGGCCGCGGAACAGGCGACGCCGTCCGAAGAGCGGAAAAAAATGTACCAGGAGGTCGAGGCGGGTCTCGCCAGCTCGCAGCAGTCGATGCAATTGCTGGTCGCCACCGTGAAGCAGATGAAGGAGGAAAAATCCAGATTATCGACGGTTGGCGAAAGTCTCACTGCAACCACCGGCGCGCTGGTCGATAAAGCCAGGGCAACGTCCGATCAAACGGTCGCCGGCCTGGCCGCGAAACTCGACTCGCAATTGTTGTATCTGCGTATTTGCAGCTTTCGAACTCAGGCTGCGCTCGACGCGCCCAGCCTGAAAAACTTTGCGGATGCCGCCGCCAATGCTTCCGCCACACTGGCGGAGCTGGAGAAGGTCGGTCCGCCGGATATCCAGGCGCAGGCCCAGCCGCTCAAGGCTGCGCTGGCGAGCTTCGCCGAAACCACGCCCATCTATGTCAATCATTTGAGGCAGGGCAGGGACCTCTACGTCGAGAAGATCGCGCCGCAGATCAGCCAGATGCAGACGACGATCGAAACGGTCAGGAGCCAGTTGCTGCACGATTTCGGTGGCACGCGAACGTCCGTCGAGGCGTTGATCATCAGTACTGTGCTCAACCAGAAAATCATCGGCGCGCTCGTGCTGCTGATCGGCGGCTTGATTGCGTTCCTTATCGCGCGCTCGGTGTCCAATCCGATCACGGCGCTGACCAAGGCCATGCGGGAACTCGCCGAGGGTAACTTCTCGGTGCTGCTGCCGGGCCTCAAGCGCAAGGACGAGGTGGGCAACATCGCCAAGGCGGTCGAAGCATTCAAGGTGACGGCCGCGGAAAAGGCGGAACGGGAGGTCGCCGCGAAGACCGAGCAGGACCGGCAGGCCGAAGCCGAGCGTCAGGCCGCGCTCGCCAGGATGGCCGACGAGTTCCAGGCGACGGTCGGCGGCATCGTCCAGGCCGCGGTCGCCGGCGACTTCTCCAAGCGCGTCGAGCTCGACGGCAAGGACGGCCTGGTGCTCAATGTCGGCACCGCGATCAACTCGCTGTGCGGCAATGTCGCCAAAGCGCTCAACGACCTCATCACCATGCTCGGCGCGCTCGCCGAGGGTAATCTCAGCCAGCGCATCACCGCCGAATATCAGGGCGATTTCGCCGAGCTTAAGAACAACGCCAATACCGCGGCCGAACGCATCGGCCAGATCGTCGGCCAGATCAAGCAGTCGGCGCGCGAAGTCTCCGACGCTTCGGCCGAGATTTCGAGCAGCACCACCGACCTGTCGCAGCGCACCGAGGAGCAGGCCGCGAGCCTGGAGGAGACCTCGGCCTCGATGGAAGAGATTGCGGCAACGGTGAAGAAGAACGCCGAGAACGCGCAACAGGCCAACCAGTCGACCGCCAAAGCGCGCGACGTCGCCAACCACGGCGGCGAAGTAGTTTCCCAGGCGGTCGCCGCCATGGCGCAGATCGAGGCGTCGTCGGGCAAGATCTCCGACATCATCGGCGTCATCGACGAGATCGCGCGGCAGACCAATCTGCTCGCGCTCAACGCCGCGGTCGAGGCGGCGCGCGCGGGTGATGCCGGCCGCGGCTTCGCGGTGGTGGCCTCGGAAGTGCGCACCTTGGCGCAACGCTCGTCGCAAGCCGCCAAAGACATCAAGGACCTGATCACCAACAGCAATGGCCAGGTTCGCTCCGGCGTCGAATTGGTCAACAAAGCCGGCACAGCGCTTGGCGAGATCGTCGAGTTCGATCAAGGAGGTCGCCGACTTGGTCTCTGACATTGCCGGCGCCAGCATCGAGCAGTCCACCGGCCTCGAGGAGGTCAACAAGGCGCTCAACCAGATGGACGAGGTGACGCAGCAGAACTCGGCTTTGGTCGAGGAGAACGCTGCCACCGCCAAGACCCTCGAGCATCAAGCCAAAAACATGGACGAGCGGGTCGCCTTCTTCCAGCTCGACGCCGCGGCTGGCGACGCCGCCAGCGCGGAAGACGGCAAGACTAAGCTCGCCGCGAAGCGCCACGCGGCGCCGATGCGGGGCGGCCCGGTCGGCCGCAGGCAAGGCGCGCTCGCCGTCGCGCTTCAGGAAGACGCCGAGTTCTAGGCTTGATTTGTGGCGCCTTTGAAAAGCCCTCGGGCTTAAGTAGTGTCGCGGCAGAGGCTTGGACCTGCCGATGTCTGAACTGACGGATATTCCGGTCATCGATCTGCGCGATGGCGGCGCGCCGCGGCACGTCCAGCACAGCGCGCAGCGCGCGCGTGCCTTGCGCGATGCCTGTCTCGATATTTTTCCGCGCGCGGCGATGCCGCTGATCCCGATGCTCGATCGGGCGTCGCACCGCTGGCTCGCGCGCTCGCGCTCGCCTTATGTCCCGGAGATCGCGCAGATCGCAGGCCTGCTCGACTTCTCGGGCGTTTGGCTGCTCAACGCGTCCTATCAATGGGGCTGCACGGCGCGCGCAATCGAAGAGGACGGCGTGCCCTGGCTCCTGCGCACGCTCGATTGGCCGTTCGCCGGTCTCGGCCGTTACGCCGAGGTGGCGCATATGCGCGGTGCTTGCGGCGATTTCTATAACGTCACCTGGCCCGGCTATGTCGGCGCGCTGACCGCCATGGCGCCTCAGCGCTTTGCCGCTTGCGTCAATCAGGCGCCGATGCGGCGGCGCACCACGCAGCGTTGGCTTCGCCCCTATGATTTCGCCGTCAACGCCGTGGCCATTTGGCAGTCCAGCAATTTGATGCCGCCGGATCAGCTCTTGCGCCAGACCTTCGAAACCTGCGCCGACTATGCGGCGGCGCGGCGCATGCTGGAGACGGCGCCGGTCGCGCGTCCGGTGATCTATTCGCTGGTCGGCCTCGCGGCAAACGAGCATTGCATCATCGAGCGCACCGAAACCGATTTTGTCACCCGCGAAGATGAGGCGAGCGCCGCCAATGATTGGGTGCCGTGCCGGCCCGGTTGGGAAGGCCGCATCGGCATGCGCCGCTTCCTGACCAATTCGTCGCAAGAGGCCATGGACTATAACCGCGCGCGCCGCGAGACGCTGAGCACTTGGGACGGGCCGCTGGCGGCGCCGAATTTCGATTGGGTCCGCGAGCCGGTTCTCAATCCGTATACGCGGCTCGCGGTGGCGATGTGCCCGGCCTTGGGCATTCTGCGCGTCGTCGGCTACGACAAGACGGCGGCCGCCTTGCCGGCTGAGCGGGTCACGCATATGCGCGAGATCGCGCCGCAAGGCCGGCCGCAGGCGGCCTGACCCGCCGCCGAAATCGATCATTTTGTGCGAACTTTAGGGAACTGTTTGCCGGCACTGCAGCAGCGTGCGAATAGGCGCAAACTTTTCCAATCCTGACAACGCCTTGTGTGAAATGCGCCGAACTGTGCTGGTGGTCACATCCCGCATCGCAAACCGAGCCTAGATTGCTGAGCATCAGAGGGTTGGCCGGGTAGTACGGAGCGAGCCATGACACAGATCTTCACGAGTGGCACACCGAGCCTCGGTTGGCGGTGGGGATATATGAAGCACCGCCTCGTGCAGTGGCGGCGCCGGGCGCGGGCGCGCCACGAATTGCAGGGCTTGAGCGACGCGACACTGCGCGATCTTGGACTGACGCGCTGCGACGCGGCCAACGAATCCACCAAGCCGTTCTGGATGGTCTGAGCGGCGGCAGTTTCAGAGTTCCTTAGGCGACGCACTGGCATGCCGATAGGCCGCTCTCACGGGCGGCCTATTGGTTTTTTGCGTCTGGAAAGGAAGGTCTTAAGCCCTGGGTACCGTTTGCGCGGCGTCACGCGATTTATGTAGCATAGACGTCGATGGCGACCGGGAGGCGCACCAGATGCCCAAAATCAAAACTGCGGACGGCGTGAGCCTCTATTACGAAGAAGCCGGCGCCGGCACGGCGGTCATGTTCGTGCACGAATTCGCCGGCGATTACCGCACCTGGGAACCGCAGATGCGACGCTTCGCGCGGTCGCATCGCTGCGTGACCTATAGCCAGCGCGGCTATCCGCCGTCCGACATTCCGAGCGATCCGGCAAGCTACGGCCAAGACATCGCGCGCGGCGACGTGATCGCGGTCATGGATGTGCTCGGCATCGACAAGGCCCATGTGGTCGGCCACTCGATGGGCGCCTACACATCGCTCCATGTCGGGATGCGCCATCCCGAGCGCTGCATCTCGGTGACGGCGGCCGGCTGCGGCTGGGGCTCGCTGCCCGATCCCGCGGCGCGCGCGATGATGCGCGCGCAAGCGGCCGAGACGGCGAAGATGTTCACCGCGAAGGGCATGACGGAAGCGGCGGCGATCTACGCTGACGGCCCAACGCGGCAGGCGCAGAAATTCAAGGACCCGCGCGGCTATGCGCAATTCGCGCACATGCTCGCCGAACATTCCGCGCAAGGCCATGCACTGACCATGGCGATGCTGCAAAGCAAGCGTCCGACGCTGTGGGACTTGGAAGCGGACTTAAGGAAATTTTCGGTGCCGCTTCTCGTCATCTGCGGCGACGAGGACGAGACCTGCCTCGACGGCAGTGTCTTCCTTAAGCGCACGGCGCCGACGGCTGCGCTCCTGGTCGTGCCGCGCTCCGGACACACCATCACCAGCGAGGAGCCCGGCGCGGTCAATGCAGCCCTCGCCGACCTGTTCGCCGCCGCCGAAGCCGGCCGCTGGCTCGCGCACAAGCCGCCGGCGTGAGGCGATGAGCGACACCGCTCCCGAGAACGCGGCGGCGGTGCCTATCGCTTCTTCGTCTTCTCCATTGTCCTCTCCTTGGGCGCCGTTTCGCCAATCGGCCTTCGCAGTGATCTGGACGGCGACGCTGGTCGCCAATATCGGCGGCTGGATGTACAGCGCGGCGTCGGGTTGGCTGATGACCGATCTCGATCCCAATCCGCTGATCGTGTCGCTGGTGCAGGCCGTGACGACGCTGCCGATGTTCCTGTTCGCGCTGCCGGCCGGCGCGCTCGCCGATATTTTCGACAAGCGCAGATTCCTGATCGTATTCGAGACGGTGGCGACGATCGTGTCCGCGGTCTATGCGGTGCTGGTCACGCTGCATCTGGCGACACCGTTCAATCTCTTGCTGTTCACCTTTCTCATCAACGTCGCCGGCGCGCTGACCTCGCCGGCCTGGCAGACGGTGGTGACGCTGCTCGTTCCGCGCGACGAACTGCCGGCCGCGATCGCCGCCAACAGCGTCGGCGTGAATATTTCGCGTGCGCTCGGCCCGGCGCTCGGCGGCCTCATCATTGTCGCGCTCGGCATCGCCGCGCCGTTTTGGCTCAACGCCATTTGCAATGTCGCCGTGATCGTCGCGCTCCTGTGGTGGCGCACCGCGAAGAAGCCCGGCACGCTGCTCCCGGCGGAGAATTTTGCTAATGCCATGTGGGCGGGCCTGCGCTATTCGCGGCACAATCCGCATCTGCGCGCGACCTTGGCGCGAGCGTCCGGCTTCTTTCTGTTTTCGAGCGCCTTTTGGGCGCTGCTGCCGCTGGTCGCCCGCAGCCAGATCGCCGGGGGACCTGAGCTTTACGGCATCCTGCTCGGCGTCATCGGCATCGGCGCCGTCGGCGGCGCCTTCGGATTGCCGGCGCTGAAGGCGAAATGGGGACCGGACGTGCTGATGGCGCTGGCGACGGCCGGGACCGCAATCGCCATGGTGCTGTTCGGCCTGGCGCATGAACCCATTGCCGCGCTGTTCGCCAGCATCATCGCCGGCGCGTCCTGGATCGCGGCCTTGGCGACGCTCAATGTCTCGGCGCAAGTGGCGTTGCCGGACTGGGTGCGCGGCCGCGGGCTCGCGGTCTTCGCCACCGCGTTCTTCGGCTGCGTCACGCTCGGCAGCGCGGTGTGGGGCGAGGTTGCGCAATATACCGGCCTGCCGCTTGCGCATTTCGCAGCCGCGGCCGGACTTTTGGCCACCATTCCGCTGACCTGGCGCTGGAAGCTGCAAACCGGCCTCTCCATCGATTTGTCGCCAAGCATGCACTGGCCGGCGCCGATCACCGCGCAGGACATCGAGCATGAGCGTGGCCCGGTTTTGGTCGCGGTCGAATACCGCATCCGCCCGCAAGACCGCGCCGAGTTCCTTTTAGCCATCGCCAAGGTCGAGCATGAGCGGCGCCGCGACGGCGCCTATGCCTGGGGCGTGTTCGAGGACACCGCGGATGAGGGCCGCATCGTCGAGACGTTCCTCGTCGAATCCTGGATGGAGCATCTGCGCCAGCACGAACGCGTCACCAATGCCGATCGCCTGGTCGAGGAGGCGGCGCAGCGTTTCAATATGTCGGGCCCGCCCAAGGTCACGCATTTCATTGCCGCAGAATTCTAGCGCTGCAAGGAGAAATCTCCGGCGCGGCTATTTCCTCGCCGCCGGCATGGTGGCGGAAATGACGGTCTTCGCGATAGCGTCCCAGGCCAAATTCCTCATGGCGATGAGTGGCGGATTGTCGAGCACCGTAACCGTCGCCGCATGTTGATTGCACCCGGTCAGAACCGAAATCTTGATGTCGCCGTTGGTGTAGTAGCGGTCGCCTCCGCCGTTGCGGCCGTTGACGGTCGGGCCGACGCCGGTGACCTCATAGATGGTCTGCACCACACGCGCCTCTTTGAGGTCGGTAGTGAGGAGATCGCGTTCGGCATCGATATCGGGTGCGATGTGATGCGTGATGCGCGCGTCGTCGTGACTGAAGCCGACGCCGCGGTCGAAGGTCGCAGCACCCAGCCAGATCGCGCGGCCCTCCTGGCCGCGTTCCAAAACGCGCCAGAAGCGGACATGGTTGCGGCGGTCTGCACTCTTGCCGACGGGCTTCTCGAAGGCGAGGTCCTGGCGGCGATTGTCGTAATAGAGATGACTGACCGGCGCCTGGAGATAGGGGCGGTCGAGCAACACGCTGCCGACGATCTCGATGCTCGATCGCAGCGTAATCGGGTCGGCGGGATACCAGCCGGCGGCGTTCATGGCGCACAGTGCGTCCCCGCGCGACCCGACCAATCCGACATTGATCGGATCGCCCGGAATGCCGCTCGCCGTGCGCGTAATCATGGGCAGGCCGGCGAGGGCCTTTTGATGCTCGTAGTGCCGCCAGAACATCGGCAGGACGATGTAAGCGAGAAGGAAATAGAGGCCGACGATCGCGGACACCGCCGTGATCAGGAGGGCTCCCCATTTGATGTGGTGGACGCGGATTTGCATCGTGCCGCTTTAGAGCATGATCCCGAAAAGTGGAAACCGGTTTTCGGATAAGATCATGCTCAGACCAAAATCCAGGGAGCCAAGCCGGGCAGAGCGTTTTGATCGGTCACGCCCAGCCGAGCCGCGCCAGGATGCCGCGGCCCATGAGCCATTCCTTGTCTTCGGCGGAGAGGAATTCGAGCGTCTCGGTGAAATGCGTGATGCGCTCTTTGTAGGTCGCCTTGGCGAAGGAATTGGTCAGGTCGGTGCCCCAATAGCAGCGGCGCGGGCCGAACGCGTCGAACAGCCGGCGGATATGCGGCGTCATATCGGCAAACGGATAGCCTTCCGCCGAATAGAACGGCGAGGTCGAGAGCTTCACCGAGACATTGGGATATTTGGCGAGCGCCGCCGTCTCGCCGACCGCCTCGGCGAGCTTGCCGGATTTCGCCACCTCGCCGGTGGTGCCGAAATGATCGGCGATCATCGTCAGCCCCGGATGGCGTTCGGCGATCGGCGCGAACTGCGCCATCGGCGCGCCGTAGAACATGATCGGCAGATTATATTTCTCGGCCTGCGGCCAGAACCAATCGACGGTGCCGTCGGTCAGCCAAGCCCATTGGTGCGGGTGAAAGGTCAGCCGGATGCCGAGCATATTGGGCTGCTTCTTCCAGTCCGGCAGAAGCTTCGCCGTGCTCGGATCGTTGACCGGGAGGCGGCCCATGACGGCAAAGCGCGTCGGATAGCGCCGCACCGCTTCCAGCGCATAGTCGTTGCGATCGCCTTCCCATGACGGCGGCACGATGACGACGCGGTCGACGCCTGCTTCGTCCATCAGCGGCACAAGCTTTTCGATGGTGAACGGCTGCGGCAATTGCGCCACCCGGTTCGGCAGCCAGGGTCGTTCCGGCGTATCCGCGAGCCAAAGATGAGCCTGTGCGTCAACGATCATTGCGTTGCCTCCCGGTTTGCTTTTTAAAGTCTGCCGCTTGCGCGCGTAGGCCGCAATAGCATGGCGGGGGCATCAGCCGTTCTCTAAAACAGCTCACTCTTAAAACCCAACCTCTTCCCGTCCTGACCCCACTCAATACGGGGTACGGCGACGACCTGGATCTCAAATTCGTCGCCTGCATGCTTTCTAAAGAGATCGCGAAGTTTGGACGTCTGCACGTCGGTCAATAGCTCGACGCCGCCGATCTCGACTTTGATCGTTTCCGGCGCCGTCTGTCGGATGCGGTACTCTTCACAATTGACGATAGCCAGGATGTTGGCGGCTTTCATCGCGAAGGGTACGATTTTGCCGTCCTTCCGTTTCAGCAGGCGTTTTTTCTGCCCGTAAATGTTCGACAGCGCCGGACCGTCGTGTCCGCAGGCGCATTTCGGCGATATCGTCGCAAAGTCTCCGATCTCATAGCGTATCATCGGTGTTGCGTATGAGTGCAGATGCGTGACGAGGACTCGGCCGAGCAACTTGTCCTGGACCGTCAATCCGTTTTGGTAATCCACCTCTACGATCACGTTGCTCTCGGCAATGTGATAAGTTTCGGGGAAGCTCGAACATTCCGCTCCGACGAACCCCATCTCCTCGGTGGAATAAACCGAGCGCACCGGGATGCCGACTGCGGCGAATTTTTCTCGCAGATCGCTGCCGATTTCTTCAGCAACCGGGATCACCATCTTGGTGCCGTTTTCACGGAGAAACGAAAGGTCGCGATCGTGGAATACGGTATCGATCAATCGGGGCTGCACGACCAAGTAACCGATGGGGTCCTTGGCTAATTCTTGCAGCAACAGCTCTCGATTCGGGTGCAGGTGCAGCACCTCTTTGTTTGTACCGCTCCTAAAAAGACCGCTTGCGGGTCCAAGCCAATCATCGGTTTTTCTGACGTGAAAGCCATTTTCGATACGATCCTGCGATGGCTTAAATCGCGTTCGGTTCAACGCGAGATCGCGGTCCTCGATGAAATATTGAGCCAAAGATCGCGCGCTGTTGTAATATGAGTTCATCTGCGAGACGAAGAATCGCACGGGCTGTCCTGACGAGCCTGATGTGGCGTGACGAGTGACGGGGATCCGCCCGTCGGCGGGCAGCAGGCTTCCTTCGGCTTCAACCTGTCTGGCTAAATCGCCGCGCGAGAGAACCGGAAGATCGGCAGTATCGATATTATTTGTTTGTTGCGGCCCAATGCGGTCGCGCCAGAATTTTGATCGCCGGGCGGCATGTCTGAGTAGATTTTGCAGCTGCTTGTGCTGCCAATGTCCGCGCGCGATGCGGTTTCCCGTCTCGATAGCAATGAGATCGATTATCCCGGCAAAGAAATCTTTCGACGACTGGTCGATGAAAGTCATCGGCTTCTCGCTGAACGCTCTATTTTTGATTGGAGCTTGGGAGAAGTCGATCCGCATGGCATTCCAGTGATAGCCGGTCATCGCCGACGTTATCAAACTATTCGGCCGGAGAAATTGGCCGATTGCATGGAAATGCCCGCTGCATCGGGCCGCTCACGCCGAAAAAAGAGATCGATTGATCGGGAATCCCGAGCGGGCTCTTTTTAAACCCGGCTGCTGCCGAGAGCTAATGGCTGCAAGCGATAGGACTTACATATTGCAACTGCCAAACGCCGGCGTTTGACTGCAACAGGGCCATTCACGCTCGACCGGAAACGAAAGCGCCTAAGGCAGGTAAAGATTAACGCCAAAGCGCACGATGTTGTCTGTGACTCTGGCAGACCAAACGTATGGCGAGCCGAAGTCGGGGTTGATGCCTGTGCCGCCGACGGAACCGAGATTGACATACAAATATTCGACTTTCCACGACCACTTGCCGAAGGACGACTGCATGAGTCCTTCCAACCCGGCACCCGCGGCGACGCCGACATTCGTGGACGATTTGCCATAGGACCAAGAGCATACACAGTTGGCATCAACGACGTTGCCGGATGCAGTGATCCGGCCATAAGCAAGCCCGGCCGTCGTATACGCCCACAGAGACGGGGTTAGGAGATAGCCGAACCTGCCACGCACGGTTCCGAACCAGGAGATTTTCGCCGATTGGGTGTGACTGATCGCGCAAACGCCCTCGCAGTCGGAGACGAAATTGAAAGTTGCCGTGCCCTTCTCACCCGTACCCTGGAAGTCTGTCTCGATGCCGATAACGGTCCAGTTATCGATCTGCCAATTGTAGCCGGTTTGCCCACCACCGACGAAGCCATTCAGGGCCTCGGAGCCCGAATAGTTTATCGGTAATCCGACGGCGGCAAAACCCGTATCGATGTACGAACTCTCAGCTCTGCCCCAACTATAGCCGGCGTTTCCGCCGATGTACCAGCCGGTCCAGCTGTATGAAGGAGCTGGCGGGGCCGCCAGTGCTTGGCTTGCGTCCAGCAGCGATATGCCGGCAGCGGTCGCGAGAAAATAGGACTTACGGTCCATAGGGTCCCTCTCCCCGACACTAGGTTTGTTCGGAACCAGGCCACAAGAAAAATCACAGCAATTTTCCGGGTTAGATGTCGATCGCCGCAAGATGCGTGGCTTTTTCGCAACAGCGCGAATCGATGGCTTTGCTCTCTTAAGTTGATTCGTCTGGATATTGAAGAATATTGAACCCGGATTGGGGCGTCTCGTTTCAAGATGTCTGTTCATCGGCGGGCGCTTACGTCGTCTTTTTGACCCCGGCATTCGATTGCGGCCTAAGACTCGGCAGTCCGCCCTCTCGCCCCAGCTCAGCGGCAAACGATTGCCTTAATCAGGAATCTTGCCGCCGGCGGTAGATCACTCCCAGGGTGGCGTGGTTTTCCATAATTGGGCCGTTGCGAAAATAGGGCGCCATAGCGGTGCGCAGCGCTTCGACCATCAGGTCGGTTTCGGAGCCGAGCATTGCCGAAGTCGTGCTGGGCGTACCCAGAGCGCGAAAGATCAGGTGCTCCAGTTCCAGCTTTCGTTGGCCGCGCATGATGACGCGCTTCACCGGTACGAACTCGGTGCCTTGGAAGAACTGCTCGATTGGGATCCGCGTGAGCTCACGATGGCTGCCCTTGGCCCAGTTGTCCCGGGTCGCCCCATAAACTTGGCGCCATTCGGCGCCGTCGGGATTCTCCATCGGCAGGCAGACGAGGACGCGCCCGCCCACCTCTAACCATTGGTCGATGCGGGCGAGCGAAGCCGTGTTGTGCATGAACCAGTGAGCCCGACCCATCGTAATGAGCTGAAAGCGGCCTAGATCGGCCGGTGCGTCTTCCACCTTGCCATGCACCAATCGGATGTCGCGTCCAATGGCTCTGGCTCGTTTGGCCGTCTCCTCGAGCATGGGCTGCTCGAGATCTAAGCCGGTCAGGGTTGCCACGAAGGGTGCAAAGCCGAGCGCCACCTCGCCGACGCCGCAGCCGAGATCCAGCAAGTCCTCCTTGCCCGTGAGCGGGATCGTCTCAGCGACGACCAAGAAAAATCGCTTGAGATAAGGTGGCCGGTGATCGCGGTAGCCGATGGTCTCGGACCACATGGCCTATGCACCCGCTCGCGCTTTCGTTTGTCTTGCTGTCATTGCTTGACGCAGATGTAAGCGGCGAACAGATGATTGCGCCAGAAAGACTCTATGCTCTCGGCGCGAAAGCCAACTTCGGTCAGCAGCTGGATCAGGTCGGCCTCGCGCCCCGGCTTCATCTTGTCACGTAGCGACCTCTCCTTATCCAGAACCTCCTCATCGGAAAAATTCCGGCGTTTGTAGTTCAGGTAGAGAGAGGTCAGCATGTCCTGCGTTTTCGGCATCTTGGCGAAGGTCTTCTCGGCGACGATGAAGGCGCCCCCGGGAATTAGGCCCTCGTAGATCTTGCGGCAAACTTGGCGCCGGTGGCGCTCCGGCAAGAACTGCAAGGTGAAGATGCTGGTCGCCATCGATAGCTCGGTGAAATCTTCAAAGGTCAGCGCGTCCTGAACCACGAACTGGATATTCGGGCTGGCAAACTGCGTCCAGTGCTGCTGGAAGCTGGGCTCGATGTCGAGGCCGACATAGCGGGCATCCGGTGCGCGCTCCTGATTGCGGGCGCGGATGGCAGCCAGCGTGCGGCCCGTGGCGCAGCCGATGTCGCAGAACACAGTGCCGTTCTCGACAAAATATTGAGATAGCTCGACGCAGTCCTCGATCAGGTTGCTATAGCCACGGATGCTGCGCTCGATATGGCGATCGAAGTCGTCGGCATAGTTGGCGAAAGAGAAGGGGAGCTTGGTGCGCTGATCGATCAAAAGTCTTTGCTCCTGTGGAACCATCGAAGTAACAGAGCGGACTTGAAAAGCGCTGCCGGTCGAATATTGATGCCGGATAAAATGCGCAAAGGCAGCTCCGATAGCAAGGCTGCTTCGCTAGTGGCCAAAGGCTGATCTCGCGCGGCGAGGCGCACTCGGACTCCCCATACCTTGGTACCGGTCAGATCCGGCGCAACGGTAATGTCCAGGCGAGCCACGTGCCGACGGCAGTGAAACCGGCGATGGTGAGGAAAACGGCGTGAAAGGCTTCGCCGATCTCACGCTGCACGACGGCCTGCCGCGCCGGATCAAGCGTCGCCAGCGCTTCGGGTCCGCGCTCGATGACCATGCCAAACAACGTCGCGGTGTCGCGGTCGGTTGCGGTCAGAATGGAAAACAGCACAGCGGCGACGGTTGCGGTGCCGAAAGCGGCGCCGACCGAGCGCGAGAATTGCACCATGGCGGCGCCGGTGCCGAGCAGGCGCGGTCCTGACACCGACTGCACCGTGACCTGGACGACACCCATCACGGTGCCCATGAATAAAGCGACGCCGCAGAATGCCCAGGCGAGCTGGCTGGCGCTCAAATAGGGAATGAAATACGCGAGCAACAACAGGCTTAAGGTCGCTCCCATCAAGCCGTAGGTCGGAAACACCGCGGTATATCCCGTCCGCGTCACCATTTGCCCGGTCATCATCGAGCCGATGCCGATGCCCGCCGTCAGCGGCAAGAGCATGAAGCCGGTTTCCGACGGCGACAGGCCGCGCACGGCGCGCAGATAAATCGGCAGGAAGGTGATCAGCGCCACCAGCGCCGCGCCGTGGCACGCCGCCATCGCGTCGGCGCGCCAGATCGAGGGCTGCCGGAACAATTTTGGCGGGATCAGCGGCGAACTCGTCAGCCTTTCCTGCCAGATGAGCAGAACGAGCGATATCAGCCCGAAAGCCAGAAGCCCGAGCGCCATCGGCAGCGAGCCCAATTCCATGCGCTGCACTTGCTCGAGCGCGAGAATGACCGGACCGACGAAGAAAATGAAAAGAACAAGGCCGGGAGAATCGAATGTGGTGCGGCGGCGGTCGCCTTGGCGCGGCGGAATGCGAAGGACGAACAGCATCGCCAACAGGCCGAGCGGAATATTGACGAGAAAGATCGATTGCCAGCCGAACGCCTGAGTGAGATAGCCGCCGGCGACCGGGCCGAACGAGTTCGAGGTGACGGCGATACCGGCGAGATAGCCCTGGTAGCGGCCGCGCTCGCGCGGCGGTACCGCTTCGCCGACCAGCGCTTGCGACAGCGTCATCAGGCCGCCGCCGCCGAAGCCCTGGATGACGCGAAACAGCGTCAGCAGCGTGATATTGGGCGCGAGGGCGCACAGCACCGAGCCGATCATGAAGATCGTGAGCGCGACGTACATCATCCAGCGCCGGCCGAACGTGTCGCCGAGCCGGCCGTAGACCGGGGCTGCGATGGTGTTGGCGATCAGGTAGGACACCACGACCCAGGATGCGCGCTCGATCTCGCCGAGGCTCGATGCGATGGCGGGCAGCGCGGTGGCGACGATGGTCTGGTCCGCCACCGCCATAAACATCGGCAGCATGATGGGCGGGAAGACGAGGAGAAATTTCGCGCCGGGCGAGGCGAGTGCCGTTGTGCCTTGGCCCTCTTGGGCCTTTTCTTGGTTCGTGTCGGGCGCCGCGACGCCGTCGGGTGACGCAACCGGCCCGGCAGCGGATGGCACGGCGGAGCGATCCGCAGGCTCCGGTTGGTTTGGGGCATCATTCATGGGGCGGGTTTTGCATTGTCCGATTTCTGCATCGTGGTGCTTTTGGCGAGCGGTCGAATGTTCCGCGGCAGCGGCCATTACGGTCGCCGTCGGCAAGGACTGGAACGCCAACCGCCCGTTTGCCCCCGTTTGGCGTAATTTCTCACGTCTTGCCAGCGTGAGTCACGACGAAAACCGGGGCCGGTTCGGCCGCGATCGCTGCGAAAATGATTGTGGTCAAACGCGGGTGCAATGCGGGTGTAAACACAGCTATTCGCGCCGCGGAGTTCAAAGCCACGCGCTAGTCCTGGCGAGCCAATGCAATAAATTTCGCGTAACGCGCCGCGTTTGTTCCTGCCGCGACGGTAATTGACGCACCCGCTAGGCGCGGCACGATCCGGCGCGTTCGATTGGCAAGATGCATGGGGGCTTGAGAGCGCCAAAAAAAACAAACTGCCCGCAGTGGCGGCGCCACTGGCGCAGAGCAGTTCAACGCTGCGTCACGTCAATTCGCAAATCACGCCGCACGACCGCTCAGGCCGAAGCGCGCTTCACGAAAATGTGACACACACTCTAAGTGCCGGTCGCCCGATGGGGCGGCCGGCCTGTTTGCGAGCCCGGCGGAGCGAACCTGAATGGGTGTCAGCCGACGTAGCTGACGCGTTCCTGTTCGCGCGCTTCTTCCGCACTGACCGGCTGCGCCGGCAATTGCAGAACCGTGGCCTCTTGGCCTTCGCACAACAGCGTCAAAAGCACGTTTCGCCCGTCCGGAAATTCGAGCGAATCGTGATGCGCAGCCATCTTGTCCTTGTTCACCTGCCGGAAGATGGCTGTTTGGTAGTTGATGGTTTTGGTTTTCCAGCCGAGCAAGCCGGCCGGTAGGCAGGCAACGTCGCTGGCGAAGGCCAACTCGGTGCCGGGCAGAATACAGACTGCCAGTCCTGGATCGTCGGCGGCGGAGAACCCGCGAGTTCCCGTGCCGAAGTCACGTGTCACGAGCTTATCGCCGACTTTCGCCGGCCTAGAACGCACGCTTTGAAGGCTAAAGTCACACATTTGCGACTCCTTTCTTCCCAGATCATTGCGCCAATCAGCCCCGCAACCCCCTCGATAACGAGTTCAAGCAAGAACAGTGCCGAGGTTCCATGCTGGTCGGACATTTCGGCGCAACTAAGGTGCCGCAACGCCGCCGAAGCGACACGAATCGCACATTCGCGCGACTGGCTATGCAATGTGCGGCATCCGGCTGCAGCACTGTTCGTCGTCGCCCGGTGCGGCGTCGCTCAACAGACGACAAGCGACGATAAGAGGCGAGGCAAAATCCGATTTATTTTTCGGCAACTTGCCTGCGTTGCGGGCGTTCGGCGCGCCAGGCCGGGCAGGGCGCGGACCGCTGCTACTGGACGGTGATGCCGCCCGTCATGCCGTTCCAGTCGTGATCGGAGCAGCGCAGGTCGTAGGTGCCCGGCGGCCCCGGCGTCACTAACAGGTCCTTGGCGTCGCCGGGCTGCATCACGATCTCGGTGTGCTCGCGGTTGAGCACGGCGGGATTGTCGATCTTGGCGGCGGCAAAGAATGTCGGCGCGGTGAACTCGTGCGTTTCCTTGCCGTGGTTCTCCAGATGCAGCCGATAGGGCACGCCGTGCTGCAGGATCAAATGATCCGGCTGGAATTTGTAGTCGATCATGACGACATTGATCGTGAGCGGCTGCGGGCCGGCGGCGCCCAGCAGCAAAGGGAGGAGCGCGAGCGCGAGGATATTGGCGGCATTCCTGATGTCGCAAGAGACATCCCGGCTGACTTTTCGATTCATGGCCTCGGCGCCCCTTTCGGCTCTTGGCGGGCAAAGGTTAGCGAGCGCAGGCACCGCGTGCTTGACCCTCCGAACGAACACCATTTTGGGCAGGAAATTCTGCCGGCAATCTTCAAATCCCTCAAAGTAGTGTCCGGCATATTAATGACCTGCCACCGCGTGCGCGTGAATGTGCACGCGCCGCACCAGAACCAGCACCAGCGGGATCATCAGCGCCGCGACGATGGCGCAGACGTGGAATACGTCGATATAGGCGAGAATCGTGGCCTGCGTCCGCACCATCTGACCGATCATTCCCATGGCTTGGCCGTTGGCGTCGCCGGCCGCCGCGCCATGTGCCATGAAATACTTGGTCATTTGCGACAACGTGGATTGGAAAGCCGGCGACGAGGGCACGGTGTTCTCGACCAGGCGCGATTGATGGAATTGCGTGCGTTGCACCAGCACCACATTGGCGGCGGAGATGCCGATGCTGCCGCCGAGATTGCGGGCGATGTTCATCAGCGCCGAAGCCTGGTTGGTTTGGTCCGGCGGCAGGCCGTCATAGGCCACCGCATTGATCGGAATGAACAGGAACGGCAGGCCGATCATCTGATAGACCCGCACCCAGCTGAAATAATCGAAGCTGGCGTCAGGCGACAGCGATGTCGAATACCACATCGACAGCGCGATGCCGCTTAAGCCCAGCACCATCAGATATTTCGGCTGGATGCGGCCGGTGACCATGCCGGCGACCGGCATCAGCACCAGCATGGCGATGCCGCCCGGCATCATCGCCAGCCCCGACAGCATCGCGGTATAGGGAAATGTCGTCTGCAGCAGCTGCGGCATGATCTGGTTCGAGCCGAACAGGATCGCGCCGATCATCAGCATGGTGAAAGCCGCCATGCCGAATTGGCGGTGAAACAACAGCCGCAGCTCGACGATCGGCTGGTCGCGGCTGAGCTCCCAGGGAATAAAGGCGAGAAATGCGGCGACGGCGATGCAGGTGAAAGTGACGATCGTCGAGGATCGAAACCAGTCGTCGATCTGGCCGCGGTCGAGCACCACTTCGAGACAGCCGAGCGTCACGGCGATCAAGAGGAAGCCGAGCCAATCGACTTTGAGGCCGCCGGTCAAGCGCTCGCGGCGCTCGCGTTCGAGAACTTCGGGCTCGTCCACCAGCCAATGCACCAGCGCCAGCGAAGCCAGTCCGACCGGCACATTGATGAAGAAGATCCAGTGCCAGGAGAAATTATCGGTGATCCAGCCGCCCACCGTCGGGCCGACGGTCGGCGCGACAATGACGGCGACGCCGTAGAGCGCAAATGCCTGGCCGCGGCGGGCCGGCGGAAAGGTATCGGCGAGGATCGCCTGCTCGCTGGTCGGCATGCCGCCGCCGCCGAGGCCCTGGAGAATGCGGAAGAAGATCAGCGAGCCGAGACTGGGCGCGAGCCCGCACAACAGCGAGCTCACCGTGAATATGGCGACGCAGATCATGTAGAAGCGCTTGCGGCCGACGACATTCGACAGCCAGCCGCTTGCCGGCAGGATAACGGCATTGGCAATCAGATAAGTCGTGACCACCCAGGTGCTTTCGTCGACGCTCGCCGCCATGGAGCCTGCGATATAGCGCAGCGACACATTGGCGATGGCGGTGTCGAGCACCACCATGAAGGTCGCGATCGAAACGACGACGGCGACGAGCCACGGATTGCGATCGCCGGCAGCGGAGCGGCTATTGTCCCAGCCTCGCGCCTGCGCCAACTCGCTCATCGCACTTTCACGATCGGCACGACCGACATGCCGGGCCCGAGCGGCACGTCGGGTGGCTCGTCGAACACGATCTTGACCGGCACGCGCTGCACGATCTTGACGTAATTGCCGGTGGCGTTTTCCGCCGGCAGCAAGCTGAAAGCGGTGCCGCTGCCCGACTGGATGCTGTCGACGTGGCCTTTGAACATCCGGTCCGGATAAGCATCGATCCCGATAGCGACGGGTTCTCCGGGCCGCATATGATCGAGCTGGGTTTCCTTGAAATTGGCGGTCACCCAGACCTCGCGCGGCACGAACATCATGAGCGCCTGTCCGACGGCGGCATAGCCGCCTTTGGCGGCGGTTAAATGCGTGACGCGGCCGGCGACCGGCGCGGTGATGATGGTGCGCGACAGATTGGCGTCGGCTTGGGCCAGTTGCGCTTGGGTCGTCTTCAGTTGCGCCTCGAGCACCGGCTCCTGTTTCTCGGTTGCGATCGTGTTGGCTTGCGCGGCCGCAAAAGCCGCCTGGTTTTGCTGCAGGTTCGAGGAATATTGCTGCGCCGTTTCGACCGGCCCGCTGCCCTGTTTCGCGAGCAGCTGATAGCGCTCGGCCTGCTGTTGCGCGAAGGTCAGTGCAGCTTCTGCCTGCGCTGCCTGCTTGTCTGCCTGATCGATCTTGGCCTTTTGCGTGACGATTTGCGCTTTAAGATTATCGACGCTCGCCTGCATCTGATCGCGCTGGGCGATATAGTCGCGATCGTCGAGCCGCACCAATTCGGCGCCGGCCTCGACCAGCTGATTATCGTTCACGGGGACGTCGACGATGGCAGCTGCGACTTGCGCGCTGATCTGAACCGTTCGGGCATCGATGAAAGCGTCGTCGGTCCACTCATAGTTCCTGGCGCGCAGCCACCAGAAAAAGACCAGAACGGCGAGGACTAAGCCGCCAATGATAATGGCGGTCAGCAGGCCCCGGCGCTGGCGCAACCTGCCGCCCACCGAGCGCTTGTTCGCGGCCGTATCGGCCGCGGACTGGCGCGCGAGATCGGCAGGAGAATCCGGACCAGGCTCGGAGACGGAGCGGCGGTCATTGTCGACGCGTTGATCCATGGTCGACGCTTAAACGCTTTGATGTGTCAATAGGTTGCCGATTTCACGAGTTGCCACAGACCCGTGCGATGGAGCCCTTTACGGACCCATTTGACAGAACGATGCGCGCCCTTGACGTGTCTTTAGCCGGTAAAAATGGCGTAGGCCAGAGTCAGGACGGGCTCGCCGGATGCAGATCTGCCGAGATTTTCTGCACGAACTCGTCGAGTTCGTCGCCGGCGAGGTCGCTGACGGCCCAGAAGTCGAGCCCTTGTGACGACCAGTGCCGCACATTGTAGCCCTGGACCGTCTTGGACAGGACGCTCGCGCGCGCCGCGCCCAGGTGCTGGGCGACGAACAGATTGATCACATGTTTGCGGCGCTGATAGATGACCGAGCCCACCGGCTCGCCATCAATATAGTCGAGCCGGCCGCCGAGCAGCGTAAAGCCCTCCGCGGTGAGATCGATGACCGGAGGCGCGACGTCGAGCTTGCCGTTGAACCACGGCTTGACCGTATGCTGGTCGCTCGTCACCACGTCCATCAGATGACCGGCTTGCAGCGAGCGGATATGCGCCGACACGACTTCATCGGCGACTTGCTGATTCTGATCGCTGCGAAAGATGCCGATGACAAGGGTGGCAGCGACCGCGGCCGACAGCGCGGTGCCGATCGAGAAGCCGCCGAGGAACGACCGCCACCACCGATATAATGTGCCGTCTTGCGGCCCGCGCGCCGCGGCCGGTGCGTAGGCCGGAGGTGCGGCAGGGAACAGCGCCTCGATGCGGCTGCGCAGATGCGCGGGCGCCGCTTCTCGCAGGCTCGCCGACGCCATCGCCTCGCGCATGGCTCGGATCGATTTGAGCTTTGCGGCGCAGCCGGGGCACGCTGCCACATGGGCCTCGACGTCGCGCACATGGCCGGCATCGAGCTCGCCGTCGACCAGCGCGTGCAGGAGCGTTTCATTGTCGTCGCAGCTTGTGGTGATAGTCATGGCTAGGTCCTTGGTGATGTCCCTGGCACTGTCCCGGGTGCCGTCACCACCTGTGAAGTTCCGTGCATCGTTGCTTGTATCGTTCCTTGCATTGCTTGCGCCGTTCCGTCCGCGGCGTTCCACGCCGCGCGCAGCATGGCGCGGGCGCGGGCGAGCCGCGACATCACCGTGCCGACCGGCACGCCGGCAACTTCGGCGATCTCCTGATAGGACAGGTCGTTGATCTCGCGCAGCACGATGGCCTCGCGAAACGGCCCCGGCAATGCGTCAACGAGGCGCCGGATCGTCGCATCGTCCTGCTGGCGCAGCAGGGCGGATTCCGGCGTCGATTGCTGCTCCTGCCATATCGGCTCTTCCGCCGCCGGCCCATTGTCCGAGAAATCGGTCGGCGTCTCGTGCCGGCCGCGGCGGGCGAATTCCGCGTAGCAGACGTTTTTCAAGATCGCGAGCAGCCAGGGTTTCATGGCCGGGCCGCGATAGCTGTCGAAGTGGCGCAAGGCGCGCAGATAGCACTCTTGCACGGCGTCTTCGGCGTCGGCCGCATTGCGCATGAGGTAGCGCGCCAGCGTGTAGACGTCGTCGAGATGAGGCAGCGCGGTGTCGCGAAATCGCCGCGCCCGTTCTTGTTCGGCATTAATTCCACCTGTCATCGCGTCGCGCCCGGCCGTTCAGAGCATGATCCGGAAAAGTGGACACCGGTTTTCCGAAAAGATCATGCTCCATTAAATTGCTCGGCGCTTGACGTTGCAGCCGATCGGAACTCACTGCGTGGCGTTGCTACCTGATGCTGCTTCTACCACGATCGTGCCCACCATGTGCGGGTGAATGTAGCAGAAGTACTGATAGGTGCCGGGCGTAGTGAACGTGAACGAATAGCTGTCGTCGGTATCGAGCGCCTTCGATTTCTTAAACGCATTGTTGCTCGAAGCGATGCCGTGCGGGATGTCGTCTTTGTTGCTCCAGGTCACCGTCGTGCCGGCCTTCACCTTCAGGCTTGCCGGCGTGAAGGTGAAATTGTCGATCGACACGGCGCCCGCAGGCGCTGCGTTTTGCGCCCAGCTGGGCAGGACGACCGCGGCCAACATGGTCGCGGTCGCCGCTCCAAGTGCGGCCGCAACGAGCGCGCTGCGCACTGTGTTCGAGATGGCCATTCCGGTCTCCATTTAAGCCTTCAGCGGCGTGTCGACGATCGCCAGCCGTTGCTCGTTCTGTTTGAACGTCACGTTGGCGATGCCGAGCATGGTGCGCAGTTGGTCGTCGGGAACCTTCATCGGTCCGGGCGACGGAGCTTGGCCCGGCGCCGGCTGCGGGAAGGCGGTCGAGCGCGCGGTGTGGAAGGTCACGTTGCCTTCCACCTTCTGCATCACTTGGTGGATATGGCCGTTGAGCACGGTCACCGAGCCGAAGCGCTTGAGATAGGACAGCGCCTGCGCGGCGTCGTCGGTGCCCCAGCCCCAATCCGGATAGACGGTCCAGAGCGGGATATGCGCGAACAGAACAACCGGGGTCGACGCGGAGAGATGTTTGACGTCGTCTTCGAGCCATTCGAGCTGATCGGCGCCGAGATCGCCGAGGCCGCCGGCTTTGAGATTGACGACATTGACCAGGCCGATGAAGTGCACGCCGCTGGCGTCGAATGAGTACCAGCCCGCGCCCTTGGTGCCGCGGCCGTAACGGTCCTTGTAGAATTTCTGGTCCGGATCGAGGAAGTCGTGCTCGCCGGGGACGTAATGCACGTCGAGCCGCGACTGCGAGATGATGCGGTCGGCATCGTCGAATTGCTGTGCCAGCGACAGATGGCTGATATCGCCGGTATGGATGGCGAAGGCCGGCTTTATCGGCAGCGCGTTGACCTTGACGATGGCCTCTTCGAGCGTGCCGAGCGCATTCGGATTGGCCGGCTTGTCGAAGCCGACATGGCTGTCGCTGAGCTGCAGGAAGGTCAGGCTTTTCGTTTCCTGCGCCTGCGCCTCGCCCATGATGCCGAGCGAGTGCGGCACGCCGCCGGATATCGTCCACAGCACTCCCGTCCCGGCCCAGGTCATGCATTCGAGAACTTTGCGGCGGTTCACGCCGTCGTCGCGATCGGATCCCATAGCACTCTCCTTTGGAAGCCATGCTTGGTGCCCATGCGCCAAGGTCTTGCGTGAAGCCTTGCGCCGCAACGCCCCCGCGGCTGGCTTTCCCTGCTTCCAAACGGCTTATTGGCGAGGGGTCGGATTTATTCCCGGTCCCGCATATCCGGGTCCCGATAATGTTATGGGCGGGCCGCGCCGGACGCTGCTATAGGGTTAAGCAATCGCGCCGGGGTCCTGGAAATAGGACGCTGGAACAGGGCCCTAGAGAGACTTAAGCCCCAGAGACTCGGCGCTAGAAACAAGGATTCCATGCTGCAACCGGCCGTCCCATCCGTGGAGACACGTACGTCATGGGTGGTCGCCAGTGTGGTGCTCCTGGTCATGGCGGTGGCCTTCGGCGCGCCCTGGATTACCATCGTTGCGCTGAAAAACATCGCCGCCGAGGTTAACGGCGAGCGCTCGATCCCGGCCTTTGCCGGCGCGCTGATGTGGATCGGTTCCGGGCTTGGCGGCATCTTTATGGGCCGCGTCGCCGAGCGGCTCGGCATCCGCTTTACCGTCATTTTCGGCGCCACGATGATCGCTGTGGGGCTCGCGATATCGACGCTCGGCCCCTCCTGGCCGCTTTATGTCGGCCACGGCCTGTTCATCGGTTTCCTCGGCATCGGCGGCATCAACGCGCCGTTCTATGTCTATGTCAGCCAGTGGTTCGACCGCCGCCGCGGCTCGGCGCTGGCGCTGATTTCAAGCGGCGCCTATCTCGCGGGCGCGCTGTGGCCGTCGGTCTTCGCGCGCACCATCGCGTATTTCGGCTGGCGCGAAACCATGTTGTATTTCGCTGCGTTCGAACTGCTTTTGATCGTGCCGGCTGCCGTCGTCGCGCTGCGCCCGCCGCCGAAGACGGTGCATCACGCGACAACGCGCAGCGCCGCGCAGGGGAAGAAATCGGTGATGGGCTGGCCACCCAATTTGGTCTTTGCCTTGCAGATGGGCGCGATCTTCACCTGCTGCATTCCGATGTCGATGCCGCAGGCGCATCTCGTGGCGCTATGCAGCGATCTCGGCATCAGCGCCGCGCATGGCGCAGCCATGGTGTCGGTGCTCCTCGCGGCGGCTTTCATGAGCCGCCAGATCTGGGGCGTGATCTCGGACCGGATCGGCGGACTTTATACGATGCTCGCAGGCTCGGCTTTGCAAGCCTTCGGCATGGCGGCGTTCTTGTTCACGCAGGACGAAGTCGGATTGTTTACCGTCGCGGCTTTGTTCGGGCTGGGCTTCAGCGGCCTCGTGCCCGCCAATGTGCTCGCCTCGCGCGAATTGTTTCCGGCCGGCGACGCCTATTGGCGGATGCCGTCATTACTTCTCTTCAGCGGCTGGGGCATGGCCGGCGGCGGCTGGCTCGCCGGAATAATTTACGACCACTACGGCTATTACGCGCCGGCCTTCGCCACCGGGCTCGGCATCAATATGATCAACTTTTTGATCGTCGGTACGCTGGCGTTGCGCAAGCGCGTCTTCGCCCTGGCAGGGTAGACGGCGCTGGTCGGCGGCCGTCTGTGACGCATCTAGGGCGTGTATTCATAAACGCGCCGACAATGTCCGCTTTCGGAGTAATAGCGGACATGCCTTTCGCCAGCGCGTGCGCCAGTTAATGACCCGTTGCGGACGTTTCGCGTTACCGACAGAATAGCCTCATAAATGCTGCCCAAGAACGGGAAGGCGCAGTGGACCAGAAACAGCACAAGCTCCTTTTCGCGACGTGCCAATGCGGTGAGGTGAAGTTCGAGGCAGCAGGGCCGCCGATCCTTTCCGTCTCCTGCTATTGCACTAGTTGCCAAGAAGCTGGGCGTCGGTTCGAGCAGGTGGCTTCTGCTCCACCCGTGCTTGATCCCGATAGTGGAACGGGCTTTATCCTATATCGAAAGGATCGAGTGCAATTCGTTATAGGGCAGAAGTATCTTGAAGAGCACCGGCTCAAGCCTGCTTCTCCGACCCGACGAGTCGTTGCCACGTGCTGCAATTCGGCAATGTTCCTCGATTTTACCAAAGGGCACTGGCTGTCGATATACCGGAACCGTTTTCCCGAAGGTGCTCCACCACTTGATATGCGGGTCATGACAAAAGAGCGGCGCGTCGGCGTCCAGCTTGCCGATGACGCGCCGAATTATAGTGGTCACTCCGGCAAGTTCATGTTGAAACTGATCACCGCCTGGATTGCGATGGGTTTCCGCAGGCCTGAAATCAGCTTGGGTAAGACAAACCTCAGGCCGCAATAAGCCGAGGCGGCAATTACGCCATAGTTCTCCGACCAGTTGAGCAACTGTGGTCCATCGATCTGAATTTGTGAGTCCACGCCCTAGTGCGTTTGCGGCACGGCATTGGCGCGCAGCGTATTTGCTCTTACCGGTGCGACCGGCTTCGCGGCGACCAGGTGCGCCCGCGCCGCGCAAAACTCCTGCACCGCGGCGACGATCGCTGCGCTGGTGCGGGCGCGGCGCTCGGGCGTGCCCAAGTCCAATTCTTCCGCCCGGTTGACGATGGAGCCGGCTTCAAGCAGCAGCGCCGGCATCCGCGTCATGCGCAGCACGATCAATGCGTCGTAGCGGTAGACGCCGGCGACCGGATCGAGCAATTCGCGGCGGCGATGGCCCATTAGAGCGAGCGTGTAATGCGGCGTGAATTGCAAGCCGCGCGCCTGCAATTCCTTGCCCAGGAAATTTCCGAACAACAGGCTGCCGGCGCGGTCGCCGTTCTCGTTGGAGATGAAGAGCGCGTAGCCGGGATAATCGTCGTTGAAGTGCTGATCCTGTCCTTCGTATTGCCAGGTCTGCAGCAAATTGTCCGGCACCAAATCGTGATGGATCGACAGGAAGAGATCCGCTGGCAGACTATTGGCCCGCGCGGCGCGCGTGACCAGGCCGCCGGGCGGCGCCTTGTCGCCGATCAAAAGCGCCGTGCCGGTAAAGCCGGCATCGACCAGCGCCTGTTTGACCTCCTGCGCGAGCGCGAGATTGAAGGCGTATTCCGGTACGCCACGCGCGCTCATAGCGCCGGGCACATCGAGGGTGTGACCGACATCGACCACGACGCGGAACGTCTCGGGGTGGCAGCTCGCGGCTGCCGGTTTTGCCGCAGCGGCCGGTTTTTGCACCGGCTTTGCCGCCGGCGCCGAATTTGCTGCGGGCGCCGGCACGGCACGTATCGCTCCGTAAGCCGGGCGGCTCTGCTGGCCGTATGCCGGCCGTGACACAAGCCATGACGCGGGCGGCGGATCGGCCGCGAGAAGCCCGATCGCGGCGACGGACAATGCCAGGGCGGCGTGTCGGAAATCGATCATCAGAATCGCGACATTAGCACGCCGCGCGGCATGACGTTCGACCGCGTCGAGCCGTCATCGAAATTTACCATCTACTTGTGCACGGCGCGGTCCTGTCGTACCAAACGCGGCAGAGTTCCGTGGGCGGGTCGAACAAAAAATGTCAAAGTTTGTCGGTGGCTGCGTCGTTCTTTTCGTGTTCGCGGTCGGCTACATTTTCATTACCCAGACGCAGGATCTGGCGGCCTTGTTCGAGGCCTTCCGTGCCGAGCCGCTCGCGCACAAATTTGCCTGGTTTCTCATCGTTCTCATCCCGCTGGCGCTGATCCCGAGCGCGTTGTGGCTCGCCGACGCGGTGATCCGCCAGCGCAAGGCGGCGGCTGCGCTCGAGTTGCGGCTCGGCGGCGTGCGGCAGGGCGTTCAGGACCTCGCCAAGGCGCAGGTCGATGCCGAAAGCGCGGTGCGTCATCTCGTGCGCAGCGATCCCGAGGACGCCATCGGCGCGGTTGAGCAGCGGCTTGCCGAAGCGGAGCGGGTGACGCAAATCCAGCAAAACCGGAACGAGGTCGGCGATCTGCAAACGCGCGTCGAGGAATTGCGCGCGCAGCAGCACAAGCTGCGCGAGCGGCTGCTGCCGGTGCTCGACAAGCGGCGGGTGATCGAGCAGCTGTTCGGCGAGCTCGACAGCCGCGAGAACGACCTCGACCGCGCGCTCGCCGAGGTCGCCAGTTCCGACGACTCGACCGCGATCGAAGTCCGTCTGAAGAATCTGATGGAATTCGTCCGCCAAGGGCATCACCGCTGCGACAAGATCGAGAGTGCCGCGAAAACCGCGGCCGGCCTCAAGCAGGACTATGCCGATCTTGGCGCGCGGGTTGCGCCCTATGCCGCGGTCGAGGACGGCGTGGTGCGCCGCGTCAAGGAACTGAGCGACGTCCGCGACCGGCTCGCTTCGGAAATCGAGGCGTTGCAGAAAACGCCGCAAGGCGATCTCGCAACCCGCGTGCAGGCCTTCGCCGACGACAAGAGGAAACTCGACGACAATCTCGCCGACATCGAAGCGCAATTTTCCAAGCTTTCGACGCTGCGCCGTGACGTCGAAGGCCTTTCCGGCAATTTCGATCGCGCGCTCGGCTTGCTGTCGGTGTCGGCGAGCACCGGCAATATCGGCGCCGGCGTCGAGGAAGTGTCGCAATTCGTCAAGTCGACGCAGTCCCGGCTCGACGAGATCGAGCGCACCATGCTGACCTTCGATCAGTTGAAGACCCGCCTCGGCGACCTGCAGTCGCGGCTCATGCCGCTTGAATCCCAGAACGGCGGCGTCGTCGACCTGCTCGGTCAGGTGCAGGATATTCGCGACCGTCTCGTCGCCAAGATCGCCTCGCTCGAAGCCGACGAGAACGGCGACCTCACCACCCGCGTCAGCAAGTTCGCCGCGACCAAGGATGAGCTCGAAAAGCGCGTCGCCACCGTCACCGAACAATTTTCCAAGCTGGCGACGATCCGCAGCGACATTTCCGGTCTTTTCGACAAGTTGTCGAACGTCGCCGATACGTCGTCGAACTGATCCCGCCCCCGTTTCTGCATTGCAGACCTAAGCTAACGCCTGCCCACCGGCACGGGTTTGCCCTTGCGGGTGGGCCAGCGCTGGGGCAAGATTTTCCCGCAAAAATTGTCGACACGCCGGTGAACCGGCATCGCGAAATAGTGGGAGGATTGTATGAAGCGGGCATTGCTTTGCCATGCCGCGGCGCTGGCCAGGTTGGCGTTCATGGCCGCGCTCTGGACGGCGCTACCGGCGCAGATCAATGCGCCAAGTATCTTCTCACAAAGCGCACTGGCCCAAGCCTCGGGCACCCAAGCCTCGGGTGCCCAAAACACCGTCAAGATCGGCAATGACGATATCGGCGGCGTCGTCATCGGGCCGAAGGGCCCGGAATTAGGCGTCTGGGTGATCGCGGAGACGCGCGATCTGCCGACCCGTTTTGCCAAGATCGTCGTCACTGACGATCAGGGCCGCTATGTCGTGCCGGGCCTGCCGAAGGCAAAATATCAGGTCTGGGTGCGCGGCTACGGCCTGGTCGATTCCGCCAAGGCCGATGCGACGCCGGGCCAGCACGTCAATCTCACCGCGGTTGCCGCGCCCGACGATGCGGCGGCGGCAAAATATTATCCGGCGATCTATTGGTTCGCGATGCTGAAAATCCCGGACAAGGATCAGTTCGGTGGCAAGAGCGACATCCCGGAGAACATCACACAGGTCAATTGGCTCACGGCAATCAAGAACCAAGCCTGTGTCGGCTGCCATCAGCTTGGCCAGCTGGGGACGCGGACCATTCCGGCGGCGCTCGGAACATTCAAGAGCGGCGAAGACGCCTGGATGCGGCGCGTCCAATCAGGTCAGGCGTCACCGAATATGGTCAATCCGCTCGCCGGCCAATTGGGCGGTGTGCCGTTCAAATATTTCGGCGACTGGACCGACCGCATCGCGGGCGGCGAATTGCCGTTCGCCAAGCCGCCGCGGCCGGCCGGCATCGAGCGCAATCTCGTGATCACGACCTGGGATTGGGGCGATGAGCAACATTATCTTCACGACCTTGTTTCGTCGGACAAGCGTAATCCGACGGTCGGCGCCAACGGCCCGCTCTACGGCTCGACGGAATACGCGACGGATCATCTGCCGGTGCTCGATCCGAAGACGTCGAAGGTCACCTACATCACGCCGCCCGAAGGGGCGGACGTGCCGGAGGCGCTCGGCCCGGGTCACGCGGCAATCGAGAAGCCGCTCGCGGCCTCGGCCTATTGGGGCATGCAGAAGATTTGGGACACCAAATTCGACAATCACAACGATATGTTCGACTCCAAGGGTAGGGTGTGGATGACCGGCACCAATCACGCGCCCGGCACGCCGGCCTTCTGCCGCAAGGGCTCGGACAATCCTTATGCCAAGGCATTCCCAATCGACATCAACGAGCGCCAATTGGCGGTGTTCGATCCGAAGACTGCGAAGTTCACCTTCGTCGATACGTGCTTCGGCACCCATCACCTGCAATTCGGCTTCGACAAGGACGATACATTGTGGGTGAGCGGCAGCGGACAGGTGGCCGGCTGGCTCGACACCAAAGTGCTCGATGCGACCGGCGACGCCGAGAAGGCGCAGGGCTGGGCGCCGTTCGTGCTCGACACCAACGGCAACGGCAAGCTCGACGATTACACCGAGCCGGGCAAGCCGGTCGATCCGACCAAAGACGCCCGCATTGCCGGATCGGGGCCTTATGCGGTGATGCCCAACCCGGCGGACGGCTCCGTCTGGTACACGATGAATGTCTTCGCCGGCCGCGCCGGCGTGCTGCGCTTCGATCCGAAGACCAAGCTGTCGGAGTTCTATGCCGTGCCGATGCCGGGCTTCGGTCCGCGCGGCGGCGACATCGATTCAAAAGGTGTCGTCTGGGTGTCGCTCGCCAGCGGCCATCTCGGCAGCTTCGATCGCTCGAAATGCAAAGGTGCGCTCAATGGACCGAAAGCGACCGGCGATCAGTGTCCGGAAGGCTGGGCGTTCTACAAATATCCGGGTCCGGGCTTCCAGGGCATCGGCGACAACAGCGCTGAGGCGAGCTACTACACCTGGGTCGATCAGCACAACGCGATTGGGCTCGGCAAAGACGTGCCGATCTCGACGGCCAACGAGAATGACGGCTTCGCGGCCTTGGTCGACGGCAAGATGGTCATGCTGCGTATTCCTTATCCGATCAGCTTCTACGCCAAGGGGCTGGACGCGCGCATCGACGATCCGAACGGCGGTTGGAAGGGCAGGGGTCTGTGGTCGTCGCAAGGCGATCGCACGCCGTGGCTCAAGGAAGGCGGCAAAGGCATGATGCCGATGGCCGTTCACATCCAGGTCCGGCCCGATCCGCTGGCGCATTAAGCGGCCAAGCGTCCGATTCCGACAAAATACCGCCCGGTGCCGCTCGCGCCGGGCGGCTTGATTTTAGCTGCCGCATCGTGCCGATATGGTGCGATAGGGTTGTTTGTTTGAGGAGGAAATCATGGTTCGTGACCCATTACTGACCACGGTCGCCATTACCGATCTCCGTCCGACCCAGATCACCGTCGGCATGCGCGAGGTCAAAGCCAAGCGAAAGCACTGGGAGGAGATTGGATTGAAGAAGGGTGGCCGGTTCCTCGGCAGCCACATGATTCCGGTGATCCTCGGCCCGAAAAAGCGCAACTATGTCATCGATCACCACCACCTCTCGCTCGCGCTCCACGAGGAGAAGGTCAAGAACGTAGCGGTGACCGTGATCGCGAATTTGAGCAAGCTCGAACCCGACGAATTCTGGAACGTGATGGACAATCGCTCCTGGATGCACCCGTTCGACGACAACGGCGTGCGACAGCATTACAAGGACATCCCGAAATCCATCACCGAGCTGATCGACGATCCGTTCCGTTCGCTCGCCGGTGAATTGCGCCGGCAGGGCGGCTATGCCAAGGACACGACGCCGTTCAGCGAATTCATCTGGGCGGAATTTCTGCGCCGGCGTATCAAGCGCAAGACGGTCGAGAACGACTTCGACGGCTCCCTCGAAAAGGCGCTGCAATTGGCTAAATCGGCCGACGCCGGCTATCTGCCGGGCTGGTGCGGGCCGGTGCCGGGAGATTGACGCTTTTGGCGGGCGGATATCGCTCCGCGAGCTGCGGCAAGCCGCCCATGAATCCGCAATGAATCCGGCAATGAATTCCCCGGACACCCTCTGCTATAATGAGTGCGGGGAGACGGTGGTGTGAGGGGATCGGTCCAGTTGCGCCCGGTCAGGTCGAATTTTTGCGGGGGCTTCGCGGTGGCGGCGGTCGTGGCGATCGCGGTCGCCGGGTGCTCGTTCAATACGAAGGTTCCCGAAGCTCCGGCCGTCGACCCCAAGCTTTATCCGCAGAACTATCGCAAGCAAGTCGCCATATTCCTGTCGCAGCAGTTGCTGGACCGCGCCGACTTCCGCGGCGCGCGTATCTCGCCGCCGGTGCTCACGCAGGTGGGCGACAGTCCGCATTATATCGTATGCCTGCAGTTCAACGGCCACAGCGAGATCAAGAACAAAGTGGCGATCTATCTTTCCGGCGACATCACGCAATTCGTCGATTCCACCGCCGAGCAATGCGGCAACGCCGCCTATACGCCCTTCACCGAGCTTGAACAGACCCTTCCCGAGAAGTAAGAGCAGCGGCATAAGGGACAAAGCTCGTGCGAATTGGCGGTGAAGGAAAGCATGACGGAAAGTGAAGTTTTGATCGTGGGCGCCGGGCCGACCGGCCTCACGCTCGCCATCGATCTCGGCAAGCGCGGGGTGCGCTGCAACGCTCATCGAGCAGAAGGAGAAGCCGGCCTTTCTGCCCAAGATGGAGCGCATCAATGCCCGCAGCATGGAAATCTATCGCCGCCTCGGGCTGTCGCAGAAAATCCGCGCCGCGGGCTTGCGGCCGGATTGCCCGATGGATGTCTATGTCATGCTGGCGCTCAACGAGCCGCCGCTGTTGCATCTGACCTATCCTTCGGTCGAAGACGGCGCAAAAGAATGTGCGCGCGACCAACGACGGCACCATGCCGCTCGAACCCTATCAGCTGATCTCGCAATACACGCTCGAGCCGCTGTTGAAATCCATTGCCGAGACCATTCCGGCGATCGACGTGCGCTTCGGCTGCGAATTCGTGTCGCTCAAGCAGGACGGCGAGGGCGTGACCGCGCAGGTGAAGACGTTGAGCGGCGGTACGGAGGAGATTCGCGCGAAATATCTCGTCGGCTGCGACGGCGGCGCGAGCGCGGTGCGCAAGGAGCTCGGCATCGAGCTCTCCGGCGAGGGCAATCTGCTCGGGCTCCGCCAGGCGCTGTTCAAATGCGACGAACTGTTCGACCGGCTGCCGCTGTCCAACGGCTCGGGGCAGGGGCAGAGCCCCGGCAAAGGCCGCCACTATCATGTCGCCGACGACAAGGCGACGTTCCTGATCATGCAGGATTCGACCAAGCACTGGACGCTGCATTCGGTGGTCGACACCGACGACGAGATGAAGGCGCAGTTCGAGCGCACCATCGGCGTTCCGGTCAAATACGACATGCTGTCATGCGCGCCGTGGCGGCAGAATCTCCTGCTGGCGGACCGCTACGGCGCAGGGCCGCGTCTTCATCGCCGGCGATGCGGCGCATCTGGTCATTCCGACCGGCGGGCTCGGCATGAATTCCGGCGTCGGCGACGCCACCGATCTCGCCTGGAAGCTTGCGGCGGTGCTCAAGGGCTGGGGCGGGCCGGGGCTGCTCAAATCCTACGAGGTCGAGCGCCGCCAGATCGGCGACCGCAATGTCGGCGCCTCGCGCTATGCCACCATCGGCCGGCGCAAATGGCGCGGCATGTGGCGGGCAAATATCCGCGAGAACTCGCCGGAGGGCGCGGAGACGCGCAAGAAGCTTGCCGCCGTGGCCGACGTCGAGCAGCGCAAAAGCAACGAGATGATCGGCGCCGAGCTCGGCTACCGCTATGTCGATTCGCCGATCATCTGCAACATTCCGGGCGGTCCGGAACATCTGTTCCGCGAATACCATCCGACGACCTGGCCCGGCGCGCGCCTGCCGCATGTCTGGCTCGGCGACGGCACGCCGCTGCAGGACAAAATTCCCGACGGCTATGCAATCTTGAAACTCGCCGGCACCAGCGCGGACGCCAGCGGCCTGCAACGCGCCATCGCCGCGCACGGCGCGCCGGTGAAAGTGCTCGACGTGCCGGACCCAGTGGCCCGCGAGGTTTACGGCTACGATCTCGTCCTCGTCCGCCCCGACATGCACGTGGTCTGGCGCGGCAACGCGGCGCCGGACGACGTCGCCAAAGTCGCGGCGATTGCAACGGGGCATTTTCCGGGGCCTGCCGATTGATCGGCCATGCGACCCGGCTCTAGCCGGGCGATTGAATGGCGCATTTTCGCAGCATCTCTATCGCCGCATCGTAGCGCACCTCTAGTTCCGGGACTGTTTGTTTGGCAGGCGCCCAGAATTTCTCGTTGCGTGGATTCGCGTTTTTCACATCGGCGGTCAGTCGCTTCACGATCTCCTCATAGTCCGCTTGGCGAAGCTGAAGCCGCTTAAACCGCAGTAGATCGTCTTTGAGATAGCCGCATAAGAATGTGAAACACACGAGCTCGGTTAGCAGAATGACGATTGTACATTCGGCGCGGGTCGGTTCGAACTCGATGAGATCGTTGATCGCTTTCCGCCCGCTCTCATAACCAAGGAACAAGACATAGATCAAATCCGCGAGGGATTTGTGCCAAGGGTCCGCGCCAGGGCCAATGCCGGGCGGTTTGTCGTCGGACTTTGCAACGTGCGTGGGAGCCATCGACGCCAATTTGCGTTGCAGATCGCGCGCCGCCTTCATGTAGGTATAATATTCAGTGATATTGCCGACAACCAGGGCTTCCAGTGCCTGCAGATCCTTGGAATTACTTTCGAAAATCGGAAAGTAGTTTTCCTGCGAGACGTATGATGAGCCAGGCTGTGGGCGCGTAACATGGGTGCGCGCGGCATGATCCGCCAACTCGCGCTTCTTTTCAGGTTCGTCGGCGCTTTGATAAGTATCTACGTAGAGCTTTCCAACGTCAAAAATCGTGCCGACGCGGCAGAGCGTGCTGATTTCGCAAGCGAACAGGTCGACGACGCCGAGCCGTGTGGCGGCGGATAGATAAGTCCAAGCTACGACGGCGCCAGAGATCGGAATTGCGGGACTGAGAAACTTGGCGATCGTCGGCAGAACATTGGTAACCAGTATGTCCAAGCCGTGGCCGATGTTTCCTTCCACGCCGCCGTATTTATGCGGCGCCTCGCAGAAACTGATAAGCGGTTTTGCGATGGCGATGAGGACAACGGCAAAGAAATAGGCTGAGAATAGAACGACCGCGAGCACGGCGATGAGCTTCAGATCGACGACGTGTTTGGAGCGAAAAAAGCGAAACAGCGTCGACGCGGACTCTGTCGCGTCGAGTTCGCTCTGCGGCGCGTTCGCCGCGCGCCGAAAAGTCGAAAGTGATTGCCAGGAAATCAGGCGTGGCGGCGGTTTATTTGATATCGGCGAATCCAAAATCCCGGTGGAAGTGGAACTGTTTGGATTGTTCGCGAAACCAGCCATTTTGACGACGAACGTTGCCAGGGTGCGTGTAACACCTCTCCATCAAAGCATTCCACAACTAAAAGTTGATTGCAAGCGTCTTGGAACAGCCGCCGCGGCCGGCCTCAGTCTGTCAGTCTGAAGGAATGATCGGCAACAGCAGATGCGAGGGCCGCTTCGCATCGTGATAGATTTTGTGCAGCGTGGTTTTGCTGCTGACAATGTGATTGGGCACATATTCGACATTGGTCGCGCCGCCGACGCCGGACGGCATGTCGGCTGCGGCGATTTCCACGCAGATGCGATGGCCGCGGCGGAACAGGTTCGCCGTCGCCAGAATCTCGACCGTGTATTCGGTGATCTCGCCCGGCGTGACCTTCTTTTGCGCGGCGCGTGTCAGGGGATGCCAGGGCTTCCACGGCCTCGAACGCTTCGGGTCGAGCGCGCGGTGCGAGGCCTTGAGCCAGCCGCGCGTCAGTTCGCGTTCTTTCAGATCGACCGGCAAGTCGCGCTCGCCGTCGCGCGCGGTGCGCACCGAGCCGTCGGGGCCTATATCTTTGAGAATGACGAACCAGTTGGTGTCGTCCTGATCGATCGCTGCGAACAGATTCAGCACGGCGGGGCCGGCGATGAGCACATCGTCCGGCAGCGGCTCTGTCATGTAGCGAAGACACTGCACCGCATTGGTCTGGGTCGGCGGCATCTGCACGAAAGCGTCGGGCGGCAATTCATCGTCGGCGCTCGACGGCACGAACGGCGCGGTCTGCAGGCGTTCCCAGCTGTTGAGATAGAACTTGGTCCACTGCGTTTCCGGCAGCGGCCAGTCGGCGCCCGAGCGCCATTCATTGGCGCCCATGACCCAGTAGCGCACCGCGGGCTCGTTCATGATCCCGGTGTCGATGTTTTTCAGCCACTGATCGTGCCAGCGCAGGATCTCGCCGTGGAGCGCGTGAAACGGCCGTTCGTGATGCGCCGGCCCGCCGAACACGAGCTTCTTCGGCGCCGCGATCTTTTCGAAATAGTTCTGCGCGCCGTTGAGATGCGTCTTGTAAGAATAGGCGTACCAGCCCGAGCCGGTGTAAGTCGGCACCTTGATGTTCTTGAAGCTTTCTTCTGCCTCGCGCACCGCGGCTTCGCTGTCATAGGGCTCGATGAGGACCGCAAAATAGGGCGGCATATGCTGCCCTTTCTGCGCGATGACGTTGAAGATGTGCGGATACATTCTGTAGTCGGGATTGCTCATCGCTTCCCGCCACAGCGCTTCCTTTTCCGGCGGCAGCGCGCCGGGCTTGCCCTTGCCGCCATGCATGGCGGCAAGATGCATCAACAGATAGCGAAACAGGTGAATGACGCCGCCGGGATATTCCTCGCGGAAGCTGCCGAGCACGCCATAGGCGCCGCGCGGATCGAGCGGGAATATCGCCTTGAGATGCGGCGGGTTCTGCCGCGCCACATGAAGCTGCTCGGCGCCGAAGCCGGATATGCCGACCATGCCGACATTGCCGTCGCACCACGGTTGCTGCGCGATCCATTCGATCAGGTCGTAGCTGTCCCATTGCCGCGAGCCGCCGCCGTCGGATTTGCCGACGCCGCGCGGCGAGCCGATGACATGGACATAGCCGCGCGACACGAAGAATTTGGTGTCGCCGGCCTCGAGCGGGCCGCACCAGAGCGACGACCAGGCCGGCTGCGGCGGTAGCGCCTGCGCCATCTCCGGGCCCTGCAGGTCCTTGTTGTAGATCGCAAACGCCAGCAGCACCGGGAATTTTTCTTTGGCGTCGGGCCGGTAGATATCGACCGACAGATTGACGCCGTCGCGCATCGGCACCGCAACGTCTTTGTCCGCGATCATGCCCGCATATTGCGGCGCGCGGTCGTAATGGCCGGGCAGGCGGTCGCCTGAAGGCGCAAGCTTCTCCTGTGGGTGAACCGTAGCTGTCATCGTCTCCCCCTTTGTCATGCGAGATCTGTTTGGAAAATCATTGCCGGTGCTGCAGCGGTTTTATGGGTCTTATGGCAGCAGCGCCAGCGCCATGCCGGAGAGCGCACCGAGCACGACAACCACCAAGGGCGGCGCCCGCCAGACCGTGAGCAGAATGAAGCCGACAAGCGCGACGGCGAAATCCTTCGACGAGCCGACCGAATTGGTCCAGACCGGATTGTAGAGCGCGGCGGCGAGAAGACCGACCACCGCGGCATTGACGCCGCGCATGACCGCCTGCGCGCCGGAACGCTGGCGAAACATATTCCAGAACGGCAGCGTTCCGATGAGAACCAGAATGCCGGGAAGAAAAATCCCAAGCAGCCCGAGCACGGCGCCGGCGACGCCGTTGCGGCGAGGCGCGGACAATGGTGCCGAGATAAGCGGCAAAGGTGAACAGCGGTCCCGGCACCGCCTGCGCCGCGCCATAGCCGGCGAGAAACGCGTCGTCGCTGACCCAGCCCGGCGTGACGAAAGCATCGCGCAGGAGCGGCAGCACCACATGGCCGCCGCCGAACACCAGCGCGCCGGAGCGATAAAACGCCTCGAACACCGCGACGCCTTGCGGCAACCCCGCGCCGCGCAGGAGCGGCAGTCCGAGCGAGGAGCGCGAAAAACAGCGCCAGCGCCGCGAGCCCCGCGCCGCGCGACACCGCAATCGGCATATGGCCCGCGGCGACCGGCTCCGTACTGCGGCACAGCCACAGCCCGGCGATGCCGCCGAGCGCGATGGCGCCGATCTGAGCGGCGGACGAGGCGCTGAACAAAATGATCAGGGCTGTGGCGACGGCGATGGACGCGCGCTCGCGATCCGGGGCGAGCGTGCGCGCCATGCCCCAAACCGCCTGCGCTACGATGGCAACGGCGACGAGCTTGAGGCCGTGCAGCAGCCCCGCGCCCGCCGCTCCACTCAACGCGTTGGCGCCATAGGCGAACAAGACGAGCGCGATCGCCGACGGCAGCGTGAAGCCGGTCCAGGCCGCGAGCGCGCCGGCATAGCCCGCCCGCATCAAGCCGATGGCAAATCCGGTCTGGCTCGAAGCCGGCCCGGGCAGGAACTGGCACAGTGCGACGATATCGACATAGGTCTTTTCGTCGAGCCATTTGCGGCGCGTGACGAACTCCTCGCGGAAGTAGCCGAGATGCGCGATCGGGCCGCCGAAGCTCGTGAGCCCGAGCCGTAGAAAGGCGGAAAAGACTTCGGCGGCGCGCCCGCTTTGGGCCGGGAGGCCTGCCGCCGAACCGGAGTTCTCGCTCATGTCGCGCTCGCCGCCGTTCTGGTTTTCGCGGGCCGAAGCCTATTATTTATGTCGTTGCGAACAAACGTTTGTCTGCGGTGGCGTTTTGTGGAGCAATATCCCAATTCGGATAGACGATTTTGATAGAATTTTCTTCTGTTTGCGGCCGTAAAAGCCATCATATATAGAATACCATTCTTTCTAGCGGGCGCGCTTGGTCCGCAAGTTCCGCAATGAGGCACACGATGACTTCGCCGCTCGAACAAAAGAAAATCAAGGTGACCGGCCCGGTCGTGATCACCGCCAATCGCACCGGCGACGGCGCGGTGATCTATCGCCATGCCGAGCGGCTGGACGACCGAGCTCGGCGGCGCCGCGATCGCGACCGACGGCGCGGGCGCGCAGCAGCTGATGGCCGGCGCGGTTGCCGACGATCTCGGCGCGGTCGGCGCCTATGTGGCGCCGGTGCAACTTCTCCCCGGCGGCCACGTGCGCCCCGGCAATCTGCGCGAACTGATCCGCCTTGGCGGACCGACCATCGAGCTTCCCGTGGCGGCCGCGAAGGCTCTCGAAAAAGACCACGCGCAGGCATAAATGCTGAGCGCGTAACAACGCGCAGCGAGCAAGGCGCTGCATGTATGTCTATGACGCATTCGACCGCACGCTGGTCACCGAGCGCGTCGCGGAATTCCGCGATCAGGTGGCGCGGCGGCTGTCCGGCGAACTGAGCGAAGAAGAGTTCAAGCCGCTCCGCCTGATGAACGGCGTCTATCTGCAGCTCCACGCCTATATGCTGCGCATCGCCATTCCCTACGGCACGCTGTCGTCGGAGCAGCTGCGCATGCTGGCGCATGTCGCGCGCAAATACGATCGCGGCTACGGCCATTTCACCACGCGGCAGAACATCCAGTACCACTGGATCAAGCTTGCCGAACTGCCGGACGCCATGGCCGATCTCGCCAGCGTCGACATGCACGGCATGCAGACCAGCGGCAATGTCGTGCGCAATATCACGACCGATCAATGGGCCGGCGTCGCGCCCGACGAGATCGAGGATCCGCGCGTCTTTGCCGAGCTGATCCGCCAGCACGTCACGCTGCATCCGGAATTCTCCTTCATGCCGCGCAAATTCAAGATCGCGGTCGGCACGTCGGCGCATGATCGCGCGGCGCTGCGCATCCACGATCTGGCGCTGCAGATGCACCGCAACGAAGCGGGCGAAACCGGCTTCGAGGTCATGGTCGGCGGCGGGCTCGGCCGCACGCCGTTTCTGGCGCAGACCATCAAGCCGTTCCTGCACAAGCGCGACGTGCTGAGCTACGTCGAGGCGGTCCTGCGCACCTACAATCAGTTCGGCCGCCGCGACAATATCTATAAGGCGCGCATCAAGATCCTGGTGCACGAGCTCGGCGCCGGAAGCCTTCGCCAAGGAAGTCGAGGCGGAATGGGACAGCATCAAGGAAGGCGCGCTCGCGCTCGATGACGCCGTCGTCGCGCGAGATTGCCGGCCGCTTCGTCTATCCGCACTATGAAAAGCTCAGCCGACAATCCGCCGGAATTCGCCGCAGCGCGCAAGGCCGACCGCGGTTTCGACGCCTGGGTCGGCAATTCCGTCGCCAATCACAAAGTGCCGGGCTACGCCATCGTCACGCTGTCGCTCAAGCCCGAAGGCGGCACGCCGGGCGACGCCACCGCCGCGCAGATGGACGCCATCGCCGATCTCGCCGACCGCTATTCGTTCGGCGAAATCCGCGTCGGCCATGAGCAGAATCTGGTGCTGCCGCATGTCGCGCAGCGCGATCTGCCGGCGTTGTGGCGCGCGCTCGACGCCGTCGGCGTCGCCGTGCCCAATGTCAATCTCGTCTCCGACATCATCTCCTGCCCCGGCCTCGATTATTGCAGCCTCGCCAATGCGCGCTCGATCCCGATCGCGCAGGAGATCACGCGGCGCTTCGCCAATCTCGATCTGCAGCGCGACCTCGGCCGGCTGCACATCAACATTTCCGGCTGCATCAATGCCTGCGGCCATCATCATGTCGGCCATATCGGCATTCTCGGCGTCGAGAAGAACGGCGAGGAGTTTTATCAGATCACGCTCGGCGGCAAGGCCGACGAGAATGCCGTGCTCGGCACGCTGATCGGCCCGGCGGTGCCTTATGCGCAAGTGGCCGACGTGGTCGAAGACATCGCCGCCGCCTATCTCGAATTGCGGGCGCGGCCGGACGAATTGTTCATCGATACGGTCAAACGCACCGGCGTCGAGCCGTTCCGGGAGCGCGTCTATGCCGCTCGTTGAAAACGGCAAGATCGTCGAGGACCGCTATGTGCGCGTCGCCGCCGACGCGCCGATCCCCGACCGCGTGCCGGTGATCGTGCCGGCGAAGCGCTTTCTCGCCGAGGCCGACGCGCTGATCGGCCGCGACGGCTCGCTCGGCATATTATGGCCGAACGACAAGCGCGTCGCCGAGCTTAAGCCGTGGCTCGGCCACCTCGCGCTGATCGCGCTCGAATTCCCGAAATTCCGCGACGGCCGCGCCTATAGCCAGGCGCGGCTGCTTGCGCGAGCAATACGGCTTCCGCGGCACGTTGCGCGCCACCGGCGACGTGCTGCGCGATCAGTTCCAGTTCCTGGTGCGCGCCGGGTTCGATTCCTTCGAGGTGAAGAAGCCGGCCGACGCGGCGGCGTTTGCCAAGAGCGTGGCGCGCTTCAGCGTGGTCTATCAGCCCGGCGCCGACGGCAGTCTCCCGGCGCTGCGGCGGCGGCTGCAGGGTGCGAGCGCGGCGGACGTTTCCGAAACAACTTAATCGTCATTCCGGGGCCGAGCTCGTGGTTATGGATTCCGGACTTGCCGCTGCGCGGCAATCCGGAATGACGACTGGTTTCATTGCCGCTCAACCTGCTATTCTCCCTTTCGCATTTGCAATCGAGGCCATTCATGACTCCAGTCGTCGCAGTGATCGCGCCCGGCGCCATGGGCGCAGCTGTCGGTAAGAGGCTCGTCGATAACGGCCTTAAAGTGCTCACCTCACTCAAGGGCCGCAGCGCGGAGACGCAAGCGCGGGCGAAATCGGCCGGCATGGTCGATGCGAGCGACGAGGAGATCGCGTCGTCCGACTTTATTCTCTCGATCCTGCCGCCGGGCGACGCGCTGGCGCTGGCGCAGCATTTCGTGCCGGCGCTGACCGCCAGCAACGCCAAGCCGGTTTATGTCGATTGCAACGCCATCAATCCGAAAACCGTCGAGCGGGTCGCCGCCGCCATCGCGCCGACCGGATGCCCGTTCGCCGATGCCGGCATTATCGGCCAGCCGCCGAAGCCGGGCGATGCCGGCCCGCGCTTTTACGCTTCCGGCGCCGGCGCGCAGCGCTTTGCGAGCTTGCGCGACTACGGCCTCGACATCCGCGTGCTCGACGGCGCGATGAGCGCGGCTTCGGCGCTGAAAATGTCCTATGCCGGAATCACCAAGGGCACGCAGGCGATCGGCGCGGCGATGATGCTGGCGGCGACGCGCGCCGGCAATGCCGACGATCTGTTCGCCGAATTGCAATCGAGCCAGAAGGAAATGTTCGCCTGGTTCAAGCGCCAGGTCTCGATGATGCCGCCCAAGGCCTATCGCTGGGTCGCCGAAATGCACGAGATCGCGGGCTTCGTCGGCGAGGATCCGACCGCGCACGAGCTTTACGAGGGCGCGGCGCATTTTTACGAAGCCATCGCCGAGGATTTCGATAGCGACAGGGCGAAGACCGCGGCGCTGATGGCGTTTTTGGGGAAGGCGGCCGTCCTGACGGCGCGGCTACGTTATTCAACCACCGCTTCGCAAACCCCAAAATCCCCTGCGGCAGGAAGATGATCATCATGATGAAGATGATGCCGAGCGGGATCAGATAGGGGAACTGGTCGCCGAGCAGCCGCGACAGCAGATCGCGCATCAGCTGGAAGAAACCGGCGCCGACGATCGGGCCGACCAAGCGTGCCGATGCCGCCCATGACGTTGAAGATCACGGTGTCGCCCGAGGTCAAGAAATAGACGAAGTCCGGCGCGGCGAACTGGTTCTGTACGGCGTAGAGCACGCCGGCGAGACCGGCGAACAGGCCGGACAGCATCACCGACACCATCTTGTAGCGTTCGACCGCATAGCCGATGGCGCGGGTGCGCGACTCGTTCTCGCGGATCGATTGCAGCACCATGCCGAATGGCGATTGCGTGACGCGGCGCAGGATCAGATAGGACGCCGTCACCACCGCTAGCACGAACCAGTGCATGGTCGTCGAGGTGAAGCGCGCGTCATAGAGGAACGGGATCCACAGATGCGGGCGGCTGAAGATCAGCCCGTTCTCGCCGCCGGTCACCGGCGTCCAGGTGAAGATGATGACGTAGAAGATCTGGCTGAAGATCAGCGTGGTGATGGCGAAATAGATGTCGCGCAGCCGCGTCGAGAAGAACGCCACGAACAATGCGGCACCGGCGGCGCCGGAAAGCCCAAAGAATATCGCGAGCCAGAGATTTGGCGGACCGAAGGCGATCAGCGCGCCGGCCGCACCATACATGCCGAGCCCGAAAAACGCCGAGTGGCCGAACGAGATCATGCCAGTATAGCCGATCAAGAGATCGGATGACATCGCCAACAGGCCCCAGATCAGGATTTCGGTAAGGAAACGCCGCCAGAATTCCGGCAGCACCAAGGGGGCTGCGATCAACACCGCCAGGATCACGCAAAAGCCGATCCAGAAAATAGCGGTGTGGCTCAGCCTCATCTTGCCAAGCGGCGGCGACACTTTATCGAGCGGCACACTTGTCATTTGGGCGTCGGTACGAACAAGCCGGTGGGACGGAACAACAACGTGAGGATCAGCACGACGAAGGACACGATGACCGCCTGCGACGGGTCGACCCAGATCGCGGCATAGGATTCAAGGAGACTGATGAAGATCGCCGCCGCGATCGAGCCGCCGAGATTGCCCATGCCGCCGACCACGACGACGATGAAGGCCTTGAGCACCCAATCGAGCCCCATCGTGTGGTTGACGCCGACCAGCGGCGCGAACAAGACGCCGCTGGCCGCGGCCATGGCGGCGCCGATGGCGAACACGCCGGTATAGACCAGCGGGACGGGGATCCCCATCGCCTGCGCCATGACGCGGTCCTGCGCCGTGGCACGGATCCAGACGCCGAACTTGCCGTATTTCAGGAACAGCCAGAAGCTGCCGATAATGGCGGCCGAGAGCGCTGCGATCAGAATGCGGTACCAGGGATATTGCAGATAGAACAGCGTGAACGAAGAGCCCAGCGGTTCCGGAATCCGCCGCGCCGCCGGTCCGAACCACCACAGCGCCAAATTCTGCAACACCAGCGAGGCGCCGAAGGTGGCAAGGATCGTGTTCAGCGGATCGCGGCCGATCAAGGGCCGCAGCGTCGCGATCTGCAAGCCGGCGCCGATCAAGGCGACAATCAGCGCTGAGCCGATCAGCGCCAGCCAGAAACTGCCGGTGGCGGCGACGATGACGACGCCGATATAGGCGCCGAGCATGAACAATTCGCCGTGGGCGAAATTCACCACATCCATGATGCCGAAGATCAGCGTCAGCCCGGAGGCGACCAAAGCGAGGATCATGCCGGCGACGATGCCGTTGATCGTCTGAATGATCAGGAGGTCGAGCGGAATGGCGTGGATGAAATGGCTCACGGCATCCATCGCTCACACCCCCATATATTGTTTGACGATTGGGTGATTGGCGTCGATGTCGCGCGACGCGCAATGGTGGCGTACGGAGCCTTTCTCCATGATATAGATGCGTTGGCTCACAGCCAGTGTCAGCGGCACGTTCTGCTCGACCAGAAGAATGGCGGTGCCTTCGCCATGCAGCGTGTCGATGATGGCGTGGATCTGCGACACCATGCGCGGCATCAGTCCTTCGGTCGGCTCGTCGAGCAGGATGATCTTCGGCTCGAGCATCATGGCGCGCGCGATCGCGAGCATCTGCTGCTCGCCGCCCGACAGCGTGCCGCCGGCCTGATTGCGCCGCTCCGCCAAAACGGGAAAGAACTTGAACACTTTGTCGAGCAGCATCTCACGCCTCTCTTCGGTGACGCCCCGCCGGTCGAAGCCGGTGCGCAGGTTTTCCATCACAGTGAGCAGGCGGAAGATGCGGCGGTCTTCCGGCACATAGGCGATGCCGCGCCGCGCTACCTTATGCGGCGGCAGCCCGGTAATGGCATTGCCGTCGAGCATCACCGTGCCATGGCTCGGCCGCACCAGCCCCATGATCGATTTCAGCGTCGTCGACTTGCCGACGCCGTTCCTCCCAAGCAGGCCGACCACCTCGCCGCGACCGACGTCGAGCGAAATCCCGTGCAAGATGTGGCTCTTGCCGTAATAGGTGTGCACGTCCTCGACCCGGATCAGCGGCTCGGCGCGCTCGGCGGGCGCGATCGTTGGACTCTCCGCAACAAAAGCTTTCGTGTCCAACGCGCTGGTATCTTGGGCGCTCATGTCTTGAGATAGACCTCCAGCACCTTCGGGTTTTGTTGGATTTCCTCCGGCGTCCCCTCTGCAAGAATTGCGCCGTAATTGAGCACGGTGATGCGGTCGGCGAGGCCCATCACTACCGCCATGTCGTGCTCGACGATCAGGATGGTGAGGTTCTTCGACGGATCCTTGGCGAGGCGCCGGATCAGATCCTCGGTCTCGTCGGTTTCGCCTTGGCTCATGCCCGCGGTCGGCTCGTCGAGGCAGAGCAGCTTCGGCTCGGTGGCGAGCGCGATGCCGATTTCGAGATTGCGCTGTTCGCCGTGCGACAGATTGCTGGCCAGTTCATCGGCTTTGCCGAGCAGACCGACGGATTGCAGCGCCGCTTCCGCCTTGGCGTTGATATCGGCGAGCGCGCCGTGGTGCGAAATCATGTTCCAGGCGTGGCGGCGCGACTGCGCGGCGATGCGCACATTTTCCAGCGCCGTGGCGTTCGGCAGGATGTTGGTGATCTGATAGGAGCGCGCCACGCCCTTTTGCGAAATTTTGTTCGAGGGCAGGCCGGTAATGTCCTCGCCGTCGAAGATGATGCGGCCCGAGGTCGAGTGCAGCACGCCGGTGAGGCAATTAAAGAAGGTGCTCTTGCCGGCGCCGTTCGGCCCGATGATCGCATGCACTGCGTTGCGCGCGATTTCGAAATTGATGCCGGACAACGCCGTCAAGCCGCCGAAGCGGACGGTCAACAGCTCGGTTTTGAGGATCGGCGCCGATGCCGCTCCCCGGCTATTCGCCGGAGAGCCAGCATCGGCCAACGCTTGTGCGCTCACGCAACGTCCTTTTCGGACGGTTACGCCGACTGGAACTTGCAGGCCGGCGGAACGAAGGTCTTGTCCTTGTCCACCACTTCTTGCAGGTGATAGGTCCCGCCGCCGATCGTGAAAATGAACTCGCGCAGGAACGCCTGATGGTCGTCCTTGCGCAGCGTCTTGTCGCCTTGCGGGAAGTCGTCGCTCTCCTTCACCTCGAGGCCTTCGAGCGCCTCGATCAGCTTCATCGAATCGTCGCGGGTATCGAACTTCGACTTCTCCATGGCGATCTTCATGGCGTTGAGAGCTTCGTAGTTCGACTGCACGTATTTATCGGGCAGCGGACCCGACGGGTCGATCTTCGCCAGCCGCTTTTTGCCCTCGTCGAAGAAGCGATGCAGGTAGGGCGTGTTGAGCACACCGTCGAAGACGGGGATGTAGCGGTTGATGGCGGTGAAGCCGTCAAGCTTGTTGCCGACCGCCACCAGATTGGTCGATTCCGAGATCGAGCCATCGCCGGCAAACTTGTATTTCTTGGTCAGGCCGAGATCGTAGGCCTGATTGGCCAGCGTCACGCCGTCCTTGCCGAAGAAGATGCCGAACAGGCCGTCGAAATCGCCGGAGATTTTCGACAAGAACGGCGTCATGTCGGCGGTGCCGAGCGGAATGCCGGTGGTGCCGACCACTTCGCCGCCGTTCTTCTTGATCTCGTTGACATAGGCGTCGCGCGTCGACTGGCCCCAGGAATAGTCGGCAAAGGCGATGTGCCACTTCTTGGCCATCTTGGTCAGCGTCGGCGCGAAGGCGACCGCTTGCGCCGGCGCGTAGTCGTGCAGGCGGAAGCTGTAGCGATTGCAGGCCGTGGTGGTCAGGGTTGTGTCGAGGCAGACGCTGATCATGTTGACGATCTTGGCTTCCTGCCAGACCGGCATGCAGGCAATGCAGATGTTGGACAAGAAACCGCCGACATGGACGTCGATCTCGTCGTCCTGCACCATCTTCGAGGTTTTTTGCCGGGCGACAGCCGGCGAGCTTTCGTCGTCGACGATGTCGAGCTCGACGGGGCGGCCGTTGATGCCGCCATTGGCGTTGATGCGGTCGGCCGCCATTTGCAGGCCGACAATCGCGGTCTTGCCGCCGGCGGCGCCGGCGCCGGACAACGGCTGCTCCGAACCGACCTTATAGGGCTTGGCGGCGCCGAAGGCCGCGCGCCACGGGGCCGGCAGGAGCATCATGGCGCCGATCGCGCCACCGCCCCAGCCGATCAGGCTACGGCGCGTGAGCTTGCCGCGGTACCAGAAATCTTCCGCCCACGGCGCGTCTTTCCACTTTTCAGCCATCGAAATTCTCCCTCTGAATTCATACGGTTCCCCGGCGGTCCCTTGGCGGGCTTCTGGCGAATTGTTGGTGGCGCTAGCAAACGCGAAGTTGATGTTAGTTTCAACAGGATTCGCGCGGCTGGTTAAACACCGGCACTTGCGCGCGCCGTGTAAGATCGTCGCGCCGGTATTTCACAATGTCGTATAGTCGCCTGCGTGTTGCTGGTAAAACGGGCAGACAGTTTCGGGGACAAGCGAAGTTTTGGCAGCGAAATTTCGCGGCAAAATGGGTAAAGGAGCCTGTTAATGGCGACGGCGGCACGACTAAAGGATGATCCGCAAGTGTTCCAGACCGGGCTCGCGGCGCGGTTGGCGAGCCGCAAAAACCGGCATTCCGGGGCGACGTCGGGGTTCGCGCCCGGCTTTGTTCAGGCCAATCTCGCCATTCTGCCGCAACAGCTGGCGCAGGATTTTTTGCATTTTTGCCAGCGCAACCCAAAACCCTGTCCGCTGATCGGCGTTTCCGCGGCGGGCGATTGGCGGATTCCGGCCATCGCCGAGGATCTCGACATCCGCACCGATCTGCCGCGCTATCGGGTGTGGCAGAACGGCGAACTCGCCGACGAGCCATGCGACATTGTGAAATACTGGCGCGATGATCTCGTGACTTTCGCCATCGGCTGCTCGTTCTCGTTCGAACAGGCGCTGCTCGACGACGGCATCGAATTGCGCCACATGACGTGCGACTGCACGGTGCCGATGTATCGCACCACGGTCGAAACCAATCCCGCCGGCCCGTTCCACGGGCCGCTGGTGGTGTCGATGCGGCCGATGAAGCCGGCCGCCGCCATTCGCGCCGTTCAGATCACGACGCGATTCCCTTCGGTGCATGGCGCGCCGGTGCATCTCGGCAAGCCGGAACTGATCGGCATCACGGACCTCGGCAAGCCCGACTGGGGCGACGCGGTGCCGGTGCACGACGACGAGATCCCGGTGTTCTGGGCCTGCGGAGTGACGCCGCAATCGGTAATCATGGCGGTCAAGCCGGAATTTTGCATCACGCATTATCCGGGCGCGATGCTGGTGACCGACCGCCGCAATAATGAATTCGCGATTATGTAAGGTTTTGATCCCGACATGAATGACAAAGTCCCGGCCGTAGAGACGGCCGTTTTCGATCCAGCCGCTGCAGGCTTCGAACGCGTCAAAGCCCACAATTTCGGTGAGCTGGTCGGGCCGATCTGGCGCCGCGGCGATCCGTTGTTCGGCTTTGTCGCGTCCGACAAGCACAGCAATCACATCGGCATCGTGCATGGCGGCATGCTCGCGACCTTCGCCGATCAGGCCATGGGCATGACGGCGATGCGGGCGACCGGCAACAAGCCGCACGCCACCATCGAGCTCAACATGCAATATATCGGCGCCGTGCAGATCGGCGATTTCGTCGAGGCGCATTGCGAGATCGTGCGCATCACCCGCTCGATCATCTTCATGCGCGCTACGCTCAAGGTCGGCGACCGCGTCGTCGCTACGGCGAGCGGCGTGTGGAAGATTCTGGAGCGGGGGTGACTGTTATCCAATCACCCTGAGAGACACGGCACGGCATGCCGCGCCAATCAAGCTGACGATTTGTCGCCTTCACCGTGCACGGAACCGCCGTGCGCCGCGCCGAGCCGCTGTGCTAAGCTTTGCTCGGCAGACGAGGGGAGGAAGCTGATGCGGTGGATTGGCGCTGCGCGCCCAACGCTTGGACCAGCCGTTGCATTGTTGCTGTCTTTGGCGGCGGTGAATCCGCTTTCAGCACAGCCGCGCGGCTCCGTCGTGCCGCGATCAAGTCACAGCGTCAGCCCCGACGATCAGCTTGCCCCGTCGCAAATGAACCAGCCGATTCCGCCAGCCGTGTCGGAACCGCCCTCCGCATCGCATCCGGTCGCGCCCGCTGCCGCAAGCGCGGCGCCGCGCGCCACGGCAGCTAAACCCTTACTACCCAGCGCCTCGCACACTGTCATTGAATGCCGCGGCCCATTCGCGCAGGAACTCGGGCATGCTCGCTTTGGCCATGACCTTCGGCGATGGGAATGTCACTTTCACTCATGAAAAGGTGCAGGACAGCGAAGTTGGGGCGACGATTGTCTATCCGAAGGACCCTAGGCGGCGTCTGGAAGTATGGTGGTCCAATCCGAACCGTACCGGCCTTTATCTGATCGACATTGCCGGGAAATCGATCTGGACGGGACCGGAAGGCCTGCGTCTCGGCTTGACCTTGCCGGAGCTCGAAAAGCTCAATCACAAGCCATTCACACTCAAAGGATTTGACAAGGATGGCATGGCCACAGTCAGCGATTGGGACGGCGGCACGCTGGCCGCATTGCCTGGCGGCTGCAAAGCCAGCGTGAGCTTTCACGTCGATCCGAAGAACGCCAAGGACGCGGCCAGCGCGATTTCGGCGGACCAGGAATATCATTCCTCCGATTCGACCATCCGCGCAGCGAAGCCGACTGTGAGTGAAATTCTTATCGGCTACTAGCGCGGCATATTCGCTCGGAAAGTCGCCGGCCCAATGCCGACGCCGCCTAGAGTATGATCCGGAAAAGTGGAAACCGGTTTCCCGCCTTCGCGAAGCCCGCTTCGGCGGGCGATGCAAGGTCCGAAAAGATCATGCTCCATCAAAATGCCGGAGCGATCATTGCTTCGATCTAAAACAACTTTGCTCTAGTGCTGCTGCCGGAACCACTTCAGTGTGCCGCCTTTCATCACCGAGCCGGGCAGCGGATGGCCGACGATATCTTCGGCGAGCTTGGCGCATTCGATCAGAGCGTCGAGATCAATGCCGGTATCGATGCCCATTTCCTGGCACATGAAAACGAGATCCTCGGTGCAGATATTGCCGGCGGCGCCGGCGTGACCGGCAAAGGGGCAGCCGCCGAGCCCGGCGACCGCGGCATCGTAGCGCTTCACCCCCATTTCGAGGCCGGCAAACGCATTGGCCACCGCCATGCCGCGGGTGTCGTGCAGATGCAGCGCGAAATCGACATCGGGCCAGCGTTCGCGCAAAGTGCCGACGACGCGCTTGATGGCAAGCGGACTGGCCCAGGCCATGGTGTCGGCAAGCGAGATGTATTTCAGCGTGACGCCGTGCTCTTTCGCCACGTCGAGAATTTGCTGCACCAGCGACACAACGCGCGCGACCGGCACATCGCCCTCGAAATTGCAGCCGAACGCCGCCATGATCATGCCGCGCTCGACCGGGACGCCGGCGGCCTTGTATTTCTCGACGATCGCATGCTGGCCGGCGAGCTGTTCGGCGGCGCTGCGGTTCTGATTGCGCTTGGAGAATTTTTCCGACGCGACGAGTGTGATCGAGCCCGCGAGCGCCAAGCGATCGTGCAGGAGCGCGCGCTCGAAACCGCGCGCGTTGAGCCACAGCGCCGTATAGGCGACATCCGGATTGATCTTGATGCCTTCGACGACGTCGTCGGCGTCGGCCATGCCCGGCACCGCCTTCGGATTGACGAAGGAGACGATCTGCATGTGATCGACGCCGGTTTGCGACAAGGCATCGATCAGCTCGATCTTGCGCGCGGTCGCGATCGGGCCCTTTTCGATCTGAAAGCCTTCGCGCGGGCCTTCTTCGCTGATGCGCACGGCTGACGGTAAATCGCCCATCTCAAGTCCCCGGCCTGTCCTTCACGGCTATCACTTTATCCTTCTGCAGCGCTGCGATCTCGCTTGGCGCAAGGCCGAGCTGGCTAAGGATTTCGGCGGAATGCTCGCCGATCGCAGGCGGCTGGCGGCGCAGCGCCAGATCGTGGTCGCCGATCTCCATCGGCAGGCGCGGGATCTTGGCGCGCTTGCCGTTCGGCAGGTCGACTTCAAGCATGCGGTTGCCGGCATTGAGCTGCGGATCGTCGAACAAGTCGCCGGGCTTGGCGACCGGCGAGAACGGAATGGCGATACGGTCGAAAATCTCGGTCAGCTCGGCAAGCCTATGCTGCGCGACGATCGCAGCGACGATCGGCAGCAATTGCGGCCGGGTGCGGACGCGGTCCTCGTTGGCCGTGTAGGCCGGGTTCGCCAACAGGTCCGGTCGGGCGAAATGCTCGCAGAAGCGCCGCCAATGGCGGTCGCTGGTGATGCCGACGAAAATCTGCTCGCCGTCCGCCGTCGCGAACGGCTCGTAGACGCCCCAGGCGCCTTCGCGCGCCGGCATCGGCGGCGGCGCGCGGCCGGTCAAAGCTTGCGCCGCCATATGCTGCATCATCAAAAAGCTCGTCGCCTCGAACAAAGCCGTTTTCACCATCTGGCCGCGTCCGGTGCGATCGCGCTCGCGCAACGCCGCCTGGATCGCGATCACCGCGAACATGCCGCCCATGATGTCGACGACCGATGAGCCGGCGCGCAGCGGCTGCCCCGGCGGCCCGGTCATGTAGGCGAGCCCGGACATGAATTGCACGACTTCGTCGAGCGCGGGCCGATGCTCATAGGGCCCGCTGAGAAAGCCCTTCAGCGCGCAAAAGATCAGCCGCGGATTGTTTTGCGCGAGGTCGCCGTAACCGCAGCCAAGCCGGTCCATGGTGCCCGGCGCGTAATTCTCCAGCACCACGTCGGCCGTCGCCGCCAGCCGATGCAAGAGCGCGCGGCCTTGGTCGGATTTCAGATCGAGCGCGAGGCTTCTTTTGTTGCGGTTGAAGGCCGGAAAGAAGCCGGCGGCAAAGCCGGGCAGGCGCCGCGTCGCGTCGCCGTCGGCCGGCTCGACCTTGATCACGTCGGCGCCGAGATCGGCGAGGATGAGCCCCGCGGTCGGCCCCATGATGGTGTGACAGAATTCGAGCACGCGGATGCCGAAAAGCGGCAGCGTCGCGTTTGTGGTGGTGCCCGGATTGATCATGCTCGGTAATGTAAGCCGTCATGGCCGGGCTTGTCCCGGCCATCCACGTCTGCGCGATGGCGCACCAAGCAAAGACGTGGATGCCTGCAACAAGCGCGGGCATGACATTGCCCGTGCGGGGAGCGGGAGCTAGCCCTTCGCCCGCGCCTCATGGATGGCGCGCCACAGCACTTCCGGCGTTGCCGGCATGGCGACGTGTTTGATGCCAAGCACCGAGAGCGCGTCGACCAGCGCGTTGGCCACCGCCGGCATGGCGCCGACGCAGCCGGCTTCGCCGGCGCCCTTGACGCCGAGCGGATTGGCCTTGGTCGGCACCGGATTGCTCTCGACATGAAAGGCGGTGAGGTCGCTCGCCCGCGGCATGGCATAGTCCATGAACGAGCCGGTGAGGATCTGGCCCTCGGTATCGAATTTGATGTCTTCCATCAGAATCTGGCCGACGCCTTGGGCGATGCCGCCGTCGATCTGGCCGTGCAGCAGCAGTGGATTGATCACGGTGCCGACGTCGTCGACCACGTGATAATTGACAATCTCGACGGTGCCGGTCTCTTCGTCGATTTCCAGTTCGCAGACGTGCACGCCGTTCGGATAGGCCGCGACCTTGCCGCTATAGATCGCCTTCTCGATCAGCCCGGGCTCCATGCCGTCGGGAAGATTCTTCGGATCAAGCGACGCCTTGGCAACCTCCTTGATGGTCAGCGTCTGGTTCGTCTTCTGGCTCGAGAACAAGCCTTCGTGGAAATTGATGTCGGCGAGCTCGACCTTGAGCATCTTCGCGGCGATGGCCTTGCCTTTGGCCTCGACCTTCTCCGCAGCCAGTGTGAAAGCCGAGCCGGAGAACGCCGCCGAGCGCGAGCCGCCGGTGCCTTCGGAAAAGAACACCTGGTCGGTGTCGCCCTGGATGTAAGTGACTTCCTTCGGATCAAGCCCGAGCCGGTCGCACACCACCTGCTTGAATGCGGTCTCGTGGCCCTGGCCCTGATTGATGCTGCCGGAGAAGATCGACACCGAGCCGGTGCGGTCGAATCTGATCTCGGCGCCTTCGAGCCCGGCCGCGGCCGAGCGCTCGATGGTGTTGGAAAAGCCGAAGCCGCGCAGCTTGCTGTGCTTCTTCGCCTCGGCGCGCCGTTTCTCGAAGCCTTTCTTGTCGGCGGCTTCGAGCGCCAGATCCAAATTCTTTTCGAACTCGCCGCAATCGTAAATGAAGGTGACGCTGGTCTTAAACGGCATGGCGCTGGCCGGAATGGTGTTCTTCTTGCGCAGTTCGGCGGGATCCATGCCGATCTGATCGGCGGCGAGATCGACCATGCGCTCGATGATGTAGCCTGCTTCCGGCCGGCCGTTGCCGCGATAGGGCCGCACCGGTTGCGTGTGCGTGAACACGGCGGTGACGTCGATATGCGAGGCGGGCGTGCGATAGACGCCGGCGAGCGTGCCGAGATTGCCGGTAAACGCCGGCATGCCGGTCTGCATATAGGCGCCGATGGCGGCGATGATTTTTGCCCGGAAGCCTAAGAAATTGCCGTCCTTGTCGAGCGCGAGCTCGGCCGTCGTGACATTGTCGCGCGCCTGCGCATCGCAGACAAAACTTTCCGAGCGCGTCGCCACCCATTTCACCGGCCGGCCGGTGAGCTTCGCCGCGGCGAGCACCAGCGCCACTTCGTTATAGACCGCCGATTTCATGCCGAAACTGCCGCCGATATCGCCGCAGACGACGCGGATCTTGCTGTCGGGCACTTTCAGCACATATTGCGACAGTTCGGTCTGAAACACATTGGTGCGCTGCAAGGTCGTATAGATCGTGAAGCGTCCGTCGACCGGCTCGAATAGGCCGATGCAGCCGCGCGGCTCCATCGCCGCGGCGGTGACGCGGTTGATGACGAAATCATGTTTGACGACATGCGCCGCTCGCGCAAAGGCCGCGTCGGTCGCCTCTTTGTTGCCCTCGATCTGGATGAAGCCGATATTGTTTGAGCAATCGTCCCACACCAGCGGCATGCCGGGCTTCACCGCGTCGCCGGTCGACACCATCGCCGGCAGCGGCTCGTAATCCACTTCAATAAGCTCGGAGGCGTCGGTCGCCTGATAAAGCGTCTCGGCGACGACGAAGGCGACATAGTCGCCGATCATGCGCACCCGGTCCTCGACCAGCGCCGGATAGCGCGGCTTGTAGCCCGGCACGCCATCGCGGCGCTTGAGCCCGCCGGGCACCGGAAGATCGCCGAAACCCGCCGCATTGTAGTCGGCCGCGGTCAGCACCGCGAGCACGCCGGGCGCGGCCTTGGCCTTCGCGGTGTCGATCGAACGGATGCGCGCATGCGCGTGCGGCGAGCGCAGCACGAAACCGAAAGCCATGCCGGGAAACACCATATCGGCGATATAGCGGCCGTGGCCTTGGATCAGGCGGGGGTCCTCGAAGCGGGGAACGGGCTGGCCGATTGCAAATTCACCCATCGCATTCCTCGCCTTCGCTGTGCGGCGCGGGTCCATCGATCCGCGGCCGTCGAGCCTTTCAAAATCATGCCCGGCGCCTGTCCATGAAAGACGGCCGGGCATTGGTCGTTGCGTCCGGTTATTACATCGGCGCGGCATGTCCTTCAATGTCTAGGGCCGGCTGCTGCCAAGCAGCTAGTATCCCTTACATTGCACGGCTGACCGCAGCGCAGAGAGAAATTGAAGTCAAGGATGCGCGAATCGCACCGCCTCCGGCGGCGGCCGCTTTGCGGCCGTCCTTGAGTTCAATTTCTCTCTGCGCTCCCATGTGGCCACGCAATGTAAGGATTAGAGTGCCCCGTAAATGGGGCCTTCTATCAGGTCCAAGTCGGCGCTACTCTTGAGTCGCGGCAACAGGAACGGCAGGCCATGAATACCGCACTGACCGGCGCGACCCAGACCGAAACCTTCGAATCCGCGCTCAAAGCCCGCGCCGACACGATGGCGGATGCCTGCATCCGCTGCGGCAAATGCGTCGAGGTCTGCCCGGCCACCGAAGCCGCCGGCCTCACCGTCGAAGAGCGCCAAAGCCCGGTCGAGGTCATCGCCGGCATCGTCGACATCATAAAGAGCGGTGCGGGCAACGACGCCGCGAAGAAATGGGCGGCCGGCTGCCTCCTCTCCGGCGAATGCATCAAGGCTTGCGACTACGGCGTCAATCCGCGCTTCCTGCTCTATATGGCGCGGATCGCCCTGTCGCACGGCAAGAAAGACGCTGCCGCCGAGCGCCGCGGAGCCTTCGACGCCTTCCGCCTGGTGGCGCGCGACGTGCCGCATATCGCGAAAATTCAGCTCGACGATGCCGTGCTGGCGCGGCTCGGGCAAGGCGCGAAGGGGAAGGCGGCACGCGCCGACGGCGCCAAGCCGGACTTCGTCTTCTACACCGGCTGCAATGTGCTCAAGACGCCGCACATCGCGCTCCACGCGCTCGACATCATGGACGCGCTCGACATCACCTATGACGTGATGGGCGGCCCGACGCATTGCTGCGGCATCGTGCAGATGCGCATGGGCGACGTCACCACCTCCGGCCGCGTCGGCGAAAACACCATCGATAAGCTGTCGCAGAACAACACCGGGCAGGTGATCTCCTGGTGCCCGTCGTGCCAGGTGCAGTTCACCGAGACGACGCTGCCGACGGTGGAAAAGACGCGCGGCAGTAAACCGTTCGAGATGACGCCGTTCACATTATTCATCCACAAGCGGCTCGACCGGCTGCGCCCGCTGCTGCGCGAGCCTGTGCCGATGCGGATCGCGCTGCATAAGCATCCGGGCGTGCGCGGCGTGGTCGAAGCCGCCGAGGAGATTTTGTGGGCGGTGCCCGGCATCGAGATCGTCGATCTCGATCAGCCGGCGGTGGGGCTGCAAAGCAACAATCTGCGCATGCTGCCGGAATTCCGCAGGAAGCTTCAGGAGGCCGAACTGGCGGCCGCCGAAGCCGCCGGCGTCGACGCCATCGTCGCGGTCTATCATTCCGACCACCGCGAGCTCTGCGCCCATGAGCGCGACTATCCGTTCCGCATCATGAACATCTACGAAATCGTCGGCGCCAGCATGGGCGTGCATTACGACGATCACTTCAAGCGGTTGAAGATGATGCAGGATGCGGATGCGATCTTGGCCGATTGCCGCGACCTCGTGGAGCAGCACGGCCTCGACGAGGCGACGACGCGGCTCGCGGTGCAGGCGATGCTCGATGAGCAGCCGGCGCCGTTGCGGGGCGGCTGATTCATCGTCATCCGAAGCGGCTCTCGCGAAGCGACCTTGTTCGCTACTTCGACCACACCGCAACCGTGACGGCGATGGTGGTGGCGACTTGTTGAATCGACCATTTGTTGTCGCTGCTCGGAATGACGGTGAAGCAATTTTGTTTCTTGCGTTCCCAGCTCGTACAGAAGCCCGTTGAATTGATCTTCCACGTCCCGACGTCTTTTTTGCCCGGCTGCGCGATTGCCACCCGCGTCATCTTGCCGTCCGGCGTGAAGGTCATCGTAAATTTGGTTCCGGAAGGCGTGGCGGCGGTGAAGGGCTGGCCGTTGAAGAACGTCGCTTTGATGTCGTTCGGAGCCATCGGCGTGCCTGCGAACGCAGCACCCGTTTCGAGAACCAAGGCAGCCGCTATGAGATAAGATGCCGTGCGCATCGAGCCCCCCGGCAGGACCTGTGCGAAACCTCTTCGGCTAATATACATTGTTTGCGGTCGGTGTCGTGTCCATTATCGGCGGTCAGCCGACGCGGCAACGTCAAAACGGAAGTCGCAGCGCGTGGGGCGGATTGGCGAAGCGTCATTCGCCAATAACGAAATGACGCGGCTCGTCATTCATGCCATGCTGGACGAGCAATCCGCGCCGTTGCGTGGCCGATAAAAAATCGCGTCTTGTTTCACGGGAGGACGCCTTGGCATTCATCGATCGCCGATTTCTGGCGCCGGCGGCTGGTGTCGCCATGCTTGCCGCCACATCGCTTGCGGCAGCGCAAACCTACCCCTCGCGCCCGGTGACCATCATCGTGCCGTTCGCCGCCGGCGGGCCGACCGACATGGTGGCGCGCGTGATCGCCGACAAGATGCAGGCGCCGCTCGGCCAACGCTGGTCATCGAGAATGTCGCCGGCGCCGGCGGCAGCATCGCCGCGACCCGCGTCGCCCGCGCCGCAGCGGACGGCTATACGCTCGAAATCGGCAATAACGGCTCGAACTTGCTGTCCGGTGCGCTCTATGCGCTGCCGGTCGATATCATCAAGGATTTTGCGCCGGTCGCCGAGCTCACCGTCAATCCGCAGATCATCGTCAGCCGCACCACGGTGCCCGCCGCCAATCTGAAAGAGTTCTTGGCCTGGCTGAAGGACAATCAGAAGACCGTCTCGGTCGGCATCGCAGGACCCGTGGCGGAAGTGAGCGTGGTCAATTTCGAAAACATGACCGGCATGAAGTTTCAGCACGTGCCCTATCGCGGCGCCGCCCCCGCGATCCAGGACCTGGTCGCCGGCCATATCGACCTGATGGTCGATCAATTGTCGAATTCGGTGCCGCAGATCAAAGCCGGCACGGTGCGCGCCTATGCGCTCGCGGCCACGGCCCGCTCGCCGGCAGTGCCCGATATTCCGACGACGGACGAAGCGGGCCTCACCGGCTTTTACGGCGCGCTGTGGCACGGCCTGTGGGTGCCGAAAGGCACGCCTGCCGATGTGATCGCCAAGATCAATTTCGCGGTGAAGCAATCGCTCGCCGATCCGTCGGTGCGGCAGAAGCTCGCCGCCGTCGGCCAGGACATCGTGCCGCCCGGCGCGCAGACGCCGCAAGGGCTCGCGGCATTTCAGCAAGCCGAGATGGAGAAGTGGTTCCCGGTCGTCAAAGCGGCGGGGATGCGGGGGGAGTAAAGCCAGCGCCAGCGCATTTTTGCGTAGTCGGACGCGCGGAGTTCAGAAACGTACACTTATGATGTGCGTTGCCCATCGCCGTTCGCGGCGGCCGATTTTGCGCAATTCACGGTTCGTCACTTTTTCATTGACATTTGTCACCGTGTAAGTTACAGCCGTTGTTGTGATTCTCGCTCACGTGAAGGACCTGCGCCGGAGACACGCCGGGGCATGGGAGCGAGGGCGGTGCCTGCGGGCGGCGTTGTAAACCGCTCCCGGGCAGCTTTGGGCATCAGCATCCCAGCATTACGGACTGGGCCGCGAGGTGCTCGCTGGACGAGGGACAGGTGAGGGCGGGTAACACCCGCAACAACTGCGTGCGGATCTTCCCCCTGACGGGGGATCAAGGGATCGGCGCTCTGCCAAGTCCCCGGAAGCATGGCCTGGAGCTGGGCCTTTGGGATTCGCAGTCCCTTGGGTCAGAACCGCGGTGGAACGCCGATAGATGTGCGCATCCCGCTGGATGCGCGGCCGTGCCAGCAGCACGGCACGTACGGACCATGCGTCTGTCGGCGTTCCGCTTCCTTTTTTATTTGGCGAGGTGAGCGTAGCGGACTGTAAAAGGCAGGCACCACCCCTTCTTTTCCCGTCGGCGCTCTCTCCTTCGCACTTCAAACGTGGCGGCATTTGCAAAAACTCGGGCGCACATGCGTTGCGACAACGAACCGCCTTTATCCTCCCCCGTTTTCACGGGGGGGATGAAACGCCCATCGCGCCTATTCCGGCTTGATGCCGGCATCGGCGACCATCTTGCCCCACTTGCCGAGCTGCACCTTGATGAAATCGCCGAGCTCATCGGGCGTCGAGGAAAATCCATCGAAGCCGACATTGCGGAATTTCTCTTTGGTCGCCGGATCGTCGATGATCTTGGCGATGGCGCCGTTGAGCTTGGCGATGACCGGCGGGCGGGGTCTTTGCCGGCGCGACAAGGCCGGCCCAGGCGTCGATCTCGAAACCCTCGATGCCGGCTTCGTCGAGGGTCGGCAGATCCGGGAACAGCGACGAGCGCTTCAGCCGCGTCACCGCGAGCGCGCGCACTTGGCCGGACGCGACATGCGGCATGGCGACGGTGAAGTCGACGATCATCATCGACACGCGGCCGGCGATCACGTCCTCGATGGCGGGCGGCGAGCTCTTATAGGGCACATGCAGCATGTCGAGCCCGGCCCAATGCGCGAGCGTCTTGCCGCCGACGATGCCGGCGGTATTGCCGCTGGCGAACGACAGCTTTGCCGGGATTGGCCTTGGCGTAGTCGACCAGCTCCTTGACCGAATGGACCGGCAGGCTCGGATTGACGACGAGCATCAGGGTGAAACTGCCGACGCGGGTCACCGGCGCAAAATCCTTCACCGGATCGTAGCTGACTTCGCGCAAGCAGAAACGGATCGGCCGAGAGCGGCGAATTGGTCGCCATCATCAGCGTATAGCCGTCCGGGTTGGCGTGCTGGACATATTGCGCGGCGACCGCGCCGTCGGCGCCGGGGCGATCTTCGACGATGACCGGCTGCTTGAGCGCCGTGCTGAGCGGATCGGCAATGATGCGGCAGATCGTGTCGCTGGCGCTGCCGGGGCCGAACACCGACACGAAGGTGATCGGGCGCGACGGAAAATCGTCGGCCCAAAGCGCGGTGCGAAAACAGAACGGCCGCCGCGGCCAACGAGGCAATGCAATGCAACTTTTTCATGCGTGGTTCCTCCCTGGCTTTCCGTTTGTTACGTGTCGGTCCTTCTCGGCCGCACGCTTTTCTTGGGCGGGGAGGATAGCAGATTTTAGCAGGTGTGGGAGGATTACCGCTCATTCGCACGCAAGCGGAATCCAGCCGCTGGGTCCCCGCTTGCGCGGGGACGAGCGGTAGAGGATCTTGATAGGCCGTTATCTGATGAACGTGCCGTTGCGCAGTTCGGCGAACGCCTGCTGCAGCTCGGCCTGCGTGTTCATCACGATCGGGCCGTGCCAGGCCACCGGCTCTTCGAGCGGCTTGCCGGAGACGAGCAGGAAACGAATGCCCTCGTCGCCGGCCTGCACGGTGACTTCGTCGCCGCGGTCGAACAGGACCAGCGAGCGGTTGCCGGTCTGTCTCGCGCACCATGATCTCGTTGTCGCCGTCGCTCTTCTCGGTGAGCACGCCGAACGGCTGCGAGGCGAAGCGGAAATTGCCCGAGCCTTCGAACACATAGGCAAAGGCATGGCGATCGACTTCGACCGGCAAGCGTCTTGCGCTTGCCCGGCGGCACGAAGACGTCGAGATAACGCGGATCGGCGGCGACGCCTTCGACCGGGCCGCGCTTGCCCCAGAAGTCGCCGCAGACGACGCGCACGCGGGTGCCGTCATCGTCGACGATCTCGGGAATGTCGCCGGCCTTGATGTCCTGATAGCGCGGCGCCGTCATTTTCAGCGACGACGGCAGATTGGCCCAGAGCTGGAAGCCGTGCATGCGGCCTTTGGCGTCGCCCTGCGGCATTTCCTGATGCAGATGCCGCTGCCGGCCGTCATCCATTGCACGTCGCCGGCGCCGAGATTGCCGCGGTTGCCGAGGCTGTCGCCGTGCTCGACCGTTCCGGCCAGCACATAAGTGATGGTCTCGATGCCGCGATGCGGATGCCACGGAAAGCCGGCGCGGTAATCGTCGGGCCGGTCGTTGCGGAAATCGTCGAGCAACAGGAACGGATCGAACTCGGTCGTATTGCCGAAGCCGAAGGCGCGGTTGAGCTTGACGCCCGCGCCTTCGATGACGGGCTTCGATTTGACGATGCTTTTCACAGGCCGGATGGACATGACGGTGTGCCCTTTTCGCTGGATGCGAAACGATGTTGCAACGAAAGATGGGCAGCGTGCCGCGCACGCAGAGACAAGAAGGCACACTCCTGATACTGCGGTACGGCGGTTACCTGTCAGGAAACCGTCAAGGCAGCGTGACCATGCCGCTCCAGAACTGCTGGAAGTTGCCGACGTCGACATCGTATTTGCGCACGAAGCTGAGCTTGCCGTCGCCGGCGCATGCGGAACACGGTGAGGCCGGCCGTGCATCGTGCCGTCAGGCATCGCCACCGGCAGGATGCTCGCGGCGACCAGAAGGCGCCCGCTCGGATCGATGCCGAACGTGCGCAACTGCATGCCGTGGCCGTCGATGTCTGGATCAAGTTCGGCTCGCCGGTCTTGCCGTCGATGGCAAAGACCGCAACGGTGTTCTCGCCGTCCGCCGACATTTCCGCCCGCCGCTCGGCGAGGCCGGAAAAGAGCGGTTGGTCAGATAGACGAACTTGCCGTTCGGATGGACATGGATCCCGCCGGCGCCTTGCTCGGTCTCGCCGTGCGGATTGGTCAGGGTCTCCTTGATGAAAGATGGGTCGCGCGCGAGCGCCGGTTCCGTCGTCGAGCTTGTACACATAAAGCTTGTTCTGCCGCTCGATCGAGACGAAGGCCCACGGCTCGCTCGGATGAAAATCGAGATGGCGCGGGCCGAAGCCCAATCCGTTGCCGGGCGCGATCGAGGCGAGGTTTTTCAGGACGCCGTTGTCGAAGCTGAAAGTCTTGATCGCGCCGGGATCTTCCGGCTTGCCGCCGTCGGCATGATTGCCGCGCGTGACCAGGACCGCGGCGCGGTTCGACGGGCGTCATGCGCACCTGATGCGCGAAAATGCCGGTATCGAGCTTCTCGGTCTGCGGCACCAATGCGCCGATCGTGCCGTCGGCATTGAGGCGATGAACGGTGATGTTGCTCGGGATGTTGAAGGCGGTGAGCAGATAGCCGCCGGTCGCATCGACGGTGGCGTGGATCGGCCGCGACGGCAGCAGCAGCCGGCTCGCCATGCAAGCTTCAACGTCGCCGGTCGCCGGATCGACGATAAGCGCACTGGCGAAATGCTTGTCGCCGGCAATGCCCGGCCCGCCGTTGCTCGACACCACATAAAAGAAACGCCGCGACGGATGCGGCCAGAGATATTGAATATTGGCCGGCAGCGTGATCGTGCTGCGCTTGGTCAACGCCGCGCCGTCGATGTCGAGATCGTAGCAGCGTCAGCACCGGGCCGACGCTGGCGTAAAATACCGTCTTGGACATGATTTCCCCGCCTTTACGTGGCCGCAGGCTCGTCATTCGGCCGCGCGCATGCCCGCATCATCTCATCAGTGCGATGCGATCGCCAAGGGGACTCCAAGTCAGTTTTCGGGGATTCGGCTTAGGCGGCGCGCTGCAATTTCTCGACCAGCGCCTCGATCCGCGCGATGGTGCGGAAGTTCGAAGGCGTCATATCGCGGTCGGGAATTTTCAGATCGAACTCGGCCTCGACCGCGAGCATGAGATTGACCATGTCGAGCGACGAGATGCCGCACGTCGCCAAGATCGTCGTTAAGGCCGACGGCGCGCGCGACCGCGCGCTTTTCCAGGATGGCGCGCACCAGCGCCGTGATCCGATCGGCGGCGAGCGAGAGGCGATCCGAATTGATGCGGTCCAGCACGGTAAATGGTTCCCAAATCCAAAGCGGAAAAGTCGATCTTTTCCGCTACCAATATTGCATTTTCGGCGCGACAAATCGCTATCACATGAAGTGTTTTCGAATGGTAACCTTTACGCCAAAGAAGCGCGCTAATTTCACGCAAATGCCGCGAGGATTTGTAAGTTTTGCGCTAGCTGTGGTGTTCTAGCGAATCGACATTCTAGTGCTGCGTTAGACGGCCACTCTATCGCGAGAAAAATTTATGAAGGCGCGAACCGTATCGGTTCTCGAAGTCGATCAGGACGCTCAAACTGCGCGACAGGCAACGCGCGGCATTCTCACTGCCGCGAGTAACGTGGCCGCGAGCAATGCTGCCGGCTGTGAAGGCCGCCGATCTGCGTTCGCGCATCGCGAAGGTCGCGGAGATCGCCGCAGCCCATGCCGGCGCCGTCGATCGCGAGTCGCGGTTTCCGCAGGAAGCCATCGCGGCAGCGCGCGCCGAGCGGCTTCTCGGTATCGCCGTACCGCGCGACTTCGACGGCGAAGGCGCAAGCATCGCCGAGGTCGCCGACGTCTGCTACGCGCTCGGCCGCGCCTGCGCGTCGACCGCAATGATCTACGCGATGCACCAGACCAAGGTCGCCTGCATCGTGCGCCATGGTCGGACCAGCGCCTGGCATCAACATCTGCTGCGCCGGCTCGCCGGCGAACAATTGCTGCTCGCGTCGTCGACCACCGAAGGCCAGAGCGGCGGCGACGTCCGCAACAGTTCGGCGCCGATCGTACGCAACGGCTCGCGCATCAGCCTCGAGCGGCAGGCGACGGTGATTTCCTACGGCGCTGCCGCCGACGGCATCGTCACCACCGCGCGGCGCTCGGCCGATGCGCGCGAGTTCCGATCAGGTTCTCGTCGCCTTTCTCAAAGACGATTATACGCTCGAGCCGATATCGGGCTGGGACGCCTTCGGCATGCGCGGCACCTGCAGCGAGGGTTTTAAGCTCGTCGCGTCCGGTTCGAGCGAGCAGATTCTGCCGGTGGGCTACGACAAGATTCACGCCCAGACCATGATGCCGGTCGCGCATCTGCTGTGGAGCTCCGCCTGGGCCGGCATCGCCGCCGCCGCGGTCGACGCGCGCCCGCGATTTCGTCCGCAAGGCCGCGCAGCGTTCCGGCGGCACGCTGCCGCCGGCGGCCGCGCATCTGACGCGCGCCAATGCTTCGTTGCGCACGCTGCGCAGCCTCATCGCAACGTCGCTGCAACGGTTCGAAGCGGCCTCGGCCGATCCGCCCGCGCTCGAGACCATCGATTTTCAGACCGGCATGAACCTCCTCAAGGTCAATGCGTCGGAGCTTGCCGTCGCGACGGTGATGAGCGCGATGCAGACCTGCGGGCTTTCGGGCTATCGCAATGACAGCGAGTTCAGCATCGGCCGGCATCTGCGCGACATTCTGTCGTCGCCGATCATGATCAACAACGACCGCATTCTCGCCAATGCCGCGACAGCCTCGCTGCTCGCGGGCATTCCGGATTCGCTTGTCGACTAGCTTACCGCCGCAAAAACGCTCCAACAACGAGGCGCAGACACATGAACGTGGCATTCAAGAAGCCGGCCAGCGCCGGCCCGTTCACTGGATTCGATCGCCGAGGCGCTGTTGCTGCCGACCGGCATCGACGGCGTCTATGCGCGCACCGCGATTTTCGAGAGTGTCGTCGACGGCCTCACCGCGTTCATCTCGTCCTATCGCGAGGCTGACACCGAAGTGTTGCGCTTTCCGCCGGTGATGAGCCGGCGGCAGATCGAGAAGTCCGGTTATCTGAAAAGCTTCCCGCATTTTCTCGGCTGCGTGAGCTGCTTGAGCGGCCCGGACGAGACGATCCAGGCGAACGTCGAGCGCTACGAGTCAGGCGGCGATTGGACCGGCGGCCTTGCCGCCGCCGATCTCGTGCTCAGCCCCGCCGCTTGCTATCCGCTCTATCCGCTGGTCGCGAGCCGCGGCCATGTGCCCGCAGGCGGGCTTCTGTTCGACGTCGCCTGCGATTGTTTCCGCCGCGAGCCGTCAAAAATGCTCGACCGGCTGCAATCGTTCCGCATGCGCGAATATGTCTGCGTCGGCACGCCGGAAGCAGATCCAGGAATTCCGCGCGCGCTGGCTCAAGCGCGCCGAAGGCTTCGCCGCGCAATTGGGCCTCAATTACCGCATCGATCAGGCCAGCGATCCGTTCTTCGGCCGCGGCGGCAAGCTGATGGCGATGAGCCAGGTCGAGCAGGCGCTGAAATTCGAATTGCTGGTTCCGGTGCATTCGGAAGAAGAGCCGACCGCCTGCATGAGCTTCAACTATCACCGCGACCATTTCGGCACGACGTGGAATTTGGCAGATAAGGCCGGCAACACCATGCATACCGGCTGCGTCGCCTTCGGCATCGACCGTTTGGCGCTGGCGCTGTTCGCCACCCACGGCGTCGAGTTCGCGCAATGGCCGGCGCGCGTGCGTCAGGCATTGACGGTGTGATCCGTCAGACGCCCAAAATTGCGTATTCGGTGTAGGCGAGATCGCCGAGCCGCGGGCGCTGCGGGCCCTTGAAATATTTCGGCTTGCTGCCGCGGCGGAACACGCCGACCAGACCCGGCATCGGATCGTTGGCATCGACGATCACGACCGGCCGCCCGCGCAGCGCGAGGTATCTGCCGATGGGACCCGCGAAGCGGCCGAAATCGGCGATGTCGCGGCAATAGATCAGTTGCGCGCAGGGCATGAAGCCTTTGACCAAGCGCGGCCGGAACACGAACGGATAAGCCCGCTCCGGCGTCGCGCACCACATGCTGATGCAGCCGTGCGCGGCGTGCTGGGCGAGCGTTTCCCGTTCGAACGGATCGAAGCTCGACGCCGGCTGCCGCTCAGCGTCGAACACTTCGGCTTGAACGCCGCCGAGCGTCAAGGCCGGCAGCGCGATGAAGATGCCGTCGCTATAGCGCGAAAAGCCCTGCGCCTCGATGATCGGCCAAGTATGCGGCGCCGCCGATACGTTGGTGTAGGTCACTTCTTTGTGACGCAGCGCCTGCGACACCAGCATCGGCGCATAGGCGCGGAAGGCCGGCTCGACATACCAGCTCGACAGATTGCAGCGCGGCGCCAACGCTTCGCCGGCCGGCATCGCCGCGCAAATCAGCAGGATCACGCCGACCGGCTTGCCGCCGGTTTCCAGAAGGTAACCATATTTGGGCAGGCCGTCGGGCGGGTCGCGCCGCGTGAGCTGATCGAGCGCATGGTGCCAGAACTCGCTGCCGCGGTGCGGAAAGCCGCGCGTGAGCAAATCGGCGACCGCGGGGACGTCGCTTTCCTCGATTTGTCGGCAGCGGATATTGGGCAGGGCAGCGCTCATGGACGTTGACCACGACACCGTCGTGAACTTGATCGTAATCGTTCCGCGAATATAGGGGTGGCAAGTGAACAAACGGTAGGCTTCGCATCCATGTCGATAAAATTAACCATAACGGACCAGATGGCGCAGATCGCACGTGAACACGGCAAGCATCTGGCGCCATTGCGCGACGATCTTGTTCTTCTCGATTCAGGTTTCGATTCGCTGGGCTTCGCCGTGCTGGTGGCGCGCCTCGAAGACAAGCTCGGCGTCGACCCGTTCACGGCCTCCGAGGACGCGGCGTTCCCCGTCACGCTCGGCGACTTCGTGAAGGTCTACGAAAATGGCGCACGCTGAGGCGCAAAAGCTGCGCCGGCATCTGACTGACGGTTCGTCGGGGCGGTTCTTTTGGGATCGCGTCGCGTGCTCTCGTTATACGTATCTCGCTCACGGCACGTCGCTCGGCGGCCGGCTCGGCGAACTTGCGGGCAAGTCGGTGCTGCTTGCGACCGGCAGCCAGCTCACGGCGGCGCTGGCGCTGATCGAGCTCGACGGCGTCGCGCGCCGCATCACCATCCTGCCGCCGGATACAGCGACCGAGCATTTCGCGGCGCTGATCGCGGGCGCCGAGATCGATGCCGTTGTCGTCGACAGCGCTTCGACGGCCGACGTCTTCGATATTCCCGTTCGGGTCGCCGGTGCACCGACGATCGGCGCGATCGACAAACTCCCGGCAGCGCCGTTGCCGACCGAATGGGTGATGCTGACCTCGGGCACGACCGGCGTGCCGAAAATGGTCGTGCACAGTCTTGTCGGCTTGACGGCATCCTTCGCGGCGAAAGCACCGGATCCAAGCGTCGTGTGGGGCACGTTCTACGATATCCGCCGTTATGGCGGGTTGCAGATTTTCCTGCGCGCGGTGCTCGGCGGCAGTTCGCTGGTGCTCTCAAGCGCCGGCGAGCCGGTAGCCGATCATCTCGACCGCTTGGCCGCGCACGGCGTGACGCATCTCCTCGGCACGCCGACGCATTGGCGCCGCGCGCTGATGTCGCCGTCGATCAAGGAAATCTCGCCGCGCTATGTCCGCCTATCCGGCGAGATCGCCGACCAGGCGATCCTCGACAGCTTGCGGGCCGCGTTTCCGAACGCCGTCGTCAGTCATGCTTTCGCCTCGACCGAAGCCGGCGTCGCCTTCGAAGTCGGCCGACGGAATAGCCGGCTTTCCGGCGTCCTATGTCGAGGTGGTGCGCGATGGCGTCGAGATGAAGGTCGAGGACGGCTCGCTGCGCATCCGCTCGCCGCGCACGGCACAGCGCTATATCGGCACCGATGCACCGCTCGCCGACAAAGACGGCTTTGTCGACAACGGCGACATGGTGGAACGGCATGGCGATCGCTACGTCTTCGCCGGCCGCCGCGGCGGCATCATCAATATCGGCGGCCTGAAAGTTCATCCCGAAGAGATCGAGGCGGTGATCAACCGGCATCCGCAGGTGCGAATGTCCTTGGTGCGGTCGAAGCGCAGCCCGATCACCGGCTCGGTCGTGATCGCCGACGTCGTACTGAAAGACGTGGTGCCAAAATCCGGCAGCGACAACGGCGCGCTCGAAGAGCTCAAGGGCGATATCCTCACGCTGTGCCGCGACGCGCTGCCGCGCCACAAGGTTCCCGCCGCCATCAGCATCGTGCCGGCGCTCGACGTGGCGGCGAGCGGAAAGCTGGCGCGCCGCTATGGCTAGATCCGTCAAGGCATCCGGGAAGAAGACCGCGCGCACCGTGCTGATCACCGGGGCCAGCCGCGGCTTGGGATTAGGCATCGCGCGCAAGCTCGTGGCCGGCGGCTACGACGTCATCGCGGTCGCGCGCAAGGACAACAAGGACCTGAACTCAGCCATCGCCGAAGCCAAGCGCGCCAAGAAGGGCGCGCTGCATTTCGTCGCCTTCGACCTCGGCGAGATCGACAAGATTCCGGAATTCGTGCGCGATCTACGCAAGAAATTCGGCCCGCTGTTCGGTTTGGTCAACAATGCCGCGCTGGGGTTCGATGGCGCGCTGTCGCTCATGCACAATTCGCAGATCGAAGAGCTCATCCGCGTCAACACGCTGTCGCCGATCGTGCTCACCAAATATGTCGTGCGCGCGATGATGTCGGAGAGCAAAGGCCGCATCGTCAATGTCGCCTCCATCATCGGCTTCACCGGCTATAGCGGGCTCTCCGTCTACGGCGCGACCAAGGCCTCGATGCTCGGCTTCACCCGCTCGCTGGCGCGCGAAGTCGGGCGGCTCGGCATCACGGTGAATGCGGTGGCGCCGGGCTTCCTCGACACCGAGATGACGCACGGCCTCACCGGCGAGCAGCGCGCCCAGGTGGTGCGGCGCAGCGCGTTGCGCAAGCTCGCCGGCGTCGACGATGTCGCCAACGCCGTCGATTATCTGCTCAGCGACAAGGCGCAGAACATTTCCGGCACGGTGCTGACCGTGGATGCCGGCGCGACGGCTTAGGAAAGAGTGTCGCTTAATCGAGGCTTGACGGAGCAGTTGTCCTTTAGAGACGGACTGCACCGCTTCCAATGCGCGCGGCAAAAGCCGCATCGAGCCGCATATAAGCCTGGCGCTCCGGATCGTCGAAATAGATCGCGTCCTGCGTTGCTTTGGGGTCGAAACCTTCGCGCACCAGGTCCGACTTCTTGTGCTTGAAAGTCCCGGTGACCTCGATGCCGTCCTTGATGCGCAGGAAGAGCGGCCGGGCATAAGGCGGCAGCCGCTGCGCGAGATGCGCGCGCAGTTCCGACAAATTCAGATCGCTCTTGCCGACCAGCACCGCCATTCCGGCCGCGCCTTCGGTCCCTGGAACGGCAACGCCGTAGACCACCGTCTCCGCGATGCCAGGAAAGGCCATGATCGCGTCGGCGACTTCGGACGCCGCCACATTCTCGCCCTTCCAGCGGAATGTATCGCCGATGCGGTCGACGAAATAATAGAAGCCGCCGGAGTCCATGCGCATCAGATCGCCGGTGCGATACCAGGTGTCGCCCGGCTCGAACACGTCGTGCAGGAGTTTGCGCGCGGTATCCGCGGCGCTGGTATAGCCCTCGAAGGCGCTGCCGGTCTGCGACCCGCCGCGAATCTTGCCGATGGCTTCGCCTGCCTCGCCGGTGGCGCAGCGAATGCAACGCCCGTTGTCGTCGCGCACCGGCGCGCCTTTGGCCTCGTCGAATTGCACCAGCGCCAGCGGAAAGCGATGCTTTAGGAACGGCGGCACGCGGCCGATGGCGCCGATCTTGCCCTCGACATTGTAGAGCGAGACATTGCCTTCGGTCGCCGCATAGAATTCCAGGATTTTCGGGATCTCGAACCGCGACTGGAATTTCTCCCAGACATCGGCGCGCAACCCATTGCCGGCGGCGAGCCGCAGCCGATGCGCGCGCTCGCGCGGATGCTGCGGGGCGTTGACAAGATAGCGGCACAGTTCGCCGATATATTGGAACAGCGTGCAGTCCCATTTAGCGATGTCGTCCCAGAAACGCTGCGCCGAGAATTTTTCGGCGATCACCGCCGAGCCGCCGCTGACCAGCAAGGCCCCCGTCGCCACGACGCCGCCGACCGAGTGATAGAGCGGCAGGCAATCGTAGATGCGATCGTCAGGTCCGGCATTCATCAGGCCGGCGAACCACAGGCTCCATTGCAACAGCCGGTGATGGCTGACATTGGCGGCCTTGGGCAGTCCGGTGGTGCCGGACGTGTAGATCGTCAGCGCCCGATCGGCGATGGTCACGTCGCGGCTTTCCGCGGCGTCGAGCGGCGCGCCGGAAAATTGTTCGATCTCGCGATCGATGCGCGCGAAGTCATCGCTGCCGTGCGACCAGAGCTTTGGCTGGCATGAAAGGGTTGCGTTGCGAAAGGCGTCGATCAATTCGGCGGCAACGATCACGTGCCGCGGTTTAACGATGTCGATGCAATGCGCGAGCGACTGTCCGCGAAGCTGCGTGTTGAGCAACGAAACGACGCCGCCGACGCTGGTAATGCCGAGCCAGATGGCGAGATAATCCGGACGGTTCGGCATCAGCAAGCAGACGGTGTCGTCCTTGGCGAGTTTTTGCCCGAGCGCCCAGCGGGCGTAGCGGTTGGCGCGGGCGGCAAGCGCGTGATAGGTCAGCGTCTCGTCGTCGGAGATCAAAGCCGGCGCGGCGCCACGCGCGCGCGCCATCTCGGCGACGATATGGGGCAGGAGACGCCGCGGCTGTTTGGCGATCGGCGCGGTCGCCTCGAGCGCGCGCAGCCAGCCGTGCAGGGCGCCCTCGCCGCCGCTGCGCGTCGTCGTCTCAGCCGTCTCGAGGAGGCTCATGCCGCACCATCGCCCGACAAAGTGAATTTTTCGCTTCAACATTAGATAAAATTTGAACCATTGCGAAAGCGCGCCGGCGCAAAAACCGCGCTGCGGCGCGTTGCGCGAAATGGATTGGCAAATAGTTAAAGTTAACCGCTCTAATTCGCCGCGCTTACGTTGCTTACCCTCTACTGCCACAGATAAGAAACGCAATCTCCCTAGTATTGCGCCCAATAAGCGCGCGCAAAGATCGCGTGAATTCGGGCAGGCGATGGGAAGCATGAAAAGCGAAACAGTGGCCGTTCACGGCGGCTATGAGACCGATCCGACGACGAAAGCGGTCGCGGTGCCGATCTATCAGACGGTGGCCTACGAGTTCGACAGCGCCGACCATGGCGCAGCTTTGTTCAATCTCGAAGTCGAAGGCTATCGCTATAGCCGCATCAGCAATCCGACGACGGAAGTGCTCGAGCGCCGCGTCGCCGAGCTCGAAGGCGGCGTCGGCGCGCTCTGCGTTGCCAGCGGACAGGCGGCGCTGAACTACGCCGTGCTCAATGTCACCGGCATGGGCACCAATATCGTTTCGGTGCCGCAACTCTACGGCACCACCTACACTTTGTTCGGTCACATCCTGCCGAGCCAGGGCATCAGCGTGCGCTTTGCCGCCTCCGACAGTGCCGAGGCGATCGAAAAGCTGATCGACGACAAGACGCGCGCCATCTTTTGCGAAAGCGTCGGCAATCCGGCCGGCAATATTTGCGACATCGAGGCGCTGGCGGCCGTCGCCGAACGCCACGGCGTTCCGCTGATCGTCGACAATACGGTGGCGACGCCGATCCTGCTGCGCCCGATCGATTACGGCGCGCATGTCGTCGTGCACTCGCTGACCAAATTCATGGGCGGCCACGGCACGACACTCGGCGGCGCCATCGTCGATTCCGGCCGCTTCCGCTGGAAGGACCACGCCCGCCGCTTCCCGATGTTCAACGAGCCGGACGCGTCCTATCACGGCCTGGTCTATGCCGATCATTTCGGCGCCGCCGCCTATGTCGCGCGCTGCCGCAGCGTCTATCAGCGCACCACCGGCGCGATCCTGCCGGCCATATCGTCGTTCCTCTTGCTGCAGGGCATCGAGACGGTGGCGCTCCGCGTCGAGCGTCATGTCGAGAATGCGCGCCATGTCGCCGAATTCCTGCGCGACGATCCGCGCGTCGAATGGGTCAACTATGCCGGCTTCGCCGATCATCCGCATTACAATCTGGCGCAAAAATATCTCGGCGGTCACGCCTGTTCGCTCTTGACCTTCGGCGTCTTCGGCGGGCTCGAAGCCGGCAAGGCCTTCTATGACGCGCTCAAACTGTTCAAGCGCCTGGTCAATATGGGCGACGCCAAGTCGCTCGCCTGTCATCCGGCCTCGACCACGCATCGGCAGATGTCGGCGCAGGAGCAGAGCAAGGCCGGCGTGAAGCCGGAAATGATCCGGCTCTCCGTCGGCATCGAGCATATTGACGACATCATCGCCGATCTCGATCAGGCCTTGGCGGCGTCGCAGGTGCGGCGCGCGCTGTTGGCGGCCGAGTAAGGAAAGCGGGCAGGCCGGAGCGAACACATGCCGCTTTTCCTCGACACCGGCCGTTCCTTGTCCGAGCTCAACGCCGCGAACTGCGTCACCATAGGCCTCATCAACAACATGCCTGACGCGGCATTCGAGGCGACCGAGCGGCAATTCACCGAGCTCCTTCGGGAAGCGGCGTCGTCGCGCGTCGTGCTTCTGAAACTGTTCGTCATCCCGCAAGTGCCGCGCGGCGCGGGCCTGGGCCAGGCGCTTGCCGGAAAGTACCGCGACATTGCCGAACTCTGGGACATGCCGCTCGACGGCCTCATCGTCACCGGCACCGAGCCGCGCGCCAAGAATCTGAAAGACGAGCCGTACTGGGAAACGCTGAGCGCGGCTGTCGATTGGGCACGGGACAACACCGCTTCGGCCATTTGGTCGTGCCTTGGCGCGCATGCGGCGGTGCTGCATTCCGACGGCATCGAGCGCCGGGCGCTCCCGGAAAAGCAATTCGGCGTGTTCGATTGCCGGCTCGCCGCCGACCATCCGATGACGCAGCACTTCCCCGAGCCGCTCTGGGTGCCGCATTCGCGTTACAACACTTTGCCGGAAGACGCGCTCGCTGTCGGCCGGCTACAAAATTCTCACCCGCTCCCCGACAGCGGGCGTCGATGCCTTCGCCAAGCAGGACGGCAGTTTCTTTTTGTATTTCCAGGGTCACCCGGAATACGACGCCGATACGCTGTTTCGCGAATACCGCCGCGATGTGGCGCGCTTCCTCGGCGGCGAGCGCGAGACTTACCCGGCCCTGCCGCAAAATTATTTCGACGACGTCGCAACCGCGCTGGCCGATGGCTTTGCCGAGCGCGCCGTCGCCGGCCGGCGTAGCGAACTGATGGCGGATTTTCCTAAAAATGCGCTGGAGGCCGGCTTGCAGAATTCATTGCGGCATTCTTGGCGTCCGGCGGCGCTCGGCGTCTACGAAAAATGGGTGGAATTCCTGAGCGCCCGCAAGGCCGAGCGGCGGACGGCGAACGTGGCGATCAAGCCGCCCCGGCTGCGGCGGACATGGCGCGATTGGCCGCTGCCGTTACGGCGCCCGGCCGAAGGCTCGGCGCGCTAGAGCATGATCCGGGAAAGTGGACACCGGTTTTCCGAAAAGATCATGGTCCATTTAGAGACTGGGCTTTTTCGCTTTCCGGTTTACGCTTTTTTCGGCAGTCGGGCCTTTTAATGGCAGGTTCTAAATGCCTGTCAGCTCTCTGGAGGATGCCGTGTCGAACCCTGTGGTTTTTGCCGCGCCCGCGGACGTCGATCTTGATCCGGCGCCGATCCCCGCGGATTGGATCATCGAGGGCAATCCGCAGGCCCGCTCCAAGCGGCTGGCAACGAGCGCCGACGGCACCTCGTCGGTCATGGCATGGTCGTGCACTGCCGGCCGCTTCAGATGGCACTACACGGTCGATGAGACGATCCACCTGATTTCGGGCGAGGTTTTCGTCACCGACGAGAACGACAATGTGCGCCGCGTCGGCCCGGGCGACATGGTGTTCTTTCCAGCGGGATCGGTGAGCACCTGGTACATTCCCGATCATGTGCGCAAGTTCGCGGTCTGCCGGCACAGCATGCCGCGCGTCGCCGGCTTGGCGCTGCGCGCCTGGAACAAAATTATCAGCATTGTCACCGGCTGCGATGGCGGCGGCGCGCTTGAGAGCGTTCCGCAATCCGATGCCAATGCCGGACACGTCCACGCCAAGACGGCGTAAGACGACGGCCTGGCATCCGGCCAAATAACTAAATCGCAATTGGACCGTCCATCGTCACTTGCGCCGGCGCGAGCGCGGCCGCGAGCTCTGCCAGATAGGCGCGATCGCAAAAGGCGGGGATCACCGTCTTTGCCTGCGACGCGATTTCACCAACTCAACCGTGTCGGACAGAGGCGAGGGTGCACATTCCAGCGCATGGTTTGCGCACGGCCGCTTTTGACGAGCCGCTCCGCCGGCGTGCCAGGATTGACGTAGCCGGTGAACAGGATCGTAACTTCCGGCTTGTTCTCGAATCCGGCAAGAAGCTTTGCCGTGGCGCCGGACGTGCCATCGGCCGATGCCGCGAGCATGACGCCGCGCGCGCCGTCGATCGGCTTTATGATTGCGTGAGGCGTTCGATCTCGTCGCGGACGCCGGCGCGCAGCGAGACGCGATCGCTGCCGCCGAGCTGGTCCAGCGCTTTGCGCGTCGCGTCGTCGACATGGATGTCGTCCACACCGTGGCGCATCAGCTCGAGCGCGATCTCCGGGCCGCGGCCATTGGCGGGCGCCGGGAGAAGAGAGCGGGCCGCGCCCGAGATATTGCGCAAGCATATCCCAGCAATCCGCGAGCGGCTTTTGGTAGTCGCCATAGGAGCAATCGATCAGCGCGGTCGCCGCCGGCTTGGCGCGGCGGGTCGTAGTCGTAAAGGACCGACTCGCCACAATAGTCGCCGGTATAGAGAAAGCCGCCGCCGATGCCGAAATGCAGCCAGATGCCGCCCGGCGCGTGGCCGTTGCGGCCGGTCTCGACCGCAATGCCGAGCACGTCGGTCCGGCCGCCGATCGGCAGCGGGCGCGCGGCGGCCGATTTCGGCAAGGTCGCGCGCGACGGGCGCGGTGGCATAGACCGGTGGATGGCCGAGTTCCGGAAGAAGCGCCGAGCCCGCCGACATGGTCCTTGTGGCCATGGCTCACAATGACCGCATCGACCGGCCCAGAGCTGGAGACATGCCCGGAGACCAGGCCGGAGATGTCCGGCAGGCGGCCGGGCGGGGGGCCTTCGCCGAGGTCGAGCAGGAACCGCTTCCCCGCTGCCTCGAGCAGGAAACAGGCCGGAGCCTTCTCGCCGACCCCCGAAATGAGCCGCAAACGGCCCCTGAATTCATCGCATTTCCACCCATATCTGACACGGCCAGCGCGGCGCGCCGACATTGACAAGCCAGGGGCCTCGTCCTTAATCAACCAGGGCAATCCAAGGATCTAAGCTCATGAAAGTCCGTAATTCGTTGAAATCGCTGCGCGGCCGCCACCGCGACAATCGCATCGTGCGCCGCAAGGGCCGCGTCTATGTCATCAACAAGACCCAGCGCCGCTTCAAGGCGCGCCAGGGCTAAGCGGCGAAGGCCGTCTGCTGCCCATTTCCGCCGCATTCACCGCGCCCGATTGAGCACTTTTCCGGCTTGCCGCAACGCGGCGAGGGAATAGAATTCGTGCGCATGAAGCTCCGATTCCCGGCCGCCTTTGCTGTTGTTGCGGTTGGCGCTTGTCTCGCGGCGCCGGCATTGGCGCCGGCTGCGGCGCAAGATCCGCGGGCAATGGCTGTCGCCGCCGAGCGATGCGCAGCGTCCGCACGCCATGGCGAGACCGACCTACAGTCTCGACACCTTGTTCAGCGCGCTTGAAAATCGCGCCGGACGAAGCGAGCGCCAAGGCGATCGAGGATCGCATCTGGGCGCTGTGGATCGCTTCGGGCAGCGACACCTGCAATCTCTTGATGAGCGCGGGTCAAGGACGCGACCGACGACAAGGATTACGATCTCGCGATAAAGCTTCTCGATGCCGTGATCGCGATCAAGCCGGATTATGTCGAAGCCTGGAACCGGCGCGCCACGGTCTATTATCTCAAGCAGGATTACGGCCATTCGCTCGCCGATCTGCGCGAGGTGTTGGCGAGAGAGCCGCGCCACTTCGGCGCGCTTGTCCGGCCTCGGCCTGATCTTGCAGGACATCGGCGACGACAAAGACGCGCTCGAAGCCTATCGCAAGGCGCTCGCGATCGATCCGCACCTCGAAAACATTCCCGAGGTCGTCAAGACGCTGACCGAAAAGGTCGAAGGCCGCAACATCTAGCTCCCTCGTCTGGGCCGCATCCCGGATTTCGCTTTGCGCAATCCAGGCTACACTGGGCTTTGCGCAATAACGAGAGCAATGAAGCCGGGGGGAGTGATGGACGCCGACAGACTGACAATCCGAGAACTCGTGGAAAACTGGGCGGTGTGGCGCGATGCGCGCCTGTGGGATCGTTTCCGCACCGTCTGGCATTCCGACGGCCGCATGATGGCGACCTGGTTCCAGGGCACCTTCGAGGAATTCATCACCGGCAATGACGAAGGCTGGAAGCGCGGCGTGCGCATCCTGCATTTCCTCGGCGGCAGCTCGATCGACGTCGCCGGCAACCGCGCCATCGCACAGACCAAGATGACGATTTCGCAGCGCGCGCCGGTCGACGGCGTGGTCTGCGACGTGGTCTGCACCGGCCGCTTCTACGATTTCTTCGAGAAGCGCGACGGCCGCTGGGGCATGGTGCTCAAGCGCCTGATCTATGAGAAGGACCGGCTCGATCCGGTCGATCCGTCGGCCAAGCTCGCGCTCGACCAGGATCTGCTCAAGCAGCTTCCCGGAAGGCTATCGGCATCTCGCCTATTTGCAGACCAAGATCGGCTACAAAGTGAAGAAGCGACATGGCCGGGCCTTGAAGGCCCCGACCTCGATGCGCTCTATGCGCAGGGCGCGCGCTGGCTCGAAGGTGGGGCGCTCTAAATCTGAATGCACCACGCGCTGACGGCTGTCGCAGAAATTCTCGCCGTGGGCGCCGTCATCACCGTCGATCGGCAAGCTGCTGATCGAGCGGGCGCATCCGCCGCGCGGCCGCTTCGTCGATGTCGGCGGCTTGCGCCAGCATGTGGTCGAGATCGGAGCGGATGCGCCAGACAACGCGCCGCCGACTTCGTTCTCATTCACGGCGCGGGCTGCAATCTCGAAGACATGCGGCTGGCGCTCGGCGAGCGCCTCGCCGCCCGGCACCGCGTCATCCTGGTCGATCGCGCCGGCCTCGGCTGGAGCGAGCGCCGGGGCCGGCGCGCCAGTTCGCCGGCCTATCAGGCGGCGATTTTGCGCGACGTGCTCGACCGGCTCGGCGTTCCTCGCGCCATTGTCGTCGGCCATTCCTGGGGCGGCGCGCTGGCGGCCGCGTTTGCGCTCGATCACCCGCAGCGCGTCGCGGGCCTGGTGCTGCTGGCGCCGCCGCTCTATCCGTTCCCGCGCCGCGCGACCTGGCTTTACGAGATTTTCGCCCTGCCGGTTTTCGGCTGGCTCTATGCGCACACCTTGGCGCTGCCGTTAGGCTTGCCGTTCATCGGCATGGGGATGGCGTCGGCATTCCTGCCGCAACGGCCGCCGCGCGGCTATATCAGGCGCACCGGCGCGCTGCTCTTGCTGCGGCCCGCGACGTTCCTCGCCAATGCCCGCGATGTCGCCGATCTCAAGTTCGCTCTTGAGCCACAGGCAGAGCGTTACAACACGATCACGGCGCCGACACTCCTCATCACCGGCGATCGCGACATGGTGGTACCGGCGAAGCAGCACGCTATCGCCTGCGCCGCCGCCGTGCCGAACGCCAAGCTCGTGGTGCTGCCGGGCATCGGCCACATGCTGCATCATGCCGCGGCGGAACGCGTTATCGCCGAGATCGAAGCGCTGGCGGCGAGGGCGACGGGCGAATAGCGAACTATTCGCCCACCTTCTCCTCACCGACATAAGCAACCCGCATGAAGTTCGTTGCGCCCGGCGTGCCGAGCGGCACGCCGGCGACGATGATGATGCGCTGGCCGGCTTTGGCGAAGCGCTCCTGAAACGCGATGCGGCAGGCGCGCTCCACCATGTCGTCTTGGTCGTGCGCGTCTTCGTCGATGACGCAATGGATGCCCCAGACGATCGACAACTTCCGTCCCGCCGCGTCCATCGGCGAGATCGCGATGATCGGGCAATTCGGCCGCTCGCGCGACACCCGCAATCCGGTCGAGCCGGAAGAGGTCCAGCACACGATCGCCGGCAGATCGAGCGTCTCGGCGACCTGACGCGCCGCGGCGGCAATCGCATCGGCGCCGGTCGCCTCCGGCTCGGTGCGCAGCACGTGGAGCGACGGCAGATAGATGGCGTCGTCTTCGACTTCCTCGGCGATGCGGTTCATCGTCGCCACCGCTTCGACCGGATACTGGCCGGACGCCGATTCCGCCGACAGCATGATGGCGTCGGCGCCGTCGAAAATGGCGGTGGCGACGTCGGAGACTTCGGCGCGCGTCGGCACCGGGCTCGAGATCATCGATTCCAGCATCTGCGTGGCGACCACCACCGGCTTGCCGGCGCGGCGGCAGGCGCGCGTCATTTCCTTCTGCACGCCGGGCACTTTTTCCAGCGGCATTTCCACGCCGAGATCGCCGCGCGCCACCATCAGCGCGTCGGCGAGCTCCAGAATATCGCCGAGCCGCGCCACGGCTTGCGGCTTTTCGATCTTGGCCATCACGGCGGCGCGCCCGCGCGTGAGCTTCTTGGCTTCGGCGATGTCTTCCGGGCGCTGGATGAACGACAGCGCGATCCAATCGATGCCGGCATCGAGCGCCGCTTCGAGGTCGGCGATATCCTTGGCGGTGAGCGCCGCGAGCGGAATGACGGTGTCCGGCAGGCTCACGCCTTTGCGGTTCGACATTTTGCCGCCGACTTCGACCAGGGCGACGATGCGTTGCGGCGTCACTTCGGTTGCGACCAGCCGCAATTTGCCGTCGTCGATGAGGAGCGCATCGCCCGGCTTGATGCGAGGCGAAGATTTCCGGATGCGGCAGCTGCACGCGCTTGCCGTCACCTGGCGCCGGATCGGTGTCGAGCGTGAAGTGCTGGCCCTTGTCGACCATGGCCGCGCCGTCGGCGAAGGTGCCGAGCCGCAGCTTCGGTCCTTGCAGATCGACCAGGATGCCGATCGGGCGAGCGTGTTCGGCCTCGACCGCGCGGATCGTGGTCACGAGCTCGCGCATGCGTTCGTGATTGGTGTGGCTCATATTGATGCGAAACACGTCGGCGCCGGCCTCGAACAGCCGCGTGATCATCTCGCGATTGCCGGAAGCCGGCCCGAGCGTCGCCACGACTTTCGTCCGCCGCTGCCGCCTCATTGCATCTGGCCCCGCGGCGCTTTGGGCGCGGCTTGATTGGGATTTCCGCCGGCCGGCGGCGGCGCCGCGAGGGCCGGCGTTCCGCCCGGCGGTGGCGGGGTGACCGGGTTGGTACTGGCGGAATTGGGCGGCGCCTGCTGCGACGGCTGCTCGGCGGATTCGGTGAGTTGCACCGTCCAGGCGCGCTGCTCGCCGGTATCGACCTCGAAAAATCCGGTGCGGTCATAGCCTCGCGCCAGGCAATCGCCGATGCCGCGGATCGTGAATTCCTTGTCGCGCGTGCACATAAAGGCCTGCCCCATCCATTCGCCGCCGCGGTCGTAATCAATGGCGTAGACATAATAATAACGTGCGACAAGATTGCCCTTGAGGATGGTTTCGCAGGTGCGCGCCGGCAAATTCCACCAGCCCTCGGTGGTCCAGCCGTCGGCATCCTTGTAACCGATGGCGATCCCGACGCGGCCCGCGGTATTGTTGCATAGCCGGAAATCGGCCGCGGCCGGCTCTGTCGACGAGGCCAGAATGAGCACGACGAGGGTGCTCAAAACCGCGGCTGCCGCCGCCATTCTGGGTAAAATCGCTTGCCTCATATCCCGTTCAAGTTCCCCGTCACGGCGATGGGCTGTCAACGACGATGGCGCGGAAATCATTGACGTTGGTGAACGTCGGACCAGGCCTGAACAGATCGCCGATGCCGTTGAAAAACCCCGTGGAATCGTTGTCGGCGAGAAAGGCGGCGGGATCGAGGCCGGCCGCCCGCGCCCGTTTTACCGTCGTTGCGTCGATAAAGGCGCCCGCCGGGTCGTCCGGCCGGCCTTGGCCGCCGTCGGTTCCGTCGGTGTCTCCCGCCATCGCCGCAATGCCCATGGCCGCAATACCGGCGATACCGCTGCAATACCCTTTGCCGCAACGTTCTCCGCGCCATCGAGATGGATGGCGAGCGCGAGCGCATATTCCTGATTGGGCCCGCCGCGGCCCTTCCTGGTTTGGCCTAGCGTCACGGTCAGTTCGCCGCCGGAAAGGATGACGATACGGCGGCGCTCTCCGGCATAGTCGCGCGCCAGCCGGGCATGAACGGCCGCGACCTCGCGGGCTTCGCCTTGGATCCGGTCGCCGAGCACCACGCAGTCGTAGCCGGCCGCGCGGGCGCGGGCCTCGGCGGCGGCGAGCGCATCGGCCGGGCGGGCGAGAATGCGGTAGTCGGCATCGGCAAAAGCCGCATCGCCGGGCTTTGGCGATTCGTTTGCCGGATCGCTCAGGGCGCGCGTCACGGCTTGCGGCAAGTCGAGCCGATATTTGGCGACGATGGCGCGGGCGTCGGCAAGCGTCGTCGGGTCCGGCACGGTCGGTCCCGAACCGATCACCGCGGGATCGTCGCCCGGCACGTCGGAGATCGCGAGCGTGACGACCTTGGCCGGATAGGCGCGCTTGGCGAGGCGGCCGCCCTTGATGCGAGAGAGGTGTTTGCGCACGCAGTTGAATCTCGCCGATATGGGCGCCGCTTCGCAGGATCGCCCGCGTCGTCGCCTGCTTGTCGGCGAAGCGTGATGCCGGCGGCCGGCGCGATCCAATTGGCCGAGGCGCCGCCCGAGAGCAGAACCAGCACGAGATCGTCCGCGCTGGCGCTGTCGGCGATGCGCCAGCGTCTTCTCCGCGCCGGCAAGGCCGGCCGGATCGGGCACCGGATGCCCGGCCTCGACGACGGGAATGAGCTTGGTCGGCCGGCCATAGCCGTCGCGGGTGACGGCAAGGCCCTGGAGCCGGTTGTCCGGCATACGCGAGAGGTATTGCTGTTCGGCGACTTCCGTCATCGATCCGGCGGCCTTGCCGGCGGCGAGCACGATCAGCCGGCCGCGCGGCGGCGGCTCCGGCAGATGCGGCGGCAGGCAGCGCGCCGGGTGCGCGGCGGCGACCGCGCTCTGGAACAGTGATTCGAGGAAATCGCGCGATTGGGTGGCCAAGAGGATCCTAGGACGGACTTGTCACGACGGGACCTTATCAACTGTGGCCAAACGGGACCAAAGCGGGACTATGGCAAGAGGGCGGTGCGGTCTCTATCTTTCCCATACCTGAACCTGCGGAGAAGATCATGGCCAGCGACGAGAAAACCACGCACGGAACTCGAGGCCGCCGTCTACCGCCGCCTGGTCGAACATCTGCGCGCGCACCCCGACGTGCAGAACATCGATCTGATGAATCTCGCCGGCTTCTGCCGCAACTGCCTGTCCAACTGGATGAAGGAGGCCGCCGACGCCAAGGGCGTGCCGATGACCAAGGAAGAGAGCCGCGAGATCGTCTACGGCATGCCTTATGACGAATGGCGCGCCAAGCACCAGAAGGAAGCCTCGCCGGCGCAGAAGGCGGCATTCGAAAAAGCAAGCCAAAAGCACTGACGCGGCCTCGCCCGGGCTCTTGTCCTGTGCAGAGCGTGGATGAACGCACGCTCGCCTTGACCTAAGGCCACTTGCTCCCGAAACCTCTCGCGATCAAGCGAGCATGATCTTTGCCGAAAAGCCGGTATCCGCTTTTCGGGATCGTGCTGCATCGTAAGGAGTACGCAATGGCTACCGCCGCCGCCGTTAAAGACGAACAGACCGCCCACCGTTTCGCCAAGGATCAGCTCAAGGCGTTCGTCGAGCGCGTCGAAAAACTCGAAGAAGAAAAGAAAGCGATCTCCGACGACATCCGCGACGTCTATGCCGAGGCCAAAGGCAACGGCTTCGACGTCAAGGCGCTGCGCGTCGTGGTGCGGCTGCGCAAGCAGGACATCAACGAGCGCAAGGAGCAGGAGGCGATCTTGGAGACTTACCTGCACGCGCTCGGGATGCTGAACTAACGGCTCCCGTCATTCCGGGGCGCGCTGAAGGTGCGCACCCGGAATCCGCATTCGCTGACGCCGAAGTTGCGCGTCAGAATAGATCTGAAAATTTCGTGGTTATGGATTCCGGGTTCGCCGCAGTGCGACGCTCTCGGAATGCCGAGCTACTGCAACGACGCGGTATGCGTCGGATAGTTCACGGTCGAGATGAAGACGATCGCCGCGCCGGTGAAACGATCGTGCTGCAGGCCCGGATTCGGATCGGCGGCGAATGTCATCATCACGGCGCTCGCCGGCTTCACCATCATCGCCGCGAGCGCGCGGAAATCGTCCGCGCCGAGCGCCGCGGTGGTGAGGAATTGATGCACGCTCGGCGACAGCACGATGGCGCGCATCCACGGATTGTGGAAACGCGCCTCGGACTTCACGACGGTGACCGAGGTCGAGCTTGCGGACATGATCACCGACGAAGCCTGGTTGCCGGAGCGTTTGACGGCGACCGTCGTGCCGTTCGATGAAGCCTGCGTAACGGGCGCGACTTGGACCGGGGTCACGAGAACCGGGGCAGTCGGAGCAGGGGTTGCTGCGGCGCGAAGCGCGGCAATGCCCATTGGAGCGGTTGTGGTCGGGGCGGCTGGCGCGGTCGGGTTGCCCGACGGGTCGGCGTAAGCAAGGGCAAGCGCGGGCGGCCATTGGCGTTCGGATTTACAAACGGCCCGATCGCGCCGGTTGTCACGTCGGAATTGGCATTTGCCGGCTTGCTGGCGGCTTGCGCGCTGCGCTGCAGTTTCGCGGCAGCGGAGGGGTTGGCGACAGCTGTTCCGTCAGCCGGGCCCTGCCAATAACCGCGGGCGGCGATGACCTGGTTGGCGGTCGGCGCGTTGCTCGCCACCGGCTGGGTCGGCGGCGAAGGCTGCAACGGCAAAGTCTGTAGAGGCGTCTGCAGCGGCGCGGCGTCGGCGGTGCGGATCAGCTTCACCTTCGAGGCCGCATCCGCGACTTTGACCGCGGCCGCCACAGTGGCCTTTTCGGCAATCTGGGCGCCGTGCTCGATCGCGGCGAGCACCGGACGTTTCGGCGGGATGGGTACGGCGACGGCGGACTGCGTTGCAACGGCCGGGACCATAGCTGGGGCGGGGCTCGGCGCGGCGCTCGCTACGGTTTCTTCGTCGTCGTCATCCTCGTCCTTCACGCCGAGGCCGAGAAGCTTGGCGAACGGATTGCTGTGCGGGCGTTCATTGCTCGCCACCAGCACACCGACGTCGACACCCGAGGCGCGGGCCGCATCAAGCGAATTTGCCGACGGGGAGGCGCCGCGCTTCCTGATATCGGCGAGCGCCAGCGCATAGCCCGGCAGCGGCCGGCCGTCGGTCGGGATCTGCACGGTGCGGCCGTCCGGGAACACGCGCGCCAGTTCCTCGTGCGACATGCGCGGCCACATGCGGATATCGCCGGTATCCATATGCACGAAGGGCGAGCCGGAGTTCGGATAGAAGCCGACGCCGCCGCGCTGCAGCCGCAAGCCCGATCTCGCGCAGCTGCTCGAGCGGAACGCCGGCAATGTAGAAATCCATGGCATGGCCGAGCATGTGCTGGCTGAAGCGCGCGACGCCCGACGTGCGGTGGCGGAGCATGGCGTTGGTTTGCGGCGAACGGTAGCCGCAGACGACCTGGATCGGCTGGCCGGTATTGGCCTCGCGCTGCACCTCCCACACCAGATCGATCAGGTGCGGGTCCATGTGGGTCTGTTCGCTCTTGCGCCAGTCGCGCAGGAACCAATTGAGCTTCTCCAGCGCCGCCTCGTCGTACCGGCCGTCGCGCTTGTAGGTGATGGTGATGTCTTCGTCGGTATGCATGTGGTGCAGCGAGATCGTGCGCGTGTCGCCTTCGGCGACCGCGTTCTGCAGGGCTTTTGAACCGACGAGGAAGAAGAAGAAGCGCGAGACCGCACGAATAGCCGGCGCGACGCGGACAAACGACGAGTATTCAGGCGCGCGTTACCAACGTGCACTGGCCATCTCGCAATGACGCGTTCAGCGACATCATCCGCCGCGGCTCCCCGCCGCGCCGGATAACCCTAACGCAGTGTTAATTTGGGAAGGGTTAACGAGACGTTACTGTCGACCCCACCCCCGACCCTATTAGGGCTAACGTCCTAGTGTGGCAAAATATGGCCGTCGCCGAGGAGGGGCTCAAAGGGTGGTATCGCGAGCGTGAAATAGTTAACGGCCTGGGCCAATTCGCCATTGGCACGGCGCGTAGTCATTAATGGCCTAACGATCTGATTATAAATAGTTTTTTTAACGTTAGCCGCGCCGTCAAGAGCAACGACGGGCGCGTTGTCCACAGGCGGTCCGTTAGCGCTCGACGGTATTTTCGCCCGAGCGGGTGACCTTGCGGGTATGCGGACGGACCGGTGCGGGACGGCGCCGGGGCGTCCGCGCCAAAGCCGCCGAACAGCCGCGAGAAGAAATTGTCGCCGCCCGAAACCTCGATCCGCCGCCGAATAGGCTGTGCCGCCGCCGCCGAACAGCGACGGCTGGTCGGGCATGGCCAGGACTTCGCGGTGCGAAATGTCGACTTTGTGCTCGATCGGCGACATCCGCGACCTTGCGATCGTCGCCCTTGAGGATGGCGATCAGCGCCTTGTCGCGGCCATAGACGTCGTCGCGGAATTGCAGCTTGCCGTCGTCGTCGACGAACGCGGTCTGGTAGGTCAGGTTGACCGGAATGAAGGTCGGGAACTGGATGTCGGTCTCGGTGCCTTCGGCGATCATCTTCTTGATGCGGTCTTCGCTATAGCCGTCGTTCGGCCGCACCAGCGACAGCAGCACTTCGGCGTAATGCTGCGGGTTCTGCACCCGCATGCAGCCGTGGCTGAACGCCCGCTTGTCATAGGCGAACATGTATTTGTCCGGCGTGTCGTGCTGGTAGACCAGGAACTTGTTCGGGAAGTTGAAGCGGATGCGGCCGAGCGCGTTCTTGTCGCCCGGCGGCTGCGAGATGTGCACGCTGCCGTCGGGATTGTGGCTGACCTTGAGCCCCATGCGATCGAGCACGGTCGGGTCCTGCTGCAGCGCCGGCAGGTATTCGCGATTGACGATCGACGGCGGCACGTTCCAGGTCGGATTGATCGTGATGTATTTCATGTCCGCCGTCATGATCGGCGTCGGCATGTCCGGCTTGCCGATCACGATCCGCGTCTCCCAGACCTGCTTGCCGTCATGCATCACGTGCAGCGTGAAGTCCGGCAGATTGACGATGACATAAGTGTCCGGGAGATGGTGCGGCATCCAGCGCCAGCGTTCCATATTGGCGAGGATGATGTCGGTCGCGTGATCGGGCGCTTTGCCGTTGAGCGCTTCGACGGTCGCCGCGGTCAGCGTGCCGGTCGCCGCGATCTGGTGCTGCTGCTGGAATTTCTTCACCGCGTCGGCGAGCGGCTTGTCGTAGGTGGTGCCGCCGTCGCCGAGGACATTGAGCCGCTCGCGCAGCGCCGGCACGCGGTCGTCCTGCATGCCGATCTTGAGCACCGGGCCGATGCCGATCTTGTCGGCTTTCCTTTTCGACTTTGCCGGCGCGGATGTCGGCGAAGTTTGGCCTTGAGCGCGATATAGCCCGGCGTATGCGGCTCGTAGGCATCGAGCGCGGCGGCGACGTCGCTTGCGCTGACGATGGCGGCCAGAACGTCGGCCGGCTCCGGCGCCTTCTCGTTGTATTCGATGTCGGCGCTGACGCGCGACCAGTGCACGCGGCCGACTGCGGCGTGATGCGCGTAAGTGATGACCGACATGGTCAGCTGGATCTCGGCATTGGCGAGAGCTGCCGGATCGCTGATCGCCGCGAAATTCGGCACCGGATAGTCGGCGGGATCGAGCCCGTCGGCATCGACATGGCCGAGATAAGCGATCGCCGCATCGGCGCGCGCATTGGCCTTGCCGTCGGTGATCCAGATCGGCGCGTAGTTGCGGCCGGAATAGAACGCGTCGATCTGACTGCGGATCTGCTTGTTGCCGATGATGTGGTCGAATTTGCCGCTGGCGAGATTGTGCAATTGGTCGGCGATCGGCGCATCGCGGCGACGACCGCGACACGGTTGCTGCCGGGGCTGGTGCGGCGGCTGCCGCAGGCGCTGCCGGGCATGCGCCGGAGCCGGCGCGGCGCTGCCGGTGCAGCGGCGTTAGTTCGAGGATTGGTCGGGCTTCTGCGCCGCAGTCGGCCGGCGGAACCGTCGCGGCGGCAGGCGTCCGGCTCGGTGACGGCGCGTATCCGGCGTCGCCGCATTAGCTGCCGCCGTCATTGGGTTCGGCAAGCGCGCCGCCGGCGGCAGCCGTGAGGAACAAAAGAACGGCGGTCGAAGTCAGAAGCCGATCGACACGGATCCCGGGCATTGCAAATTCTCCTTACGGAACCTGCGCATTTTTGACCGCAAGAATCACCACTTGGGGATCGATCCCCAATTATGGCAATTGCCCGCGGTCACGGCCCTAGCCGAACGGCGCGAACATTACGTGAGCCGGCGGCAACTTGTCCTGTAAAGACAAGGTAATAATCGGGCACAGCGCGCAATATTTGCCGCCCTGTCGCTCTGCGGCAACGGGCCGGCAAAGTCCCAAGCAGGCCGGGTAACGGGCTAGGCCCCGGTTTCGCTCTCCGCTTCGCTGCGCTCGCTATTCATGCCGAGTGCATCGAGCTTGCGGTAGAGCGTCGAACGGCCGATTTGCAGCCGCCGCGCCACTTCCGACATCTGTCCCCGATAATGGGTAATGGCGTACCGGATCAGCTCGGCTTCGATCTCATCCAGAGGTCGCACCTCGCCCTTCGGCATCGAGCAGAGCGCAGCGTGTCGCCGGGCGCGATCGGCGGCCCCAAAGCCGGGCCGAAAGGCTCGTGCTCGTCTGCGAAGGCATCGAAATCAGCGTCGGCTCGTCGTCCTCCGCCGGCGCGGCGGCCGGGGCGTCCCCGCCTCGGCATGAGGCGGGCCGGCGTTCGACCTGGGTCGAACTGCGCCGCGATCTGCGGGAATTCGTCGAGGCCGACCTCGTCGGCTTCGGCAAGCACGACGGCGCGGAACACCGCGTTTTCGAGCTGGCGGATATTGCCGGGCCAACGGAACGCCGTGAGCACGCGCAGCGCTTCGGGCGTGATCAGGCGGATGCGCTTGCCTTCCTCGGCCGCGAAGCGCGCCAGGAAATGCCGGGCGAGCGCCGGGATATCGGCCGGCCGCTCGCGCAGCGGCGGCACCGTGATCGGGAATACATGCAGCCGATAGAACAGATCCTCGCGGAAGCGGCCGGCTTTCACGTCGGCGATCAGGTCGCGATTGGTCGCCGAGACGAGCCGCACATCGACCTTGACCGGCTTGCGCGCGCCAACCGGCTCGACTTCGCCTTCCTGGATGGCGCGCAGAAGCTTCACTTGCGCCGGCGGCCGGCAATTCGCCGACCTCGTCGAGGAACAGCGTGCCGCCCGAGGCTTCGACGAATTTGCCGGTATGGCGCTCGGTGGCGCCGGTGAACGAGCCCTTGCTCGTGGCCGAACAGGATCGACTCGACGAGATTTTCCGGCATCGCGCCGCAATTGACCGCGACGAACGGCTTGGTGCGCCGTTCGCTCGAGCCGTGGATGGCGCGCGCGATCAATTCCTTGCCGACGCCGGATTTGCCGGAGACCAGCACCGGGATGATGGACGTCGCCGCCTTCTCGGCGATGCGGATCACGGCCTGCATGCGACGCGCTCTTGGTGATGATGTCGTTGAAGCCGAGCGTGCCGGAGCGGCTGTTCTTCATCCGCGCAATTCGCCTTCGAGCGCGCTGGCATTGAGCGCGTTGCGCAGGCTGACATGCAGCCGTTCGGCGCCGACCGGCTTGACCACGAAATCGACCGCGCCGGCGCGCATCGCCGAGACGACATTGTCGATGCCGCCATGCGCGGTCTGCACGATCACCGGCACGTTGATCGCGGCCTGGCGCATTTTCGCCAGCACGCCGAGGCCGTCGAGATTGGGCATGACGAGATCGAGGATCACGCAATCGATCTGCGCGCCGTCGGGGCCGGCGAGCAGTGTCAGCGCCGCCTCGCCGATGTCGCGCGTCAGCGTCTCGTATTCGAATTTGTGCAGCATCCCTTCCAGCAGCCGGCACTGCACCGGATCGTCGTCGACAATGAGAATGGTCATGGAGTCCTCGGCCGGCGTGATGTCCCGTTTCGGGTCACTTTGGGGCAGGAGGCTTAAGGCGGTGTTAAGCGGGCAGCGCGCGGCTTCACAATTTGATGCGCTTGCCGTCTTCCGCCGACCAATAGCCGGCATATTGGACTTGCATCGTGTCACAGGCGAGGTCGAGGCCGGCTAACGGCTGCCGGCCGGTCGCGACGCATTCCATGAAGTCCTGAATTTCCTGCAGATAGCCGCGGGTCCATTCCTCTTCGAGGCAGACGAATTGCCAGCCGGTCTTGCGATCGACTTTCTCGGTGATGTAGACGCCGGCAAGCTTCTCTTCGTCGGTCATGTAGGTCAGCATGTGATTGTTGGGCGTGATATTGGCGAACAGCGAGCCGCCGCTGGTATAGGTCTCGATCAGGTTGCGCACGCCGCCCATGATCATGTCGCCGGAAAAGATCGTCGCCTTGGTGCCGTCGGTGAACGTCACCGTCAGCGTGCCCCAATCCTCGACATCGACCGGGTTGGCCTTGATGAACGGCCGCTCCTAGGCGCGACAGGCTTGCGGCGACATTGCCGACATCGGCGGTCACCGCCGCAACGCGGACCGTCTCGCCGCGCGCGCGCGCCTCGACGTGCTTGAGATAGAGCACCGCCGACAACGGATGGCAGCCCATGCGGATCAGCGAGCCGCCGCCGGTCATCGCCCATTGCGCGGCATGCGCGGCATGCGATCCGCTGTGGCTTTCCTCGGCCTTCATGAACAGGATTTTGTCTTTGGTGGCTTTGAGCATTTCGACCGTCTTCGCCACCGCCGGCGCATAGACCCAATCCTCCGCATACATGAAGAGCTTGCCGCTGCGGCCTTGATCGCGGTGCGCGTTTCTTCCATCTCCGCCATGACGCGCTCGTACATCAGCGATTTCGCGCACATGCTTGCCGATCGGTGTCGGATCGCCGGGCTGGCCGAAATAGCCGGAGAACGGCTTTTCGCAGATGACGTGCTTGCCGGCGCTGCACGGCCGCGACGATCATCTGCGCATGCAGCGCCGGCGGCGTGCAAATATCGATGACATCGATGGCCGGATCGGCGAGCAGGTCGCGATAGTCGCGATGCGTCGCGCGATGCCATGCTTCTTCGCGAAGGCCTCGACGTGGTCGCCGCGCGACACCACGGCCGCGACCTCGGCGTCGACGCCATAGACCCGCTTGTAGGCGTACATGTGAAGCTCGGCGACGAAGCCGCTGCCGATCAGGCCGACTTTTATTTTCGCCATAGCAACACACTCCCCCGGCGTCACCGCGGAGGTTGGGCGATGTTACGCGTAAACGATCATCGCGCTCGCGGTTTTTACGGTGTCGACCGCAGCGTCAGCCCCGCGATGCCAAGTGCGAGATTGACGCCGACCTGGCCGGAGACCGACAGCGGCTGCAACGCGATCGAACGGTGCGAGCCGCCGATCAGGACTTTGGCGCCGGCGCCCAGCCCAAGCGAAGCGTCGGCGTTGGCGCCGACATAATTGCCCGCGAGCGCGCCGTGGTGAAGACCGTTGGTCGGCGCCACCACGGTCCAAACCATGACGCCGCCGCCGCGGACGCCGAGATCGAGGCCGAGCCGGCCGATATGGCCGACGTAATTCTCCGCCGGGCCGCCATCGGGCGAGAAACTGCAGCTCACGCTCTGGCGCGAGCCGATGATCAGACCGAGGCTCGCCGACGATTTGCAGGTGAGCACGCCGACTTTGGTGCCGCCTGTTTGTTGCGCTAGCGCCGGTGTCGTCAGCGCGGCGGTGACAGCGATGCCAAAAAACACGTGACGCAATTTCAGCATGAGTAATCCTCCCCCATCCGATGATGCGCCCGGCAGCAAAAATCGTTGAGCGGCGCTATGCTAAAGAGAGCATAGGTACGGTCTGCCAGCAAGGCCGCCATCTGGTCAGTGCCGCCTTGATTTGCCATGGTTCGCGCCGTTCAATGCTGCGTTTTTCAAATGCGATGTCGAGCCGGATAAGCGCCATGTCTGTTGCCAAGTCCACTTCAAGTGCCAAGTCCACTTCAAGTGCCAAGTCCACTTCAAGTGCCAGTCCACTTCAAGCTCCGCGGCGGGGTCAACTCCGGCGGTCAAAACCGTGCTCGCCGCGCTATGGCGCGACGCCGGATTGCCTGATGCAGCGCTCGACGACATTGCGCTAACCGGCGCCGAGCCGGTTTTGCCGTCGTCCTTCGCGGTCGGAACCGCGGCGCAGGCGACGATCGCGGCGGCGGCGCTGGCGGCCGCCGAGATCTGGCGGCTGCGCACCGGCCGCCGGCAGCGCGTCAGTGTCGACATGCGGCGCGCGACGATCGAGTTTCGCAGCGAGCATTATCTGAGCGTCGACGGCCTGGCGCCGGACAAAATCTGGGACGACATCAGCGGCCTCTATCGCTGCGGCGACGGCCGCTGGGTGCGGCTGCATACCGTGTTGCCGCATCATCGCTCCGGGCTGATCAAATTGCTCGGCTGTGCCGAGGACAGAGCCAGCGTGCAGCTTGCGCTCGACAAGTGGCAGGCGGAGGCGCTCGAGACGGCGGCGGCGGATGCCGGCCTTGTCGTCTCCGCGTCCCGCTCGATCGCAGAATGGGACAGCCATCCGCAAGGCCGCGCGGTGGCAAAGCTGCCGCTGTTTGCCATCGAGAAAATCGGCGACGCGCCTGCGCTCAAGCTCGGCGCCGCGCAGCGTCCGCTCGCCGGTTTGCGCGTCCTTGATCTCACCCGCATTATCGCCGGTCCGGTCTGCGGCCGCACTTTGGCGGTTCACGGCGCCGACGTGCTGCTGATCACCGCCTCGCACTTGCCGTCGATACGCTCGCTGGTCATCGATACCGGGCGCGGCAAATTGTCGGCCGCGGTCGATCTGCGTGCGGACAGTGGACGCGAAACGCTGGCGGCGCTGCTTCGCGACGCCGACATTTTCGTGCAAGGCTATCGGCCCGGCGCGGTCGCCGGCCGCGGTTTTTCTCCGCAACAGGCCGCCAGTATTCGCCCGGGCATCATTTATGTGTCGCTTTCCGCCTACGGGCAGGAGGGGCCGTGGGCCGGCCGCCGCGGCTTCGATTCGCTGGTGCAAAACGCCAGCGGCTTGAACGACGAGGAAGCCTGTGCATTTGGCGCGCGTGAGCCGCAAGCCAAGCCCAGCCGCTGCCGGCGCAAGCTCTCGACCACGCCACCGGCTATTTGCTCGCCTTCGCCGCGATGGCGGCGCTCAAGCGCCGCATGGAAGAGGGCGGCTCCTGGCACGTGCGGTTGTCGCTCGCGCAAACCGGCCACTGGCTGCGTCAGCTCGGCCGTATCGACGGCATGGCGTGCTCCGATCCCGGTCTGGACGATGTCGGCGATTGCCTGGAAGAGACCGCGTCCGGCTTCGGACGGCTCACCGCGGTTCGTCATGCGGCTGACATGTCGGAAACCCAACCGTACTGGGCGCGGCCGAGCGTGCCGCTCGGCACCGACACCGCCGCATGGCCGAGCTAATACTTAAATACCGGCTCTTCGCGGCGGCCTTGCGCGCGCCTTACTGCTGCGCCACATAAATTGTCGTTTGAGGATTCGCATGCCCCGCTCCCCGAAAAAATGTCGAAACGCGTTGCCCGCCGGCCCGGCAAGCTTCATCCCGCCGGCGTCAAATCCTCGCTCGGCCGTTTGCCCGAGTGGAATCTCAACGACCTTTATTCCGGCCTCGACGATCCGGCGATCAAGCGCGACCTCGACCGCGCCGATGCCGACTGCATCGCCTTCGAGGAGGCCTATAAGGGCAAGCTTGCCCAGATGGCGGCCGCGCCGGACGGCGGATCGCAGCTCGCCGTGGCGGTGGCGGCGCTACGAGGCGATCGACGATCTGATGGGCCGCATCGGCTCTTATGCGGGCCTCGTTCATGCCGGCGACACCGTCGATCCGGCGCGCACCAAATTCTACGGCGACGTGCAGGAGCGCATGACGGCGGCCTCGACGCATCTTGTTGTTCTTCACGCTGGAATTAAACCGCATCGAAGACGCCGTGCTGGAAAAAGCCATGTCCGATCCGGCGCTCGGCCATTACCGGCCGTGGCTCGAAGACGTGCGCCGCTATAAGCCCTATCAGCTCGAGGATCGCGTCGAGCAATTGTTTCACGAAAAATCGGTGACGGCTTATTCCGCCTGGAACCGGCAGTTCGACGCGACGATCGCCGATTTGCGTTTCAAGGTCGGCGGCAAGCCGCTCGCGATCGAGCCGACGTTAAATCTGCTGGTCGACCGCTCGGGCGAAAAGCGCAAGGCGGCGGCCGAGGCGCTCGCCCATACCTTCAGGGACAACGTGCGCGATTTCGCGCTGATCACCAATACGCTCGCCAAGGACAAGGAAATCTCCGACCGCTGGCGCGGCTTTGCCGACATCGCCGACGAGCGGCATCTTGTCGAACCGGGTCGAGCGCGAAGTCGTCGATGCGCTGGTCTCGGCGGTGCGCGCCGCCTATCCGCGGCTGTCGCACCGTTACTATGCGCTCAAGGCAAAATGGTTCGGCAAAAAGCGGCTGCCGCATTGGGACCGCAACGCGCCGCTGCCGCAGGTGCCGACGCGCACCGTCGGCTGGGGCGAGGCCAAGGATACCGTGCTCGAGGGCCTATGGCGCGTTCTCGCCGAAAATGGCGGCGATCGCCGAACGTTTTTTCGCCGAGCGCTGGATCGATGCGCCGGTGCGGCCGGGCAAGGCGCCGGGCGCGTTCGCGCATCCGACAACGCCGTCGGCGCATCCCTATGTGCTGCTCAACTACCAGGGCAAGCCGCGCGACGTGATGACGCTCGCGCACGAGCTCGGCCACGGCGTGCATCAGGTGCTGGCCGCGCCCAACGGCGCGCTGATGGCGCCGACGCCGCTCACGCTTGGCCGAGACCGCGAGCGTGTTCGGCGAAATGCTGACGTTCAAGAAGCTTCTGGCGGCGACGCGCGACAAGAAAGAGCGCAAGGCCATGCTCGCCGCCAAGGTCGAGGACATGATCAATACCGTGGTGCGGCAGATCGCGTTCTACACGTTCGAGCGCGCCGTCCACACCGAGCGCAAGAGCGGCGAATTGACGGCCGAGCGCATCGGCGAGCTATGGATCGACGTGCAGCGCGAAAGCTTCGGTCCGGCGATCGAACTGAAGCCCGGCTACGAGAATTTCTGGGCCTATATCCCGCATTTCATCCATTCGCCGTTTTATGTTTACGCCTATGCGTTCGGCGATTGCCTGGTGAATTCGCTCTATGCCGTCTACGAGCACGCCGCCGAAGGCTTCGCCGAGCGTTATCTCGCCATGCTGTCGGCCGGCGGCACCAAGCACCATTCCGAACTGCTCGCGCCGTTCGGCCTCGACGCCCGCGATCCGACCTTCTGGCAGGGCGGACTGGGCGTGATCGAGCGGATGATTACGGAACTGGAAGTCGCTCGGCTGACCGACAGGCTCAGCGCTACTTCACGTTCTTGACCACCCAATCGTCGATCACTTTGGCGATTTGCGAGATTGTTCTTCTCGATCATCACCATGTGACCGTTGCCGTGGATGCCTTTGCTGGCAGCGGCATCCATTCGATCTTCATGCCGGCCTGTTTGAGATATTTCACCGTGCAGTTGTCGTAGAGCTGGTGATAGGACGCCTCCGACGGACGATCACGGACGGAATATTTTTCAGATTGACGAGCTGCCGCGCCGGCTCCTTCTGCATCCAGCATACGAACATGTTCGGGCCGTCAGGCTTGTCGTCGCGCACCACCGTAATCTCGCTCGGGTCTTTGACCGGCGGATCGTAGGTGATCGGGAATATCGGCTTGGGCCCCAGGCGCGGCCCTTGCCGGTGCCGATGATCGTGTTCTCGAACGGCGGGCCGGACGGCTCGATGGCGATGATGGCTTTCACCAGCTTCGGCCGCGCGTCGGCGATGAGCCAGCCGAACGGGCCGGATTGCGAATGCGTCAGCACGATCGCCGGGCCGATCTTGTCGAGCAGCGCCGCGCCGGCATCCTGGTTGCGCTGCTGCGTCTCTTCATTGGAGATCACGGTCTCGACTTGCGTGGCATAGAACGCATCGAATATCGGGTCGCCCTTCTTGCCTTTGTTGGCGCCTTCGCCCGGCCATTGCGTGTGCTTCTCGCGTCCCGGCCACGTGCCGTCGCTCTCGATCGCGGTGAACTGAAACTGCTCGTTCTCGGCGGTGAACATCCGCGTCGCGCCGTCGGCTGGATGAAACGCCGAGCGGCCGCGCATCGGCTGGTCGATCATGTAGACGACATAGCCTTGCGCGACGAAGTATTCCGCCCAGCCTTCGCGTCCGTCGGGCGTGCCCATCCAATTGGTCGCCGTTTGCGCGGCGCCGTGGATGAGCACCAGCGGGTAGGGACGGCGTTGTTGATTCGGCGCCAGCACCTCGACATAGATCTGGCCCTGCCATGATCTCTTTGCCGGGCTCGCCGACATAATGGCCGCCGACATAAAAAAAGCCGCGCTTGGCGACTGCCGATTGATCGATCGCCGGGTACCGGAAGCTTGACCTCCGCCAGCGCCGGTACGGCGATAGAGGCCGACAACAGCGCCGCGGCGAAAATGCGGGCGTTTGAACGCAGCGTCGAATGCAAATGTGAGCGTAGGTTTGAGCGCGGAACGGCCATGCTATCCCCCCGGACTGTGGTGGCGGTGTTTTTCGTGTCGCCTTGCCGTAGCGTGCGGCTGTCCATATTTCGTTGTCAATCTATTGATGGCCCACGGTGGGCACTGCGCTTGCCTCACAAGCTGCCCACGCGTAGGCCATAGTCTTGTTTCCCAATAATCTTGTTTCCCAATGATGGTGGCATGACCGACCGCAAATCGACGACCGAGAACAAGGGCGACGACCGAGCGCAACCGCTTCTCCGCCCGCGCCGCGCGCTATGCCCGCGTCGGCGCCAATGTCGGCGGCGTCGCGGCGCGCTATGCGGGGCGGCGGCTCCTCGGCGGCGAGGCCGACCGCGCCGGCGAAGCGAGCGCGCTGTCCGGTCGCGCTCGGCCGGCTCAAAGGCCCGCTGATGAAGGTCGCGCAATTGATGGCGACCGTTCCGGATTTGCTGCCGCCGGAATATGCCGCCGAATTGCAGAAGCTGCAGAGCGAAGCGCCGCCGATGGGCTGGGCCTTCGTCAAGCGCCGCATGATGGCGGAGCTCGGCGCCGGCTGGGAGAAGAAATTCGCAAGCTTCGAGCATCACCCCGCCGCCGCGGCATCGCTCGGCCAGGTGCATCGCGCCCGCTCGCTCGACGGCGCAGCGCTGGCTTGCAAGCTGCAATATCCCGACATGCAGTCCGCGGTCGAAGCCGATCTGCAGCAATTGCAATGGCTCCTCGCGATGCGCCGCCGCTTCGACAGCGCGATCGACACCACCGAGATCGGCAAAGAGATCGGCGCGCGCGTGCGCGAGGAGCTCGATTACCGGCGCGAGGCCAAGCATGTCGCGCTCTATCGCGAAATGCTCGACGGCGTCGATTGCGTGCGGGTGCCGCGCGCCTGGCCGGAGCTCTCGACCGGCCGGCTGCTGACGCTCGACTGGCTCGACGGCACGAAAATGCTCGCGCACAAGAACGATCCGCTTGCCGCGCGCAACACGCTTGCAACCGCGATGTTCACCGCCTGGTGGTTTCCGTTCAGCCGCTTCGGCGTCATTCACGGCGATCCGCATCTCGGCAATTACACGGTGTTCGCGCGTAACGGCAAGCCTGCCGGCATCAACCTTCTCGATTACGGCTGCATCCGCATCTTTCCGCCGAAATTCGTCGGCGGCGTCGTCGATCTTTATCACGGCTTGCTTAAAGGCAAGGACGATCTCGTCGTGCACGCCTACGAGACCTGGGGCTTCCGCAAGCTGTCGCGCGAGCTCATCGACACGCTCAATATCTGGGCGCGCTTCATCTATGCGCCGCTCCTCGACGACCGCGTGCGCACCATCGCCGATGGCGTCGAAACCCTCGGAATATGGCCGTCGCGAAGCGTTTCGCGTGCATCAGGCGCTTAAGCAGAAGGGCCCGGTCACGGTGCCGCGCGAATTCGTGTTCATGGATCGCGCCGCGATCGGGCTTGGCGCCGTGTTTCTGCACCTGCGCGCCGAGCTTAATTTCTACAAGCTGTTCAACGAGGCGATCGAGAATTTTTCGCTCGATCGCGTCGCCAAGCGTCAGTCGGCCGAGCTTGCGGCGGTGGGCCTGCCGCCCGCATAATTCGCCTATCGGCGTTGCAACGTCAGGCGTTGACGGCCGCGCTTGCAACCATGATGGTGTTTGCCAAAAGCAAAGCCAAAGGCAAAGCTTAGGGGAGGATGGCATGGACGCTTCACGGCGTAATTTGATTCAGGCGCTGGCCGCGGGCGGCGCCGCAATCGCAGTAACGCAGGTTCCGGCAGGAGCGCTCGCGGACTCAGCAGTCACGCAGGCTGCCCCCGCGATTCGGCGCCGCCGCCGGTCGATCTCGGCGACGCGAGCAACCAGGAGCGCGAGCTCAAAGTCGTCAATATCGAGCTTCTCGAAGACGACGCCCGCAAGATCATCTCGCCCGGGCGTTTCGCCGTCATGGGACCGTCCGGCGACGGCTGGACCTATCGCGAGAACCGGCGCGCCTTCAACGATTTTCCGATCATGCCGCGGCGGCTGCAGGGCGTGACAAGACATCGACCTGCGCACGACGCTGCTCGGTCACAAACTGGCGCTGCCGGTGTTCACGTGCCCGACCGGCGCGCAGGGCAACTTCCACGTCAAGGCGAACTGCCCAATGCGGCGGGCACCGGCATGGCCGGGACATTGTTCGTCGCGTCGGGCGCATCCAACCGGCCGATGGAAGAGATCGCCAAGGCGACGACCGGCCCAAAATGGTTCCAGATTTACATGAACCGCGACATGGAATTGAACCGCTGGCTGGTGCAGCGCGCCAAGGCGGCGGACTTTTCCGCGATCGTACTCACCGCCGATGCGCTCGGCCCGGGCCAGAGCGACGACTACATCAAGCTCGGCCGCCCGCGCGCCGCCGGGTCTCACCGCCGGCAATCACGATCCGGCGCTCGGCGGCCACGGCAATTTCAGCGACCAGAAGCGCGACTTGAGTTTCAGCGACATCACGTTCCTGCGCGAGGCGTCAGGTCTGCCGGTGCTGGTGAAGGGCGTGGTGCAGCCGGACGATATCCGCCAAAGCCTCGCGGCGGGCGCTGCCGGAATTTGGGTCTCCAATCACGGCGGCCGTCAGATGGACGGCGGACCGGCCTCGATCAGCATGTTGCGCGCCGCGGTCGACGCGGTCGGAGGCCGCGTGCCGGTCGTGCTCGACAGCGGCATCCGCCGCGGCATCGATATGTTCCGGGCGCTGGCGCTCGGCGCGACGGCGGTCGGCATCGGCCGGCCGGCGCTTGTGGGGCCTGATCAATGGCGGCTCGCTCGGCGTCAAAAGCGTCTATGCGCAGCTGGCATCCGAGTTGCGGTCGACCATGCTGTTGTCCGGCGTCGCCAAGGTGACCGACCTCAAGCGCGAAAATCTTGCGAAGGTTACTTCAGCAGCAACGGCATCGGGGCCGTCGAGCGCGATCAGCGCGTTCTTCATGAAGGCCGGCGGCAGGTCGTCCTCGGCGACGTCGGCAAGCGGCTTGAAGACCTTGAAGTGGTGGCGGCCGCGCGCGGTCCAGAACACGATGTGCGTTTCGATCGGCGGACAGCCGGGCACGCCGCAGGCGACTTCCGACACCATGACGGTCTCGTCCTCGGTAAGCGCAAAGCGCGCCCGCGTCCAGTCGCGCAGGCGGTCGAGCGCTGCGCCCTGGTCGGGACTTTTCTTGATGAAACCGAAGCATCGCACCTCATCCCGTCATGCCCGGGCTTGTCCCGGGCATCCACGTCTTTATACACCTCACCGGACTAAGACGTGGATGGCCGGAACAAGTTCCGGCCATGACGGTAACGAAAGGACGAAGAGAGTGGCCGAGACAAGTATTGGCGGCGGTGCGGACCGGACCGAGCAAGACCGAAATACGCGAATATCCCATGCCGGACATTCCGGCCGACGCCGCGCTGATGAAGATGGAGGTCGGCGGCATCTGCGGCACCGACGTCAAGCTCTACAAGCACCCGCCGTCGAACGCGCCCGTCATCATGGGCCACGAGAATATCGGCACCATCGCCAAGGCCGGCCGCGAATTCACGCAGCCGCAAAGGGTTCAAGGAAGGCGACCTCGTCTTTGTCGAGCACTATGTCAGTTGCGGCAAGTGCGAATGGTGCCATGCCGGCCAGTACCGGCATTGCGAGAACACCAATTGGCGCACCAATCCCGACGCCATCCGCTACGGCTACACCTCGGCCGAGAAGGCGCCGCATCTGTGGGGCGGCTTCGCGCAATACGTTTATCTGCCGTGGAACGCCGTGGTGCATCATGTGCCCAAAGGCGTGTCGGCCGAACTCGCCGGCCTCGTCACGCCGATGGCGAACGGCGTCGAGTGGTCGCTGTTCGACGGCGACGTCGGCTACAATTCGACCGTGCTGATCCAGGGCCCGGGCCAGCAGGGCCTGTCGCAGACCGTGATCTGCAAACAGGCCGGCGCTTCGCTGATCATCGTCACCGGCACGTCGAAGGACAAAGCGCGCATGGACGTCGCCAAGAAACTCGGCGCCGACTACGTCATCGACGTGCAGAAGGAAGATCCGCTCGCCGCGCATCATGGAGATCACCGGCGGCAAGGGCGTCGACGTCTCGCTCGATTGCACCGCCGGCGCCGGCACCATCCCGATCCTGCTCGGCATCGAGGCGCTCAAGCGCAAGGGCGGCATCATCGTGGCGCAGGGCGAGATGGCGCAGTTTCCGAATTTCCCGCTGGAGAAATTCACGGTGAAATTCATCACCATGAAAAGCGCGCGCGGCCACAGCTACAAGGCTTGCGAGCTTGCGCTGGCGCAGCTTGCCTCAAAGCGCTTTCCGCTGGAACTCGTCACCACCCACCGCTTCGGGCTCAAGGACGTCGATCTCGCCATCCGCTCGGTCGGCGGCGAGGGCGTGCCGGACGTGATCCACGCCTCGCTGATGCCGTGGACGTGAACCTGCAGCGTCAATCCGGAGCATGAAACTTGGCTAGGCCTCAGGATGACGGAAGTGCGGATACGAATGCTAGCAGGGCACAGTTTCTCGATTCAGGTCATCCGATGGACTCGATTTTCGTCACACACGGAGCGGCGGACGCCGTTCCGATCTGGTTCGTCACCGCGGCGAATTATCCAGACGTGCGCAAGATGATCGGCGCCGAGGCGCGCGCCTTCGCCGATGCCGCGGGCTTCGAGCCCAAGTCCGGCCGCTACCTGCTGCTGCCGGGCAAGACGACGACGAGGCCCGCCTCGGCGGCGTGCTGTTCGGCCTCGAAGGCGCAGACGAGATCAAGGATCCGTTCCTGCCCGGCCGCCTGACGCAGCATTTGCCCGACGGCGTCTACCGCTTCGCCAACGAGCCGCACGATGCGCGGCTTGCCGCGCTCGCCTTCGCGCTCGGCTCCTACCGCTTCACGCGCTACCGCAAGGCCGAGGCGCGCGACGATCAAGCTCGATCTGCCGCAAAGCGTCGATCGCGACGAACTGCAGCACATCGTCGAAGGCGTGACGCTGGCGCGCGACCTCATCAATACGCCGGCCAACGACATGGGCCCGGCGCAGCTCGAACAGGCCGCGCGCAAGCTCGCCGCGCGCCACAACGCGACGATCACCGCCATCGTCGGCGACGAGCTGTTGGAGAAGAATTTTCCGCTCATCCACGCCGTCGGCCGCGCCGCGGCGGGCGCGCCGCGGCTGATCGACATGCCGTGGGGCGACGCCAAGCATCCGCGTGTCACGCTGGTCGGCAAGGGCGTCTGTTTCGATACCGGCGGCCTCGACATCAAGCCCGACGCCGCCATGCTCAACATGAAGAAGGACATGGGCGGCGCGGCCACCGCGCTCGCGCTCGCGCATATGATCATGTCGCGCAAGCTGAAAGTGCGGCTGCGCGTGCTCATTCCCGGCGGTGGAGAATTCCATCGCCGGCGGCGAGCTTCCGCCCGCGCGACATTTATACCTCGCGCAAGGGCATTACGGTCGAGATCGGCAATACCGACGCCGAGGGCCGCCTGGTCCTCGCCGACGCGCTGGCGCTCGCCGACGAGGACAAGCCCGAACTGATCGCCGATTTCGCCACGCTGACCGGCGCCGCGCGCGTCGCGCTCGGGCCGGATCTGCCGGCCTTCTTCACCGACGACGATGCGCTCGCCGGCGAACTGATGAACTATGCCGCAGCGGAGAACGATCCGGTATGGCGGCTGCCGCTGTGGCGGCCTTACGAGGCGATGCTGGAGTCGAAGGTCGCCGACACCAATAATGTCGGCGGCAGCCAAGGCGGCGCCATCACCGCCGCTTTGTTCATGCGGCGCTTCGTGACCGCCAAGTCGTGGCTGCATTTCGACGTGTTCGCCTGGACGGCCACGGCCAAAGCCGGACGGCCCGAGGGCGGCGATTGCAGGCGGCGCGCGCGCTCTATGCGCTGCTCGCCGCGCGCTACGGCTAAGATGCCTGCCTTCGATCCTCGCGTCACGCCGGCGCGCGCCGATCTCGCGGCCAAGCATTTGAAGGCAAAGTCACCGCGGCGCGCTTCGCCGAAGGCCGCGTCATGGAAGTGATCGAGCCGCAGGCGCCGCTCCGCCGCGAGCCGCGGCCCGACGCGCCGCTCGACACCGAAGCGCTCAAGGGCGAGCGCGTGACGATCTACGACAGCAATGCCGAAGGCTTTGCCTGGGGGCAGCTTGCGGCCGACAATTATGTCGGCTGGCTGCCGTCGAATGCGCTTGCGCCGGCGGGCGCTCCGCCGACGCACAAGGTCGCGGCGCTGCGCACTTTCGCGTTTCCCGGCCCGTCGATCAAACTGCCGCCCATCGAGGCGCTGCCGCTCGGCGCCACGCTCGCCGTCGCGCGCATCGCCGAGCGCATGGCGGTGACGGCAAGCGGCGCTTATGTGCCGGCGGCGCATCTTGCGCCGCTTCGGCGAATACGAAGCGGATTTCGTCGCCGTCGCCGAGCGCTTTCTCGGCGTGCCCTATCTGTGGGGCGGCAAGACCGCGCTCGGGCTCGACTGTTCGGGTCTCGTGCAGGTTTCGCTCGCCGCCTGCGGCATCGCCTGCCCGCGCGACAGCGACATGCAGGAGGCGGCGCTGGGCGCGCCCATTGCGACGAGCGCGGATGCTGCCGATCTTAAGCGCGGCGATCTGGTGTTCTGGAAAGGCCACGTCGCCATCGTGCGCGACGACGAAGAATCTTCTGCACGCCAATGCGTTTCACATGGCGGTCGCCATCGAGCCGATCGCCGAGGCGATCGCCCGGATCCGCGCGGCCGGCAGCGAGGTCACCGCCGTGCGCCGCCTCACTGCGGGATCTTGAGGCCGAGCGTCTTCGCAATCGCGGCGAGCTGATTGTTCTGCTCTTTAATATTGGCGGCGAACTCCGGCGGGCGCAGCAGCGTCATGATCTGGCCGGTATCGACCAGACGCTTGGGGATGATCGGATCGTTCTCGGCAATATCGCGAAAATCGGCGGCGATGCTTTCGCGCTCGCTGTCCGGCATGTTTTTGGGGCCGTACAGCCCGCCCGCGGTTTCCATCGTCAATTGCGGATAGCCGGCCTCGGCCGCGGTCGGAATATCCGGCGCGGTCTGCGCGCGTTTCCTGCTGGTCACGAGCAAGACCTTGATGCGGCCGGTCTGCAGCATCGACTGCACCGCCGCGAGCGACGTCGACAGCACCTGGATGCGGCTCTCGGCCAGATCGTTCGGCGCCTGCATGATGTCGCGATAGGGCACCCGGGTGATCTGCAGGTTCATGTCCTTGATGAAGCCGAAAATCAGAAAGTCCGAATTGCCGGTGGCGGCGGCGGCATTGAGCTTGCCCGGCTGCGCCCGCGCCAGCGCCACCAGATCGTCCATCGTGTTGACGTTCATCTCCGTCGGCACCGAGATCGCCAGCACCGTGACATAGACGCCGGCGATCGGGGCGATGTCGCTTAGCGAATAGGGCGGGGCATCCTGGTCGTAGAGATGAACCAGAAACGCCGCCGCCGGCCCGAAGAACAGCGTGTGGTCGTCCTGCGCGTCGACAAATACTTTGAGCGCCACCAGACCGTCGCCGCCCGGGCGGTTCTCGACCACGACCGGTTTGCCCCAGCGCGCGGTCAGCCGGTCCGCGAATAGGCGTGCCGTGGTGTCGGTCGCGCTGCCGGGGCCGAACGGCAGGATCAGCCTCACCGTGTGCGTCGGATAGGTTTGTAGCGCTTGCGCGCGGCCGATGAATGGCAAGCCCAATGGCAAGCTAATGGATAGCAATATCGCCGCGGCAAACGCTGCGACTATTTCCCGCCGGCGCATCGGCTTCCTCCCCGAAAGATGCTCTTTTGCCGACAGATTAGCACGTCGCCGTTGGTCTGGGATATGCCGCCGAACGATGGCCGGCACGCATTACCGCGCCTCAACCGTTCCTCAGTGCGGCAGGGTCTGATAGCCCGCGATCAATAGCTCGACGGCAATCAAGATCACGATGATCATTTCCAGGCGAAACGAGCGCTTGGTGTCGAGAATGTCGCCCAGAACCTCCGCCGATTCGGAGATGACCGAGAGCTTCCGAAACAGCGCGTCGGCGCGTTCCTTCAGTTCGTACTCGTCCTCGAGCCGCGCATAGAGCCGTTCCAGATCGGGCCGATCCCACAGCACGTCGGGCTTGTCGGTGACCGCGACGCGGCCGGACACGCGTTGTTGCACGAGGAGCGCATTGCCGATCTGCCTGAGAATGGTGCGGCGCCCGGCGCTGGCGCGGCCCTTTTCGGCGAGTTGCCGGGCAAACGGCTCCACGAGTTCGAGAACCGCGGTCACTTCGCGTTCGTCGCGCGCCAAGACGACGCTCTTCGACAGCGCATCGGCGATGACGACCAGGCAGCCGGGCGTGATGGACTTCAAGCACGATCGGACCGCCGGGCAAAATCTGATCATCCTTGTCGGGCGTCAGATCGATCGTAACCGTTTCCTCTTCCGCCGGCTGCACCGGGCGGATCAGCCGCGGTTTCAGGGCACGCAAGACCTCGTCTTCTTCCTCGGGCGTCAGCCCGATCATCACCGCGACGCCGTAGCGGAACAGCGTCACAAAACCGTCTTTGCCGAATTTATAGGTCAGCGGAACAGTCGAGACGACGTGATCGTGCTCGAGCTGCGACGTGTCGATACGGTCGCTCAACAGGATCGCGCGCACGCGTTTGCGGCCGGTGGCCGCCGGTTTGGTGAGCTGCTGGGGGTCCGTCGTCATAAGCATGGTCGGCCAACTTTCCCCCATAGATAAGGTCTCTATGGCGCGGTTTCGAGCCGTCCCGGATGCTGCCCGGCGCGCTGCGGCAAAGCGATAATGCACACAATTATGAAAACGCCGATGACAGCCGTAGCGATAGGCCGGCTCAGCGCGAGGCCGCCGCTGCTCACGGGCTTGTCGAGGAAATCGCCGACCGTGGCGCCGAGCGGCCGTGTCAGGATGAAAGCCGCCCAGAATAAAAAGACGCGGGACACATTGGTCATGAAATAAATGGCAACGAGCGCCGCCAGTCCGGCGGCAAATACCAGCGCGCCGCCGTCATAGCCAAGCCCGGTATCGGCGGTCCAATCGCCGAGCGCGGTGCCGAGCGTTTGCGAAAAGGTGATGGCGATCCAATAGAAGGCTTCCACTTTCGGCGCGTTGACGCTCGCGACCGAGATCGAGCCGAGCGACCAATACCAGGCGCCGAGCGTCGCGATCACGCACGCGAACAAAATCAGTCGACCCGCCGAGATAGCCGATGCCGAGCGAGCGGTCGGCGAAATCGGCCATGGTGGTGCCTGCGGTCGTCGACGCGATGATGGTCGCCCAATAGAGCAGCGGATGAAATTTCTTCGCCGCAATCTGAAGAACGACCAAAGCGACCAAGAGCGAAAGAAACAGCGCGGTGCCGGCGAGGTAACCCCAATCGAGCGTCATGGTGACGGTGTCGCCGCCGGTCTCGCCGAGCGTGGTTGCCGCGATCTTGATGATCCAGAAGATCAGCGTGACTTCGGGAACCTTGCTTGCGGTTTGCTCGATCGCGTTCGTCATCGGACCTCCGCCACTGCACAAAAAATTTGCGCGCAACAATCGCGCGCGCCGTGAGCCGTCACGCAGGTAGAAAATATCCGTGGCGATGTAAAGGCGTGCGTGCAGATTGGAGCGAGTCAAATGAGAGCACTATGGAAAAGCGCGGAGATAGTCCCGTTCGCTAGCGGGCTTTCTCGGCTATGCGCAGAATATAGATCAGCACTTCGGCAACGGCGCGGTAGAGCTCGACCGGAATTTCCTGGTCAATTTTGAGGCAGGACAACGCGGCGGCGAGCTCCGGCTTGTGCGTGATCGGCACATCGTTTGATTCGGCCAGCGCGACGATCCGCCGCGCCAGCTCGCCGCGGCCGATCGCGATGACGCGCGGCGCACCGGGCTTTTCATATTCGAGCGCAACCGCGAGCGCCGTCTTGCCGTCGCTCATGAGGCCTGATCCAGGAACGTGCCGGGCGCCGCCGCCTGCGCGTGGGGCGCGCCGGCAAGATTGCCAACAAGGCTTCCGAGATGGCAGCGCAGGTCGCCGGGCTCGATCTCCGCCTGACGCAAGCCGGCGTCCAAGAGCGGCAGGTCAGCCGACAAAAGTTCGGCGCTGCGTGGGCGTTCGGCCTTGAGCGTCACCGATGCGCGCTCGCCGCTAAGCGCGATGCGGACATGCACCGGCCCGATCGATTCCAGATCGATGGAAAAGCTCGCGCGCCATTGCGCTTTGGTCTCGCCCGCAGCACGATTGCCGCCGTCGCGCTCGATCGTCATCGGCGCCACGCCGGTTCCCTGCGCGGTCAGGATGGGGATTTCGACCATCAAGCGCGACGAATTGTCGGTGCCTTGCGCTGTGCCGCTTTGTTGATCGCCGGCCAGCGAGCCGATGCGCAGCAAGGTCTGGCGCGCAATCGCAGCGTCGGTTTGTCCGAGAAGCTGGATCGCCTGTTCGCGCGGCGGCGCAGCGGGGAGAGCGACGGCGCCGCGGGCGGCTGCGGCGTGCTCGGCCCGCCGCGATAGGGCGGTATCGGAGCGTTGGCGCTCGCAGCATTGGCGCGCGGCGACGGTGCCGTCGCCGCCGGATTTTGCGGCGTCGCCGCCGTCTTCGGATCCGTCTCTTGATCGAGCCAGGTTTTCAATGCTTGGCGCAGCACAATGAGGCCCGCGCCGAGATCGGCGACATCGACGTTCTGCGGCAGTGCCCCCGCGACCGGAGAACCGGCCACGAGGCCGGATCGCATCAACGCAACCTTGATGTCGTTGGCATCGATGGCGTGGCCGGACGTGATATCGAGCTGCATCGTGAGCAATTGCCGTGCCGCGGCGAGTACCGGAGCCGGCAGCGCCGGCGCCGGCGTCGTGACCGCGGCTTCGAGATTGGAATAAAGCGTCGTCAGACTGCCCTGCGCCGCCGCGGCATCGCGAACGATCATCGCGGCGGCGGACAAGGCCGCCTGCATGAGCGGCGGCGCGATACGTAAGGCCGTGCCCGGCTGATCGCCCGCTTCGGCGATACTCGTCGCGGATGAGTTTGCCGAGGCCGCCGTCGTCGCGATTATATCGTCCGGATTGGCGCCAGCTTGCACGTTGCTGACACCGTTGGAACCGACGCTTAGTTGCGCCAGCGGCGGGCTCGATCCGTTCTGCACAGGAGTGATGACGAGCTCGGGCTGTTGCGCCGTGCCTTGTACGCTAATCGCCACCTGGGTGCCGGGCGGCAGCGGTGTGTCGGCGACAATGTCGAGCAATCCGGCCGGCGTTTGCAGTCGCAGCGTCGCGTCATTGAGCAGCGCGATGACCGTGCCGCTTAAGATTTGGCCAAGCTGAAGTTGCACCGGCGCAGCGGCTGTGCTCGGAGCGACGGGTGCAAGTTGCGGCGCGGTGATGGCCGTCATCGATCAGGATCATGCTCCGGTTCCCGATCGACCTTACCGCCCCCGCGTAAAGGAGCTGTTAACCAAAGCTGTTGGGTTGGTTCAGCCCGCGCCGATCACTGCGGCATCTTGAATGCAAAGGGCCGCACCGTGATGAGATGGGCCTTGATGCAGGACGGATTGCCGTGGCCACCGCAATAGCCGCCATGCAAGGTGAAGCGGATGGTGCGCGGGCCGCTTCCCGGCAATATCTCGTAGTCGCGCACCGCCTGGCTGAAGACCGTCCGCATGCCGCCGCTCGGGAAGCGCCACGACAATATCGATCTCGCAGCCGCCGCTGCCGCAATAGACGCCTTCGCGATCCTGACACACGGCATTGCGGAGATCGACGATGTAATCGTTGTGCTTGCCGCCCGTCAGATCGAGGGCGCGCACGGTATCGGGGGCAAAGGTCACGCCGCCGCCGCCCTGGGCTTTGCACGCGTCGCGCGCCGCTTGCAGCACCTGCTGGACGCCGGCCGGATAGGATGCGGAGTCGAACGGTTTTGCCGCGTCCTGTGCCGCAGCCGCGCCGCAACCGATGACGGCCGCGGCGAGCGCGACTTGGCAAAATTGACCGGAAGCCGTCGCCTTCACGCGGGTCCTCGCCGCCACAGCTCGTGTCATTGTCGGGTGCGTAGTCCTTGCTGCGCATGTAAATGCCGTGTCCCGAGCCCCACATGACCGGCGCATCCGGCGGCAATGACGGTCCGCCGACGCGGGTCACCATGTAAAGACCAAGGCCCAAGATAAGGAAAATCAGGATCACCGGATTGAAGTGGAAATAGGCGCCGGCGACCATCGCCGCCGCGATCAGCGCGATGACCGCAAGAAGGACCTTCATCATCGGCGCGCCCTTTGCATGCTATGGGGTGCTTATCTGCGTTAGTCCCCCATATGGGTTCGAACGTTCAAGCCATAGATAGGCCCTGCTGGCGCAGGCCCCGCCGCTCCACTAACATTAATGCGGCATCGAGAAACGGCAGCGGGTCATGGCGGGACGCGTCGAAGGAAAAGTAGCGATGATTGTCGGGGCCGGCTGCGTCGGGCCGGGCTGGGGCAACGGCCGTGCCGCGGCGGTGCTGTTCGCGCGCGAGGGCGCAAAGGTCTTTGCCGTCGACAAGGATGCGCGACGCGATGACGGAGACGGTCGCGCGCGTCGGCAATCGACGGCGAGATCGCAACCCATGTCTGCGACGTGCTCGACGACGCGCAGGTCGGCGCCATGACGGAGGCCTGCCGCAAGAAATTCGGCCGCATCGACATCCTCCTCAACAATGTCGGCGGCTCGGCGGCGGGCGGCGCCGCCGAAATGTCGGAGGAGAATTTCGACAAGCAGATCGACTACAATCTCAAAAGCGTGTTCCTCGCCTGCCGCCACGTCATTCCGGTGATGGTCGAGCAGGGCGGCGGCGCCATCGTCAACACCGCGTCAAGCTCCGGCATCCGCTATACCGGCTCGCCGCAGATCGGCTATGCTTCGTCGAAGGCGGCGGTGATCCAGTTTTCGCGCGTGACCGCCGTGCAATATGCCAGCAAAGGCATCCGCGTGAACACGGTGATGCCGGGGCAGATGCACACGCCGATGGTCGAGGCGCGGCTCGCCAAGCAGCGCACCGGCGGCGACATCGAGGCCTTGCTGAAATCGCGCGTCGCCCGCATCCCGCTCGGCTTCATGGGCGACGGCCGCGACACGGCGCATGCCGTGCTGTTCCTGGCGTCCGACGAGGCGCGCTTCATCACCGGCACCGAAATCGTGGTCGACGGCGGCATGACCGTGCGCTGCGATTGATTTTGCAAGAAGAGATGAACAACACATGGCCATCCGACCCGACGATCTCACGCCGACCATCGCGCCGCCGGATCCGAATCCGAAAAAGCCCCGCATCACGCTGCCGCCGACTGCCTGCGACTCGCACTTCCATGTCTTCGGGCCGCACAGCAAATTTCCCTATGCGCCGAACCGGCCGTTCACGCCGGCCGATGCGCCCAAGGAAGATTTGTTCCGCCTGCACGAATTCCTCGGCTTCCAGCGCGGCGTCTTCGTGCAATCGACCTGTCACGGCAGCGACAACTGCGGTGCTGCGTCGATCTGCTTGAAGCCGGCAAGGGCCGCTATCGCGGCGTCGGCGCTGCTCGATCCGTCGATGCCCGATGCCGAGGTCGAGCGGCTCGACGAGGCCGGCGTGCGCGGCGTGCGCCTGCATTTCTACTTCGCGCATCTCGGACCGCGCGAAGCCGCGCGAGGACATGCTGCAGGATCATCGAAAAGTCGCGCCGTACGGCTGGCACATCGCAATGCACTGTCGGCGGCAACAACGTTGTCGAGCTTTACGAGTTCATCACCTCGATCGAGGCGCCGGTGGTGATCGATCATATCGGCCGCATCGACATCGCCGAGGGACTGCACGGCAAGGCCTTCTCGGTGCTGCGCCGGCTGCTCGACCGCGGCAATATCTGGGTGAAACTCTCCGGCACCGACCGCATCACCAAGCAGAAATATCCCTATGCCGACGCGGTGCCGTTCGCGCGCGATCTCGCCGAGCACGCGCCGGAGCGCGTGGTCTGGGGCACCGACTGGCCGCACCCGAACCACAACGCCGTGCCCAATGACGGCGAGCTCGTCGATCTCATCGCCGAGATCGCGCCGGACGAGAAAACGCGCCGCCTCATGCTGGTCGACAATCCGGCGAAGCTGTTCGGGTTCTAGAGTTCCGGGTGCATGGCCAAGCAAACGCTCGGAAAACTTCCGGCGGCTGCCTTCGGCATGCTCGAACTGCCGCATGTTGCCATCCGATATCCTCGACGGCTTTCGCGCGCTGCCGGATCTGACCGGCATTGCGTCGGATGCGATGGACGAACTCGGCATTGTCGGCGCTGTGCCGGCCGCCGTGCTGCGTCCGCCGATCCGAAAGCGCGCATCGTCGGCCGCGCGCTCACCGTGCATAACATCGCCGCGGCCGCGCCGGTGCCGGACAGGGTCAAGGCCGGCGTTTCGGGTCTCGGCGAAATCGAGGCGCATAATCTCGCGGAGCCGGGCGACGTCCTCGTGGTGCAGGGCGTCGACCAGGTTTCCAATCTCGGCGGCATGTCGGCAACGATCGGCCACCGCCAGGGCGAAATCGGCGCCATCGTCGATGGCGGCGCGCGCGACATCGATCATTCCCGCGCCATCGGGCTTCCGGTCTGGTCGAAGAGCGTAAGCCCGATCACCGGCAAGTGGCGCGTCGAGACCGTCGCCGTCAACAAGCCGGTGTCGATCTGCGGCATGCCGGTCAATCCCGGCGACCTCGTGCTCGCCGATGAGACCGGCGTCTGTTTCATTCCGCGCGAACGGGCGGGCGAAGTGCTGGCGCGCGCGACGAAGAACGCCGCTGCCGAAAAACTGCGCGAGGAAAAAATCGCAGCCGGCGTGCCGATCAGGGATTTGATCGCCAAAGCCAAGTAGCGAGCCGCGGGTGCGACCAGGGACTTCCGGGCGCTACTCTCCCCGTAATGCCGAGCTTCCGGATCGTCGCCGGCCAGTCGGCGAATTCTTCCTTGAGCAGCGCCGTGAATGCCGCGTGGTCGAGTGTGCCGTGCAGGCCGTTGTCGGCGAGCCGCTGCCGGATCGCCGGAATCGCGGTCACGGCGAGTAGCGCCTTCTCCAGCTTTTCGCGCACCGGCGCCGGTGTGGCGGCGGGCGCGAACACGCCATACCAGTTCTCCATTACCACGTCGGCAGGCCGGCTTCTTTTGTCGTGACGAGATCCGGCATCAGCGGCGAACGTTCGGGCGCGAAAAGCGCGATCGCCTTCACTTTCCCTGCCTTCACCAGTGGCATCAGCACAGGCAGGTCGGCGTTGAGCATGTCGACGTGGTCGCCGAGAAGGTCGGTGATCGCCGGCGCCGCGCCGCGATAGGGGACGTGGATGATTTTCACGCCGGCGGCATTGTTGAGCATTTCGACGGCGATATTCATGGTCGTGCCCGCCCCGGCGGAACCGTAGGTGAGCCTTTGCTGCTTCGCCTTGGCAATGAGTTCGCTCATCGTCGTGACGCCGAGTTCGTTATTCACGACAAGGAGCGACGGCGTCGCGCCGATGCGCATCACCGGCGCGAACGATTTCACCGGATCGTAGGACGCCGGCGGCTTGAGGATCGGACCGAGCACGGTAGAGCCAAAACTTCCGAACAGGACCGTGGTGCCGTCGGGCGTCGCATGCGCCACGAATTCTCCGGCGATGGCGCCGCCGGCGCCGCCGCGATCGTCAACGATCACGTCGGCGCCAAGTTTTTGGCCGAGTTCGGAAGTGACGAGCCGCGCCATCGTATCGACCGGGCCGCCGGCGGCAAACGGGACGACGAATTTCACGGTTTCCGCGGATGCCGGCGCGGCAAGCGGCAGCAGGATTGTAGACATCAAACCGAAGGACCAGCTTCGCATGCGCTTCATCGGACGTCTCCCCGTGTTCCCCGCCGGATTTTACTGCGGCGTCGCGGCTGCCGGCGCGATGCCCGCCAACGCCATCACCCCGGCAAGACTGAGCTTGCGGATAACCGCGGGCACGCCTTCCTCACCAGTCTTTTTCTTACGCGACGGACGCCACCGCCGCGTTGAAGCCTTATTGCGCCACCACGCCTTCGGGCGCGGTTTCGAGATTGAACGCGGCGGCGAACAGCGCGCGCGTATAATCGGTTTTGGGATTGCGGAACAGTTCCGCGGCTTCGCCGGCCTCGACGACGAGGCCGTGGCGCATGACAATAAGCCGGCTCGCCAATGCCGCGACCACTCGCAGATCATGCGAGATGAACAGATAAGTAAGGTCGTGCCGCTTCTGCAGATCGCGCAGCAGGTCGACCATCTGTGCCTGGATCACCATGTCGAGCGCGCTCGTCGGCTCATCGAGCACGATGAATTTCGGCTCCAGCACGAGCGCGCGCGCCACTGCGATGCGCTGGCGCTGGCCGCCGGAAAATTCGTGCGGAAAGCGGAACCGCGTCTCGGGATCGAGCCCGACATCGTTGAGCGCCTGGATGACGCGCTCGTCGCGCTGGGCTTCCGTCAGGTCCGGATGATGGACCTTCAGCCCTTCCTTGACGATGTCGGCGACCGACATGCGCGGCGACAGCGAGCCGTAAGGGTCCTGGAACACGATCTGCATGTTGCGGCGGAATGGCCGCATCTCCTTGAATTTCAGGCTTTGCAGATTGTTGCCCATATAGGCGATCGGCCCTTCGGATGAGATCAGGCGCAGGATCGCGCGCCCGAGCGTCGATTTGCCCGAGCCGGATTCGCCGACGACGCCGAGCGTTTCGCCCTTGCGCAATCGAAATGGTCAGGCCGTCGCAGGCTTTGACGTGGCCGACGACCTTGCGCATGAGGCCGCGCGGTGATCGGGAACCAGACTTTCAGATGCTCGGTCTCGAGAAGCACCGGCGCGTCGGGCTGCGGCGGCGCCGGATCGGGCTTCGGCTCCGCGGCGAGCAGCGCTTGCGTATAGGGGTGCTGCGGCGCGATGAAAACCTGCTCGACGGCGCCATGCTCGACGATCTTGCCGTCTTTCATCACGCAGACGCGCTGCGCGATCTTGCGCACGATGCCGAGATCGTGGGTGATGAACAGAAGCGACATGTGCAGCCGCGCCTGGATCTCCTTCAGCAGCGCGATGATCTGCGCCTGCACGGTGACGTCGAGAGCCGTGGTCGGCTCGTCGGCGATGAGCAGATCGGGCTCGTTGGCGAGCGCCATGGCGATCATGACGCGCTGGCGCTGGCCGCCGGAGAGCTGGTGCGGATAGCTCTTGAGCCGGGTTTCGGGATCGGGAATGCCGACCTGCGTGAGCACTTCGAGCGTGCGCTCGCGTGCCGGCGCGCCGGTCAGCCCGCGGTGCAGCAGCAAAATTTCGCCGATCTGCTTTTCGATCGTGTGCAGCGGATTGAGCGAGGTCATCGGTTCCTGGAACACGATGGTGATGTCGTCGCCGCGCACCTGCTGCATCTGCGTTCGGAGTAGTTTCAGGAGATCGCGGCCGTGGAAACTCGATGCTGCCGGACGGGTGTGACGCCGCCGGATAGGGCAGGAGCTTCAGGATCGACAGCGCCGTCGCCGATTTGCCGGAGCCGGATTCCCCGACCAGCGCCAGGCATTCGCCCTTGGCGATGTCGAACGAGACGCGGTCGACCGCGAGCGTCTCCCGCTTGCCGGAGCGAAAGGCGATCGAAAGATCGCGCACCGAGAGGCAGAGCTCTTCGCTCATGTAAACGTCTTTCTCGGATCGAACGCGTCGCGCACCGCTTCGCCGATGAAGATCAGAAGCGACAGCATCAGCGCGACGGTGAAAAAGCCGGTGAGGCCGAGCCACGGCGCCTGCACGTTGGCCTTGCCTTGCGAGAGCAGTTCGCCGAGCGAGGGCGAGCCCGGCGGCAGGCCGAAGCCGAGGAAGTCGAGCGCGGTCAGCGTCATCACCGACGACGACATGATGAACGGCAAGAAAGTCATCGTCGCCACCATGGCGTTCGGCAGCAGGTGGCGGAACATGATCACCTTGTTGGACACGCCGAGCGCGCGCGCCGCCTGGATATATTCGAAATTGCGGCCGCGCAGGAATTCGGCGCGCACCAGGCCCGACGAGCCGCACCCATGAGAACAACAGCAGGATGCCCAAGCAGCACGAAGAAGCCGGGCACCAGCACCGAAGAGATGATCAGGAGCAGATAGAGCTCCGGCACCGAAGTCCAGATTTCGATGAAGCGCTGGAACAACAAGGTCGGTCCAGCCGCCGAAATAACCCTGCACGGCGCCGGCGGCGATGCCGATGATCGACGACACGATGGTCAGCACCAGCCCGAACAGCACCGAAATGCGAAAGCCGTAGATCATCCGCGCCAGCACGTCGCGGCCCTGGTCGTCGGTGCCGAGCCAGTTCATCTCCAGAGTGCCGCACTGCGCATAGCCGTTCTTGGCGGCGAAATCGCAATCGGCCTTGTTCAGCAGCCATGTCGGCTTGGAGGGAAATGCCGAAGGCGGCCGGTCATTGATCGTCTTGTAGGAAAAACGGATCGGCGGCCAGATCTCGATGGCGTTATGTTCGTCGAGGAATTTTTGCATGTAGGGATCGCGATAATCGGCCGCGGTGCCGAGATCGTCGCCGAATTCGGTGTCGGGATAGGTGAAGAAGACCGGAAAGTAGTTCTTGCCGTCGAAGTGGATGAAGAGCGGCTTGTCGTTGGCGATGAATTCGGCGAACAGCGAGACTATGAACAGGACCAGGAAAATCCAGAGCGACCAGTAGCCGCGCCTGTTCGCCTTGAAATTTCTGCCAGCGCCGGGCGTTGAGCGGCGAAAGTTCGAAGCCGACGGCAGGCGCGGCGAGGCCGAGCGGACCGGCCGGCTCGAGATCCGGCGTCGAATCGCCGGCGCGAGCGCGTCGCGATTGATGTCGTCGGGCGGCTTATTTGGCAGCGTCTTGGCGTCCACCTCAGACCTCCCGCGTCTCGAAATCGATGCGCGGATCGATCCAGGTATAGGTGAGGTCGGAAATCAGGTTCACGACCAGCCCGACAAGCGCGAAAATGTAGAGATTGGCGAACACGACCGGGTAGTCGCGGTTGAGCACGCTTTCGAAGCTCAGCAGGCCAAGCCCGTCGAGCGAGAAGATCGTCTCGATCAAAAGCGAGCCGGCAAAGAAGGCGGAGACGAAGGCCGCCGGAAAGCCGGCAATGACGAGCAGCATGGCGTTGCGGAAAATATGGCCGTAGAGCACCTGCCGCTCGGAGCAGCCCTTGGCGCGCGCGGTCAGCACATATTGCTTGCGCAATTCCTCGAGGAACGAGTTCTTGGTGAGCAGCGTCATGGTGGCGAAGGCGGCAAGCCCCATCGAGATGATCGGCAGCGTCAGGTGCCAGAAATAATCGAGCGATCTTGTGCCACCAGGTGAATTGCGACCAGCCGTCGGAAACCAGCCCGCGCAACGGAAAGATCTGAAAGAACGAGCCGCCGGCGAACAGGATGATGAGCAGGATCGCGAACAGGAAGCCCGGAATGGCGTAGCCGATGATGATGACGCCGGACGTCCAGACATCGAACGGCGAGCCGTCGCGCACCGCCTTGCGGATGCCGAGCGGGATCGAGATCAGATAGCTCAACAGCGTCATCCAGATGCCGAGCGAGATCGAGACCGGAAGCTTCTCCTTGATGAGCTGGAGGACGCTGACGTCGCGGAAATAGCTCTTGCCGAAATCGAAGCGCGCATAGTTCCACATGCATCAGGAAGAAGCGCTCATAGGCCGGCTTGTCGAAGCCGAACTGCTTTTCCAGGCTTTTGATGAATTCGGGATCGAGGCCCTGCGCGCCGCGATATTTGGAATTGACGTCGACCTGCGCAGCCGCCGCCGGTCGCCCTGCGGCGCCGAAATCGCCGCCGAGGAGCCGGAAATGCGCGACGTCGCGCCGGTATCGCGGCCGGAGAGCTGCGCGATGACGCGCTCCACCGGGCCGCCCGGCGCGAACTGGATGACGGTGAACGAAACCAGCATGATCCCGAAGATCGTGGGGATCATGAACAGCATGCGGCGGAGGATGTAGGCGGTCATTCTGGATCGGGCCCGTTGTTTCAGCTCTTGTCGGGTCGGGCGGCAGCGATGGCGCCGGCCAGTTTAGCAGTCTTGGTGACGCTTTTGCGTCGGTTGGTCGGCGCCCACAAAGCCCTTGCCAGAACCCTGCCACAGGTCAATGGCACGGGCCAATGGCGGCAAGGCGCAAGTTCATGCTCCGCTGCCGGCAAAGTCTTAGCCCGCTCTGCCGATTTTCGCGGCCTTTTGCGGGTCATACCACCAAGTGTCGGGAATGCCGCGAAAATAGCGCGGCTGCGCCGGCGGGCCGGCCGAAAACGTCCCAATAGGCGATCCAGTGCGACGCCTTGTACCATTGCGGAATCCAGTAGCGGCCGGCGCGGATCACCCGGTCGAGCGCACGGCAGGCGGTCACCAGCGCCGGCCGCGAATTGGCGCCGACGATGGCGTCGATCAGCGCATCGACCGCCGGGTCCGCGATGCCGGCGAGATTGTTCGAGCCTTTCAGGCGCTGCCGCCTGGGAGGAGAAATAAGAGCGCAGCGAATCGCCCGGCGTGGACGGAAAAACTGAAGCGGTCGATGGTGATGTCGAAATCGAAGCCGTCGCGGCGTGCCTGGTATTGCACCGGATCGACGACGCGCAACGTCGCGTCGATGCCGAGCGCGCCGAGATTCCTGATGAACGGCATGTGGTGCGGCTCGAAAGACGGCTCGTCGATCAGGAACTCGATGGTGATCGGGCCGACCGTTCGGCAGCACGCGCTTGCCGTTCTGCAAGGCGCAGCCGGCGTCGCGCAAGAAGCTGCGCCGCCTTGCGCAGCAGCGTGCGATCCTGGCCGGAGCCGTCCGAGACCGGCGGCAGAGTAGGGCTCGCCGAAAACCTCGTCCGGGCAGGTCGGCGCGGAACGGCTCGAGCAGCGCGATTTCATCCGGTGCTCGGCTTGCCCTGCGCCATCATGTCGGAGTTCTGAAACACCGAGACGGTGCGCTGATAGGCGCCGTACATGATCGTCTTGTTGGTCCATTCGAAGTCGAAGGCGTCGTTGAGCGCCTCGCGCAGCCGCGGATCGGCAAATTGCGGCCGCCGCGTATTGATGAACCAGCCTTGCGCGCCCGACGGCGTATCGTCGGGGAGTCTCGTCGCGCTTGACGCGGCCGTCTTTCAACGCCGGAAAATCGTAGCGCGTCGCCCAGAAGCGCGAGGTGAACTCTTCGCGGAACAGATAATTGCCGCGCCGAAAAACCTTCGAAGCCGACATCGCGGTCGCGATAATATTCAAAGCGCAATACGTCGAAATTGTTCTGGCCGCGCGCGACCGGAAGGTCGGCGCCCCACCAATCCTTGACGCGATCGTATTCGATGAAGCGTCCCGGCTCGAAGCGGCCGACTTTGTAGGCGCCGGAGCCGAGCGGCGTGTCGAGGCGTGGATTCGTCGAACGGCTTTGCCGCGTAATAGGCGCGCGAGAAGATCGGCAGGCCGGCGACGAAGCAGCGGCACGTCGCGCGCGCGTTTCGGCGCGAAACGTCGCGGTGACGCTCTTGTCGTCGTCGGCTTTGGCGCCGGTGAAATCGCGCAGCGACTGGGTGATGAGCGGATGGCCTTTCTCTTTGAGGATGTTGAGCGAGAAGGCGACGTCTTGCGCGGTGAGCGGCGTGCCGTCGTGGAATTTCGCCTCGGGCCGGATGAAGAACCGATAGGTGAGGCCGTCGGCCGAACGGCGGACCTTTGTGCGCGGCAAGCCCATACATGGCGTCCGGCTCGTCGCCGGCAGCGCACCATCAGCGTCGCAAAGGTCAGCTCCATGCCCTGCGCCGCGTCGCCCTTGAGGATGAAGCGTGTTGAGCGAATTGAAGGTGAGGAAATTCTGGTTGTAGGCGCGGTCCGGGCCGATCTGCGAAAACGTGCCGCCCTTCGGCGCATTCGGATCGACATAGCGGAAATGCGGAAAGTCGGCCGGGTAGGCGAGGTCGCCGAACGCCGAAAGGCCGTGCGATTCGATCAGATCGTCGGCGCGGGCGCGCGGCAAGTTGCAGGCAGCGCCGCGCCGGCAAGGCCGGCAGTCAGCGAAAGCAGCCGGCGCGTCAGATGTCTAATGCGCGCGCCGGCGGGAGAGCCTGGAGTGTCCGCATAATCCTCAACATCCGCAAACGGTGCAGAATTGCGAGGATTGCGATTCTGGCTTCGCCGCCAAGCGCGGCTTCCGGAGCGGCGCTCAGCCGGTCTTTGCGGCTTTTTCGGCGTCCCACCACCACACGGTCGGAAATGCCGCCCGGCCGTATTTCGGCATCGGATCGGGATGGCCGAAGCGGTCCCAGCGCGCGGTGCGCACCTTGCCGTAGGTCCATTGCGGCACGACGTAGAAATTCCACAGCAGGATGCGATCGAGCGCGTTGGTCGCGGCTTCGAGATCGGGGCGGTTCTTGGCGAAAATCACCTGGTCGATCATGGCATCGACCGCCGGATTCTTGATGCCGACGATATTGTCGCGAGCCCGGCTGATCGGCCGCCTGCGAGCCCCAATAGCCGCGCTGCTCGTTGCCGGGCGACAGCGATTCGGCCCAGCCGATGTCATGATGTCGAAATCCCAGTTGCGCAGCCGGTTTTCGTATTGCGCTTCGTCGACGGTGCGCACCGTCGACGCTGCATGCCGAGGCGGTCGAGCGACGGCTTGTAGAACAGGAAGACGCGCTCGAAACTCGGATCTTCGGCGAGAAATTCGACCGCGAATGGCTCGCCGGTCTTGGCGTTGACCATTTGCTGGTCGCGCACTTCGTAGCCCGCCGCTTTGAACAGGCGCACGCGCTTCGCGCAGATTGTCGCGGATCTCCTCGGGCGTGCCGTTGACCGGATTGGTATAGGGCTTCTTGAACAGTTCGGGCGGAACCTTGTCGCGAACGGTTTCGAGAAGCTCCAGCTCCCGGCCGGTCGGCAGGCCGGTGGCGGCAAGCTCGGTGCCTTCGAAATAGCTGGCGATGCGCTTGTACTGGCCGAAGAAAATCTGCTTGTTCATTTCCTCGAAATTGAACGCGTAATTGAACGCGAAGCCGCACGCGCGGGATCCTGGAATTTCTCGCGGCGGATGTTGAAGGCGAAGGCCTGCATGATGCCGACATTGCGGATCGGAAATTCCTCGAGCAGGACGCGCTTGTCGCCGACCGCCGGGAAATCGTAGGCCGTGGCCCAGTTCTTGGCGCTGTTCTCGGTGCGCCAGTCGACAGTGTCGGCCTTGAAGGCTTCGAGCGCGACCGTCGTGTCGCGGAAATATTCGAAGTGCAGTTCGTCGAAATTGTTGATGCCGACATTGACGTTGAGGTCCTTGCCCCAATAGTCCTTCACGCGCTCGTAGACGATATTGCGGCCCGGCCGTGAAATCCTTGATGCTGATAAGGGCCGCTGCCGAGCGGCGGCTCGAGCGTCGTCGCGCCGATGTCGCGCTGCTTGCCGTCCTTGTCGGTGCCTTCCCACCATGCCTTCGGCAGCACCGTGAGCTGGCCGATGATCTGCGGCAGTTCGCGGTTGCCCGGCCCGTCGAAGGTGAAGGTCACTTCGCGGTCGCCGGTCTTCTCGGCCTTGGTGACGTGGCGGTAATAGGCGACCTAGCTGCGGGCTGTTTTTCTTGAACGCATCGAAGGAGAAAATCACGTCGTCGGGCGTGACCGGCGTGCCGTCATGCCATTTTGCTTCCGGCGCGCAGCCGATAGGTGGCCGAGGAGAAATCGGCGGGATAGCTCACGGCCTCGGCGAGCAGGCCGTAGTCGCTCGAAACTTCGTCGAGCGAGCGCACCGCGAGCGTCTCGTAGACGAGATCGATGCCGGCGGCGAGCGAGCCTTTGACGTCGGCGATAACCGGATTGAAATTGTCGAAAGTGCCGAGCGCGATCTGCCGCACCGTGCCGGCCTTCGGCGCGTTGGCGTTGACGTAGTCGAATTGCTTGAAGCCGGCCGGATATTTCAGGTCGCCGAATACCGACATGCCGTGCCGCCAGACTGTCTTGGCCTGGAGCCAGGCGTTGCGCCAGCGCCGGATTGATCCAGGCGGGCAAGGGGAGCCGCGCGCGCGGCGAGCGCGAGCAATGCGGATTTCAGCAGGGATCGGCGATTCACCTGGCCCTCCAATGCCAGTTTCTTGCGATGAATGGCATAATGCGTGTAAGGCAGGATAGCGACGGTTATTAGCGTCAGATGACGTCATTATCCGCGATTTCTGTGACTATCGCGCCAGCGTGCCGGTTGTGCGGCGCAACGAAATCGGCTCCGGCGTTGCCGGGCCGGGGACAACCGCTGGCCGATAGCTACTGCCTGGCGGTGCCGCAGGACTCGCTGCCGCCGGCGCGGCAGCCACCCTGCGTCTTTCGGCAGCGGCACCGGATTGGCGGAAAGGGTAGTTGAGATAGGCGATCACGTCGGCGCGCTGCTTCTCGTTCGACAGGCCGGCAAAGGTCATCGCCGTGCCCGGCACATCGGCGCTGGGCTTGGTCAGCCATTTGTTGAGCGCATCGAATGTCCAGGTGCCGCCCTGTCGCTTTCAGCGGCGCCGAATAGTTGAAGCCTGAGACGGACGCGACCTGGCGTCCGACGACGCCGTAAAGATCGGGACCGACCTTGGCGCCGGCGCCTTCCTGGAAGTTGTGGCAGGCCTGGCATTGCTTGGCGACTTGGGCGCCGCGCTCGGCCGAAGCCGTCGCCAACAGGGTCGCGATCGGCACTTGCCGCCGGCGCCGCCGGCGGCGCCGCCTTGCGGCTGCTTCTGCCTTCACGGCGATCTCATAACCGGGCTTTGGCCGGCGGTCTCCGGCTCAAAGATCGCGCCGGACGCGATATGCATGGCGACGAGCACAAGACAGGTCCCGAGCAAGGCGCCGAGAATCTTGTTGATTTCGAACGAATTCATCGCTGAATGGCTCCGCAGCGGAAGGCAGGTGGGCAGTGCACAATTAGCCGGTTTGCCGCGCGTTCTTGCAACCCGTATAAGCGCGATTGGTGCGGTGGACGCGATGGCTGATGTTCTTGTCCTCATTCCAGCCCGCATGGCCGCAACCAGGCTGCCGGGCAAGCCGCTCGCCGATATCGGCGGAGAGCCGATGATCGTGCATGTTCTGCGCCGCGCGCAGGACGCCGGCCTCGGCCCGGTGGTGGTGGCGACCGACTCGCCGGAGATCGCGGCCGTTGTGGATAAAGCCGGCGGCCGCGCCGTGCATGACGCGCGCCGATCATGCCTCGGGCTCCGACCGCATCTTCGAGGCGCTCGGCAAAGTCGATTCGCAGCGGCCGCGCCAAGATCATCGTCAATCTGCAGGGCGATCTGCCGACGCTCGACGCCGAACGCGATCGGCTGCGGCATCGCGGCCGCTTGCCGATGACGCCGTCGACATCGCGACGCTCGCCGCCGAAATCAAGGTCGCGGAGGAGCGGACCAATCCCAACGTCGTCAAAGTGGTGGGCACCCCGGTTGCGGCGATCCAGTCGCGGCTGCGCGCGCTCTATTTCACCCGCGCTACCGCGCCGGCGGGCGAGGGGCCGCTCTATCACCACATCGGGCTTTATGCCTATCGCCGCGCGGCGCTCGAGCGCTTCGTCGACGCTGCCGCCGTCGCCGCTCGAGCGCCGCGAGAAGCTCGAACAGTTGCGCGCACTGGAGGCCGGCATGCGCATCGACGTCGCAATCGTCGACGCCGTGCCGCTCGGCGTCGATACGCCGGAGGATTTGGCAAAAGCGCGCGAAATATTGGCCCGTGAAGTGTCACGTGAAGCACCGTCGCGTGAAACAATGTCCGGTAAGCAACCGGCGGGCAAAGTACTGACGGGCGGCCGAAATTTGGCATAGAGTGACCAAGCGAAAAAAGATGAGCAAACGCAAGAAGAATCGCATTTCAAGGCGAGCCGGGGGCGAATTCGCATATCGCCTGCAAGCTGGCCTATCCGAGCTACGAGCCGCTGCCGTGCCCGACCTTCGAGGACGCGTTCGCCGCGGTGCGCACCGGACGCGCGGCGCTCGCCATGATCCCGATCGACAATTCGGTGGCCGGCCGGGTCGCCGACATTCACCATCTGATGCCGGCGTCGAGGCTGCACATCATCGGCGAATGGTTCCTGCCGGTGCAGCATCAGCTCATGGCGCCAAAAGGCGCGACGCTGAAAACCGTCAAGACGGTCGAGAGCCACGTGCACGCGCTCGGGCAGTGCCGCAACATCATCCGCAAGCTGCGCGTCAAGGCCGTGGTCGTCGGCCGACACCGCGGGCGCGGCGCGCGAAGTCGCCGAGGCGGGCGACGTCACGCGCGCGGCGCTGGCGACAAAGCTCGCGGCGAAAATCTACGGGCTTCGCATCCTGAAAAAGGACGTCGCCGACGCCAAGCACAACGCGACGCGCTTCGTCGTTCTGGCGCGCGAGCCGAAATGGGCGAGCCGCAAGGAAAAGCGGGTCATGACGACTTTTGTTTTTCAGGTGCGCAATATTCCGGCCGCGCTCTACAAGGCTCTGGGCGGCTTCGCCACCAACGGCATCAACATGACCAAGCTCGAAAGCTACATGGTCGACGGCAGCTTCACCGCCACGCAGTTTTATGCCGATGTCGAGGGCCATCCGAAGCACCGCGCGCTCGAGCTCGCGCTCGAGGAGCTGGAATTTGTCTCGCAGCCGAAGACTTTGCGGATCCTCGGTGTTTATCCAACGCACCGGTCCCGGGAAAAGTTCGATAGGAGTCGAATAAGGAATACAGCGATGGCCAAGGAGGAAGCAGCAAAAGTCCGGCGAACGCTGCAATTGCGCTTTACGCTGCCGAGTGCGGATTCAGGTCAACTCGTCGCCATGATCAAGGCGGCGGCGCCGTTCTATCAGATGTTCGGCAAAGCCGAAGTCCGTCTCCTGCAAAACGTCGACGATCCGGCGAAGTTCGTTCAGATCATCGATTACGAGGCGCACGAAGATTGGGAGCTGAGCCGCCAGCGCATCGCCAGCGATCCGCGGATGCAGGTCTATCTGCAGACCTGGCGCACGATGTTCCCCGGCGCGCTGGAGATCGACGTGTTTCAGGAAGTTTGATCTTCCGAGAAAGTTTAGATCGTCTGATTATACTCGCCGACTTCCTTGTGCGTGCGCAGCACCGCGTCGACCGATTTGAACATGTCGCGCATGCGCGCTTCCGAGACCGGGCTTTCGACGACGACGACGAGTTCCGGCTTGTTGGACGAGGCGCGCACCAGGCCCCAGGTGCCGTCCTCGACCGTCACGCGCACGCCGTTGACGGTGACGAGGTCGCGGATCGCCTGGCCCGCGACCTTGCCGCCTTTTTTCTGCTCGGCCTCGAAATGCTTCACCACCGCGTCGACCACGCCGTATTTCTCTTCGTCGGCGCAATGCGGCGCCATGGTCGGCGACGACCAGGTCTTCGGCAGCGCGTTCTTCAGGTCCGCCATGCTCTTGCCCCGGATTGCGGTCGAGCATGTCGCAGACGGCAAAGGCGAAGATCAGGCCGTCGTCATAGCCGCGGCCGAACGGCTTGTTGAAGAAGAAGTGACCGGATTTCTCGAAGCCGGCAATGGCGCCGATCTCGTTGACCCGGCGCTTCATGTAGGAATGCCCGGTCTTCCAGTAATCGGTCTTGGCGCCGTTCTTGATCAGCACCGGATCGGTCATGAACAGGCCGGTCGATTTCACGTCGGCGACGAACAGCGCGCTAGTGTGCTTCGACGAAATATCGCGCGCCAGCATGACGCCGACCTTGTCGGCGAAGATTTCGTCGCCGGTATTGTCGACCACGCCGCAGCGGTCGCCGTCGCCGTCGAAGCCGAGGCCGACATCGGCCTTGTTCGCCAGTACGGCGTCGCGCATGGCGTGCAGCATTTTCATGTCTTCGGTGTTCGGATTGTATTTCGGGAAAGTGTGGTCGAGCTCGCAATCGAGCGGCACCACTTCGCAGCCGATCTTTTCCAGAACTTGCGGCGCGAAGGCGCCGGCGGTGCCGTTGCCGCAGGCGCACACGATTTTGAGATGCCGTTTCAGCTTCGGCCGATTGGTCAGATCGGCGATATAGCGCGCCGGAAAATTCTCGACGAATTCGTAGGCGCCGCCGGCCGGCTGCTTGAATTTGCCGCCGAGCACGATGTCCTTGAGGCGGGTCATCTCGTCGGGGCCGAAGGTGAGCGGCCGGTTGGTGCCCATCTTCACGCCGGTCCAGCCGTTGTCGTTGTGCGACGCCGTGACCATGGCGACGCAGGGCACGTCGAGATCGAATTGCGCGAAATAGGCCATCGGCGTCACCGCAAGCCCGATGTCGTAAACCTTGCAGCCCGCGGCCAAGCAGACCGTTCACCAGCGCCATTTTGATCGAGGCCGAATAGGAGCGGAAATCGTGGCCGGTGACGATGTGCGGCTTGACGCCGAGCTCGTGAATGAGTGTGCCCAGCCCGAGGCCGAGCGCCTCGACGCCCATCAGGTTGATTTCGGATCCGAACAGCCAGCGCGCGTCATATTCGCGAAAGCCGGTGGCTTTGACCATCGGCTCGGATTCATAGGCATAGGTATTCGGCTTCAGCGACGCTTTGGGCTTGGGAAACATCGAAAAATCGGTCCGGATCGGAGGAGGGGGCGGCAATGGCGCAGCAGCAATAGCGTAAACGGCGGCGGGCGGGAATGGTTGCGTTGCCGCGCTCGGTGCGCGGGAGAACCGCTTCGGTGACCACGCTATTATTGCTCCAGCACCAGCCGGCCGTTGGCATATTCGTAGCGCCGCAGCCGCGACATGAAAGTCATGCCAAGCAGATTGTCGTTCAGCGCATTCTCCGGCAGCACCATCGCCGCGACGTCGCGAACGGTGATGCCGCCGATCTCCACCCGATTGAGCGTGACCGGCGCCGCGCGCACCGTGCCGTTGGCCGTGCTCACCGCGATCGTGTAGTCGTTCACCGCCGGATGAATGCCGAGCGTTGCGGCATCCCGCGCCGTCAGCGCCACCATCGTCGCGCCGGTATCGACGACAAAGTCGACGCGCCGGGCGTCGACGCTGCCCTCGACGCGGAAATGGCCGCGGCTGTCGGGCGTCACGACGAACTCGCCTGAATTCACAGGCTTGACTTGCGCCGGCGTATCGGTGCGCGCGGCCATCATCGACGGCGCGACGCTTGCTGTTTGCGTCATGTGGCGCGGCACGAGGACGGCGGCGGCCAGAGCAAACGCGGCGATGGCAATGAAAGGACGCATGTTTCGGATCCGGTTTTCGCCCGCCATCTCACCATGGTGCGGCGAAGAAGGCGCTAATTCTGCGCGCCATGGCTCCTGATTTGGAGCGCGATGGTAAGCGGGGTGCTAAAAGGTTCGCTAAACTTTGCGCGGCTTGGCGCGCCGTGTCGCCGGCGCCGCGATCGGATCGTCCGGCCAGGGATGCCTCGGATAGCGCCCGCGCATCTCGGTGCGCACCGCGGCATAGCTGCCGCGCCAGAACCCAGGTAAGTCGCGCGTCGTCTGTACCGGGCGATGCGCCGGCGACAGCAATTCGATCAGCAATGGAATCTGTCCACCGGCGATCGCCGGGTGGCGATTGAGGCCGAACAGTTCCTGCACGCGGATCGCGATCTTCGGGCCGCCTTCCGCCTCGTAATCGATCGGCACCTGCGTTCCGGTCGGCGCCTCGAAATGCGTGGGCGCCTCGGCATCGAGACGGCGCCGCAGTGCCCACGGCAAAAGCTCGCCCAAGGCAGCGGCAAATTCGTCCGATGCGATCTTGCCGATCGCGGTTTTGTCGGCGAGCAGCGGCGCAAGCCACTCCCGCGCACTTTGCGCAAGCGCCGCGTCCGACAAATCCGGCCATTCGGATACTTCGCTGCTTTGGCCTTCGCTTGCGCGCAGGAACATCACGCGGTCGCGCCACTGCTGGATCGCCTTGGTCCAGGGCAGGCGATCGAGCCCGGCACTCGCGATCTTGTCGGCAAGCAATTTCGCGGTGTCGCCGTCGGGCTCGACCTTTATCGGCTGTTCGCCAAGCGTAATGGCGCCGAGCTTGCGGCTGTTGCGGCCGCGTAGGCTGCCGCTTGCGGCGTCGAAGACGATGTCGTCGCGCGTCTCAATGCGGGTGGCGAAATGCGTCTCGATATCGTCGAGCGTGATCGCAGCGGCCGACAGGATGCGGCCCTGCGCGGCGGTGCCGGTGAGTTCGGCGACCGCAAGGTAAGGCTCGCGCGCCAGCGGGGAGGCGCGATCGATATTGGCGCCGCGGCCGTTCGCCAGGAGAAAGGCTCCCATGCCCCCGCCGCGATTCTTGGCGATGCGTTCCGGATAGGCTAGCGCGATGAGCGCGCCCATACTTTGTTCCCGTTCCTCTTGTGGGGAGGGATTAGGGGTTGGGGACTCAGAAGCAATTTCCGCCCAACGCTGCGCCATGCCGCGCGCGTCGCGCCCGCGATTGGAGCGATCGCGCCGCAATGCATTGAGACGCTCGCGCAGATCGATATCGTCGCCGCCCAAGCCGCGCTCCCCGATCAGCGCGGCAAGCTCCGCGGCTTGCAATGCGCTGCCCCCGGCTGCGGCATCGATCACCATGCGCGCGAGTCGCGGCGGCAGCGGCAATTGCCGTAGCCGTCGGCCTTCTTCGGTGATGCGGCCGTCGGCGTCGATGGCGCCGAGCTCGGTGAGCAGCGCTTTGGCTTCGGCAAAGGCAGGACGCGGCGGCGGATCGAGGAAGGCGAGTTTCTCCGGCTCAGCTCCCCAAGCGGCGAGATCGAGCGCGAAGGAGGAGAGATCCGCCGCAAGGATTTCCGGCCGTGCGAACGGTTCAAGCGCCGCGGTCTGCGGCTCGTCCCACAGCCGGTAGCAGACGCCGGGCTCGGTGCGCCCGGCGCGGCCGCGGCGCTGATCGGCGGCGGCGCGCGATGTGCGCACGGTCTCGAGCCGGGTCACGCCGACGTCAGGCTCGTAGCGCGGCACGCGCGACAGCCCCGAATCGACGACGATGCGCACGCCTTCGATGGTGATCGAGGTCTCGGCGATCGAGGTCGCCAGCACGATTTTCCGACGCCCGGGCGGGGCGGGAAGGATGGCGCGATCCTGCTCGTCGCCGGCAAGCGCGCCGTAGAGTGCGACCACGTCGGTTGCGGTGTCTGTGCGGCCCTCAAGCTGCGTCTGCATGCGGCGGATTTCCGCGGCGCCGGGCAGGAAGGCAAGCAGCGATCCCGGCTCGGCGCGCATCACGCGTAGGATAGTGTCGGCGATTTGCGGCTCGATCATGCCGGCGTTGCGGCCGGCATAACGCGTCTCGACGGCAAAGGCGCGGCCCCCGCTCTCGATCACCGGCGCATTGCCCAAAAGTCCGGCGACGCGGGCGCCATCGATGGTCGCCGACATCACCAGCAGTTTGAGGTCCTCGCGTAACCCCTGCTGCACGTCGCGGGCGAGCGCGAGGCCGAGATCGGCGTCGAGCGAGCGCTCATGGAATTCGTCGAACAGCACCGCGGCAATACCGTCGAGCATCGGGTCGTCAAGGACGAGGCGGGTGAAGATCCCCTCGGTGATAATCTCGATGCGGGTCTTGCGCGACACTTTTGAGCCGAACCGCACCCGCAACCCGACCGTCTCGCCGACACGCTCGCCGAGCGTCTTTGCCATGCGCTCGGCCGCCGCGCGCGCGGCGAGCCGCCGCGGTTCCAGCACCAGGATGCGCCGGTCTTTGGCCCAGTCCTCGTTCGCAAGAATGAGCGGCACTTTCGTGGTCTTGCCGGCTCCGGGCGGCGCCACCAGCACCGCCGCATTGTTCGCGCGCAAGGCCGCGGTGAGCTCCGGCAATACGGCGTCAATCGGCAACGGGGAAAAATCCACAGTCTCATCCAAAGCGCTGCTAATCCGGGCGAAGCCCCTATATATTGGCCATCATGCCCACAGCACAAAAATCGTCACAAAAAGCGCCAAAGCCGCAAACCGCGCCCGCCGACAGGCCCGCCAGCCCGGCTGCCACGTCTGGCGCAAAGCCTGCCGCAAAGCCGCTGAAGCAGGGCGATCACCTCTTTCTGGTCGACGGCTCGGGCTATATTTTCCGCGCCTATCATGCGCTGCCGCCGATCAACCGCAAGTCCGACGGCCTGCAGCTCAACGCCGTGTTCGGCTTCTGCAACATGCTGTGGAAGCTGTTGCGTGACATGAAGCCCGAGGACAGGCCGACCCATCTCGGTGTCGTGTTCGATCTCTCCGAGCAGACGTTCCGCACCGAAATGTATCCCGACTACAAGGCGCATCGTCCCGACCCGCCGGACGATCTGCGCCCGCAATTCGGTTTGATTCGTGACGCAGTCCTCGCCTTCGATTTGCCATCGCTGGAACAGGCGGGATTCGAGGCCGACGACCTGATCGCAACTTATGTGCGCGAGGCCTGCGAGGCCGGCGCCACCTCGACCATCGTGTCCTCGGACAAGGACCTGATGCAGCTCGTCAACGACCGCGTCGTCATGTTCGACACGATGAAGGACAAGAAGATCGGCCGCGCCGAGGTGATCGAGAAATTCGGCGTACCGCCGGACAAGGTCATCGAGGTGCAGGCGCTGATCGGGGACTTCACCGACAACGTGCCGGGCGTGCCCGGCATCGGCGTGAAGACCGCGGCGCAGCTCATCGGCGAGTATGGCGATCTCGAAACGCTCCTGGCGCGCGCCGGCGAGATCAAACAAGACAAGCGCCGGCAAACTCTGATCGACAATGCCGACAAAGCGCGGCTGTCGAAGAAGCTCGTCACGCTGGACGACAAGGTGAGGCTCGACGTGCCGATCGGCGATCTCGCCGTGCACGAGCCCGACCACAAGCGGCTGATCGCGTTCCTCAAGGCGATGGAATTCAACTCGCTGACGCGGCGCGTCGCCGAATTCGCCGGCATCGACGCCAATGAGATCGGGGCCGACGCGGATTTCGCCGTTGGCGGTTCGAGAAAGACCGCCGAACCCGCAGCGAAGGAAGGCGCCGCGCCGCAGCTTCCTCTCGGCCGGCCGCCGCAGCCCGCGGACGCACGGCGGGCGAGGGCCGAAGCGACGGGCCCGCTTACCCCGCAGGCGCTCGCCGCGGCGCGGCTCGACATCGCGCGGAAGCAAAAATTCGATCGCGCCAAATACGAGTGCGTGCGCACGCTCGACCACCTGCGCGCCTGGGTCGAGCGCGCCCGCGATTTGGGCTTTGTCGCACTCGACACCCAGACCAGCACGCTCGATCCGATGCAGGCGGAACTATGCGGCTTTGCGCTGGCGCTGGCGCCCAATGAAGCCTGCTACGTGCCGCTGTCGCACCGTCAAGGCGGCGACGGCAGTGCCGGCGGCTTGTTCGAAGGCGGACGCGCGCCCGGTCAGATCGGCGAGGATGAAGCGCTCGCCGCACTCAAGCCGCTCCTGCAAGATTTCGGCGTGCTCAAGATCGGTCACAATGTGAAGTTCGATGTCCAGATTTTTGCGCAGCGCGGCATCGAGATTGCGGGTTACGACGACATTATGTTGATGTCTTACGTCATCGATGCCGGCCGCGCCGATCATGGCCTCGACGGTTTGGCGCAGCGCTACTTCAATCACCAGACCATCGACCTCAACGAAGTCACCAAGACCGGCAAGAACAAGGTCACGTTCGACTGCGTCGACATCGCCGAGGCGACCGAATATGCCGCCGAAGATGCCGACGTGACGCTGCGGCTCTGGCAAGTGCTCAAGCCGCGGCTTGCCGCCGAGCACATGGCGGCGGTTTACGAAACGCTGGAGCGGCCGCTGCTGCGTGTCCTTGCAGACATGGAGCGGCGCGGCATTTCGATCGACCGGCAAATCCTGTCGCGGCTGTCCGGCGAATTCGCTCAGGAAGCCGCCGGCCTCGAAGCCGAGATCAATAAGCTTGCCGGCGAGCCGGTCAATGTCGGCTCGCCGAAGCAGATCGGCGACATACTGTTCGGCAAGATGCAATTGCCGGGCGGCACCAAGACCAAGACCGGCCAGTGGTCGACCGGCGCGCGCCAGCTCGAAGAACTGGCCGAGCTCGGCCAAGAATTGCCGCAGAAGATTCTCGACTGGCGGCAGGTGTCGAAATTGAAATCGACCTATACCGACGCGCTGCCGGATTACGTCAATCCGACGACGCATCGCGTGCATACGAGCTACGCGCTCGCGGCGACGACCACGGGCCGGCTGTCGTCATCGGAGCCGAACCTGCAGAACATTCCGATCCGCACCGAGGACGGCCGCAAGATCCGCAAGCGCCTTCGTTGCCGATGCCGGCCACAAGCTCGTCTCCGCCGATTACTCGCAGATCGAGTTGCGGCTTCTCGCCGAGATCGCCGGCATCGCGCAATTGCGCAACGCCTTCCGCGACGGCCTCGACATTCACGCTTTGACCGCGTCGGAAATGTTCGGCGTGCCGGTGAAGAACATGCCGGCCGAGGTGCGCCGCCGCGCCAAGGCGATCAATTTCGGCATCATCTATGGGATTTCCGCTTTCGGCCTCGCCAATCAGCTCGGCATCGCCCGCGAGGAAGCCGGCGCCTATATCAAAAAATATTTCGAGCGCTTTCCGGGCATCCGCGATTACATGGAAGAGACCAAGGCGTTCGCCAAGAAGAACGGCTATGTGGAAACGCTGTTCGGCCGCAAATGCCATTACCCGGATATCGCCGCGTCGAATGCCGCCATTCGCGCCTTCAACGAGCGCGCCGCGATCAATGCGCGGCTGCAAGGCACCGCCGCCGACATCATCCGCCGCGCCATGATCCGCATGGACGCGGCTTTGGCGAAGCGGAAGCTTTCCGGCCGGATGCTGCTGCAGGTGCACGACGAACTGGTCTTCGAAGTGCCGGACGGCGAAGTCGAGAAAACGCTGCCGGTCGTCACCGCGGTGATGATGGAAGCGCCGCTGCCGGCGCGTTCGCTGACCGTGCCGCTGCATGTCGAGGCGCATGCCGCCGACAATTGGGACGCGGCACATTGATCTCTCAAGCCACTGGGATGAAAACATGAAAACGCTCCTGACCTTTATCGGTGCCGCGCTTCTGGCCACGGGCGTGCTGTGGGCGTGTCAGGGCGCCGGCATCATCCGCTGGCCGGCCGAAAGCTTCATGATCAGCCAAAGCCAATGGATCTATTACGGCGCCGTCACGGCGCTGGTTGGGCTTGCTATTCTCATCTTCGCGCGGCGGTGAGCGTCCTCGAACTCTGAGCTCGGCGATCCCATTCGGTTAGCAAGCAACGTCGTGAGCGGACCAAAGTACCATTCGGCATAGGTATTTTGGGATTGTCGCCAACGGGCTTCCAGGATGCTAGGTTCGAGCCGGCGCTGGCGGCATCGGCTTACCTTATCGGTTTGGGTTGCTTCCTTGAAATCCTGGTAGGGCGAATGCGCGCGTCCGCCCCGCAACGAGGTCTCGCAGTGACTGCAGTGAACATCGATCGATTTCTGCTTCCGGCTGTCCTTGTTCTTCTGTTGTCTGCTGCGCCGCTCGGCGCGCGCGCGATTGCGGGGGACCAGGCCAACAGCGGTACGGCCATTGTTGCGCCGGACGCCGCCGCATCCGATTCCGCGCCGGCGCAGTCATCGCCGCAGCCGGGTGCGCCGGCCAACACCGTGGCCGAACCGGCTGCATCGAGCGCTCCGCCGGCCGCCGCGCGGTCCGAGGCGAGCACCAATCCGGACGCAGCCGTCGCCCAACAATTGCACGATCTCGCCGCCGGCAAGTTCGACACCTTGCTCGGCAACGCGGATGTTCGAACCGTGGTCGACGCATTCTATTCAGGCCGCAATTACGCGCCGCTGTGGTTGACCGGTGGCCGCCCGAATGCGCGCGCACAAGCGGCGATCGCCTACCTCGGCCATGTCGACGCCGACGGGCTTACTCCCGCCGATTATCCCGTTCCGGATTTCGCCGGCGTTACCGATGCCGCGGCGCTGGCGCAAGCCGAGATCAGGCTGACGGCCTCGGTCATTACTTATGCGCATCACGCCAGCATCGGGCGCGTGCACTGGACGCGCGTGAGCGGCGACGTTTCCTACGATCAGAAAGCCGCCGATCCGGCCGATGTGCTGGGCGTCATGGTGGCGGCGACCGACGTCGCCGCGGCACTCGATGCCTACGAGCCGCACGACCCCGCTTATCTCGCGCTCAAGGGCAAGCTCGCCGAGATCCGCGCCGGCAAGGAGACCAAGATCGCCATCCCGGATGGTCCGGCGCCGAAACTCGGCGCCAAGGACGACCGCGTTGCCGGCCTTGCGCGAGCGGCTCGGCATCGGCAGGCGACGGCAAAGCCGGCGACATGATCTACGACAAGACGCTCTCCGACGCGGTGAAGAAATTTCAGGACGCCCACGGGCTGAAAGCCACGGGCCTCCTCCAGCAGACAACGATCGACGCGCTCAACGGCAACAAGCCGGATCGGGTGGCCGACATCATCGTCGCCAATATGGAACGCTGGCGCTGGATGCCGCACGATCTCGGCAAGACTTATGTGATCGTCAATCTTCCCGATTTCACCTTGCGCGTCATCGACGACGGCAAGCTTGCCTGGACCACCAAAATCGTCGACGGCAAGCCTTCGACGCCGACCCCGATCATGAGCGCCGAGATGAAGACCATCACGCTCAATCCGACCTGGAACGTGCCGCCGTCGATCGTTGCTAACGAATATCTGCCGCTGTTGCGCCAGGACTCCACCATCCTTGCGCGGATGGGGCTCAATGTCAGCCGCAATCCCGACGGCACCATCCACGTCTCGCAGCCGCCAGGCCCCAACAACGCGCTCGGGCAAATCCGCTTCAATTTCCCCAACAAGTTTCTGGTCTACCAGCACGATTCCAACCAGAAATACCTGTTCGCCAACACCATGCGCGCCGCGAGCCACGGCTGTATGCGGGTCGAGGATCCGGCGAAATATGCCGAAGTGCTGTTGTCGATCGCGCGCCCGGGCGACGGCTATACCGCTGATCGCATCCGGCGCATGTTCGGCAGTAGCGAAAACGAGATTCGCTTCAACAATCCGATCCCGGTGCACCTGACCTATCAGACGGCTTTCGTCGACGACTCCGGCAAGCTGCAATTCCGCGACGACATCTACGGCCGCGACAAGGATCTCCTGGCGATCCTCAAAGGCGACCAGCGCGCCGTCGCCGACATCGCCATCGAGCGCAAGGACAACACCGTTCGCCGCGAGCTTCTTGCCATGCCCGAGTCAGCGTTCGGCTCTGGCGCCTGGGGCCAGAATTTCTTCGCGCGGATGTTCTCCAATCCGTTCGCCGCGCAGTTCGCGCCGCAGCCCGCCGCGCAGCCGGCGCGCGCCCACAATGCGCAGCGCCGCGCGGAGGCGCAGCGCTGAGGCGCAGCGCTGAGGCGGCCCTCATCCTAGTGGCGAGCTCCTCGTTCCTATCTTGTCGGTGGTCTCGAGCGGGACGCGGCAGCCATTCAAAAACAGGCTGAGCATATTGAACCAGCCGATCATAAGCACAATCTTGCGGGAGATCGTTTCGCCGTATTTGTCCAGAAGTTCGCGTAATGTCTCATCGCGCAATGTTCCGCTTTTTGACAATTCATCAGTCGCTTTGCACACGAGAATATACTCCGGATTGATACCGGATACCGGACCATCAGTGGCAGCAGCGTCGATCTCCGCGGAAGATAGGCCAACGTTCTTAGCCATCCGCACGTTAGCTTGCGCCTCGTAGGGCGCATTCAACACCTTCGCCGCACGCAGAATGATCATCTCGCGTATTTTGGGATCAATGCCTTTCGCCTGGAACATTGCTTTGACTATGCCGATTGTCGCCTCAAACATGCCCTCAGTTCCCGCGAACATCTTCAGGACATTTAGGACTTTTTCCGGATCATAGGATTTGCCGATCATATGCTGGACGGTTTGTTCCGAGGGCAATGGGATCGCGACGGTGCAGGCGTAGGCTGTCGGATAGGCCAAGGTATTTCTCCTGGTGTTTGAAGCGTGCTCCGCACTCGTATGATCCAAAATTTCAGCATCGAGTGAAGATCAAGTCGACCCGCCTAGACCGGCACCACCGCGATCGCCTCGATCTCGAACAAAGCCGGCTCGCGCGCGAGCTTCGAGATCTGAATGGCGGTCGAAGCCGGCGGCGCCTTGGTGTTCACGTAAGCGTCGCGCACTTCGAAATAGATCGGCAGGTGCGCCATATCGGTAAAGAACGCCGTCACCTTCACCACATGCTCGAATGTGGCGCCGACCTCGGCGAGCGCCAGCTTGAGGTTTTTAAAGCACTGCTCGGCCTGGGCGCGGAAATCGCCCGGGCTGCCGGCAAATTTGCCGTCCGGCGTCATGCCGAGCTGCCCGGACACGTAGATGGTGCGGCTTGGGCTGTGCGTTTCGACCACATGCGTGTAGCCGCGCGTGGCGGGCATGGTCGACGGATTGAGAAAGCGATGCGCGGTCACGTTTGAAGTCCTCCCCGGTTCTTATGCTTGTGTCTCTTATGCTCTCGTTGCGTCTCATAATGCAGGCGTCGAAGCCTTTCGGCAAATGACGCGGGGATGACGCCGCTCAAGCGCCGATCATGCTGCGCCCCAGTTGGAGGATTTGCGGCGCTTACGCCTAATTGCGCCACACTTTTGAGCAAAAATCGTACCTCATCTAGCTCAAAGGGAATTGCGCCGCACCGACCTATTTTAACGTAGCATGCTCTTTCTCGTTACTGAGACGTCACTGCCATCCGACCGTGGTGTCGGTCTTCGTGGTCGGCAACACAGTTCTTGGTTTGAGAAGATAGGTCTGGCTTGAGAAAATAGATTCTGTCGAGGGCGCGCCCGCTTTGGCAGGCGCGTGGTGCCGATGGGTGAGGATCCGGTACTGATCGACCTTGCGCTCCAGGGCGGCGGCTCGCATGGGGCGTTCACCTGGGGCGTGCTGGACCGGCTTCTGGAAGAACCGAAGTTTCGCATCGCTGCGATTTCGGGAACTTCGGCCGGCGCCATGAATGCCGCCGTATTGGCGGACGGCTGGATCGCGGGCGGCGCGCAAGGCGCGCGCGACGCACTCGAGAAATACTGGCGGCGGGTGGCGCGCGCCGCGGCGTCGAGCCCGCTGCAGCGCTCGCCGTTCGATCGGTTTATGGGCCGCTGGTCGTTCGACACCTCGCCGGTTTATCTGGCTATGGACCTGATGTCGCGGGTGCTGTCGCCCTACGATCTTAATCCGCTGGGCTTCAATCCGCTGAGCGCCATTCTGGCCGAGAGCATCGATTTCGACCGTCTCGCCCGTTCGCCGATCAAGCTGTTCATCACCGCGACCAATGTGCGGACCGGCCGCGGCCGTATTTTCCGCAACGGCGAGATCACCGCCGACGTGCTGCTCGCGTCGGCCTGTCTGCCGACCATGTTCCGCGCCGTCGAGATCGACGGCGACGCCTATTGGGACGGCGGCTATGCCGGCAATCCCACCATCACGCCGCTCATTCGCGAAAGCGACGCCCACGACACCATCCTCATCCAGATCAATCCGCGCGAACGGCCGGATACGCCGCGCACGGCGACCGAGATCCTCAATCGGCTCAACGAGATTTCCTTCAACTCGCCGCTGATGAAGGAACTGCGCATGATCGCGTTGTTGCGCCAGGTTGCCGATCCGGGACACGGCGAGGGCGAGCGCTGGGCGCAGATGCGCACGCATCGGATCATGACCGACATGCTGGTCGAACTCGGCGCCTCCTCGAAGCTCAATGCCGAATGGAGCTTTGTGGCGAAGCTCCGCGACGAGGGGCGCCGCGCCGCGAGCGAATTTCTCGATCAGCACCGCGACGATGTCGGCAAGCGCTCGACCGCAGATCTCGATGCGCTGTTGGCCGAGTGCTGAACCGAGTGTTGAGTGGAGTGCTTGAGCGATGGGCCTTCTCGGAATCCTGGTCGGCCTCGGTCTCCTCGTCTGGCTCGCGTTTCGCGGCTGGAGCGTCTTGTTGCTGGCGCCGGCCGCGGCTTTGGTCGCGGCCGCTTTCGGCGGAGAGCCGCTCCTTGCCAACTGGACGCAGATCTTCATGGGCAGCGCCGCCCGCTTTCTGGCGCAGTTCTTTCCGCTGTTCCTGCTCGGCGCGGTGTTCGGCAAGCTCATGGACGACAGCGGCTCGGTGACGGCGGTGGCGCAATTCATGACCAAGACGCTCGGCGAGCGCCGCGTCGTGCTCGCGGTCGTGCTCGCCGGCGCGCTTGTTACCTATGGCGGCGTCAGCCTGTTCGTCGCGTTCTTCGTGCTCGCGCCGATGGCGCAGACGCTGTTTCGCGCCGCCGCCGTGCCGCGCCGCCTGATGCCGGCGGCGATCGTGCTCGGCACCTCGACTTTCACGATGTCGGCTCTGCCGGGCACGCCCTCGATCCAGAACGCGATCCCGATGCCGTTCTTCGGCACGACGCCGTTTGCCGCGCCCGGCCTCGGCATCGTCGCCTCCCTCATCATGCTGGGCTTCGGCATGTGGTGGCTCAAGCGCGCCGAAACCGCGGCGCGCCGCACCGGCGAGGGTTTTGGCGGCGGCGATGGAGCGGCGACGATGGATGCCGCCGTGAACGACGAGAAAGTCCGCGAGCGCGCCACCACGGCCCGGGAATTCGACCCGGCCGAAATCCATCGCGGCCGTCACAGCGACACCGCGCCGTCGAACTTTGCCGCGACCTTGCCGCTTGTCGTCGTGGTGATCGTCAATCTGACGATGTCGCTCGTCATTCTGCCGCGGCTCGATTTTTCGTATCTCGCCGCGGAACGCTGGGGCGGCACCTCGGTCGCAGCCGTCGCCGGCGTGTGGTCGGTCGTGGTCGCGCTCGCCGCCGCGATTGCTGCCGTGATCGCTTGCAACTGGAACCGGCTGCCGTCGCTGCGCCAAAGCATGGATGCCGGCGCCAATGCCTCGGTGCTGCCGGCGGTCAGCGTCGCGAGCCTGGTCGGCTTCGGCGCCGTGGTCGCCGCGCTGCCGGCTTTCGCCGCGGTGCGCGATTGGGTGCTTTCGATCGAAGGCGGCCCGCTGGTGTCGCTCGCAGTGGCGACCAACGTGCTTGCGGCGCTGACCGGCTCGGCGTCCGGCGGCCTGACCATCGCGCTCGATGCGCTCGGCCAGACCTATATGACCGTCGCGGCGCAGATCGGCATCGCACCGGCCTTGATGCACCGCGTCGCCGTGATCGGCTCGGGCACGCTCGACATCCTGCCGCACAACGGCGCCGTGGTGACGCTGCTCGCGATCTGCGGATCGAGCCACCGCGAAAGCTATTTCGACATCGTCATGGTCGGCATCGTCGGCGCCATACTCGCGCTGGCCGCGGTCATCGGGCTCGGCACGGTGTTCGGATCGTTCTGAACGTCGGCACCGGTCCAGCGCGGTGCGGGCTGTACAGCGCGCCGATAAAATGAGAATGGAAGCTCCGCCACACCGGAGACTTCATGGCCGCGCAGACCGAAACGCCGATCGCGTCCGTCGCCTTTCCGCTCCTCGCCGTCGCCTTCGTCGTGGTGGCGCCTTATGTCGGCTTCACCGGGGAACTGCCGACGTCGGCGCTGTCGATGGCGCTGTCGGCGGCGATGTTCGTGATCATGCTCGGCGCCATATTCGCCGCCGTGCACCATGCCGACGTCATCGCCCATCGCGCCGGCGAGCCTTACGGCACGCTCATTCTCACTTTGGCAGTCACGATCATCGAGGTCGCGCTTATCGAATTGATCGTGCTGACGCCGGACAGTTCGCCGGCTTTGGCGCGCGACACCGTGTTCGCCGTGATCATGGTCGTCTGCAACGGCCTGGTCGGGCTGTGCGTGCTGGTCGGCGGCTTGCGCCATCACGAGCAGGAATTCCAGATGTCCGGCGCCGGCGTCTATCTGCACGTGTTGGGCGCGCTCTCGATCCTGACGCTGGTGCTGCCGAACTATACGCAGACGGTGACGGGCCCCTATTTCTCGAACGGGCAGCTGATTTTCGTCTCGATCATCACCGTCATCCTCTATGCGACCTTCCTGTTCATCCAGACCTCGCGGCACACCGACTACTTTCGCGCCGAAGACAAGACCGCGCCGGACGGCCACCACGTCTATCCGTCCAACCGGGCGGTGATAACGAGCGCCGTGGCGCTCTTGGTTGCGCTTGTCGGGGTCATTCTTCTGGCGAAGAAATTCGCGCTCATTCTGGAAGCCGGCCTGTCCCACGTCGGCGCACCGCCGGCCGTCGCCGGCATCATCATCGCCGTGATCGTTCTGGCGCCGGAAAGCATCAGCGCCGTTCGCGCCGCGTATCGCGACATGCTGCAGAAGAGCGTCAATCTCGCGCTCGGGTCTTCACTGGCGACGATCGGGCTGACAATTCCGGCCGTGGCCGTCACCAATATCATCATCGGCAAGCAGATTCAGATCGGTATTTCCGAGCGCGATACGCTCTTGCTCGCGCTCACGCTGTTCTTGAGCGTCTTAACCTTCGGCTCGGGGCGCACCAATATTATGACCGGGCTCGTCCATTTGATCGTGTTTGCGACTTTCATATTTCTGGTTTTTGTGCCGTGACGGCGTGAAGTCGGCCCGCGCCCAGATGGCCGCGGCAAGGTGGTGAATTCCGCCGATTGTTCTTGCGTTGCGCGCTGCCGGCTATTACCCAAAAAGACTTTGAGACGCCGCCGTGACCGATCAATTCGTGCCGCATATCATTTTCGGCCTTGATGCCAAGTGGGTTTCCACAGCCATGCTGTGCGTCACCTACGCGGCCATCATCTGGGATCAGTTGAACCGCGCCATCATCGCGCTGATCGCCGCCGGCATCGTGGTGCTGTCCGGCGCGCTCGATCAGGCCGAAGCGCTCAGAGGCATCGACTGGAATACCATCGGCACGCTGGCCGGGCTCATGATCATCATGTCGATCGCCCAGCGCTCCGGCATCTTTCAATACGTCGCCATCGCCTCGGCGCAGCTGGCGCGCGCGCATCCGGCGGCGCTTTTGCTGCTGCTGCAGCTGGCGACCTGCCTGATCTCCGCTCTCCTCAACAACGTCACCACGGCTCTCTTGGTGGCGCCGGTCACGCTTGCCATTACGCGCGAGTTGAAGATCCCGCCCTATCCGTTTCTGTTCGCCGAGGTGATCGCCGCCAATATCGGCGGCGCAGCGACCCTGATTGGCGATCCGCCCAATATCATGATCGGCTCGCTCGCCGGCCTGCATTTCAACGCCTTTCTGCTTAATGTCGCGCCGGCAGCCGTCATGGTGCTCGCTGCGCAGGTGCTGATGATTTATCTCATCTGGGGCCGTGCCACGCATGCGACCGTCGAAAACCGGCTGCGCGTCATGACGATGAATGCGCGCGGCGCGATCACCGACATGCCGCTCCTCCTGCAATCCCTGGCGGCTCTGGTGCTGGTGACCTTAGCCTTGATCTTCGCCGACCGCCTGCATCTCGAGCCCGCCACCATCGCCATGGGCGGCGCCGCGCTGCTCCTGCTGCTCGACAATTGGGAACATCACCGCGAGCTGCAAACCGACAAGGTCACGCAAACGCTCACCGAGATCGAGTGGATCACGATCTTCTTCTTCATCGGGCTGTTCGTCGTCGTGCATGCGGTCGAAGTCAGCGGGCTGTTGCAGCTTCTCGCCGATAGGCTTGTCGCTGCGACCGGCAACGACCTTGCGCGCGCCGGCTACACCGTTCTGTGGGGCTCGGCTCTGCTGTCGGCGCTCATCGACAACATCCCGTTCGTCGCCACCATGATCCCGCTGATCAAGGATGCCGCGCCGGGCTTCGGCGGGCCTGAGCATATCGAGCCGCTGTGGTGGTGCCTGTCGCTCGGCGCCTGTCTCGGCGGCAACGGCACTTTGGTCGGCGCCTCGGCCAATCTCACCATCGCCGGGATCGCCGAGCGCAACGGCATCGCCTTCGGCTTCATCAAATACACGCTCTACGCTTTGCCGATGACGATCGTGTCGATCCTGATCTGCCAAGTCTATGTTTGGCTGAGATATTTTTGACGTTTAAGGCCCGTTAGCCATACCGGAAAATTGCCGCCGGCAGGCGCCGCCGCGCCACAAGATGGTGAACCTTTTCCTTCATGGTGCCGGCAAAGGACGGGAACTTTCCCGCCTCCATTAAAGTTGGTCAGTAGCGTGCCCGCGAAAGGGCAGGGCGAGGTGGCTATGGGGCGTAGCAAACAACCAGCGCGCGGCAGCAAACAACTGAAATTGCGGACCATTGCCGTTTGCGGCGCTTTGACCGCAGCCGCGCTCGCGGCCGGGCCGGCCCAGGCCGGATTTTTCGACTTTTTGTTCGGTGGCCCCGACAAGGGCCCGAACCCTTCGGTGTCGTCTTATGCCGAACCGACCGGGCCGGTCGCGCCGCCGCCGCTCGGGCAGGAAAGCGTCCGCCAGAGCGCCGGCTCGACCGGCCACGGCGTCGCCTTCTGCGTGCGGCTGTGCGACGGCCAGCATTTCCCGCTCGAGGCGCGCGTCGCCAATGCCACGCCGGTCGAAGCTTGCCGGGCGATGTGTCCGGCGAGCAAGACCAAGGTCTTTTTCGGCAGCGAAATCGAGCATTCCGTCGCCAAGGACGGCGCGCGCTACACCGACCTCGACACCGCCTTTATCTATCGCAAGCAGCTCGTCGCCCATTGCACCTGCAACGGCAAGGACGCGCTGGGGCTTGCGCCCTACGATCTGCCGAGCGATCCGACGCTGCGGCCGGGCGATATCGTCGCCACCAAACAAGGCCTCATGGCCTATAACGGCGACAAGAACGCGGCGTCCCAATATACGCCGGTCTCCGTGCCGAGCGTCGCGACGCAACTCAATTCAGTCACCTCGGCAAAGAGCGCGCTCAACCGGCACGATGCCAATGCGGTCGAGGACGATCCGGGCACGATTGCGCAAAGCCAGCCGGCACCGCCGCCAAATGTCGGCACGCGGCAGGGTCTTGTCGCGCGCTAAGTCGCGCCGGATCATTCTTGCTGTCAGTTCAGAAGTTTTGTGACTTCGTCGGCGATCGACAGCGACGACGTCAGCCCCGGCGATTCGATGCCGAACAGATTGACGAGCCGCGGCATGCCGTGCACCGCCGGCCCCGCGATCAAAAAGTCGGCGGCGGGTTCGCCGGGCCCGGTGAGCTTCGGCCGGATGCCGCAATAATCCGGCACCAGCGAATGGTCCGGCAGCTCGGGCCAATAGGTGCGGATGCGAGCGTAAAAGCTATCGGCGCGGCGCGGATCGACGGTGTAGCTCTCTTCCGTGATCCATTCGACATCGGGCCCAAAGCGCATGCGGCCGGCGAGATCGAGGGTGACGTGGACGCCGAGCCCGCCATCGACCGGCGTCGGATAAATCAGCCGGGAAAAGACCGGCTTCCCGGCGAAGCTGAAATAATTGCCTTTGGCGAGGACGAGCTTCGGCACTTTGTCGGCGGGATAGGATTCGATGCGGCGGGCGAGTGCCTGCGCGCCAATCCCGCCGGAATTGACGACGGCGTCGAATTCGATCGTGCCCGGCTCGCGGCCGCCGAATTGCACGCGCCAATGCGGCGCCTCGTAGCTCATGCGTTCGACCGGGGTTTCGAAGGCGATCATGCCGCCGTTGTCTTCAAGCTCGCCCCACAGCGCATTCATGAAGCCGTGACTGTCGACGATGCCGGTTTCCGAGGACAGCAAAGCGCCGATGCAGGACAGTTCGGATTCAAGCGCGCGCGCGGCATTGCCGCCGATCATTTCCATGCCTTCGACGCCGTTCGTCTCGCCCTGTTTGAGGATGGTCTCGACCTTGGCAAGCTCGGTCTCGTTGGTCGCGACGACGAGCTTGCCGCATTTGCGATGCGCGACGCCATGCGAGGCGCAGAATTCATAGAGCATGCGCCGGCCGCGCACGCAGTGGCGCGCGCGCAGCGAATTGGTCGGATAATAAAGGCCGCCGTGGACCACCTCGCTGTTGCGCGAGGACACGCCGTTGGCGATGCCGCCGGTCATTTCGGCGACGGTGACGTCGTGCCCGGCAAGCGCTGCCGTGCGCGCAACCGCAAGCCCGATAACTCCCGCGCCAATCACCAAAACCTGCATCGCGCTTCCGCCCTGATTCTCTTGGCCCGTCGCTAGCTTGATCTTCGAATGACTATATAAAGAATGCTCGCGCGGCAACGCGATGCGGGAGGGAAGCCGACATGGCGGATAATGTCGTCCGGATTTGCGCGCAGGCCGATATCGCGCCGGAAACGGTGCAAGCCTTCGACGTCGATGACAGGCGACTTGCGGTGTTCAATATCGGCGGCAAGTTCTACGTCACCGACGACGAATGTACCCATGCCTCGGCAAGCCTCGCCGACGGCATGCTGGACGGCGACGTGATCGAATGCGCCGTGCATATGGGCGCCTTCCATGTGCCGACCGGAGCGGTAAAATCGCCGCCGTGCCAGGTCGCGCTGCGCACCTATAAAGTCGTGCTGCAGGGCGATGACGTTTTCGCCGATTTGGACCGCGACGCGGCCGGCGAGCAGGCTTGATCAGCGGTTTTGCGCCGCGCCGAAATTCCCTGTAAGCATCGGCGCGACTGGACGAGAAGGTGCCCAAAAAGGAAATAGGCAAGGGGAAACACGTATGTATGCAGGGCCCGGAGTGAAGACGAACCCGGATTTCCCGATCCCGGATAAGATGAAGGCCTGGGTCCTCGGCAATCCCGGCGAGCTGAAACTCACCGAAAAGCCGGTTCCGGTCCCCAAGCGCGCCGAGGTCCTGGTGCGCATCGACGCGGTTGCGATCTGCGCCACCGATCTCGAAATCATCGATCACGGCTCGCCGGCGATGATCCAGGGCGGCAAGCCGTTCAACAAGAATTTCACGCCTGGCCACGAATATATGGGCACGGTCGCAGCGCTCGGTCCCGGCGTCGACGAGTACAAGATCGGCCAGCGCATCACGGTGGAAATCCACGCCGGCTGCGGCCAGTGCAAGCGCTGCCGCGAGGGCATGTACACCGCCTGCCACAACTACGGACTCAATTACGGCGAGGTCGACAAGGGCCACCGCGCCAACGGTTTCACCACCGACGGCGGCTTCTGCGAATATCAGGTCAACAATATCAACACGCTGGTCGCCATCCGCGACACGATGTCGGATGAAGAAGCGACGCTGGTCGTCACGGCCGGCACGGCGATGTACGGACTCACCGAGCTTGGCGGACTTGTCGCCGGCGAGAGCGTGGTCGTGACCGGTCCGGGCCCGATCGGGCTTCTCGGCGTTGCCGTGGCGAAGGCGATGGGCGCCAACGCCGGTGATCCTCACCGGCACCCGCGACAACCGGCTCAAGATCGGCAAGGAGCTCGGCGCCGATCACGTCATCAATGTGCGCAACGAAAACGTGGTCGAGGCGGTGAAGCGTCTCAATGGCGGCAAGGGCGTCGATTACGTCGTCGAATGTTCGGGCGCGGCCAATGCGGTGACCGAAGCGGTGCGCATGGTCAATCGCGGCGGCAAAGTGTGCCTCGCCGCCTTCCCGCATGAAGAGACGCCGGTCGATGTCGCCCACATCGTGCGCAACAACATTTATCTCTACGGCATCCGCGGCGAGGGCAAGAGCGCGACGCATCGCGCCGAGGCCTTCATGTCGCAAAAGCGCTTCGACGCCACCAAAATCCACACCCACACTTTCGCGCTCGACGATCTGCCGACCGCGATCCGTTACGCCAAGGACCGCGTCGACGATGCGATCAAGGTGGTGGTGAAGGCCAAAGGCGTTGCCGCACACCGCGTCGCCGCCGAATGAACCGGTCGCTGGTGCGCGCGGTGGTTTTTGCCGCCGCGGCGTTGAGCGCGGCGCCGGCTGTGGCCGAGAGCTGGCCGGCCCGTCCGGTTCGCATCGTCAATACCTTTGCCGTCGGCGGCGCCGCCGACATCCTCGCCCGCATCGCCGCCGATCAATTGACCAAGGCCTTCGGTCAGCAATTTTACGTCGAGACGCGCGACGGCGCCGGCGGCGTGATCGGCGTCAACGAGGTCGTGCACGCGGCGCCCGACGGCTACAATTTCGTCGTCACGACTTTGTCGCTCACGGCGATCAACCCGCTGGTCAATTCAAAGATCGGCTACGACCCGTTCAAGGATTTGACCCACGTTGCCTACCTTGCCGGCTCGCCGCTTGTTTTCATTACCTCCGCAAAGAACGACGTAAAATCCCTGAAAGATTTTGTCGCCAAGGCCAAAGCGAGTGCGAAGCCTCTGACCTACGGCGTTTCGGGTCTTGCGAGCGTCGGTCAAGTGGTGGCGGAATCCTTCGCGCAGATCGCCGATCTCAAGTTCCAGGTGATACCCTATAAGGGCGCGTCGCAGAGCCAGCTCGACGTGGTGGCAGGCAATATCGATTTTGCGACGCCGACCATGACTTCGGCCGCGCCGCAATTGAATGCAGGCACGGTCACGCCGCTGGCGCAAACCGCTCCCGAACGGCTCCCCGACTATCCGAACGTGCCGACGTTTCAGGAACTCGGCTACGACGTCGTGACGATCAACTGGTTCGGGCTTGCGGGTCCGGCCGGGCTTCCGGCCGACATCGCGCAAAAGGTTAATCGTGCCATCAATGCCGGTATGGCGACGCCCGAGAATCAGGCGCGGATCCGCCAACAAGGCATGATTATCGCGCCGATGGACGTCAAAGCGTTCGATACGTTCGTTAACAGCGAGGCATCGCGGCTCAAGCCGGTGATCCTGAAGGCCGGAATAAAGCTGGAATGACCGGGTTTTACTGGGCTATTCTTTGCGAATCCGAAACGTCATTAACCCTCTTTCCTTGCGCGTCTGTTCAAGCGTATCGCCGGTCTGGTTTAACAGGTTCGGTATATCGAGACCGGCGAGGGGATCGGTACATTCAACTATAAGAATGTCGCCCGCTTGCATGCCGCCGAGCGCCTTGCGCGTGCGCAGAGCGGGAAGCGGACATTTAAGGCCGCGCAGGTTTAGAGTCTTTTCCGTCATGGTGGCGCAGTGCCGTGCGAGTCGTAGAAATCGGAAAACTGCTCTTTAACATATCGGCGATGGCCGTCGATTCCTCTACCCAACGCATTTCGCGCCTGACGCCGCTCGAGGCGATCCTGGCGTCGCTTGCCGCGCGCGTCGAGCCGGTGACGCCGCGCGCCTGTTCTTTGGCTTCGGCGCACGGCCGCGTGCTGGCCGCCGATGTGGTGGCCTCGAAGCTGCCGCTCAAGCCGCTCGCGCTGCGCGACGGTTTTGCAGTCGCGGCGAGCGTGGTCGCCGACGCCAATTCCTATGCGCCGATGCCGTTTGCCCAACCGCCGCAGCGCGTCGACGCCGGCGAGCCGATGCCGGCCGACGCGGATGCGGTGCTGCCGCTCGATGCCGTCAGTTTCATTGGCGATCGCGCCACAGCAATCGCCGCGGTTCTTCCGGGCGAGGGTGTGCTTCCGGCCGGCGGTGACATTTCGCCGCAAACGATCCTGCGCCGCGCCGGCGCCTATCTGCGCGGAAGCGACGTTGCCGTGATGGCGGCTGCCCGAATTGCCGACGTCATGGTGCGCGAGCCGCGCATCCGCATCGCCTGCGGCGGCATGGCCAAGACGCCCGTGGTGCAGGCCGCGATCGACATGCTCACGCGCGCCGTCACCGCGGCCGGCGGCACGGTGTTCGAGGCGGACTGCGAGCCGGAACGGCTTTACGAGGCGCTCGGCGAAGCGCGCGCCCATGCCGGCTTTGTCGTCGGCGGCACCGGCAGCGGGCGCGGCGATTCGAGCGTGCGCACCTTGGCGCAATTCGGCCGGGTCGAGGCGCACGGCATCGCGATTTCGCCGGGCGAGACAGCCGCCGTCGGCTATGTCGGCGCGCGGCCGGTGCTGCTCGTGCCCGGGCGGTTGGATTGCGCTTTGGCGATCTGGCTTCTGATCGGGCGCCATGTCATTGCCCAACTGGCCGGCCGCCGCGTCGAGGACACGCCGAAAGTGCTTCCGCTCAAGCGCAAGGTCGCCTCGACGATCGGGCTCACGGAACTCATTCCGGTGCGATTTGACCAAGATGCCGCGCACGGCGCCGTGGCGGATCCGCTCGCCTCGGGCTATCTGTCATATGAATCGCTGACCGGAAGCGACGGCTGGATCAGCGTTCCGCCGGATAGCGAAGGATTTGCCGCGGGCACGCCGGTTGCCGTGAGACCGTGGCCTTAAGACGATGGTTTCAAATACCAAGCAAGCAATCCGTGCCAATGCGATCCTCGAAGCGGTGCGGCGCGCCGCGCGGCAGGAGCAGTTTCTTGAGGTGGTCTCGGCCGGCGAAGCGCGCCGGCGTTTCGCAGCGCGTATCGATCTGTCGCCGCTTGCCGCGGAATCGGTAAGCCTTGCCGCCGCGCTGTCGCGTGTTCTCTCAGTCGACATCACCGCTCCGGTCGACGCGCCGCCGTTCGATCGCTCGAATGTCGATGGTTTTGCTGTCCGCTCGGCCGATACGGCAGGCGCAAGCGACGGCGCGCGCAAGCGTTTTTTGCTCAATGCCGAAGTCGTGGCCTGCGGCGTTGCGCCCGCGATCGAGGTCCTGCCCGGCACGGCGACTGCGATCGCGACCGGCGGCGTCATTCCGCGTGGTGCCGATGCGGTGGTGATGATCGAGCATACCGAGCTGATCGAGGATGATGCTACGCCCGCGATCGACGTGCGGCGCGCGGTGGGCGCCGGTCAGTTTGTGTCATATGCCGGCTCGGATATCGCGCGCGGCGAAATGCTGTTGCGCAAAGGCACGCGCATCGGCTCGCGCGAGATCGGCATGCTGGCGGCCTGCGGCCTCGCTGCGGCCGATGTCGTGCGTCGGCCGCGCGTTGCCGTGCTGTCGACCGGCGACGAGCTTATCGAGCCGGGCAAGCCGCTGCGTCCCGCCGGGGTCTATGACAGCAACGGCGCCATCCTCGCCGCCGCGATCACCGAAGCCGGCGGCGAGCCGGTTCCGTTCGGCGCTTTTCCCGACGAGGAGGCGGCGCTCGGCAAAGCCATGCGCGCGGCGCTCGAGTTGTGCGACATGGTCGTGCTGTCGGGCGGCACGTCGAAGGGCGCGGGCGATCTGTCGCATCGCATCGTCGCCACGCTCGGCGCGCCGGGAATTCTGGTGCATGGCGTGGCGCTCAAGCCCGGCAAGCCGCTGTGCCTTGCGGTGATCGGCAAAAGGCCGCTGGTCGTGCTGCCGGGTTTCCCGACCTCGGCGATTTTCACGTTCCACGCCTTCGTCGCGCCGGTCATCCGCGCGCTGGCCGGTCTCTCGCCGGAAGCCGCGCGCACCGTGAGCGCGCGCGTGCCGGTGCGGATCGCTTCCGAATTCGGCCGCGAGGAATTCGTGTTGGTGTCGCTCGTTGCGGGAAACGATGGGCTCATCGCATTCCCCAACGGCAAAGGTTCCGGCGCGGTGACCGCGTTCTCGCAGGCCGACGGCTTCCTCGCCATCGACGCGCTCGCCTCCGCGCTCGATGCCGATACGCAAGCGGAGGTCACGCTGATCGGCGACGAGGCCCGCGCCCCCGATCTCGTCATCATGGGCAGCCACGATATCGCGCTCGATGTCGTGACCGGCGCGCTCGCCGAGCGCGGCTTTCAGGCGCGGACCATCGCCGTCGGCAGCCTTGGCGGCGTCAGCGCGGCAAGCCGGGGCGAATGCGATATCGCGCCGGTGCATTTGGTCGATCCGGCGACCGGCATTTACAACAAACATCTTCTCGCGCCCGGCCTCGCGCTTGTGCCCGGTTGGCGGCGGATGCAGGGCTTTGTCTTCCGCCCCGGCGACATGCGGTTCGAAGGCAACAATGCGGATGCCGCGCTGAAAGTGGCGCTCGGGGACCCTGCGATCCTGATGGTCAGCCGCAATGCCGGGTCGGGCACGCGCGTTCTGGTCGACGGGCTGCTGCACGGCGCAAAGCCCGCCGGCTATGCCAATCAGCCGCGTTCCCACAATGCGGTCGCCGCAGCCATCGCGCAGCACCGCGCCGATTGGGGCGTCGCCATCGAACCGGTGGCACGGATGTACGGGCTTGCGTTCCTGCCCATCGCACCGGAGCACTACGATTTCCTGCTGGTCGAAGCGCGACGCGAACGGCAGGCCGTGCAAGCGTTCCTGCAGGCGTTGCGCGATGAGGCGACCCGCGCGCGGATTCGCGCGCTCGGTATGGAACCCGCCGGGTAGAGGCGTGGCATGGACCCGTGGTATGGACCGCCGCTGAGCGCGACCTTACGCCGACTGGCGTTTGTCCGCCGGCACGAGCCGCGCAGTCGCGTCGTCCGCCGTCATGACATCGCCGAAATAGACGACGAAATTATTGAGCGATGCGGCGTGCGCCTCGTCGCTTAAGGTCGCATTGCAATCGGAAACCATAACGACGCGGTAGTCGAGCATCATGGCGTCGCGCGCCGTCGATTCGCAGCAGACATTGGTCAAAGTGCCGGCAATAAGCAGGCTTTCAATGCCGCGGCTCTTTAACCTGGCGTCGATATCCGACGAGCCGGAGATGAAAGCGCTGAATTTGACCTTCTTGATGCGTAGATCGGTCGGCAGGGCTTCGAGCTTCGGATAGAGCGCGAAACCTTCGGCCTTTTCGTCGAGATGAGCGAGGCGGGTCTTCGCCCGCTCTGGCGTCAGCATGTGCTTGTGGTGATTGCCCCAGGTCTCGAGCGCGCCGGCTGCGGTCGTTTGCACCCATACGACGGTGCCGCCGGCCGAGCGAAGGGCGCGGGCCATCCGGTTGATGTTCGGCACGATGCCGCGGGCGGCGGGGACTTCGAGCGGAAAGCCCTCGGCGACGAAGTAGTTCTGCATATCGACGACGACCAGCGCGGTGCGCGCGGCATCGATCGTGTCATGGCTCGGCAGCTTGCCTTGACGGCGAATGACCCGGTCCTTGACCTCGGCGGGTATTGTGTAGGGGTGCATGAACGTCTCCGTCAGGAAGAAAAATTCGAGCAAGGCTACGGCCCACCGTGGCAACCGTCAAATGCCGGTTTTGCCCGGTGCGATCGGCCATTATCGGTATTATGTTAGAACTCAAAGATCAGATCATTAAACGAAAGGATCGGGCTCTCGGATGAATATGCGCGTTATCGGGCTTGCGGGCTGGAGCGGTTCCGGCAAGACGACACTCGTCACCAGCGTGATCCCGGTGCTGGTCAAGCGCGGCCTGAAAGTCGCGACCGTCAAACATGCGCATCACGAGTTCGATCTCGATCAGCCGGGCAAGGATTCCTGGCTGCACCGCGAGGCCGGCGCGCGCGAAGTCGCCATCGTCTCGAGCCGGCGCTGGGCGATCATGCACGAGCTCGGCGGCGAAGCCGAGCCGCCGCTGATGGAAATATTGGCGAAGCTCAGCCCGGTGGATCTGGTGATCGTCGAGGGCTTCAAACGCCACACGCATCCGAAGCTCGAAGTCTATCGCTCAGCCGTCGGCAAGCCGCTTTTGCATCCGGACGACGATTGCATCGTCGCCGTCGCGACCGATGCCGCATTGCCGCAAGCGCAAGTGCCGGTGCTGATGCTCGACGACATCAACGGCATTGCCAATGTGCTCCAGGCCGAGGCGCTGCCGCTCGACCGGATCGGCAATCTCGAAGCGGCGCAGAGCCAAATACAAGGCCATTTGTAATGGCCCAGCTCACCGATGACTGCTTCGCCTTCAACGGTCCGCTGCTTCCGGTCGATGACGCCGAGCGTCTGATTGCGCAGCGGATTGTCCCGGTCGACGGTCATGAGTGCGTCGCGCTCCGCGCGGCGCAGGGCCGCGTGCTCGCCGGCGACATCGTCGCTCCCATCAATGTGCCGCCGTTCGATAATTCCGCCGTCGACGGCTATGCCGTTCGCGCTGGCGATCTGACGCCGAATGGCGAGACCCGCCTCGCCATCGTCGATCGCGTCGCCGCGGGCCATGCCTCACGTCGCGCGATCAAAGCCGGCGAGGCTATTCGCATCTTCACCGGCGCGCCGATGCCGGAGGGGACGGATACCGTCTTCATGCAAGAGGACTGCCGCATCGAAGATGAGCGCGTCATCGTGCCGCCCGGACTGAAGCTCGGCGCCAATCGCAGATTGGCCGGCGAGGATATGCGCGCCGGAGCGCTCGCTTTGCCGGCCGGCCGGCGGCTTTCGGTGCAGCACGTTGCGCTTGCCGCGGCGCTCGGTCTCACCAAGCTTGACGTGCGCCGGCGTGTACGCGTGGCGCTGTTTTCGACCGGCGACGAGATCGTCGAGCCAGGGTCGGTTCTGCCGTGCGCCGCGCTCTACGATTCCAATCGTTTTCTGCTCGCCGGATTGCTCGCGCACTATGGTGTCGAGGTGACCGATCTCGGCATTCTCACCGACCATCCGCAAGAGCTCGCGCGCGGGCTTGCATCCGCCGCCGCCGATCACGATCTGGTGCTGACGTCGGGCGGCGTCTCCACTGGCGAAGCCGATCACGTGCGCGACGCGGTCGAAAGCGTCGGCCGCCTCGTGTTCTGGCGCGTCGCGATCAAGCCGGGCCGTCCGGTGGCGATGGGCGTTCTTCATGGTTCGAACAGCGGCGAGGGCGCAGCCTTTGTCGGGCTGCCGGGAAATCCGGTGGCGGTGTTCGTCACCTTCGTGCGGGTGGTGCGGCCGCTTTTGCTGCGGCTTGCCGGCGCGCTGCCGGAGCCGCTCCTCGCCATGCCGGCGCGTGCGACGTTTTCCTACAAGAAGCGCTCCGGCCGCCGGGAATATGTGCGGGTTGCGCTACGCACGGCGTCCGACGGCGTCATCGAAGCGGTCAAATACGCGCAGGACGGCGCCGGCGTTCTCACCTCGCTGACGGAAACCGACGGCCTCGCTGAGCTTCCGGAAGACGTGACCACGATCGAGCCGGGCGAGACGGTGGGTTTTCTATCTTACGCATCGCTCCTGGGCTGACGCAGGCCTCACGCCTTGGCCGCGCCGTGTAATGTCGTCAGTTTCGCAATTTCAGGCATCAGTTTCCGCAGCGGCGGCATGAAATAGTGCTTCAGCGCGTCGATCGATGCGCCGCGGATTTGTTGTGCCAAAGACTGACCTTCGTTTTTTAGCGACACGACATTGATGGTACGGTGAAACGGCTTGCCGGGAAAGGGCAGCGCCCGGATCGGATCGCCGCGCTGCACCGATTTAATGACGGCAAGCGGCGGCAGGATGGTCCAACCCGAGCCGACGGCGACCATCGCCAGCACAGCTTCGGTCGTGTCAAGATGATAGCGGTGCTGCGCGATCACGCCGTGCTTTTCCAGGACGCGGTCGAAACGCGTGTGCAGCGTCGGGTCGCGGCCGAAACGGATGAGATCGAGCTCATCGGACAATTTCTGCAGCGGCAGATGGCGGCCTTTGTACTTCGCCGGAACGATCAGGAGGAACGGCTCGGTGAGGATCGGCATCGCGTCGACTTCATCGGGCACCGGAGATTCGTCGGCGGTAATGGCAAAGTCGAAATCGCGATCGACCATGGTGCGCAAGCGCGTCGCGTGAAATCCGGAATCGATGGACCATTCGGCCGCGATATTGCGCAACTGCTTGAAGATGTAGGGCCCCATCGTCGTCGCGAAACTGTTGAGGATGCCGATACGAAGGAGCGGCAAAGGAGCAGCGGTGCCGAGACGAACCGTGCTGCGGAACTGGTGCACGGATTCGGTGATCGCCGCCGCGTGCTTGATCAGCGCGGTGCCCTGCAGGGTGAGGGCGGGAGGCCGCACCGAGCGATCGAACAATTGCAGGCCGAGTGATTGTTCGAGGCTCGCGATCATTTGCGAAATCGCCGGTTGCGTCAGCTTGAGCTGCTTTGCCGCCGCCACCATAGTTCCAGCTTTGGCGACGACGACGAAGATTTCGAGCGCGCGGATGGTGAGGCCCGCCCCGAGCGTCGCTTTGGCAAGGCGATCGGCGGCGTCGCCCGGCAAAACTTCCCGTTGTGCTTTTGCGGTCTTGCGCATTGCCACTCCGTCCGCTCAGGCCGAGCGCATTGGCGCGCTCTTGCGCCCCATGCGAGCTAGGTTATACTTAGTATAAGTCATGCCGAAGAGCATGAAAACCGGACCGGCTGCGGCGCAGCAGGGCGATCCGGATCGGAGGTAACGCATGGGCGTGAAGAAAGCCATTGGGCTCGCGATCGTGACGCTGGCATTGGCGTTGGCGCTGTCCGGCACTGCCAACGCGCAACAGGCCAGCGGAGGCTGGAAGCCGCAAGGCAATGTCGAATTCGTGGTCGGCGCGGGCGCCGGCGGCGAGAACGACCGGGTGGCGCGCGCCATTCAACGGGTGCTCACCAAGGAGCACATGGTCGATTCGATGACCGTGCTCAACAAGCCTGGCGCCGGCCAGATCGTCGCCATGAACTATCTTGCCGCCAAGAAGGGCGATGCCAACGAGATCGGGCTTGTCTCCGGCAGCTTCATCAATGCGATTGCGCGCAACGGCTCGACCTTGAACAAGGAGATGACGCCGCTGATCAAGCTATTCGACGCCTATCAGTGTTATTTCACCAACGTGGATTCGCAATACAAGAGCATGGCGGATGTTCGCAACCGCCTGAAGGCCGATCCGACTTCGGTGACCTTCGCATTCCCGGTCGGGCTCGGCAGCCCGCTGCATATTTCCGTCGTCAATGTCGGCAAGGCCGTCGGCGCGCCGCCGGACAAGATCGTCACGGTGGTTTTCGATTCCGGCTCCGACGTTTCGGCGCAGGCCGCCGGCAATCATATCGACGTCGGCGTCACCAGCATCGGCAGTCCGATGCCGCTGATAGAGGCCGGCAAGTTGCGTATGCTCGGCATCGCCGCGCCGGAGCGGCAGCCGGGCGAATTGGCGAAATATCCGACCTTGCGCGAGCAGGGGCTCGATGTCGTCACCGCCAATCCTTACACCGTGGTCGTGCCCAACGGGCTGACGCCGGAGCAGATCGCGTTCTGGGTGAAGGCGCTCGACAAGGTGCTTGAGGACCCGGACTTCAAGCTCGATTTGCAGCGCAATTTCTGGACGCTCGAAACCTTGCGCTATCCGGCGACCGTGAAATGGATGCAGGATGACTACGACGAGAACCGGGCGATCTTGGCCAAACTCGGACTGTTGCAATGAGCGGCCCGCGGACATTGTTCGAGAAGATTTGGGCCGAGCACGTCATCGTAGTGTCGCCGCAGGGCGAGGAATTGCTCGGGGTCGATTTCAATCTGATCAATGAAGGCCAATCGTTTCTCGCCTTCGATCAATTGCGCATGGAAGGCCGCACGGCGCGCCGGCCGGAGCTGCATCTCGCGGTGACCGATCATTATCTGCCGACCGTCAATCGGTCGCTCGGCACCGCCGGCATGACCAATCCGGAGATCCGGCGCGTCGTCGAAATGCTCGATGAGAATTCGGCCGCGTTCAAATTGCCGCATGTCGGCTGGTTCCATCACGACCAGGGCATCGCCCATGTCATCTCGCCTGAGCTCGGCATTTCGCAGCCGGGAATGCTGATCACGTGCAACGATTCACACACCGCGACCAACGGTGCGTGCGGCGCGCTCGCGGTGCCGATCGGCGGCGGCAACCAGCTGCGCCATGTCATCGCCACGCAGACGGTTTGGCTCAAAAAGCCGAAGACGATGCGGATAGCGATCGATGGCGAACTGCCGGAGGCGGTTACGGCCAAGGACGTGATCCTCTCCGTCATCCGCGAGATCGGCGTCGGCGGCGCCACCGGCTATGCCGTCGAATATGCCGGCTCGGCCATTCGCGCCATGTCGATGGAAGGGCGGCTGACGATCTGCAACATGTCGATCGAGGCGGGCGCGCGCATCGGCATGATCGGGCCCGACGAAACCACCTATGAATTTCTGCACGGACGGAGAAACGCGCCGAAAGGCAAGGACTGGAATATCGCGCTGAGCCACTGGAAGACGCTTTCGACCGACGATGGCGCGATCTTCGACCGCGAGCTGCGCTTTGACGCCAGCAAGCTCGCGCCCATGGTGAGCTGGGGCACGAGCCCGGAAGATTGCTCGCCGGTCAACGGTTCCGTTCCCGATCCGTCGCGCATCGCCGATGCCGAGCGGCGGCGTCATGTCGAGCGGGCACTCGATTACATGCGGCTTGCGCCAGCGACGCCGCTCGAAGAGGTCGCGATCGACCGCGTTTTCATCGGTTCTTGCACCAACAGCCGCATCGAGGACTTGCGCGCGGCGGCGCAAGTGTTGAAGGGCCGCCGCGCCGCCGTTCCCGGCATGGTGTCGCCGGGATCTGGCGCGGTGAAGCGCCAGGCCGAATCCGAGGGGCTCGATCGCATCTTCATCGCGGCCGGTCTCGAATGGCGCGACCCCGGCTGCTCGATGTGCAATGGGTCGAATGGCGAACTGGTCGGGCCGGGCGAGCGCTGCGCCTCGACGACGAACCGGAATTTCGAAGGCCGTCAGGGCCGCGGCGCGCTCACCCACATCATGAGCCCGGCCATGGTCGCGGCTGCGGCGGTCAGCGGCCGGCTGGCTGACGTTCGGCGGCTGTCGCGAGATTGAGGGCGTGATGCTTCCCTTCACAATATTGACGGCTATCGCTGCGCCGCTTGAGATCGCCAAGATCGACACCGGCATGATCTTGCCCGGCCGCTACATGCGCCGCCACCGGCGGCCCGGCCACGATTACGGCGAGGCCTTTCTCTACGATCTGCACTTCGACGAAACGGGCAAGCCGCGCCCGGATTTCGTGTTGAACGATCCGGTCTATCGCAAGGCGAAAATCCTGGTGACCGATTCCGACTTCGGCTGCGGCTCGTCGCGCGAGGGCGCGGTCTTTGCGGTGATGGATTACGGATTGCGTGCTCTGGTCGGGCCGAGTTTCGGCGAAATATTCCAGGTGAACTGCATTCAAAACGGCATTCTCGCTATTACGCTCGCCGAAGAGATCATCCACGGCCTGTGGCGGCATTTGCGCGCGCGGCCGGGCGCCGAAATCACCATCGATCTGCCCGATCAAACGCTGATCGCGCCCGATGGCGCCAAGCATGCGTTCGACATCAGCCCCTTGCGCAAGGACCGGCTGGTGCGCGGCATCGACGACATCGATGTTACGCTCGAATATCTCGACAAGATCGAAGCCTTCGAGGCGCAGCGTCGCGCGCGAATGCCCTGGCTGCCGACGGCCAAGCGCGAATAGTGCATTTGATCCTTCCGCTCAAAAGAAAGGGACGTCACTCGTGAATGGCGCCGAAACTCTCGTCCGGACTCTTCTCGCCTCGGGCGTCACGACGTGCTTCTCAAATCCCGGCACGAGCGAGATGCATTTCGTCGCCGCGCTCGATCGCGTGCCGGGTATGCGCTGCGTATTGTGCCTGTTCGAAGGCGTGGCGACGGGCGCCGCCGACGGCTACGGCCGGATGGCGGAAAAACCCGCGAGTACGCTGTTGCATGGCGCGCCCGGTCTGGCGAACGGTTTGGCCAATTTGCACAATGCCCGCCGCGCGCGCTCGCCGATCGTCAACGTGGTGGGCGATCAGGCGAGCTATCATCGTCCGCTCGACCCGCCCTTGACCGGGGATACCGATGGATGGGCGCGCGGCGTATCGGCATGGACGCGCGTCGTGCAGTCGGTTGCGACCATGGGCGTCGACGCGGCCGCGGCCGTGCAGGCGGCGCGCACGGCGCACGGCCAGATCGCGACCCTGATCGCGCCGGCCGATACGAGCTGGGACGACGGCGGAGCCGATGGCGCGCCGCTTCCGGCTGTCACGCCGGAAAAGGCCGCGCCGCACGTCATCAAGAACATTGCCGAGGTGCTGCGGCGCCGGGAGCCTGTCGCGATCATGCTCGGCGCCGCCCCGATCCGCGCCTCGATGATCGCGGACGCCTTCCGGATCGCCGGCGCGAGCGGGGCAAAGCTCCTCGCGGCGCAGTTCAATGCCCGGGTCGAGCGCGGCCGCGGCCGCCATCCGATCGCGCGCTTGCCCTATGCCTATGATCAATCCGTAACGGCACTGGCGGGCGCGAAACATATCATTCTGATCGGCACGGCGCCGCCGGTCGCGCCGTTCGCCTATCCCGGCAAGCCCGGCTATCTGTTTCCGAAGGATTGCAGTGTCCACGTTCTGGCGCGTCCCGATCAGGATGTCGCCGATGCCTTGGTGCGTCTTGCCGATGAATTGTCGGCGCCCGCCGTCGCGCTGCCGCGGGCAAAGCCCGCAGAGCATGATTTGCGCGCGGCGATCAGTCCGGAATCCATCACGCAGTCGCTCGCAATGTTGCTGCCGGAGAACGCCATTGTCGTCGATGAGAGCGTCAGCTTCGGCCGTGCGTTCTTCAATGGCCTTGCCGTTGCCCCGCCGCACGATTGGCTGCAGATCACCGGCGCGTCGATCGGCAGCGGCCTGCCGATGGCGACCGGCGCCGCGCTCGCTGCGCCCGGGCGCCGTGTCATTTCGCTTCAAGCCGACGGCTCGGCGATGTACACGCTGCAAGCGTTGTGGACGCAGGCGCGCGAAAAGCTGCCGATCACGACGGTGCTTTTGTCCAACCGCAAATATGCGATCCTGCTCAACGAATTGATGAATGTCGGCGCCAATCCCGGCCGCGTCGCGCTCGACATGATGGATTTGGGCAATCCGGATCTCGGCTGGGTGAAGCTCGCGCAGGGCATGGGCGTCGAGGCGGCGCAAGCGACATCGGTCAAGGAATTTACCGATCTGTTCGCGCAAGCCAATACCGCGCGCGGGCCGTTTCTGATCGAGCTTCTGACCTGAGTGCGGATCAGGCGTCCGGATACTTCGCGGCCAACGCTTCGGCGCGTGCCGCGTCTTCCGGCGTATTGACATTGAAGAACGGATCGATCGGCTCCGTAGGCCAGTCGGCGATGGCGACGCTGTGCCGGGCGGTCCAGATTTCGATCTTGTGCAGGCGCTCGTCGACCAAGGCGCGCCGCAAATCCTCGCGCAAGGCGACGTTCCACAGTGCGACGACAGGGTGACGCCATTCGCCGGAGCGCGCGCAAGCGAGCGGCGTGCCGGCCGCAACGCGCGCCTCGTGCAAGCGCGCCACCAGATTCCGCGGCAAGAACGGACAATCGCCCGGTGCGCTCGCCAGCCATTCGACGTGCGGCGCGTTTGCCGCGGCCCAGTCGAGTCCGGCGAGAATGCCGGCGAGGGGGCCGGCGAAATCTGGCACGCTGTCGGCGACGACGGTAAGACGGGTATCGGCAAAGCGCGCCGGATCGCCGTTGGCATTGAGGATCAAGCGGTCGCATTGCGGCGACAAGCACGCAAGCACGCGCTCGAGAATGGTGCGGCCGCCGATGCGAATGCGTGCCTTGTCGCCGCCGCCCATGCGGCGTGCCAGCCCGCCGGCAAGCACGAGGCCGAGAGTAGGGGGACCGCTCACGCGCGCTTCTTCTTACTCGTCATGCACCGCGGCCTTGCGGCGATGTTTGGCGCTTTCGTCTTCGACATAAGCGAGGTCCTGATCGAACACGATGCGGTCGGCGCCGGCGAGCGCGACAAAGCGCTTGCCGCGGGCGCGGCCGATCAGCGTCAAATTCGCCTTGCGCGCCAGCTCGACGCCCCAGGCGGTGAAGCCCGAGCGCGAGATCAGGATCGGAATGCCCATGCGCACCGTCTTGATCACCATTTCGGAGGTGAGCCGGCCAGTGGTGTAGAAGATCTTGTCGCTGGCGCCGACATGGTGCTTGAACATCCAGCCGGCGATCTTGTCGACCGCGTTGTGGCGGCCGACGTCTTCCATATAGACCAGCGGCCGGTCTTCGATCGCGAGCACGCAGCCGTGGATCGCGCCGGCCTCGAGATAAAGCGACGGCGTCGTGTTGATCTTTTGGGTGAGTGTGTAGAGCCATGAGGTGCGCAGTTCGGCCGGCGGCAGCGATACGTTCTCCAGCGCTTCCATCAAGTCGCCGAACACCGTGCCCTGGGCGCAGCCCGAGGTTTGCACCTTTTTCTTGAGCTTCTTCTCGTAATTGGTCTTGCGCTTGGTGCGCACCACGACGACCAAAAGCTCCTCGTCGTAATCGACGCCGGTGACGACATCGTCGGGCTTGAGCATGTTCTGGTTGAGGAGATAGCCGAGCGCCAGATATTCGGGATGGTCGCCGATCGTCATCGCCGTCACGATCTCCTGCGCATTGAGGAAGATCGTCAGCGCCCGCTCGACCGTCACCGCGGTTTCGATCGGCGCGCCGCTCTGATCGATGCCCTTGACGCGCTCGGTCAGGCGCGGGTCGAGCGGGTCGGGGCGGATGAGATAGTCGTCGGCGGGCGGGGTCATTGCGCTTGGGGTCATGCCGCTAATGTAGGGTACCGGACCGGCCGGCGGAAGCGGACACGAAACCCCCGCCTGGCCACCGGAATGCAAGAGGCCCGGCTCGCGCCGGGCCTCTGCAAATACACTTCGTTCTAACACCACTTGGCTTGGCGCAATATCAGCCGTGCAGGCCGCCAAGCACCCAAATCAAAAGAATGATCGGCAATGGAATGCCAATGAGCCAAAGCAATAAACCGCGTCCCATAGTCCGCCTCCTATGACCTTCTTCCGTGTCGCCTCGTTGGGGCTGCAAAAACAACGCCGGCGAAGCGTGGAAGTTCCTGGGTCGAGGGTTGTAAGTTCAAGCCCGGCCGTGATATTGCGGGGACCCCTTCGCGGAGGGGTGGCCGAGTGGCTGAAGGCGCTCGCTTGGAAAGCGTGTATACGGGAAACCGTATCGTGGGTTCGAATCCCACTCCCTCCGCCACTTCGTTGTTCGCCTCTGTTCGCTGGCCCTGTCCGACAAACCATGTCGGCGATGTCCGCTTTCGGCGGTTTGGAGCGCTGGCTCAACAGTCTCTTGATGGCGGCGAAAGCCATGAAGCTATTGCTTCTTGGCCCTGACAGCCCGGATGGCATAGCTGTACGCCACCTCGGCCGCGCAAATTGCTCTTATTGATTGGAAGAGGGTGCCACTCTCGTTGGCGGATTTATTGCCACAGGCGCCAACCTTGCGTTCATAGCCGCGGTGCGCGCGGTCGCTCAGCGATGCTAAGAAATCTGCCTCGCATTTCTTGATCACGATCAGGCTTAAAGCAACGTCGCCACTCGAGCCAAGCTGGCACGCCATGAGCAATTGCATCGAAGCGTCGCAGGAGGGCGCTTCGGTCACGCGCTTTTCGACCTGCTCGTATTCCGATACCGGGCAGTCCATCGCCTGCGCGGGCGCGGCGCCAGACCCCATGAGACAAATGCAAATTCCAAGAAGTGATCTGGCGAACATTCTGGCCCTCTACCTATCGGTCGGCTCGATTGAGCATCTATCCCTTACCACTGCCGGTTTGTGTTATTATTGAAGTTAACCTGGGCACACGGCGACCCTGTCATTGCCGTCAATGCGGCGTCGGGAAGACATTCGGGAAGGGGGCGACCATGAAGAGAATCGCGTGGCATTTGTTTGGAATGTATTTTGTCGTCATGGGATTGCTAGTTTCGCCGGTCTACGCAGAAGATGGCAAATGGCGCATGGCGACACCGTTGCCGTCCCCGCAGGGCGAAATCACAAGCGTGGTGATCGGCAATAAGTGGTACGTCATGGGCGGCTACGATGGCCCCAATGTGCAGGCGCGCGGCATTGTCTTGATGTACGACGCCTCGACCGATACTTGGACCGCAAAGAAAAACATGCAAATTCCGGCGCACCACGTCGCGGCGGTCGCGCTGAACGGCAAGATCTATGTGTTTGGCGGCTTTGTCGGGAGGCCTGGCACCAAAGTGTGGCAGCCTATACCAAGCGCATTGATGTACGATCCGGAAGCCGACAGCTGGAAAGAGCTGGCGCCCATGCCGACGCCACGCGGTTCAGCGCAAGCGGTAGTCGTTGACGGCAAGATCTACGTGATCGGCGGGGCGCACGCAAATATTCCGGGCCAGTCCAAGGGCGAACCGATCTGGGCCGGCATACCGGAGATCGTCGTCGGTACAGTCGAGGAATATGATCCCGCTACCAATACATGGCAGTCGCGCGCGCCGATGCCGACCGCCCGCAATCATTTCCTCGCCGCCGTGGTCGACGGCAAAATCTATGCGGTGAATGGACGGCTCGGCTCGCCATTCGTAACCATGAGCGATGTCACCGATCTGGTCGAAGCCTACGATCCGGCAACAGATTCCTGGACCTACAAAGGCCGCTCGCCGACGCGGCGCGGCGATGTCGCCGGCGACGTCCATAACGGCAAGATCTATGTCACCGGCGGCGAATACGAAGAGCCACAAGGCAAGCTGACTTTCTGGGCTTTCGAAGCCTACGATCCCAAGTCAAATTCTTGGCAGGTCCTTCCGCATATGCAGATCGCGCGTCACGGTTTCGTGGCGAATTTCATCGACAATGAGTTTCACGTGGCCGGCGGGTCGCTCCAGTCCGACGGGGAACCAGGAATATTCTCGCAAATGGCCACCCACGAGGTCTTTCCCGTGGCGAAATAATACGGCCGCCAACCGATGCTGCTGCACGTCCATCCGGGTCGATCACCGACGGCGGTTCTGCGCGAGCCGTCGCCGGGGCTTGGCAAACGTCTGAACGGCTGGCTGACCCGTTTCCTGGCAGTGGAAAAGCCCAGGTCGCCGCGGCTTGCATTGACGGCGGCGGCGTTCTTTGGCGTTGCCGCTTTCGTATTGGGGGCCGGCAATCGCCTCACCCGCGGTCCATGGTTTCTCTACCCACCCCGGGTTTCGCTCATTCCTCCTGTCGGGTCTGACGCTTGGAAGCAAGCGTTCGTCCTTCATCAACAATCGCCGCTTTATGCGCTATGCGGCGGCTATGACGTGGGCGGAATGGAATCAATCGTAATCTTTCGATTTCTCTATTGGTGGGAGTGGTTGCGCATTGCCAGCATCATCCTGCTTGCAGTTTCGCTCTTTGTCGCCGTCATTTTCTACCTGCGTGGCGCGGTGAGGTTTGCGGAGCAATTCGATCTCCTGTGTTGGACCGGATTAGTTGCGGCAATCGTTGCCTATTTCGTATTGGGTTATTTTGCCGATCACGCTGGGCAGTTTGCCACGATCAATCTCGGTCAGCATCGCCATGCGCTCGACATCACATTCGCCAGCGTTGGTCTCGGCATTTTGATCGCGGCTGCAATCGCGCCGGCGCAGTTGGCGGTTGGATCGACGATGCTCTGCGTGGCATGGGGATCGGTGATCGCGCTGAACATTGCTTTTGGAGCGCTAATCGAAGCGTTGGACGCAGGCCCCCTGTGGACCACCTTCCCCGGTTACACAGGCAGTTTCTTGCCAACTCCCGACCGCCTCTTCGCGTTGCATCCGCTCTGGCGGAATTTCACCGAAAATGGCTATCTCATCCAGGCCTGTCACCGGCTCCTCTCGATAGGGCTGTGGGCCGCAGCATTGCTTGCCGTCGCGACCGCGATGCGGAGGCAACTCCCTTGGACGCGCATGCTAGTGTTATTCGGTCTGCTCACGCTGGACGGCGCGTTTGGCATCGTCACGTTGCAAGCCTTCCAGCCGGTCGTTCCATCGATTGTCCACCAAGTCTGTGCGATCGCCGTGCTGGCCGCAGCCCTTGGTGCTCAATCGCAAGGAAGAGCCGATCATCTGGCTCGCCAACGGCCGAACCCGTAACCGTGGCTTTTCAAGCGCAGGTCTACGCGGACAACCGTTCCGTCCCCGCCAAGTCCATAAGGTCAGAGGCGACGTCTGCTTTCGGACGAAAGCCGGACGTGGCAAGCTGCACTTGGTATTGTCAGCCAATGACGTGAGCTGAGATCACCTCAGTCCGGTGGTCATATAATGCGGAAACGACCCCCAAGGGGCGGCATCAATTAGGGGAAACGCTTGCCGAATTCGGAGGCTTTCGACTTCATCGTCGTGGGGGCCGGCAGCGCTGGATGCGTTCTGGCCAACCGGCTTACGGCGTCGGGCCGGCATCGCGTGCTGCTGTTGGAAGCGGGCCCGCGCAATCTGCATCCGTGGCTTCATATTCCGCTCGGCTTCGGCAGGCTGTTCACCGATCCCCGATACAATTGGTGCTATGCGACGGAGCCGCAACCGCAATGCCACAACCGCGAGGTCATCGCGCCGCGCGGCAAGGTTCTCGGCGGGTCGAGTTCGATCAATGGATTGATCTATATCCGCGGACAGGCGGAGGACTTCAACTTTTGGCGGCAGCTCGGCAATGCCGGCTGGAGCTTCGACGACGTTCTGCCCTATTTTCGCAAGGCGGAGGACAACGAGCGCGGCGCCGATGAATTCCACGGCGCCGGCGGGCCGCTCGCGGTTTCCGACTTGCGCGATCGGCATCCGCTCGCCGAAGCTTACGTCGAGGCGGCGTTGCAATGCGGCTATCCGCGCAACGATGATTTCAATGGCGCGACGCAGGAAGGCGCCGGCTATTACCAGACCACGATGCGCAGCGGCGTGCGCTCCTCCACCGCGGCCGGTTATCTCAAGTCGGCGCGCCGGCGCGCCAATCTCAAGGTGATTCCGCAGGCGCTTGCCACCCGCATTCTTTTCGATGGCCGGCGCGCGACGGGCCTCGAATATCTCGTCGGCAACGACAAACACTCTGCGCGCGCTAATGGCGAGGTGATCGTTGCCTCGGGAGCCTTCAATTCGCCGCAACTTCTGCAGCTTTCGGGGGTCGGGCCGGCGCCGCTCCTGCGGTCGCTCGGAATTGCCGCGATCGCCGATGCTCCGGGCGTCGGCAACGATCTCAACGACCATTTTTCCGGGCGCATCATTTTGCGTTGCAAGGAGCCGATCACGCTCAACGACGCGGTACGCAGCTGGAGCGGAAAGCTCGCGCACGGCTTGCACTACGTATTGACGCGCCGCGGCTATCTCGCTGTTCCCGCGGTCTCTTCCGCCTGTTTCGTGCGCGCGCTTCCTTCATCGGAAACGCCCGACTCGCAATGCTCGATTTCCCTGTTCTCGGCCGGCACCATCGGTGGCGAACTGCATCCGTTCCCGGGCGTGACCGGCAATTGCGTGTTGCTGCGGCCGGAGAGCCGCGGTTATGTGCGCATCAAATCCGCCGATCCGAAAGCGGCGCCGGCAATTCACCCGAACTATCTGGCGACGCAGAAGGACCGCGACACCGTCGTGGCCGGGGTCACGGCGATGCGCCGCATCTTTCAAGCGCCCGCCATGGCGCGCCATATCGCCGAGGAGGTCGAGCCGGGAAAGCAATGCGATAACGACGACGAATTGCTCGATTTTATCCGCCGCCGCGGTTCCACCACCTATCATCCCGTGGGCACCTGCCGCATGGGCCAGGATCAAAAAGCAGTGGTCGATGAACGGCTGCGCGTCCGCGGTTTCGCCGGCCTGCGCGTGGTCGATGCCTCGATCATGCCCGCGGTCGTTTCCGGCAATACCAACGCGGCCACGATCATGATCGGCGAGAAGGGTGCGGACATGATCCTTGCGGACGCGACGGCCGGAGCATCAACCGCCAACGCCGTTCACTCCCGGCAATGAGCGGAAGCACTGTTGCCGTCCTGGAAACGCAAATAGCGCGCTTTAAGATTTATCCATTGCATTGTCGGCGACGAGCTCCGCGCCGTTGATGTAACTCGCCGCATCCGACACGGCAAAGACGATGAGATTGGCGATCTCCTCGGGCGTGCCCCAGCGCGTATCGCGCATGCCCTGATTGCTCGACCACAGCGCGCGCTCACGCGCCGCGTCCTCGGAACTAAGCCGACGCTTGGCGAGCTCTCGCTCCCATTTGGCAAAACGCTCCGGCGTGTTGATGAAGCCGGGTATCACGCAATTGACGCGAATGTTATGCGGTGCGAGCTCGTTGGCGAGGACCTTGGAAAACCGGATCTCAGCCGATTTCGCGGGCCCCGTGCAGGACGACAGAAACGGCGGGTTGAGCGTCATGATCCCGGTTTGGCCGCTCACATTGACGATACTGCCGGCGCCTTGCGCAATCATCATCGGCACAATTTTCTGGCAGACCCGGAATTGCGCGAAGAAATTGATCGCCATGCCTTCGACCAGTTCGTCATCGGTCACTTCGAGAAAGGGCTTGTAGGTGCCGGTGCCGGCATTGTTGACGAGTATGTCGATGCGGCCGAGCTTGTCGCTGACGATGCGCGGAATCATTTTGATCTGTTCGACTTTGGTCACGTCCAGCGAATGCGTCTCGATCTTCGCCTGGGTCGTTTGCATAATGTCGCGCGCCGCATCGGCAAGCGCCGACTCCCGGCGCGCACAGATGAGAACTTTCACGCCCTCGCGCGCGAGCGCGCGCGCCGTCTCAAGGCCTATTCCCTTGCTTCCGCCGGTGACGAGCGCCGTCTTGCCTGCAAGTCCGAGATCCATGGCCATTGCTCCTTTTGAAAAGATGGCTCCTTTCAAAAAACAACTCCTTGCAAAAAACTCCTCGCCCGAAACCTCGAAATGGCGCGCGACATGGCGCTTTTCGGGCCGTCACGCCGAGGCTATAGTGCTCGTATAAGTTCGAGAAACTCAAAAAAGCTTTGGGAGTAAACGAAGACGCGCCTAGGGAGGATATCAAAATGTCGATGACTCGTCGTCAAGCGCTGGCGTCTGCCGGTGCCGCCGCGGTTGCGGGCGTTGCCAAGCCTGCGATCGCCGCAAAGGACCCGATTCCGGTCGGCTATCTGCCGGCGCTCACCGGTCCCTCATCGTCGACCGGTGTCGGGATCAATCGCGGAATCCAATTGGCGGTGCAGGAGATTAACGCAGCCGGCGGCATCGACGGGCGGCAGATCGAGCTGATCACCCGCGATACCCAAAGTGACCCGACCAAGGCGGTGAATGGAGCGGCGGAGCTCACGCGCGGACAGAAGGTGAGCGTCGTCTTCGGCCCGGTCAATTCCGGCGAGTCGCTTGCGGTCGTGTCGCTGCTGGCACGCACCAACACTCCGCAGGTCCATCCTTGCTGGGTCGACGCCCTGACCGACCCGCAAAAATATCCGATGTGCTTTCGCAACGCGCCCACCAACCAGCAGATCGGCGGCGCCGCCAACCGTTACGTGCTGGAGGTGCTCAAGCGCAAAAAGGTCGCGGTGATCAGCGACACTACCGGTTACGGCACCGCATCGGTAAACGCCTATGTGCCGATGCTCCAGGCCAGAGGCGCCGAAGTGGTCTATCAAGGCAATGTCGACGCCGCCAATCCGGACCTCAAGCCCGAGCTTTTGCGCATGCAATCCGCAGGCGCCGAAGCGATCATGCCGTGGAGCGTGAATGCCGGCTTCCTGTCCCGCATCATCAATACGCGCGGACAAATGGGATGGGACGTGCCGATCGTCGGCCAGACCACGCTTGGCTCCGGCCAAACCAAGGCCTTGCTGGAAAAACCCGATTACTGGACGAAGGTTTATCCAAACAATTTCCGCACGGTTTGTTACGCCCCGGGCGGCAAGCTCCCGGATCGCACCGGTGCCTTCCTCGATCGCTTGAAGAGCGCCAAGATCGACATGGGCGACACGCTCTTGTGGTGGATCGCGCTCGGCTATGACAGTCCACGGATGATTGCCGAGGCGATGAAGAATGTCGGCACCGAGCCGGAGCAGATCGTCGGCTATCTCAACAAGCTCAAGGGATTCCCGGGCGTCTACGGTGACATCAGCTTCGCACCCGATCAGCACAACGGTTATCCGGACGATGAAGTTGTGATGGTCGAGGCCAATTCGCTCAAGGACGGCGCGTTCAATCTGGCTCCCGGCTACAGCGCTTGACCCGATGGTCCAATCGATCGTCTTGTCCGGGGTGGCGATCGGTTGCATCTACGCACTGATCGGCATCACCTATAACGTGATGTTCTCTGCCTCGCGCGTGTTCAGCTTCACCGCGGGCACGCTCGGGATGCTGGGCGGCGTCTTGGGCTCGCTGTTCATCGCGCGCATGGGTATGCCTGTGGTGCTTGGGTTTCTGCTCGTGCTCGCCGCCGGCGCGCTCCTTGGCATCGTTACCGAGATCGTCGCCGTGCGGCCGGTGCTCAAGAGTCTCGACCAGCATCTCTACGTGCTCTCTACGCTGGCGCTGGCGCTGATAGTCCAGCAGTTCACCGCGATCGAGTGGGGAACGGAGGCGCGACCGTTTCCGCGGCTCTTCGACATCGCCCGCGGCGGATTCGATCAACAGTTCTGGCTGCCGATGCTCGCCTGCGCGGCCGTGATTGTCAGCCTGGAACTACTCTATCGCCACACCCTGGTCGGGCGCGCCTTCCTGGCGATCGCCGAGGACACCTTCGCCGCCCGCGCGCTCGGCCTGCCGGAACGCAGCTTGCGCATGACGAGCTATGCGCTCGCCGGCGTGATCGGCGCGCTCGCAGGCTTTGCCGGCGGCGAGATGCTGCTCGCCTTCTTCGGCAATGCGCCGCTCTTGACCTTCTATGGCTTCGTGCCGGTCGCGCTCGGCGGGATGGGCAACAACCGCGGCGCCGTGGTTGCCGGCCTGCTGCTCGGGCTTTTTCAGCAAACCGCGAACTTCCTGGTCGGGGGCATCTTCGCCTCGGTTGCGGTATTCACGGTGTTCATCCTCGTCCTGCTGGCACGTCCTGAGGGGCTGGCCGGTTCGGCCTTTCAGCGCCGCGTATGATGGATATTCCTGCAGCCCAACTCCACGCCAGCCGCGCGAACGTGTTTGGTTCGACGAGCACGATCGGCGCGGCGCTGCCTTTCCTGGTGCTGCTGATTGTCGGCGTCACCTTGCCGCTGTTCGGCGGCGGCTATTGGGGTGTGATTGCGACCCGCGCCTGCGTCTACTGGGTATTGGTGTCCGGCCTCAACTTGGTCGTCGGGTTTGCCGGCCAGATCGCGATCGGGTGGGTCGCGCTGCTCACACTCGGAGCCTACACCACGAGCGTGCTTGCGGCCGGCAACGTCGCGCCGCCATTGTCGCCCTATCTGGCGCTGGCGATTGCGGCGGCGGTCGGCGCAATTTTCGGCTTGATCATCGGCCTGCCAGCGCTACGGCTGCGCACCTTTTATTTCGCCATCACCACGCTTGGCTTCGCCACCATCGTCACCCAGGTGGCGCTGGCCTGGCAGAGCGTAACCGGCGGCGGAGTGGGCGTTCCGGGACCGATTTTCCCGGAGCCGTTCGCTTCGCTTTGGGGCTTCTATTATTTCTGCTTCGGCTTGGCAGCGTGCTGCACCTGGATGACGGCGAATGTTGCGTCGAGCCGCTTCGGCCGCGCGCTCACCGCCATCCGTGATGCCGAGGTCGCGGCCGAAGCGAGCGGCATCTCAAAGCCCGCTTTGTTGGGGACGGTATTCTTGTTCAGCGGCGCTGTCGCCGCAATTGCCGGCGGACTATTCGCCTCATTGCAATCCTACATCACCCCGGACGCGTTCACGCTCGACCTGTCGATCCTATTTTTCATCGCCATCCTGATCGGCGGGCGCGGCTCCATTCTCGGGCCGCTCCTCGGCACGGTTCTTTTGACGGTGCTGCCGGAGTTCGCTGCGCCATTGGTCGCATGGTCGACGTTTCTGTATGCGGTTTTGCTGCTCGTCATTGTGCTTGCGATCCCGGGCGGCATTGCGGAAATCCTGAATTTCAAGAACCGCCGGCCTCTCGAGAGCGATCGCGCGATCGTGCCGCGGCCCGAAGTGCTGACGCGCCTGTTCGGCGCGCTGACCGACGCCGGCGCCTTGACGCTGGAACAAGTGGTGCTGAGCTTCGGTGGGGTACGCGCGATCGACGGTCTCGACCTCGAAATCCGATCGGGCCAGGTTCATGGACTGATCGGCCCCAACGGCAGCGGCAAGACCACGACGCTCAACGTCATCTCCGGATACTACGCACCACAGCGCGGCGAGGTCAGGCTCAATGGCGCCGCCCTGCCGGTGTTTGCCCGCCACCGGCGCGCACAGATGCGGATTGCACGAACGTTCCAGACCCCCCGCATTGTCGGCTCGGCATCGGTGCTGGAGAATGTCATGATCGGCGGTACCATCGACGGCGAGGGGACGTTCGTCGAATCATTGCTGTCGCTGCCGCGCCATCGACGCGACGAGACCATGCTGCACGACACCGCCATGCTGGCCTTGGCGGCGGTCGGGCTGGAGCGGCTCGGCGCGGTGCGAGCCGATCGGCTGCAACACAGCGAGTTGCGTTTCACCGAGATAGCCCGCGCGCTGATGCTGCGCCCGGCTTTCTTATTGCTCGACGAGCCGGCGGCCGGACTCTCCGCGGAAGAGATTGGGCGGCTCGGTGCGCTCATCCTGGCGATCGCCCGGGCCGGCACCGGCGTGCTGTTGGTGGAGCATCATGCCGATCTGATTTTCGACGTCTGCCACCACGTCACCGTGCTCAATCTCGGTCGGATGCTGGCCGCCGGGACCCCGGCCGAAATCCGCTCGCATCGGGAGGTGGTCAATGCCTATCTTGGCGGCTGATGCGCTGCTGGACATCGCCGGCCTCTCGACCGGGTACGGCAAAATTGGCGTGCTGCGCGGCATCGATCTGAAGGTCGGCGCGGGCGAGGTGGTTGCGCTGCTTGGCCCCAACGGCGCCGGCAAGACCACGCTGTTGCGCGCGGTGTCGGGACTGCTGCCGCGGTCTGGAAGCGTGCGTTTCGCCGGCCGCGATCTCGCCGGCGCCAGTCCGCGCGACACCGTGAAGGCCGGGATCGCGCATGTCATCGAAGGACATCGCGTGTTTACGCAGCTTGCGGTGAACGACAACCTGCTGCTGGCGGCCTACGACTTGCCGCGCGGCGAGCGCGCCGCGCGTGTCGAGGAGGCGCTCGCGCTGTTTCCCGAAATCGCCGCCAAGCGCTACGAACGCGCGGCTGCGCTTTCCGGCGGCCAGCAGCAGATTCTGGCGGTGGCGCAGGGTTTGATCCGGCGGCCGCGGCTGCTGATGCTGGACGAGCCTTCCGCTGGCCTGTCACCGGTCTTGGTGGATCGCGTGCTTGTGGTGGTGCGGCGGCTGCGCGAGGGCGGAACCGCGGTGCTGCTGGTCGAGCAGTTGATCGAGAAAGCGCTGGCGCTCGCCGATCGCGTCTATGCACTTGCGCGGGGGTCGATCGTACTGGAAGCCAGTACCGGCGAGGCCGATCTACCGCACCGGCTGGAACAAGCTTATCTGGCGCCCGCCAGCCGTCGTCTATGACGCGGCTGGCAAAGCACTTTCGATAGAGCCCGGTCGACGTTCAGCCGCAGCAAGGGAAGGGTTCCATGCCGATCAAATCCAAATACCTGTTCGTCGCCACCATGGATGTGGACGCCGAGAAGGAGTCGCTGTTTAACGAGGTGTACGACACCGAGCATGTGCCTAATCTCCTGAAAGTTCCGGGCGTGCACGCCGTTACTCGCGTCGAGGGCGAGCCGTTCGTTATCAGTATCGGCGGCGAGGAAAAGCGGGTTGAGCAGGCCGGTCCGCGCTACAGCGCGCTTTACGAGATCGATGGTCCTCGTGTCTTGACAAGTCGCGAATGGGCGAAGGCCAGCGAAGCCGGACGCTGGCCCAACGAGGTCAGGCCGTTCACCCGCAATCGGCGGCATGCGCTCTATAAACTCCGCTAGAGCATGATCCGGAAAAGTGGAAACCGGTTTTCCGAAAAGATCATGCTCCATCAAAATGCTAGAGCGACAATCGATTCAACATGAAACGATTTCGCTCTAGGCCGTTGAAAGGTTCCAATGGATCTCGGTTTGAAAGACTGCAAGGCCTTTATTGCCGGCGCCAGTAAGGGACTTGGCAAGGCCTGCGCCAAAGCACTGGCCGGCGAAGGCGCCCGCGTCTTCGTCTGTTCCCGCAACGCCGAAGAGCTCGAACGAGCGGCGGCGGAGATCGGCGCCGCCGGTTACTCCGCGGCCGACGTGTCGCGGTCAGATGACGTGAAGCGCGTTGTGGCCGAGGCCGTTGCCGCATTGGGCGGCCTCGATTGCCTCGTTACCAATGCCGGCGGTCCGCCGACCGCTGCCTTCGAGAAGGCCGGCGACGGCGATTGGGATATCGCCTACCAGCTCAATTTGATGAGCGCCGTCCGCCTCGTCCGTGCGGCATTGCCCGCGCTGAAGGCTTCGGGGCGTGGCCGCATCGTCAACCTCACCGGCTACGGCGTGAAAGAGCCGATGACCGATCTGGTCGTGTCGGATTCGGTTCGCGCCGGCGTCACGGTGATGGCCAAAACAATTGCATCGGATCTCGCGCCGTACGGCATCACCGTCAACAATATCGCCCCTGGTCCCATCATGACTGATCGCCTTACCGAGATACTTTCCGCGCGCGCGAAGAGTTTAGGCATAACGCCGGAAGAGCAATTCAAGCGCTTTTGCGAGACCATCCCGGTGCGCCGGATGGGGCAGCCGAACGAAATCGGTGATCTCTGCGCCTATCTCTGTTCACCGCAAGCCGGCTACCTTACCGGCCAGACGATCGTCGTCGATGGTGGCGTCAACCGCTCGATCTAGAATCTAAGCTGGAGCATCCGATGTCGAGCCGAACGTGACCACCGCGAAAGAGGCAGAAAGGAGAACGACGCCGATGTCAAAAAAGTTGTCGTTTATCTTGGTTTGCAGCGTATTGGAGCTGCTATTGATGTCCAACGTCGAGGCGCTACCGGCTTCGTCACGGCCGGAGCAAATACCCGCGGTCATGCCGGTAAGCAGCTTTTGCGGACGCAATTTCCACCGGCGCCGCGACAGCGACTGTGCGAGCGACAGCGGCTTCTCCATCTATCCACCGGCGCCGGCGCCGACCGAGGTCGTTGCGCCGCTCGGCTGCCCGTATGGCTTCTATCTCGCTCCCAACGGGCGCTGCTTTGCGCCGCTGACGTGCCCCTTCGGCTACTACCTTGGTCCATACGGCCAGTGCTTTCCATACTGGCGACCGTAGCAGCGTCCATTGCGAAGATCGTCGGCAGATGCGCCGACCGACTTGTTTGAAATAGATTGAGGCGCCGATATTGGATCGCGGCCAGAAAACCTATTTCGACAAAAAGGATTTGCTGATTGCGTCAAGCTGGCGAATCGTACCTGCCGCTTCCGGAGCGTCGCGATCATCCAATCTGACTGTTTCGTCGCAGGGTCGTAAATCGGGAACGGTCTGGCCCGTGTCGTTATCGTAACTGAACCGCTGGCACCGACTTCCCGGACCTCTCATCACGATGGTCCCGATGCGGGACGTTTCAAACTCGGCCATCGCGCGTTCCTCGGGCGATTGCAACAGCCATCCATGCATTGAGATTCTCGCGAACAAAGCAATTCCGACGATGAGACAAGCGCAGCCGGCTAGGTGAAGCCCGTGTTGCGACTGGAGACCGTGGAAAACTGCTTGCCTTTTTCTAACCTGAGCGATCATTCAAATAGTCCTGAACTCCAGCGCTCGTTCCACCTTTCAGATGCGTCGACTGTGTTGCCCTCGCCTTGCGTTCTTGCCTTGTGTTCGGCATCGTCGCGGGCGACTTCGTGTTTGTCACCGAGCAAAATCCGCTACTGGATGGATTTGCCGCTGCGATAGCTTTCTTCCAGCAGCTGTTGATTGGCCTGGATATAGGGGTTGCTTGGATCCTTGGCCGCCGCCTCTTCGAGCTTTTTGTGTGCGCGCGGATAATCACCGCGCAACATGTAGGAGAATCCTTGATCGTTGAGGATCTCGGGCGTGGCGCCAATCAGCGAAATGGCCTGGCCATAGGCGCGGTCGGAAAGATCGAAGCGGTGCAGCCGATCGTAAGCCGCCGCAAGTCCGACCCATGCCTCCGCATCGTTCGGGTGCTTCTCGACCGCGCTGCGAAAGCTGTGCTCGGCCAGGCCGAAACTGTTGTTACGGAAATATTTCTTGCCGAGCGCCAGGTCGTCGTTGGGGTCGTCGCCGAGGAGGGCAGGACTGGAGAGAGGCGCTACCGGTTCGCCGCTCGGACCAGGTTCGGCCGGCTGTGTGCGGATCGAGCCGGTTATGTCCGTAGTGGCCGTCGACCCGGTATTCGGCACGGTGCCGTCGTCAAGCTTGGGCGCGGATGTGCAGCCTGCCAGCCAGGTCAGACTGATGACGCAGCCTGTTGCCATCAACAGGATCCTTGTCCTTCGCCTACTCATTACGCGCACCGGACCCTGCCGCGCCCGGCCGATTCGACGGCCCCAAAGGGGCGCATCAAGTCGATTCCGGGGACTGACGACGCCTGACAGGCAAAAGTACGGACGGTTGGTTAAGGAATTGCTCGCCAGCCCTTAACCTTTCCCGGCAGCACCGCGGAAATTGGCGGTTGGGGGACCGAATAAGGACTACCAGTTGTTGGTCGCGAGTTCGCACAATCACCGGACAGAGAATGACGATGAACAGCACCGGGAAAATGCAGAGCATCATGGGGATGGCGAGCTTCGCGGGCAGGCTGTAGGCCTTCTCTTCGGCACGCGAAAGCCGCTTGTGGCGCATGTCGTCGCTGTAGATGCGTAGTGCGTCGCCAATGCTCGAACCAAGTTCGGCTGATTGCTTGATCAGCGTCGCAAACGAACGCGCTTCGTCGAGACCGAGGCGTTCGGCGAAGTGCTCGAGTGCCTCGACCATGGTGCGACCAGCCCGTATTTCGAGAATGGCCATGTAAATATTGGCCGTGAGGGCAGGGTAGGCGTCGCTCAGCTCGCGCCTGACCCTGTCCAGCCCGGCCTCCATACTGAGGCCCGCGTCGGACGACACGACCAGCAAATCCATGAAGTCGGGAAAGCCCAACCTGTGTTCGAGGCGCTTGGCCGATACTTTCCGGTCCAGATAAAAACCTGGGGCCGAATAGCCGACGAAACCGCCGCAGATCAGAAGAAGCCAAAACCCGGAATTGCTGGGAAAGCCGACGAGGGGGAGTGCAAAGTAGACAAGCCCGGTGACGGCCAAAGCGGAAGCGGCGCGCGCCAGGAAATAATAGGCAATGGCGTGAGGATTGTAGATGCCGGCCTGCAGCATGCGGCGTCGCAGCACTTTGACATTGTCGCCATCGACGGACGCGTAGTGCTTTGTGGTGTATTCAACCAGCCGCCGTGCGGCGCGCAAACCGGAGAATTGCAGCGAACGGCTCTCGTTGAGCGTGCCGCCGTCGCTGTTAACGCGCGCCACCCGGCGGCGTATTCCATCCCGCGCGCGAATCCCAATCATCACGGCGAGCGCCAATATGGCCGCTGCGAGGAAGATCAGCCCGCTCAGCATCATGGTCGCGTCGTTGGCGAACAGCTCGAACATCGTGTTGGCACTCGTCCGTGAACGCGAAATTCCATCAGATCTTGAAGTTGACCATTTTGAACATGAAGAGATTTCCGACGCTCATCCAGACGAGGGCGCCAAGCAGCAGCATTTTTGTCAGATGTTCGTGCCAAACGGAGCCATAAAAATCGGGCGACGTAAATTGGATGACGAAAAACATTCCGATCGGAAGTGCGGATAGGATCATTGCCGAGGCGCGACCCTCGGCGGCCAATGCTCTGATTTTTCGCCGCATCTTAAAGCGTTGCCGAATGACGCCGGAGAGATTTTGCAGAATTTCGCCGAGATTGCCGCCCGTCGAGCCCTGGATGGCGACGGCGGTCACGAAGAGGGGCAGATCGTCCGAGCCGACGCGACCGTAAAGATTGCGCATCGCCGTCTCGAGGTCGGCGCCGTAGGTGATCTCGTCTGATACCAAGCCGAATTCGCTGCCGATCGGATCTTTCATTTCGCGGCCGACCATGGAGATTGCGACGGCCACCGGATGACCTGCGCGCAGGCTGCGAATAATGACATCGAGGGCATCGGGAAACTGCAACTCGAACTTCTTCAGCCGGCGGCTCCGCAGGAAGCGCAGTGCCAGGTAGGGGATTGCCGTCGCACAAAGCAACGCCGCGATTGCTGCTTGAAGCACATCGCCACGGACAACGATCACCACTACAAAGGAGCTGACCGTGAAGACGGCAATGACGACCACAAGGCGCGACAGGCCAAGCGTGAGGCCGGACTGAAGAATGAGCCGATTTAGCGCGATTAGGCCAAGGCGATACTCGCCGTTCCTGGTCAAACCGCGCTGGCGCCGCAACTCGATCTGAACGCTTTCGCGATTGCTCTCGTTCTGCAGCAGCATCAGTCTTCGATTGATGCGGCTGCGATAGTTGGTCGCGGAATAGCAGACCATATAAACGGCCTCGGCGGTCAGCCCCGCCGATAGTGCGATGGTCAGCCAGACCAGATAAACTGGGTTGAAATCGAGCGACATGATCACAGGGGTTGTGACGGATCGAAGTGCGAACCTGGAATCTTTACGCCCAATGCGGCAAGGTCGCTCAAGAAGCGCGGCCGCACCCCGGTCGCCTGAAAATGTCCTTGCACGCTGCCGTCCGGCGCGACGCCGGTTCGCACGAACTTGAACACTTCCTGCATTTGAATGATGTCGCCTTCGAGTCCGGTGATTTCGGCAATGCTCATGACGCGACGCTTGCCGTCGGACAGCCGCGACAATTGGACGATGACGCGAATAGCGGAGGCGATCTGCGCGCGAATGCTGGAAACCGTCATCGGCAGGCCGGCCATGCCGATCATTTGCTCGAGGCGTGAAATGGCATCGCGGGGCGTATTGGCGTGAACGGTGGCCATTGAGCCCTCGTGGCCCGTATTCATGGCCTGGAGCATGTCGAATGCTTCTTCGCCGCGGCATTCGCCGAGGATCACGCGGTCGGGACGCATGCGCAGCGCGTTTTTGACCAGGTCGCGTTGTCGGATCTCGCCGTTGCCTTCGATGCTCGGCGGCCGCGTCTCCATGCGGCCGACATGCGGTTGCTGCAATTGCAGTTCGGCGGCGTCCTCGATGGTGATCAGGCGCTCTTTTGACGAGATGAAGGCAGAGAGCGCATTGAGCATCGTGGTCTTGCCCGACCCGGTGCCTCCGGAAATGATGAGCGTAATCCGGGCACGGACTGCCGCTGCGAGCAGGTCGGCCATCTGCGGCCGCAACGCTCCGACTTCGACCAGCTTGGTGAGGTTGTACGGCTTCTTGGAGAACTTGCGGATCGACATCAATGGGCCGTCGATGGCCACCGGCCGCACGGCGACGTTGACGCGCGAGCCATCGAGAAGTCGGGCGTCGCACATCGGGTGCGACTCGTCGACACGGCGCCCGACCGCCGAAACGATCTTGTTGACGATGCGCAGGAGATGCGCCTCGTCCTTGAATTGCACGAGAGTGGGCTCAAGCACGCCATGGCGCTCGACATAAACGCATTCATGGCCGTTGATGAGAATGTCGTTGACGGTCGGATCCTTGAGCAGCGGCTCGAGCGGGCCCAATCCCGTCATCTCGTCCATGATTTCCGAAATGAATTGGTCGAGCTCCTCGGTATTGAGCGCAAGCCGATCGGTGAGAACGTATTGCGAAACAAGCTCATGGACGTGCTTGCGCAGTTCCTCGTCGGGCAGCTTATCGAGTGCTGAGAGGTTGACCTCCTCGAGCAATTTGCGATGCAGGCGGACTTTAGCGTCGAGCAGCTTCTCGCGCAGAAGTGGCGCGGGCGAGGCGGACGGTGCAGGGTCCGTAGCGACAAACGGCACGACGTCGTGAGAGGGATTTTCCGCGACGTGTTCGTCGGCTACGGGAACAAGCTCCGGAGCAGCGAGACGGCGCGTTGAAAAACGGCTGGACATGGATTTTCTCTTGTTACATCCGGCTTACATGCGGCGCATTGGCAGGATCAAGATCGCGCCCATGACAACTTGAATTTCTTGTCGGAGCCGGCAACGGGCTTGCCGGCGCTGTTCATTTCCTGGGGGAGAATGAGCCTCTTGAGCTCCAGGGTGATCTTATTGCCCGGTTTGACCTCGTCGAGCGGCACGCCACGGTCGATGGCTTCGCGCACCAGCGCGTAGTCGTTCGGTACGCATGACAGCAGCGGCGCGCCGATAACCTTCTCGATATCGCTGCGGCGCAGTCCCGGCGAGAGCAGGGTCTGCACGAATCGATTGATGATGACCTGCGGCTTGACACTGTCACCAAGCCGTTCGCGGATGGCGGCCATCAGTTGCTTGGTTTGCCGTAGACCCGGAACCGTCGGCTGACTGACGACAAAAAGCCTGTTGCTCCCGATCAGCACATTGTCGGTCCAACTAAACCAGGTGCGCGGCATGTCGAAGACGACATAGTCGAAGTGCGACGAAACAAGGTCAAGCAGCCGGGTGACGACATCCGGGTTGAAAGACCGCATTTCCGCAGGACAGTTCGGTGCCGCGATCACCGACAGACCCGACGCATGCTGAGTCAGCATGACCTCGAGCAATTGCCGGTCGAGCCGTTCCGGACGAGGCTCTATTTCGCCAAGATTCAGCCGCGGCTCGATATCGAGATAATCCGCGCAAGCGCCATGTTGAAAATCAAGATCGACGAGACAGGTGGAGGTTTTGACACGCCCGCCGCCGTTGAGCAGCAACATCGCGGTCTGCACCGCAAGCGTCGTCACGCCGGCGCCCCCGACCGTCGGCAGGAACGCGTAGATCTCGGCTTCCTTGCCTCTTTCGCCCGCGGCCGGTTTGGCGGCCACTCGCGCACATGCACGCACGAGCTCGACCGGTGAAACCGGCTTGGCGAGAACGTCGGCGACGCGCATCTGCACAAAACGGCGTGCAAGAGCTTGATCGAAGCGCTCCGTCACCACCACGACCGGCGGCCAGCTGGTAAACCGGGCCGTTAAAGCTTCGAGCGCCGCCAGGTCCGCGTCGTCATCCGTGACGAGATCGACGACAATCACCGTCGCCGAATCGAGCTCGCTTGATCTGGAGGACAGCGTTCCCTGTATGACGTCGAGATCGATAAGCCTGCTCGTGCCGAAGGTCGCGCGAACGGACTGCTCGAACGCCTCGTCCACGGTCACAACGACCACTTTCGTCTGGTCCGATCGCGCAGCCTTCGGATTGATCGACATGGTTACGGCTTATCGTTTCAGGTCATTTGTTGGCTGGAGCGAGCCCGCCAGCCGACGGGCCGGCGGTCGACTGCGCATCATCCAGGAGCATTTTGTTGTCACACACGGCAGGCGGCGGTGGTGCGATGACGGCTTGGACATCGGACGACGGATTGATATCCACCGGTTGTGTCACCTTATCGAGCCGATAGCACCCGACGGCGCGCTGCATGCGTTCACCATTGAAGGTCAGATGCCTGTTGAAGCTGTTGCGCGGCCACGGATCGTTCATTTGCTCGGCCGCGTTGGCGGCGACGGCGTCGCCGGCTCCGAGCGCGATGGTCTCGCGACGATCCAAATAAATGTCCGAACAACCCGCGAGCAGACAGCTCAAGGTCAATGCGAACACCAGGGTGCGCGGCACGCCCTTAGTCCTTGACGGAGACATAGAACCCTCCCTTTTTCGGCAGATCGAGGATATGGCCGACATAGGGCCGGTTGAGCGCACCGACAGCGAGCCTCGCCAAGGCGGGACTGACCTCCGCATTGCCCATCAGGAAGAAGTCCACATCATTGCCGGGCAGTGTGCTGTCGAGCGGCGTGTGAATGGGATCCGAGGGCCGCAGCGGGCTCACCACGTGCGGGGTGACGACGATCACGAGATCGGTCTCGTTCTTCTTGTAAGCGGAGCTCCGGAACAGGGCACCGAGAACGGGCACGTCGCCGATCCACGGCAATTGGTCGGCATTGGTCTGGCTTAGGTTTTGCAGCAAACCGCCAAGCATGAAGCTCTGGCCGTCGCGCAGTTCTACCGTGGTCGAAGCCTCGCGCACGGTCAGCGCCGGTACCGCGACGCCGCCGATCGAGACCGAATGGCTCGGATCAAGCTGACTTACGTTCGGCTTGATGACGAGATTGATCTGACCTTCCTTCAGCACGGTCGGTGTGAAGGCGAGGCCGACACCGTATTTCTTATATTCGATCCCGATCGAGCCGAACTGTCCCGGCACCGGGATCGGGTATTCACCGCCGGCGAGAAAGCTCGCGGTATCGCCGGACAGCGCCGTGAGGTTGGGCTGGGCGAGTTCGCGGATCAGGCCCTTTGTCTCAAGCGCGTTGAGCTCGACATCAAGCGGGTTCGTTCCGCCGATCAGACGCCCGATCAGAAACCCAAACGGGTTTGCTCCGGACAGCACGCCAGCCGCCACCACAGATGAAATGGTCGCCTGCGTGGGCTGTATATTCGGACCGCCGACGCCGGCGCCGTTCAACGCCGTCTGCTGGAAATTTCCGTTCGGCGCGGTCACGGGAAGTTGTGATGCCGGAAGTTGATTGCCGACATTGGCGAGGACCGAATGGCCAAAGACGTTCCATTGCACGCCTAATTCACGGCTGGCCTCGCGCGACGCTTCGATGAAGCGCACCTCCAGCATGACTTGCTGCGCCTGCGTCACTTCAACCGTATTGATGATGTCCGGCGCAAACTGCCGCGCCATCGAAACCGCCTTGTCGAGCGTGACGGCGTCCGCGACCTTGCCGCTCAGCATGATCCGGCCGTCGACCGAAGAGACCTTGACGCCGCCGCCGGTCGCCCGTGCGATCTCGACCGACAGGAGCGACACGTCGTAGGAGACTTCGACATCAAAGATGCCGACAGACTTCTTATCCTGGTCGTAGACCGAGACGCGCGTGGTGCCGACCTTCTTGCCGAGGATCGAGACCGTATGATCCGTCAGCGGGCTCGCGTCGGCCACTTCCGGATTGCCGACGACGATGTCGGTGAAGCTTTGATCGGTGCGAACGTCCTGCGACTTGCCGATAGTGACGCCCACCGTCGTGGTGTGCGAGGGACTTATGACTGTCACGCGCTGTTGCGCCTGGCTTGGACTGGTCAGCGGTGTGCCACATCCGGTCGCCAGCAAGAGGCTGATGCACGTTCGCAGCAAAGCCGAGCGTAAGCTCGTCTTGCCGCGCCGGTGCGGCTGGTGCGTCAGCACGCGATCTTTGGCTTGATGATAGTTCAACACGTCACGCCCCCACTTTTATATTGTTCCGCGTCCACGATTCCAATCGTCCCAACTCTCGGGTCATTCATGCCCACGACCGGTCGGTGTGAGCTCGGCCGAACGCGCCCCCGCGCCTTCGACCGGTACCGAGTATTGGGTTCGCTCTTGCCGAGACGGTCGGCTGACCGCGACGTTCACAAAACGGCCGTCCTGCGCCGCGGTCTTGCCAAAATCGAGCGGCGTAATGCGGCGCGATTTTTGGTCGACGATTTCGCCGGCCTTGCGCAGCAACAGCGACAGCGTGCCGACCGTCGACGCGAGCGCGACCTTCTGGCCGTCGGCGATGCCGACTTCCAGCGTTACCGCCTTGACGACGGATGGCGTCTGGCTGCGATCGTCCGCAAGTTGATCGATGGCAAGAACGCGCGCGTCCTGGATGACGACGTCGTTGAGCGGCTCGCTCTTTTCGTTGCGCGACAGCACGACATCGACATGGTCGCCCGGCAAAATGAAACCCGCCACGCCTTCGACGTCGTTGACGCGAATTGTCACGGCCTTCATGCCGTCGTCGAGAACGGCGGACAGCGTCGCTCGCTGTCCTGGACCGGTAATCTTGGATTTTAAGATGGCTTCGTTGGTGTCGATCGCGCCAAGAACGATGCGCTTGCCGGTCAGAATGTCCGCTATCTTTGCAAATGCTCCGGCCGGCAGCGCGCCTTCGGGCCAGGCAACCTCGCGCAGCGAGGATGCTGTCAATTCGTCACCAAAGCGCAGAGCTTTGTCGGCCACGACAATAGTGGCTGCCGGAGCCGCGGTCTTACGCTGCGCTTCGAGGCTTTTGAGCCGCAGATCAGCTTGATTGTTCAGCCACGCTTGCGATAGCAGAACCGCAAGCAGTCCGAACACAACTGCAAAGCCGATCATTACAAACGTACTGGCGCGCACCGTCGCCCCCTGTTGGCGAACTAAATTCTTATCGTTGGAGTGTGGGGCGGTGGTGGTGTGGAATAAATGAAAATGTACGGAGTTCTACGTGTATGCTGAAAATTGGTTGAAACCGTATTCTTTATGCAGCGTGTATTGATTGGATAAACGAGACGATAATTCTCTTACAAATTGACGAAAGATCGACTGGATTGAATGCGTATCGCGGCCAGTATTGCCGCGCTGACCGAGCGCGTCGCGGCGCGGTAACGTTGTTTACTTTCACTTAGCGATGGGTCTTCGGGTCTCATTAAGCGTGTGCGGCGGCAGCGAATTCCGCCGCGCATTCGCCGCCGGCGGTCGCTGCGCACGTCAATGCTGCGGCAGAGCGGGCTCGTGGCTTGCGAACGAGGTGATTTCGAGGAGATCTAGGCCGCCCGTTTCGGCTTCCGGCCCCAGAAGATTTCGATGCCCTTCCAGACAAAGCTGCCGGTCTCCGAGACGAGTCCCGAAAAAGCCGCCTCCAAATCTTTTGGACTGTAGTAAGGGAACTCCTCGAGCTTCCAGCCGACCCGCGATAGGAGCTTGCTGAAAACATATTCGATGTGCATGTCCAGCTCGATTTTCATCTGAGTCTCTGGGCTGTAGGCGATCTCGGCCAAGACAAGATTGCGCCCGGCCTTCATGACGCGGAGCATTTCGGCGCCGGTCTCGCGCCAGTCGTCGGTATGCTGCACACCTTGCAGGCAAACGGCGCAATCGAAGGTGCCCGCTGCTATGTCGCGGGTATAGAGCCACTTCCACGTCGCGAGCTGTCCGCCACGGCCGCGGTTTTTCGCGATATAATTGTCCCGGGCCTCGTCGGTGATGTCGAATACCTTGATGTCGCCTTCGCGGCCGATGCGCGCTCGAATATCGTCGACAAAGCCGCAGGGCTCGATGCACTCGCCGATAATGAGAACCTTGTCGCCACGGCGCAGTTCGAGCTTATTATAGATGAGATCGCGGGCGGCCTCGGCCTTGCGCCACATAAACGGCAGGCCGCCGAGCAGCACGGCGCGGCACCAGCGCTCTTGCTCGTTTTTATCGAGGATGACTTCGCCGAAGCGGCGAACGTCATAGGGTTGCATCCAATCCCAGGGATCCTCGTGGTTCATGCGTTGTTCCGGCATGCTGCTGCCTTCGCTGCGTGGCGATCGCTACGCCTTGGCCGGCTTGAGCCGGATGTGAATGTTCTTTTCCTGCGTATAGGCAATCAGTTCCTCAAAACATTCCTCGCGGCCGATGCCGGACTGCTTGAAGCCGCCGAACGGTGCGCCGAGGAAATGCTTGGAGACTTCGTTGATCCAGATGAAACCGGACTGCACCGCGGCCGCGCTGCGATGGGCGGTCGACAGATCGTTGGTCCAGATCGAGGCGGTGAGGCCATATTCCACGGCATTCACCTCGGCCAGCATTTGTTGTTCGTCGCTCCATTTGAAGATCGAGAGTACCGGCCCAAAAATCTCCTCGCGCGCGATACGCATAGTCGGCTGCACGTCGGCGAATACGGTCGGCTCAATGAAGAAGCCCTTGGCGAGCGCCGGGTCGGACGGCCGGCCGCCGCCGGTGAGGAGGCGGGCGCCTTCCTGTTTGGCGCTGTCGATGAAGCCCAAAATGCGTTCGTACTGCGTCTTGGAAATGATCGAGCCCATGGTGGTGGCCGGATCGGTGGCGATGCCGGGCTTGTAGTGGCCGACCTTGCTTTTCACCTTGGCGAGCACGGCGTCGTAGATCTTCTCGTGGATGAAGGCTCGGCTGGTCGAGCCGCAGGACTGGCCGCACCAGGTGAAGTTCATGCCGCCAATGACGCCGTCGGCGACCTCCTCGGCGTCGGCATCGGGGAACGCGATCAGCGCATTCTTGCCGCCGAGTTCGAGCATCACGGCTTTGAGCGTGTCGGACGCGGCCTTCATCACCGCGCGGCCGGTCGGCACCGAGCCGATCAGCGCGATCATGGCGACGTCCGGATGCGACGCGAGCGAAGAGCCCGCTTCGCGTCCGCCGGGCACGAGATTGAACACGCCGGGCGGCAGGATGTCGCCGATCAGTTCGGCAAGCCGCAGCGAGGACAGCGGCGCCTGTTCAGGTGGTTTCATCACCACCGTATTGCCGGCCGCGAGCGGTGCGCCGGCCTTGCCGGCGCAGAACATGAACGGGTGATTGAACGGAATGATGCGGCCGACGACGCCGCGCGGCTCGCGCACCGAGAAATTCACCACGCCCGGTCCCATCGGGATCGAGGCGCCTTTCATCTCGGTGACGAGGCCGGCGTAGAATTCGATTTGTGCCGCGGCAATGGTGGCGTCCTTGACCATCTCGGCGACCGGATTGCCGCAATCGGCGGCGTCGATCAGCGCCAGTTCCTCGGCGTGGTCGCGCAGCACCGTGGCGATGCGCTTGAGGAGCCGCGCCCGTTCGAGCGGCGGCGTGTCGCGCCAGGCCGGGAAGGCCGCCTTGGCCGAAGCCACCGCGGCGTCGATATCGGCTGCGCCGCAATCGGCCACCGGGCCGAGCGATTCACCGGTGCCGGGATTGATCGAATCCGCGTTGCGGCCGGATTTCGCCTTGTGCCACTTGCCGCCGTAAAAGGCGTCGCGATGTTGCGGCAGATTGAGCGGTTGGGCTTTGAGCGACTTGGGCGGAACGGCGGTGTTCATGTCATTCTCCTTACGAGGGCCGCAAGGGCTCCATTATATACGTTTTATCTTGATGTCATCCGCTCAGTGCCGCAAAGCCGCGTCGGCCGTCGTCGCGGTCTCGTCCATCGACAGGAAGCGACACGATCAACGGCTCGCCGCAGCAGACCGGCGTCGCGCATGCGCGCGCAAGACTTTCAGGAAATGACGGTGGATGGGTGTCGGCTGCCAGTCGGCCCGTCTGGCGAGCCCGTCGGAGCGGCGCAACTCCGCCGATCGGAACGGCAGCACGGCCAGCCTGGCCAGTTCGTTCAACTGCGCCTCGAGCGTCGACATCAGCGTGAGCCGATCCGTCGTCGCCAGAAGATCGCGATAGATCTGCAACGAGGTGGTTTCGACGCTGATTTTCGGCGGGGCGGGCAGGCGGGCGAATATGCGCCGAAACGCCTGCTGCCGCGGCGTCATCGGGCCGGGCATGATCCAGTCATAACCGGCGAGCTCGCGCAGATGAATGGCTTTTGAGCGGCGCAATGGATGGCCGGCGCGGCCGACGACGACATACGGATTTTTGAACAGCACTTCCTCCGACACGTCATGCGCCCAAGCCGGCCGGCGAAGGACGCCGAACAGAAGATCGAGCTTGCCTGCGCGCAGGTCGTCGAGCAGCGCTTCATAAGCGCCGTCGACGATCTGTACGGTGGCGGTCGGGTAGGCGGCGAGGAATTCGTTGATGGCCGATGAAAGAATTTGCGTTCCGGAATGAGGAATGTTGCCGACGATGATGCGGGTCACCACATTGCCCCGCGCCGCCTGCAATTCCTCTATCCCATAGCCGAGTTCGCGCAGCGCGATCTGAAAACGCCGCGCGATTTCGGTTCCTTGCGTGGTCGTCGTCATGCCCTGGCTGGTGCGCTGATAGAGCCGCCGGCGCAGCTCGCGTTCCAAGCTCTTGGCGGCCCGGTGCAGCGAAGGTTCGGAAATTCGCAGCGTCGCGCGCGGCCGAGATCGAATGAATTGTTCTCGGACACCGCGATCAGGCTTCGGATTTGCGGGCCGGTGATCCGATTGATGGCGACGTCCAGAGCCGGCGCGCCATTCGGCGCGCCGGCCCCGCTGTCGCTGAGCGCCACGCGCAAGCTGGTCGAAGAAGCGTTGAACGCGGGGCGAGCAGGATCGCGCCGCTTGCGGTGAGGTAGCAGCCCGAGCCGCGGCGCTCGAACAACGCGGCGCCGATGCGGCGTTCGAGCGCGCGCACCGACTGCGTCACGCCCGGCTGCGACAGATTGACTGCTTTGGCGGCGCCGCTGATGCTTTGCGAGGCGGCAACCGCCGCGAAAATGCGGATCTGGCGGACGGAAGGAAAATCGTGCGGGATCATGGATGACGGCCCTCGAGCCGATCAGCGAAATGGTCGCAGGCGTTTATAGCAGAAACTTATGGGCTCGGCGCGTTTTCGATTGGCGCTCCGGCCGCGCTGCGGGGACAATCGGCCGTACCAGGGCAGGTTTTGCGCAGGTCTCTGGGCGGGCTGCCAAATCGCCGGCGAGAGCGGGCCCGCAAAACAACAGAATTGTTCGAGGGAGGCGTAGATTTTCCGTCAGCGACCTCTGCTGCGATGTTTGCGCGCTGGCTCTGCTGCGCTGCAGCCGTCCTGGCGCTTGTGGGCGTGGCTATGCTGGGCGAGGGACGCCCAAGCGGCCGGCGATTATCCGAACAAGCCGGTGCGGATCTTCGTGCCTTACGGGCCCGGCGGCGCCGGCGATCTGACGATCCGGCTGCTCGCGGACAAGCTCAGCCAAAGCTTGAAGCAGCCGTTCGTGATCGAGAACCGGCCCGGCGCCGGAGGCATCGCCGCCATGCGGGCGGTGCTGGAGGCTCCCGCCGACGGCTACACGCTCGGCGAAATGGGAAATGGACAGGCGATCAGCGCGAGCCTGTTCCAGAATCTGCCTTACGACGTCCTCAACGATTTTGCGCAAATCTCCGTTGCCGCGAACTTCGAGATGCTGTTGGCGGTTCCGCCGACATCGCCCTACAAGTCGGTGAAAGACCTGATTGAGGCAGCGCGCAAGGCGCCGGGCAAGCTCAATCTCGGAGCGATCAATCCCGGCAGCACGCAAAATCTGTCCGCGCATTTGTTCCAGCAGGTCAGCGGTGCGCAATTTACGATCGTCACCTATCGCACCACGCCGGATCTGGTCACCGCGCTGCTGCGCGGCGATGTCGATCTCGGTTTCGACTATTATGCCGGCTTCGGGACCACGATCGCTCCGGACAAGCTTCACATCATTGCGACCTCCGGGGAGGAGCGCGATCCTTTGCTCAAGGACGTGCCGACGGCAAAGGAAAGCGGGCTGCCGGATTACGTGGTGACCAGCTGGAACGGCGTCGAGGCGCCCGCCGGCGTTCCCGCCGAAATCATCACGACGCTCAATTCCGAGATCAGGACGGGCCGTGGCGGCGCCGGATCTTCAGGAGCAAGCGAAGCCGGCTCGGGCTCGAAGCGCGCGCGAGCACGCCCGAAGAAATGCGCGACCGGATGGCCAGGGATATCGCCAAGTGGCGCGAGGTCATCGAGAAGGCAGGAATTCCCAAACAATAAGCGGCTCGCTCGGCCGCGCGATCAAGTCGGCGCCGGGCGAAGCTACAATCGAGAAACAATCGGAGCAGGAAATGGCTGAACAGCCGCGCTTGAAAATGGCGATTGCGGATTACGGGCACACGCGCGCCGTGAAATCCGGGAGCGTGCCGATCGACGGCGTCGATGCCGATTTCGTTTAGGTCGTGCCGATCATCGCCGCCTTCCGGCGCATGGTTCGCGATCTTGAGTTCGACGTTTGCGAGATGGCGCCGACGACCTACATGATCGCACGCGCGCGGGGCGCGCCTTACATCGCGCTTCCGATCTTCCTGATGCGCCGCTTCCATCACGGCGGTTTTGCCGTGCGCCCCGATGCCAACATCCGAACGCCAAGGATCTCGAAGGCAAAAAGGTCGGCGTCCGCGCCTATTCGGTGACGACAGGTGTTTGGACCCGCGGCATCTTCGTCAATGAATATGGTCTCGACTCCATCCAAAGTGACTTGGGTCGTGGACGACGAAGAGCATGTCACGACGCTCAAGCTGCCGCCGAACGTGATCCATGCGCCGGTCCAGGCCAATCGCTGCAGAGCATGATGGCGTCGGGCGAGATTCAGGCGGGCTTCACCGGCCCGGCCGGCGTCGGCCGCTCCGGGCCGCCGATCACCAACTGGGACATGAATGCGCCGACCGGCGGCGACGCCGGCGTCTATCCCGAACTGATTGCGAATGTCGAGCAGGTCGAAGCGGATTGGTATCGCCGAACCGGCATCCTTCCGATTCACGGTCTGATCGTCGTCAAGGACGAGCACCTCAAGCGCCATCCGTGGCTCGCGCGGGCGCTGATGGACGCCTTCGTCGCGGCGAAGAAGCCCTATCTCGAAGAGCTCAAGCTCGGCAAAGACGACACCGCCGAGGACAAGCGCTATCGCAAGTTCTTGTCGCTGATGAGCGACCCGTTGCCCTACGGGATCTCGGCCAACCGGGCCAGCATCGAGGCCTTGGTCACTTACGCCTTGCAGCAGGAACTGATCCCTGTCGCGACCGCAGCTCGACGAGGTCTTCGTCCAAATCGATCCCTAAAGCCTTCTCGTCAGCAATCCGAGGAACACGCATGTCAGACAGTCATCGACATCCATCCCCACATCGTTTCGCCCGATACCAAGCGCTATCCGCTCGCGCCGCTCGGCGGCACGCAGTCGACGTGGTCGAGCGAGCGGCCGACGACCTACCAGACAGCTCTTGCAGGCCATGGACGAGGCGGGTGTTGCCAAAGCCGCGATCGTGCATTCCTCGACGGCCTACGGCTATGACAACAGCTATGTCGCGGACGCGGTCGAAGCGGTGCCGACACGCTTCACCGGCGTCTATTCGATCGACGTGATGGCGCCCGACGCGCGTGAAGACGTTCGACTATTGGCTCGGCCGCGGCTGCACCGGCATGCGGCTGTTTACGACCGGAAGCACCTTGCCGGATCAGGCCACATGGTTTGCCGATCCGAAGACTTATCCGTTCTGGGAGCATGCGGCGGCAAAGAACATCCCGGTCTGCGTGCAGATGAAACAGGAAGGCATTCCGCTCTTGCGGCAGATCATGGACAGGTTTCCGAAGGTGACCATCATCCTCGACCACCTGTCGCGCGACGCCGTTCGAGGACGGGCCGCCCTATAGGCAGGCGCCGACGACTTCCTCGCGCTCGCCAAGTACAAGCAGGTCTATTTGAAGATCACGCCGATCAACGTGCAGCCCAAAATCCTGGGGCAAGGGCGCGCCGGAAACGTTCTTCGGCAAAATGATCGACACGTTCGGCGCTTCGCGGATCGCCTGGGGCTCGAATTTTCCGAATTCGGTCGGGACGATGGCGGAAATTCTCGGCGCGGCGCGAAAGGCGTTTTCCTTCGCCAAGGAGTCGGATCAGGAATGGATCTTCGGCAAGACCGCGCAAACACTCTATCCGTCACTTGCCGGTCGATAAGGAGAGCGCCATGACGGCTGCTAAAGTCACCCTCCACACCATGCTCGGCAACTACCCAATGTCGTGCCGCTCAAAAGCGGTGCGGTGCATTCCGATCTCGTCAATTTCGATTTTGCCGAGGTCAAGGTCGCAAACAACCTGTTCAAGCCGGTGGTGCGCGAAGCTAAATACGATCTCGCCGAACTCGCGATCGTCACTTATCTGCAGGCGAAGTCGTACAACAAGCCCTATGTTTTGCTGCCGGTCGCGGTGGTGAGCCGAGGCCAGCATCACACCATCGCCTATAATGCCGAGAGGGGCACGCTCAAGCCGTCCGATCTCAACGGCAAGCGCGTCGGCGTCCGCGCCTATACGGTGACCACCGGCACCTGGGTGCGAGGCATTCTGGCGAGCGACTACGGCGTCGATCTCAACAAGGTGGAATGGATCACGTTCGAGGATCCGCATGTGGCGGAATACCGCGATCCCGACGTCGTAAAGCGCGCGCCGCCCGGCAAGGAGCTGGTGCAGATGCTTCTTGACGGCGAGATCGATGCGGCGGTGGTGGGCGACAAGCTCCCCGATCCGCGCCTCAAGCGTCTCATTGCCGATCCCGATGCGGCCGCCGAGAAATGGGCCGAACGTCACCGCGGCATTCCCATCAATCACATGCTGGTGGTGCGAACCGAGCTGTCGCGGTCGCGGCCTGACGTGGTGCAGGACGTGTTCCGGCAATTCCGCGACAGCAAACGCGCCGCAGGTCTGCCCGACGGGCGGCGCGCTCGATCCCTATCGCTTCGGGGTCGAAGCCTGTCGTCCGATTCTGGAGATCATCATCGATTTCTGCCGGCAACAAAAATTGATCTCACGGCCAATGTCGGTCGATGAGTTGTTCGACGACACGACGCGCGCGCTGGGCGCAAGTTAACGACGTTGCCGACCGTCCCACACGCGCTCGCGCGCCAATGACGCGCTGTCGGATCTGCGGTCCGGGCGGCTTCAGGGCGCCGCCGTTCTCGTGCCGTGAACCGCGCCGCTCATCCCGGCGTCTTCGCGATCCGCTGATCGATCGCACCGAAGATCGTCTGCCCGGCATCGTCGAGGACCTCGATGCGGACGCGGTCGCCGAATTTCAGGAATGGCGTTACGGCCTTGCCATTCGCCAATTCTTCGTTGGCGCGAACTTCTGCAATGCAGGATGAGCCCACGTTTTCGTCCTTGTTGGCGACCGTGCCGGCGCCGACGATCGTGCCAGCGCCGAGTTTGCGGGTGCGCGCGGCGTGGGCGATCAGCTGCGGATAGGTAAAAGTACATGTCCTGACCGGCATGCGGCGCGCCGAACTTGCGGCCGTTGACGGAGGAGATCAGCCTGACATTGAGTTTCTGGCCGTCCCATTGCGGCAGCTCGTCGAGCGTAACGGCGACCGGCGAAAAGCCGCTGGTGGGCTTGGCCTGCATGAAGCCAAAGCCTTTCGGCAGCTCGGTTCTTGTCAGCGTCCTGAGCGTGTAAGTCATTAAGCAGCATCACCAACTTGATGTGTCCGATGGCATCGCTCAACGGAGGTGCCCATCGGCACGTCGTCGACCACGACCGCGATCTCGGCCTCGAAATCAACGCCAAGTTCGTCGGTCGGCAACAGCATATCGTCAAGCGGGCCAATGAAGCCGTCGGACATGCGCCTGATACATCAGCGGTTCGGTTTCGAAATTCGCCGGCATCTCCGCGCCGCGCGCCTTGCGCGCCTTTTGCATATGGCTGAGATAGACCGAGCCGTCGAGAAACTGATAAGCGCGCGGCAGCGGGCTCTCAGCGCGTTCCGGCGAGAACGGTTCCGCGTCTTCGGTCGTGCCGTCGTTAAGTGGTCATAGATCGGTTTGAGCTCGGCGCCGCCGTGCTCCAGGTCTCGATCGCCTGCTGCATGGTCGTGCGCGATCCGCGGCGACGCACGCAGGTCGAGAGGTGGCGGTCGACGACGGCCAAAGCGCCGTCGCGGCTGGCCGATTTCAAAGATGCGAGTTTCATCGATACGCCATGTTGCTCTTGACTGCGCCGGCTTTGCAAGTCGACGCCTGCGGTCGCTGGCGTGCGAGCGGCCGATCCGGCCATGGCAGGTGGCGGGCGGATTGGAAAGTTCATCATCGCGCTTCGCGTAATCCAGGAACGTCACCAGCCGGGATGCGAGTGCGATGGGCGTTTCCTGCATGGGATAGTGTCCGGAATTCGCGATCGTCTCGATTTGCGCGTGAGGATAAAGCCCCGGATAGACGGCGCGCACCAAATCCTCGCTGACGCCTTTATCGTGTTCGCCGGCCAGCACGAGCATCGGCATACCGACTTTGCCGGCGTCTGCGGAAAATCGTCCTTGATGAACGACACCATGTAGCTTTTGAACGCTTCCGGCCGCGCCGTTTCACGCGCGCCTCGCAACATCCGCTCCAAGCCATGTTTGTGGGAGCCGATTGCCCGACGGAGTTCGTCCCATCACCGCAAGCGCCGCCCCGTCGTCCTCGCAAGCCTCGAGAAAAATCCAAAGAGATTATCGTCGAACGGTAGCGCGAAGCCGGCACCGGCGTGACCGCGACAATCGACTTGATGCGCGTGGAGGCATGCATCGCCGCCTTCTGCGCGGCCTTGCCGCCCATCGAATGGCCGACCACATGAAACTCGGTCCAGCCGAGTCCTGTCGGCGAGCGCGATCACGTCGGCCGCGATTTCGCCGATGGTGAAGGAGCCCGCGATATCGCGCGAATGGCCATAGCCGCGGATATCGAACAGGACATATGTATACCGGTCCGTATCCAAAGCGTCGAAGATCGGCGTGAACACGCGGTGGTCGCTGAACCAGCCGTGGATGACAACGACCTTGACTGGGCCGCCGCCGATTGTCTTATGCCAGACCATCAGGCCCCCCTAATTGCTCAGCCCAGCGGAGCGTACGACCGTCGTCCATTGCTGTATCGGCTGCTATGAAGTCGCTAAATTGCTGCGGCGTGCCGCCCAGCGGGTCGATGCCCTGCGATTTGTGCGCTTCCCCCACCGCCCCCGTCTTGAGCGCTTCATTGGCGGATTGCGACAATGCCGCGATGATCGGCGGCGGCGTGCCGGCGGGCGCCAACAGGCCGATCCAAATGCCGGCGTCGAATCCCGGCATGCCTTGCTCTTCCATGGTCGGAACATTCGGCATGATCGCGGCGCGCCTGGGCTGCGCCATGCCCAGAGCCTTGAGATTGCCTTTTTCGACCTGCGGCGCAAGCGTTGCTGCGACATTAAACATGAGCGTGATGCGGCCGGCGAGCAGGTCGATCATCGCTTGGTTGCTGCCGCCAGCATAATGCACCGGCAGGATTTTCGTGCCGGCCTTGAGATTGAACAATTCCGCCGCCAAGTGACTGGCGGTCCCGGCGCCCGATGTGCCGAAGGTGAGGCTGTCCGGCTTCTCTTTTGCGAGCGCCACGAGCTCCCGCACATTATTTGCCGGCACTGAAGGATGCGCCACCAGCACATTGGGCACCACGCCGAGGAGCGCGATGGGCGCAAGATCCTTGCCGAGGTCAAAGGTCGAATGGGTGAAGACGGGATTGATGGTCTGCGCGACGGTCGCCATGAACAGCATGTAGCCGTCATTCTGCGCGCGCGCGACCGCTTCGGCGGCGGTCATGCTGCTGTTGCCGGGCCGGTTCTCGACGATAACCGGTTGACCGAGCTTCTCCTCGATCTCCTTGCCAACGACGCGCGCCAGCACATCCGCGCTTGAGCCCGGACCGAACCCGACCAGGATGCGGATGCGGCTGGTTGGATATTGTTGCGCTACGGCTTGCGCAAGCCCGAGCGAAAGCCATAACGCGGCCGACCAGCGCGAGCACGGAGGCTTGATGAGTGCGAGTCATTGGTGTTTCCCCTTGGCCGCTCGTCCTCCCTGCTGGCTCTTGTTGGGTCCCGTTGCGCCGGTTACTTTCCCGGCACGTCGAAGGGCGCGCCGGCGTGCTTCTCTTCAAAGTTTATTTCAGGCACTGCGACTGTAGCCTGCTTTGGCGCCGAAGATCTTCTCGCGCTGCGACCAGTCATGGGTTTGATCCCATAATTGAGAACCTTGGTCGCCTCTTGCTCGAATTGATTGATGCGTTTGGGATCGCGCTCCGTCCGTACGGTCAATTCCAGGCGATGGCCGGACGGATCGAAGAAATAGATCGAACTCGATAAAATCGTCATGATTGGTCGGGCCGATGATTTTCACGCCCTTCGCCTCCATGTCCGCTTTGGCTTTGAGCAAAACTTCAACGCTCTCGACCTCGAAGGCAAAATGCTGGATCCAGTCGGGGGATTCCATGTCCTTCATGTTGCCGGGATCATTGGGGCATTCAAAAAATGCGATCGCGCTGCCGTCTTCCATTTCCAGGAAGATATGCACGTGCGGACTGTATTTCCCGGTCGACGGCACGTGATCCTCGCCCATCGCATGCGCGAATTTCAGACCCAGCACTTTGGTGTAGAACTCGACGGTCTCGCGCGCGTCCTTGCAGCGGAATGCGGCGTGATGCAGCTTTTTGCAGAGCATGCGACTCTCCCTATTTGCACCCTGATTTTGCCGCCTCGGTCTTGGCGGCAATAGCCAGCGAGCCGTGCCGAACCTTGCGCACGGCCGGCTGGTCCCGGAACCAAGTCCCGCGTAAGATGACACCGGAACGGAAAATTCGGCTGTCACATGCGGTGGTGACGGCCGCCGTACCGCCTCGGCACGCAATAAACGCCGGATAGAAGCCTAAATTCATGGAAACCTACGTTCTTGAAAACGGCCGCCACGGGAAGAACCCGATCAACCGCCAGATTGGCGACTTGATCGCGAAAATCGGCTCGCCGAGTTTCGAGGCGTCGTTTTTCCGGATCGCGCGGGAAGCGACGGCCTGCGAGCATCTCACGGCCTTTGCCAGTTCGGGGCGGACGCCGGCGCGATTATTGTTCGCGATCAACCGCGGATCGCGGCCGATCGCCCGGGCGATCGCGGAAAAGTACCTCAAGCACTACTGGAACCACGATCCGGCGAATCGCATCTGCAGCCGCAACGCTTCGCCCAGTTACGAAATGGCCGTCCGCGTATTTTGCCAGGACATCGATCACGATGCCTATCGGCGCGACTGCTATTCTTCGGTCGATCTCGTCGATCGCTTTTCGATCATCCGGCACCACGGCGACGAGACCATCCGGCTTAATCTCTATCGCAGTGCACAACGCGGCCGGTTCGTCGTGACCGATTTCGCCTCGGTCTCGAATGCGCCAACATGATGTTTGCGCTGCTTGCCAAGCATGATGCGCAGCGGGTTTCGAGGACCAAGGCAGCGAAGCGGATGTTCTCGCCCGGCGTCTGCGCCAAATCATGCCACAATTGGCGCGGCGCGAATTGGACGTGTGCGTCGGCATTATGCAGGGGAAGAGCTCCGAAGCGATCGCACTCGTTCTCGGCATCAGCGTCAATACTGTACTAACCTACCGCAAGCGCGCCTATACGCGGCTCGGCATTACGAGTCACAACGAACTGATGCGATTGGTCCTCGTATAGAATTCTATTGCACCGCGATATGTTTTTTTCGGTATGATGTTGCCGTTTCCTTCATCCACTATTGGCATTGCGGTAATCGTCTCGAATTGAAAAAGACAACTTAAAGGAACAAGTGATGGTACGACGGTGTTACATTGCCGATATGTAATTGAATTAATGTCGTTCTCGGCTAGTCGTCGCTTGCTTGGCAATGCATGCCAAGCGTACAATAGCGACGCGCATTCGATCTATCGAGCAACATGCCCACAGGTATGGGAGGACTCTAAATGGCGCGTGCGAAACAACCTTCAAAGCGAAACCGCCGGAGTAAGGCCATCCCCGTTCTGGGAATCGCCGGTGTGTCATTTGCTATGGCCGGTGGGGCGTCTGCGGCAACAGGCGGAGCGGCGGCGGATGTGCCGGCGCAGAACGCCGCGACCCAACATCAGCTCTTCCTCGGCGAGGAAGAGATCTCCGACGTCAGCCTGTCGACCTTCTATGTGTTCGACAAGGAAAACGCCGCGACATCCAAGGCGGGCGACAAGCTCGCCTGGGGTTGCCGATGTGGCGGCTGCCGGTGCGGCGGTTGCCGCTGCGGCTGGCGAGGCTGCGGCGGTTGCGGTGGCTGTGGTGGCTGCCCATGGTGTTGGTCGAGAGGCGGTTGCCACGCCTGCTAAGACGGAAGCGCTTTCCGACGACGTCAATAGACACAGGTGTCATGGCCGGGCCTTGCTTGACCCGGCCGGACCTGTGTCGTCTGTTGTAGTCATACTTAGTTCGGATTCATTCACCACCGACGGTGGCCGGATAATCGGCTCATCGTAACGGCAAGCGTCGATGCATTAGCTATGCGGCGCTCTCGCAACCCCCAAGAATATTTGCCCGACAATGGCGATCCACACTGGCGGCAAGAAGCCTCGGGCCCCGCGTTCCGGCTTGGTGACAGGACCAGGCGGTAAAGGCTCTCCGCAATTCGGCGGCAAAGACGTCGCGCAATTCGCGCCGCATTTCTCGGTCTATGTGCTGCCGCCGGACATCGTCTGCCTCTATTCCGAAGACCGGAAGTTTTTTTTGCACGGCGAACTCTACTGCGCGGTCGCGGACGCCATCGGCGCCGGAAAAAGCCTGGGGCAGATCGCGCGCGAGCTTGGAAAGAAATATCCGGCGGACGTCATCAACGAGGCATTCAAGCGCCTGATCGACCGCGGCTATGTCATCCCGAAACTGCGTTCAGCGGCGGGCGCCGCCGCCGCTTACTGGGCGAGCCTCGGTATCCCGCCCGCGATCGCCGAAGAAAATCTCAAGAAATGCCGCGTACGCATTGAAGCGATCGAGGCAAAGGGTGCGAAGGAGCTTTCAGCCGCGCTGGGGAAGCTCGGCGTGCGCGTCGTCGCCGGCAAGGCCGATCTCACAGTCGTCGTGGTGAACGATTATCTCGAAGCGCGTTTGGCTGAATTGAACCGGAAGCACCTGTCTGACAAAACGCCCTGGCTGCTCGTTCAGCCGTCCGGAATTTTCCCTCTGGTCGGGCCGGTATTTTTGCCGGGCAAAAGTGCTTGCTGGGCCTGTCTCGCCGACCGCATGGAACGAAATCGCGAGGTCAAGGCGCTGCTTGATCGCAGGCACGCACGCCGCGTTGTGGCGTCGCCCCTCGCCAAAGAGGCGCTCGGGCAGGGCGGCACGGCGCTCGCGGCCACCGAAATCGCCAAGGCCATCGCCACCGATTTCCGCACCGAGTTGCGCGACCATATCGTCAGCCTCGACCTCTTGGGCTCAAGCATTGTCAAGCATTACGTCACGCACCGCCCGCAATGCCCGGTGTGCGGCCGGAAGAAGTTGCGCGACCCGCGCCGCGCGCCGGCACCGATCGAGCTTCAAGCCGGCAAGAAGCTGATCATGACCAGCGGTGGATACCGCTCGGTGACGTCAGGGGCCACGGTCGCGCGCAACAAAAAGCATGTGAGTGCGCTGACCGGCGTGGTCACCAAGCTCGAACGAATCGACGTCGATCTGCCGCTCAACACTAACTATTACGCCGGACACAATTTCTCCGGGCCCGCCGAATCGGTCGACGAATTGCGCGCCGGCTTAAGCGGCGGCAGCTTCGGCAAGGGCAGCACCGCCGAGCAGGGCGAAGCCAGCGCGCTGATGGAAGCGATCGAGCGCTATTCCGGAATTTATCAGGGCGACGAAATCAGGGTGACGCGGCGGTTCACCGATTTCGCGCCGGGTGAAGCCATTCTTCCAAACGACGCTCTCTTGTTCAGCGATGCGCAATATCGGAAGGCTCACGGGGCACTGCGTCGGCCGCCGCATGATCACGACCACGACCACGACACGACACGACCACGACCACGATCATGACCACCACGGGACGCCGATACCGCCGCCGTTCGACCGGTCGGCCGAGATGGAATGGTCTCCGGTCTGGTCGCTGCGCGACCAGCGCTTCAAATATCTGCCGACCAGCATGTTGTATTTCTTCTATCGGGGCGGTCCTTCACCCGAGCAGATGATCTTTGCCGATTCCAATGGCTGTGCGGCAGGCAATACGCACGAGGAAGCCATCGTCCAAGGCTTCCTTGAGCTCGTGGAGCGCGATTCATACGCCATCTGGTGGTACAACCGCGTGAAGCGGCCGGAAGTGGATCTCGCGCAGTTCGACGATCCCTACGTGCGCGATCTCAAGGACCAGCTCGCCGACACCGGACGCCGGGTGTGGGCGATCGACATCACCAGTGATCTCGGCGTTCCGAGCTTTGTGGCGATGTCGCATTCGGACAAAGACGGCGTCGAATTCGTCGAATACGGCTCAGGCTCGCACTTCGATGCGCGCATCGCAATGTTGCGCTCGCTGACCGAGCTGAATCAGTTTCTGTCCATCGGGTTGCTCGGGGCGCGCGCCACGTCGGGGGAGGACGAGTCCGGCCCATTTCGTCTGCGGGACCATCCCTACCTGCTGCCGAGCGGTCCTGGTAAGCTCGCTGCGGGCCTTGGCGCGAAGTTCGTCAGTCTTGACACGCGCGAGCAGGTGTTAGCCTGCGTGGATATCGCCGCACGCGCCGGCCTCGATTTCCTGGTCCTCGATCAGACGCGTCCCGATATCGAGGTGCCGGTCGTCCGCGTGATCGTTCCCGGCATGCGGCATTTCTATCGCCGCTTTGCGCCAGGCCGGCTCTACGACGTTCCGGTCAAGCTCGGCTTGCTCGACCGGCCGGTCGCGGAGACCGGCCTCAATCCGATGCATCCCCATACGTGAGGTGGTCTCGTCTTGCGCGCTCGCGTCACAAAGAAGAAGCGACGGGCGGCGCCGGAAGGACTTTCCGTAAGGCTTCTCGGTCACGTCTCGCTCCAAGCGCGCCCGGGCGGAGAGATGGTCGTCACCGTCGACGATTTTTCCGCCGGCTTGGGAAAATTCAGCGCCAGCGCAGCGCAACGCGCTGAAGATTTGCGCATGGGCCTAGCGTTGACGTCGTTCGCTTCGCCAAGCCGAAGCGTCGACAAGGAGATTGATTTATTGGTCCGGCGCCTGGCCGCGCGGGGCCTTGTGGAATACCGGCTGGGGCGCTCGCGCGGCGGCGCGGACCAAGTCGTCATCGAGCCGCAGCTTCCGGATTATTGGCCGCAAATCCCGAAATTGCGCGATAGCGAGGCGGTCGTTCTGTCGCGATTTGCCTATATGCGGCGCCGTGCTGACGAACTGGTTCTGGAATCGCCGCGCGCTGGCGCTTTATTCAAAATCCGCGATCCGAAGATCGCCGCCATGCTGGCGACGCTCGCCACGCCGCAAAAAGTCAAAGCGCTCCACCGTCAGGCCGGCTTGGCCGGCATCGAGCTTCTGGCGCTCCTTGTGGGTTGCCAGATCCTCTTCAAGGTCGCCGCCAATGACCAAGGGCTGCGGCCGACGGAAGGCGACGGCAATCTCGTCCTCTGGGACTTTCACGATCTTCTCTTCCATGCGCGCAGCACCGAGGGCCGCCACGCTAATCCGGTGGGCGGCCAATATTCCTACGCGGACCTTGTGCCGGAGCAGCCGGCGGTACGCCCGGCTTGGCCGGGGACGAAGATCGATCTGCGTGCTTTCTCAACCGCGCCTGCGCAAGAGATTTCTCCGGCCGCAAAGATTCTCAACGAACGTCATTCGACGCGCGACTTCGACGATCGGGCCCCGATCGCGCTCGCCGAATTGTCGCGGTTTCTCGATGCCGCGGCCCGCGTCTATTCGACGGTGGAAACGCCGCTCGATCCCGATGCTGATCCTGCCGGCGGCGGGCCGACGCTCACGCATACGATCAGGCCGTATCCGTCGGGTGGCGCGAGCTACGAGCTCGAGCTTTACCTTGCCGTCGACAAGTGTGAAGGCCTGCCGCGCGGCTTCTATCACTACGACGCCGGCGGCCACACGCTGGTGCGCATCGATGTCGGTGAACTGGAATTCGAAGCGTTGTTGAAGGGCGCCGAATTCGCCATGGGCGCGTCGGCCGTGCCGCAAATTCTGATCACGATTGCCGCGCGCTTTTCCAGGGTGTCGTGGAAATACAGTTCGATCGCCTATGCGCTGATTCTGAAAGACACCGGCGTATTGATCCAAACGCTCTACATGATGGCGACGGATATGGGACTCGGCGGCTGCGCCATCGGCACCACCAACATCGATCTGTTCGCGAAAATGACCGGGCTCGAGTTTCACGTCGAAGGTCCGGTCGGCCAATTCGCGCTGGGCCGCGGCGTGAAATCGAAATCGTCGCGCTGATTACCAAGACCAGCGCCGGCCGCCCGCGCCGGGCGGCGAAGCGCCGCGCGCGAAGTAGCCTATGGCTTTGTCCTTTCGTTTCTCGATCAGCGCGAACATGGCGCCCTGGGGATCCTCGCAGCGTGCAACTCGGCTGCCGCCCGGGACTTCGACGGGGCCTTCGAGAACCTTGCCGCCGAGAGCCTTCACCTGCTCGACGGCTGCGCCGATATCGCCGGTGTTGAAGTAGTAAAGCCAGAACGGCATCGGCACCATTGCCGGCTTGGTGAACATGCCGCCGATCGTCGGCGTTCCAACGGCGAACGGCTGGTAGGTGCTCTCAGGTTCGATTTCAGTCTCCGCTTTCCGCCAACCAAAAAGCTCAGCGTAACAGGCAAACGCCTGCTCGCCGTTGGCGGCGAGGAGCTCATGCCAGCCGACGCGACCGGGTTTGTCCAATTCGTCAGGCTCCGCCTGGCCAGGCTTCAGCCATTTAATCAAAGCAAACGTCGCGGTCTGCGGATCGGCGACGACCGAGAAGCGGCCGATGTCGGGGATGTCATGGGGCGGAACGTGAACGGCCCCGCCAAGTTTCCGGATCCGGTGCGCGGCCGCATCGACGTCGTTGACGGCGACATAGCCGAGCCAGCGCGGCTCTGCCCCCATTCGCTGCGCGTCCTCCTGCAATTGCATCAAACCGCCGACCGATGCCTCGGCGACGGTCAGGAGCGTGTAGGACATTCCGGACATCGCGGTATCGCGCATGCCCCAGCCGACGACCTTGGCGTAGAAGGCCGTTGCGGCCTTCAAGTCAGTCGTCATCAACTCGTACCAGACGAAGCGCCCGTGATTCGGTCATAGTTGCTTATACATGGTTGCTTATACATGGTTGCTTATACATGGCCGCTTATACGCCAGATTTCTTCCGCAGCGCCGGCATGACATGCGCCGAAAACAGACCGACGGAGTGCAGCATTTCTTCGAGCGCAAGATCGCCGAAACAGAATTGCCCGACGATATAATTCACGCCGCAATCCTCGATCTGCGTCGCCAGAAAGGCGCGCACCGTTTCGGGCGAGCCCGCAATCGCCTGGCCCTGCACGATGAGCGTGTCGAAGCTGTCGGCGCGCAGCGGCGATTGCATCTGCCTGCCGTTCATTTCTGACAAATAGACGAAGCTCGCCCGCCAGCGCAAATAGGCACGGCGCGCGATGTTCATTGCTTCGGCATCGGTGTCGGCGACCACGATGAAGCGCACCATGCCCATTTTCGGCAGCACTGCCGTTCCGGTTTGCTCCCCTTGCGCCCCTTGCACCTCGCCCCAGACCTGCCGGTAGCGATCGACGATGGCGCGGGTGTTGCCCGGCATGTCGTTGGTGACAATGTTGAGGCCCTTGCGCGCGGCGCGCTCGGCGCTGTCCGGCGAATGCGCGCCGTACCACAGCGGCGGATGCGGCTTCTGGTAGGGCGCAAGCTCCATCGGCACGTTCTCGAACCGGTCGTAGCGGCCGTTCCAGGTCAGGGTGTCGACCGTGAACGCCTTGAGGATGAGCTCGAGTCGCTCGGCGTAGATCTCCTGCCGCTCGTCCGCGTTCTGGCCGTAATAGGAAATCTCGAACGGCACCGAGCCGCGCCCGAAACCGATCTCGAGACGCCCGCCGCTCATATGATCGAGCATGCAGATTTCCTCCAGCACCCGGAGCGGATGATGGACCGGCAGCGCATAGACGAACGTGCCGAAGCGGAGCCGCCTGGTGCGCTGTCCGATCGCCGAGAGAAACACGCTCGGCGACGGCGCCATGCCGAGCGGCGTGAAGTGATGCTCGGCGACGTGATAGGCATAAAAGCCCGAATGATCGAAAGCCTCGATGACCCGCAGCCGCTCTTCGTAGAAATCACGGAGCGGCAAATCATTGCGGTCAAGATGATCGAAAACGCCGAATTCCAAAGTCATTTCCCGAGACATGATGGCACCGCCCGACCGATGTGCGCTTTGCGCGCTTGTTTCTATTCAACTCACCGTTGCGGCGGCGCATATCGACAGTGCCGGCAAGGCGTTCCTCTCTTTCATTCCATTATCGAGCGCGGGGCGCCGCCGCAACGCCATGCTTTGCAAATGGCTCTGCAAATCAAAGCGGTCGACCTTGCTAAATCTCCTCTAGCGACCTCTATCCGGTAACGCTTAGTATGGCGGCGGCTGCCGCATGTTAGTGTGATGGCGGCTAGGGAGAGCGACAATGAAAAAACAAAGTCCGCGCAAGGGCGGAGTGGCCGGCGGAGTGTCTCGACGCACATTCATCAAGAGTTCGGCCGGCGCGGGAGCAGTGCTGGCAACCGGCCTCGCGGCGCCGCATGTTCTCGCCCAAGGCAGCGCGCCGATCCGCATCGGCAACATCAATACCTATACCGGCGGTCTCGCCTATGCCGGCGAAGCCAACCTCAATGGGCTGTCGCTTTATTTCGACAGCATCAATTGGACGGTTGCCGGCCGCAAGATCGAGCTCATCAAGGAAGACGATCAGTTCAATCCGCAGATCGGCCTGCAAAAGGCGAAAAAGCTCGTCGAGAGCGACAATGTCGATCTGGTGATGGGGATTCAGGCGAGCAATGTCGCGCTCGCGGTCCTCAATTACATGAAGCAGCAAAAAGCGTTCTACATCGTGTCCGGCGCCGGCACCGACGCCATCACCTGGGACCGCTATCCCTATCTGTTCCGCACCTCGATCTCGACCTATCAGCTCTCCACCCCGATGGCGAACTATGTCTACGACAATATCGGCAAGGAGATCGTGCTCACGGCGTCCGATTATGCCGGCGGCCACGATGTCATGAATCAGTTTAAGGGACCCTATGCCGCCAAAGGCGGCAAGGTGCTCAAGGAAATCTGGCCGCCGCTCGGCACCACGGATTTCAGCGCCTATCTGACCGACATCAAGTCGATCAACCCTCCGGTCACCTACGATTTCATGCCGGGCGCCGACGCGGCGCGGTTCATCCAGCAATATTCCGAGTTCGGCCTCAAAGAGAAAATGCCGCTGACCGGCTTCACCATCATCAACTCGCAGACGGTGAGCGCGCTCGGCAAATCCGCCATCGGCGTCATTTCCGCGCTCACTTATACCGACACGATCGACAATCCGGAGAGCAAAGAATTCGCCGCAAGCTTCAAGGCGAAATACAAATATTCGCCGGACCTGTTTGCCGACTATGGCTATGTCAGCGCCAGGGCGCTCGCCGAGGCGCTGAAAATGACGGGCGGCGACGCGTCGGATAAAGACAAGCTCGCCGACGCGATGACCAAAGTGCAGTTCAATGCGCCGCGCGGACCGTTCCGCATGGATCCGGCGACGCATAATCCTATACAGAACATCTATATCTGCCAGGTGATCGAGAAGGGCGACGGCATTTCGACCAAGGTCCTTTCCACCTCCAAGGACGTCCAGGATCCGGGCAAGAAGATCTACTGACAAGCGTGACCGCGTCGCGGTGAACGACCGGCAGAGAAATATATGGATTTGTTTGTCGCCCAGCTTCTGAACGGGCTGGTCTACGGCGTCCTGCTGTTTCTCATGGCGGCCGGCCTTTCGCTGATTTTCGGCCTGATGAACGTCGTCAGCCTGGCGCACGGCTCGTTCTTCATGCTGGGCGCGTTCTTTGGGCTCACGATCTTTCAGGCTACCGGCAGTTTCTGGCTGGCGCTCATTCTGGCGCCGATCCCGGTGATCGGGCTCGGCGTATTGATGGAGCTTCTGTTCCTGCGGCCGCTTTATCGGCGCGGCCATATGGATCAGGTCCTGCTGACCTTCGGCTTCACCTTCGTCTTCCTCGATCTGGTGCAGACGGTGTGGGGCCGCATGGTGCTGCGTCTGCCGGCGCCGCAAGCGCTGCAAGGCGTCGTGCATATCGGCGCTGGCGTGTTCTCGGCCTACCGGCTGTTTCTGATCGGCTTCGGCTTTGCCATCGCGCTTTTGCTCTGGCTGTTTCTGGAGCGGAGCCGGATCGGCGCCATGGTGCGGGCCGGCGTCGATAACGCGGTGATGGCGGCGGGGCTTGGCGCCAATGTGCCGGTGCTGTTCACCGGCATTTTCGGTTTCGGCGTGGCGCTCGCGGCTTTGGGCGGCATCGCTGCGGCGCCGGTGCTCGGCCTCTATCCCGGAATGGATTCGGAAATTCTCATTCCGGCCTTCATCGTCATCGTCATCGGCGGCATGGGCAGCCTGCGCGGCGCTTTCGCCGGCAGCCTTCTGATCGGGATCGCCGATACGTTCGGCAAGGCCTATTTCCAGAGCATCGCGCTGTTTCTGATTTATCTCGCCATGACCGCGGTGCTCTTGATCCGGCCGCAAGGCCTGTTCGGCATCAAATATTCCGATGTCGCGATCGCGCCGGCGGTCGCGACGACAAGCCGCGCCGGCGACGACACAGACGCGCGCCGCGGGGCTTGTGGTGCTGGCCGCGCTCGCCGTGCTGCCGTTCCTCCTGGGCGACTATCCCCGCGCGCTGGTGGCGGAGATTTTCATCTTCGCGATTTTCGCCATGAGCCTCGATCTCCTGCTCGGCTTCACCGGCCTGATGTCGCTCGGCCACGCCGCCTTTTTCGGCTTGGGCGCCTATGCGGTCGCCGTCCTCGGCGTGCAGTTCGGGCTCAATGCCTGGCTCGGCGTCGCCGCCGGCGTCGTCATCGCCGGCGCCGGCGCGGCCTTGATCGGCTTTTTTTGCGTGCGCACCGGCGGCATTCCGTTTCTGATGCTGACGCTTGCCTTCTCGCAGCTTGTATTCTCGGTGGCGCTGAAATGGCGCGACGTCACCGGCGGCTCCGACGGCATGGCGATCGCCGAACAGCCGGGCTTTTTCGGCTTCAGCCTGTCGAAGTCGCTGGTCATGTATTTCATGGCGCTGAGCTTCTTTGCGCTCACCTATTGGGGCCTGCGCCGGCTTCTCAACTCGCCGCTCGGCCATGCCTTTGTCGGCATCCGCGAGAACGAGCAGCGCATGCTGGCGATCGGCTATCCGACGCGCGCCTATAAGCTGATCTCCTTCACCATCGCCGGCGCGATCGCCGGTCTTGCCGGCGGGCTCTATGCCATCTTCAACGGCTTCATTTCGTCTGACGCGGTGTACTGGACCTCCTCCGGCGACATTTTGATCATGACCATGCTCGGCGGCGCCGGCACGCTGATCGGGCCGGCCATCGGCGCCGCCGTATTCCTTCTGATGAAGAACGTCGCGAGCTCCTACAGCGAGCACTGGCTCTCCATCATCGGCGTCACCTTCATCTGCTGCGTCATGTTCTTCCCCGGCGGGCTGTGGGGCACACTGCAGAAGGTCGAGTGGCGGAGGGCGCGGCAAATGAGCGTGCTCCGCCTCGATCATCTCAACAAGGCGTTCGGCAGCCTGGTCGTGACCGACGACGTCTGCCTCGACATCGCACCGGGCGAGCGGCACGTCATCATCGGCCCGAACGGCGCCGGCAAGACCAGCCTGGTCAATCAGATCGGCGGCCAGCTGCGGCCGAGCTCGGGGCGTATTCTCCTCAAAGGCAGCGACATCACCGGCTTGTCGCCGGACCGCATCAGCCGCATGGGCGTGGCGCGCACCTTTCAGCGCAACAATCTGTTCCAGAATCTCAGCGTCATCGAAAATATCCGGCTTGCTTTGGAAGTTCATCGCGGCCATCCGCTCGATTTCTTCACGCCGGTCGGCCGCAACACAGCCTTGTCCGCGCGCGCGGAAGACCTGATGGCGCAGGTTCATCTCGACACCGACGGCGCGCGCCTGACGCGCAAACTGTCCTATGGCGAGCAGCGCCAGCTCGAGATCGGCGTGGCGCTCGCCGGCGAGCCCGAGCTCCTGCTGCTGGACGAGCCGACGTCGGGCATGTCGCCGACCGAAACCGCGCGCATGATCGATCTGATCGCCACGCTGCCGCGCACTTTGTCGATCCTGATGATCGAGCACGACATGAAGGTGGTGTTCTCGGTCGCCGACCGCATCACCGTGCTGTACTACGGCAAGGTGCTGGCGACGGGCACGCCCGCGGACATTCAGGCCAATGCGCGGGTGCGCGAAGTCTATCTCGGGATGGCGCACTGATGCTCGAGCTCGAGAACATCAATGCCTATTACGGCGACAGCCACATCCTGCACGGCGTCTCGTTTTCGGTGCGGCCGGGCGAAGTCGTGTGCCTGCTCGGCCGCAACGGCGCCGGCAAGACGACGACCATTCTGACCGTCATGGGCTATCTGCAGCCGCGGCCAGGCCGCATCCGCTACAACGACCGCGACATTTCAGGGCTGCCGCCTTACGCGGTGGCGCGGCTCGGCTTCGGCTTCGTGCCGCAGGAGCGCGGCATTTTCCCGAGCCTGACCGTGCGCGAGAACCTGACCGTCTTTGCGCGATCGGCACGGCAACAGGCGAGCTATTGGACGCTGCCGCGCATCTTCGAGCTGTTTCCCGTCCTGCGGGCGCGCGAGCGCAATCTCGGCTTTCAGCTCTCCGGCGGCGAGCAGCAGATGCTGTCGATCGCGCGCGCGCTGATGCTCAATCCCGCTCTGCTGCTGCTCGACGAGCCGTCGGAGGGATTGGCGCCGATGATCGTGCAGCAGATCGTCGAAGTGCTGGCGCGGCTCAAACACGAGGGGCTTGCCATCCTTCTGGTGGAGCAGAATTTGCGGCGGCCCTCGCGGTCGGCGACCGGCACCACGTCATGAACAAGGGTGAGATCTGCTTTACCGGCAGTTCGGCGGAGCTCGAGGGCAATGAATTCGTGCTGCGCAATTATCTGAGCGTGTGAGGCTTTGGCGTGTGAGGTTTGGTGCAGTCCAGCTATTCCGGCGGCGGCGTTCACTTCGCCGCGTCGTTATGTAACCGTCGACAAGAGGGCGGCCGCCAGTTTCATAACAAAAGGCGTCGCCGGGGGAGGGCTGCGCGTGCCGGCAACCAAGGCCAAAGTGGCGGACGTCGAACTTGAGCTTTTCGATTCGGGACGAGGCTCCGGACGCCCGATCCTGTTTCTCCACGGCGGCGGCGGGTTCAATGAGCGGCAACCGTTCGTTGCGCCGTTCTCCGCAAGCCGCAGACTCGTTGTGCCCTCGCATCCCGGCTTCGGCACATCGAGCCTGCCCGACTGGCTCGATAGCATGGACGACATCGCCCATCTCTATCTCGAATTGATGGACGTTCTGAAATTCGACCGCGTCGATCTGGTCGGCTGCTCGATCGGCGGCTGGATCGCCGCCGAAATGGCGACCAAGGCGCCGGAGCGCTTCTCCCGCATCGTTCTGGTCGGTCCGGTCGGCATCAAGGTCGGCCCGTCCGACAAGCTCGATATTCCGGACATCTTCGCCATGCCGCAGCAGGATGTGCTCAAGCTCACCTTTCATGATCCCGAAAAGATGAAGCCCGACACAGCGAAAATGTCGGACGACGAGCTCACCGCCATGTTCCGCGCCCGCGAGACGCTGGCGCTTCTGACCTGGGAGCCGTGGATGCACAATCCGAAGCTCAAGCGCCGGCTGCATCGCATCAGCGCGCCGGCCCTTTTCATCCGTGGCGAGAGCGACGGCCTGGTGTCGCAAAACTATCTCGACGCTTATGCGCGTTTGCTGCCGAATGCGAGCACACAGACCATCAAGGCCGCCGGCCACGCACCGCAGCTCGAACAGCCGGCGGCTTTCACGGCGGCAGTCCTCGAGATTTTTGGGAGAATGAGATGAGAGCGTGGCATTTCAGCGAGAACGCCTATCCCTATCTGCCGCCGGCCGACAGCTACCCGTCGATCCGGGTGTCGCTGCCCAATCGCATCTACGATCCCGTCAAAGGCGCGGCGCTCTATGACCGCTATATCGACGAATGGCTGATTGCCGAGGAGGAAGGCGTCGAGATCATGCTTAACGAGCATCATCAGACGGCGACCTGTGTCGATCCGGCCGCGCCCTTGATGCTGGCGGCGCTGGCGCGCTTGAGCAAGAAGGCGCGGCTCTTGATCCTCGGCAATCCGATCGCCAATCGCCGCCAGCCGGTGCGCGTCGCCGAAGAGATGGCGATGGTCGACGTGCTCTCGCACGGCCGGCTCGAGGCCGGCTTCGTGCGCGGCGTGCCCTACGAGGTTTTGCCGGCCAACAGCAATCCGGTGCGGATGAACGAGCGCCATTGGGAGGCGCTCGATCTCATCGTCAAATGCTGGACCCATCACGACGGGCCGTTCAGCCACGAGGGCCGCTTCTTCCACCATCGCGCGATCAATATCTGGCCGCGCCCGATCCAACAGCCGCATCCGCCGATCTGGGTGAGCTCGACGAGCCCGGGCGGCGCCGCGCAAGTCGGCGCGCACGGCTACGTCCAGGCGACATTCCTCACCGGCTTCGACACCACCAAGCGCATTTACGATTCCTATCGCCGCGGCTGGCGCGAGGCCGGACGCGGTCAGGACGTGCCGATCGACCGCCTGGCCTATGCGGCGCTGATCTATGTCGGCGACACCGAGGCGCGGGCGCGGGCCGGCGCCGAGAAATTGCTGTGGTACGTCACTGCCAACAAAGTGCCGCTGCACTTCTCCAATCCGCCGGGCTATGTGCCGGTCGCCATGAACGTGCAACTGGCCAAGCGGCGCGCATAATGTCGTCAGCGCTTTCGGCACCAAGCAATCCACGGTCGATGGCGCCGATCGAAGCCGGCACGATGTTCGCCGGTACGCCCGATCAGGTCTTCGCGCAGATCAAGAAGCATTGGCACCATGTCGGCGGCTACGGCAATCTGCTCATCATGGGGCAGGCCGGTTTCCTCGAACACGACGACACCGTGCACGGCATCCGCATGTTCGCGCGCGAAGTCTATCCGCGGCTCAAGGAGCTTTTTCCCGACACGACGATTTCCGGGATGACGCAACCGGTCAGCGCGGCGGCGAGCTGACGGTGCAGGCCTCGAAAAAATTCAATGGCGCGCGGCGTCCGTCCACGGCATGACCATTCGCTCGGCGGCGACGACGGCCGCAAACAGCAAGATACCGAGCGCGCTCAGCCAGATCAGCGCCGCCCAGGCGAGCGGACTGTCGAGCTGTGAATTAGCCGTCAGCAGAAGATTGCCCAGGCCGTTGATCGAGCCGACGAATTCGCCGATGACGGCGCCGATCACCGCCAGCGTCACCGCGACTTTGGCGCCGGCGAAGATGAACGGCAAAGCCGCGGGGAACTGGATCTTGAGAAAGATCTGAAGCGGTGACGCCCGCAGCGAGCGCGCCAGTTCCAGAAGTCCGGGAGGCGTTGCCCGTATTCCCGCAGCCGTATCGACCACGATCGGAAAGAACGCGACCAGAAACGCGATCACGAGCTTCGATTGCAAACCTAAGCCGAACCAAACCAGGATGATGGGTGCGATGGCGACTTTTGGAATCGACTGCGTCGCGATCAGGATCGGATAAAGCGTCAGGTTGAGGACGCGAGAGCTGGCGACGCAAACCGCGAATGGAATGCCAATCACAACGGCCAATAAGAATCCAAAAACGCTTTCAAGAAAAGTTGGCCAGCTTTCGAGCAGCAACACCTTCCAATTGACGATGGACGCATCGATGATGTCGAGCGGACTGGGCAGCACGATACGATTGATCGCAAAAGCGTGGGTGTAGAATTGCCACACGAGGAGAATGGCGGCGACGCCGAGCAGCGGATAGACGGCGTTCTTGATGTTCTGCCCGATCATCGCGTGATTCCGAGCGCGCGTCCGGCTCTGTGCTCGATCGCGGTGAATTCGGGGAGATATCGCATTTCCGAACAGCGCGGGTAGGGCAGGCCGACCTCGATATAATCGGCGATGACCGACGGCCGCTTGCTGAATACGGCGATGAAATCGGAGATGTACACGGCCTCGCTGATGCTGTGGGTCACGAACATCACGGTGGCGCCGGTCTTGCTCCGAATGTCGAGCAGCAGATCCTGCATTTCCATGCGCGTGAGCTCGTCGAGCGCGCCAAAGGGCTCGTCCATCAGCAGGAGTTTCGGCTTGTGGATCAGGGCGCGGCACAAAGCGACACGTTGCTGCATGCCGCCGGAGAGCTGCGAGGGGTAGGATTGTTCGAAACCTTCAAGGCCGACGAGGGCGAGCAGATCTTTCGCCGCGCGAGCCGCCGCGGCGTCGCATCGGCCTAAGATTTCCATCGGGAATAGAACATTGGCGAGCACGGAGCGCCACGGCATCAGGTTCGCCTGCTGGAAAACGACGCCGAAATCAGGCTGCGGCTCGTGCACGTCGCGGCCGTTGATTTGAATTGTGCCGCCCGATGCCGACATGAGCCCACCGACGATCTTCAGGAAGGTCGTCTTTCCGCAGCCGCTCGGCCCGAGAAGGGTCACCAGATGAGCGGCTTTAAGATCGAACGTAATATTTTCAATGGCGACGAGCGGGACTCGCCCCGGCTGCAGAAAGGATTGGTGGACGTCCTTGAAACGGCCGAACGGAACAGATCCGGACCGTGCCACCGCACCGGTATCGGCAATGGTCGACGTTCCCCTCAAGGCATCACGGGCGAGGCCGGCAGGAATCCGGTGGCATAGATGTCCGTCGGCGCGGGCGGCGTGCCGTTGATGCCGATATATTTGGTGACGAAGTCGACATTGGCCTTCATCTTCGCCGGGTCGAACCAGCCCAGACCGCTTTTCTTGGTATCCGTAGTCACCGCGAGGTCGCTGACCACGCCGATCTCTGCGACGATCCCTTCGGGTTTCAGCGTCGGTACAGATTCGATTTCGTCGGCCGCGGCCTTTTGCGGATTGGCGAGGGCGAATTTCCAGCCCTTCAGCGAGGCGCGGACGAAGCGTTTGAGCACGTCGGGATTCTTGGCGATATAGTCCTCGGTCGCAGCGATGCCGTTGCCGTAAAGCTCGAGGCCATGATCGGCGAGAAGAAGCGTTCGCAATTCGGTGTTTGATGCCTTCGCGCCGGCTTCAAGGCCGGGCTTCGCCATGACGAAGAATTCGATCGCCGGAATTTGCCCCGACAGCAGCGTCGACGCCCGCGCCGGCGGCGCGACATTGCTGATGGTGAGCTTGCTAGGATCGAGCCCCTTCTGAACTCATAAAGCCCTGGATGATTTTCGGCGTGAAGCTGCCGGCGCCGCTGCCGAGATTGAGGCCTTCCAACTGCTTCGGCTCGGTGACGTTTGCGCCATTGGCGAGGCTGAAGACGGCGTAAGGCGCCTTCTCGTAATTCACCGCCACCATTTTAAGTTTCGAGCCATTACCGCGCGCGATCACGACGCTCGGGACGTCGACGAAGCCGATATTCGCGGTGCCCGACTCCACGGCTTGAATCACCTGCGCCGTGCCTTGCGCGGGGATGATGGAGACGTCGAGGCCCTCGTCCTTGTAGTAGCCCTCGGCCAGCGCCGCATACCACGGCGCATGCCGCCCCAACGGAATGAAGTCGAGCGAGAACACCACCTTTGTCGGCGCCGCGGCACTTTGCGCGGCGGCCGCGTCCGGCAGCGCCGCAGCGAGCGCAGAGCGCTCAATAATAGCGCTCAATAACTGGCGCTCAATAGTCCTGCGATCAACCGAAACCGTGAACGCATCGCAAAATCTCCATGGCGGCGCGGGGAATGGCCGGCTTCCCCGCATCGTGCCATTGAAAGTTTCGGTCCGTCAATATATTTTCGAAAATCTGTTGATCCTAGAAAAAGCGTCGTGTATTCGATTGCCATTGCCCCGATAGGGGCGATATTTCCGGGAGGTTCGATGCCGCCGCGACTAGCTAAATCCGCCGCTGTCCAGACATTGAATGCGTCCGCTTTGAGCCAGCTTCGCTCAGACATCATTGCCTGTCGGCTCATGCCCAACGAGCGGCTGCGCGTCGAAGCGCTGCGTGAGCGCTACGGCATGGGTTTCAGTCCGCTGCGCGAAGCCTTGATGCGGCTTGAAGCCGAGGGGCTCGTCGAGCTTGAGCAGAACAAGGGGTTTCGTGTTTCTGAAGTGTCTCGCGAGAATCTGCTCGATCTGATGCATACCCGCATCGAGATCGAGTCCATTGCGCTGCGCTGGTCGCTGGAGAAAGGCGGCGTGGAATGGGAGGCCAACCTCCTTGGCGTGTTCCATCGGCTGTCCCGGCAAACGAAGATCGATCCTGAAAATCCCGACGCCATCAACGAAGCTTGGAGCAGGGAACACGCGGAATTCCATGCCGCGCTGGTTTCTGCCTGCGGCTCGCAGACATTGATGTCGATCCGGTCGCGCCTGTTCGAACAGGCCGAGCGCTATGTGTCGCTCTCGATCATGTCGAGCGCACCGCTGCGCGACGACGTGACCGAGCATAAGCAATTGATGCGGGCGGCGCTGAACCGCGAAACCGACAAGGCCGTCGAGCTCAATCGTCTGCACATCAGCCGCACGCTGGACAAAGTGGCGGCCGCGCTGACGGCCGGCAAGAACGCGGCCGCTATGGCGCGCAGGAAGACGTTCAAATGAACGTACCGGTACAGGCCGGGTCTGTTTCGGTTCCGGCCGGCAGGCTCGCGGAATTTGTCGCGCGTCTGTTCGCGGCCGCGGGCGTGCCGGAAACGGCTGCCGCCGCCGTCGCCGCCGGTCTGGTCGAGGCCGACCTCGAAGGTCTGTCGTCGCACGGCGTCATGCTGGCCGACATGTATATCGAGCGCCTGAAAAAGGGCTCGGTATCGTGCGGCACGCAAGCCGCCGTGGTCTCGGAGCGGCAAGGGGCCGTCGTCCTCGACGCCGGCAATGCGCTCGGTCAGGTGACCGGTTTGCAAGCGATGAGCGTCGCCATCGACAAGGCGCGGCAGTTTGCCGCCGGTATCGTGTCGGTCCGTCACGGCTTTCATTTCGGCACGGCGGGGCGTTATGCGCGCCAGGCCGCGGAAGCCGGCTGCGTCGGCATCACCATGTGCAATACCCGGCCTTTGATGCCGGCGCCCGGCGGCGCCGAACGCGCCGTCGGCAACAATCCGCTCGCCATCGCAATTCCGGCCGACGGCGAAATTCCCATCGTGCTCGATATGGCGACAAGCGAAGCCGCGATGGGCAAGATCCGTATGGCGGAGAAGGTCAAGGAAGCCATTCCGCCGACCTGGGCTGTGACCGCGCAGGGACTGCCGACGACAAACCCGTCCGAAGCCATCGCCGGTATGCTGTTGCCGGCGGCTGGACCCAAAGGCTTCGGGCTTTCGTTTCTAATCGATCTGTTGTGCGGGCTATTGTCGCAAGGGGCAACCGGGGCGCAAGTGCGTCCGCTCTACGGCGATTTCAGCGTTCCCTACGACTGTTCGCATCTCTTTATTGCGATCGATGTGGCGCATTTTTGCGATCCGGATTGGTTCCGAGGGCAGGCCGCCGGCGCCGCTGAGCGCATCCGCGGCGGCCAGCGTGCGCCGGGCGTGAGCCAACTCTTCACGCCAGGCGAACCGGAATGGCGGCAACGCCGGCGTTCCGGCGATCACGTTCTGCTCGAGCCGACCGTCGTCGCGATGCTGACCCGATATGCCGAAGAGCTTGGCGTGTCCCCACCATTTTCGAACCGTGCAGAGGAAAAGCACCATGTCTAAGGTTCAGATTTCCAGTCCGAAGCTGCGGCAGCCGAATGGCGTCTTCTCGCACGCCACCGCCATCGAGGCGACCGGGCGCTTTGTCTTTATCTCCGGGATGACCGCGCGCCGGCCGGACGGCAGCATCGCCGGCATCGGCGATATCACCGAGCAGACGCGCCAGGTCTGCGAAAACGTGAAATCGGCGGTCGAGGCCGCCGGCGGCACGCTCGACGATGTCTGTCGCGTCGATGTCTATGTCCGCAACATGGAGCACTTCGACGCCATTCACAAAGTACGCGCGCAATATTTCAAGCCGCCGCTGCCGGCCTCGACGATGGTGGAGGTCACCAAGATGACGTCGCCGGATTATTTGATCGAGATCAGCGCCATCGCCGTCATTCCGGTAAAGTAGGAACGCCAAAGTGGACGACAAATTCGGATTGCAGGCCGCGGCCGATCGCGGCATCGCGCTCGGCGAAATCGGCCAGAAGATCCTCTTCGAAAACGAGCTCGTGCGGGTTTGGGAAATTCGTCTCGAAGCGGGCCAGGCCATCGATTTCCATATCCACCATCATCCCTATCTCGTCGTGTCGCTCGGCGGCGGCGAAAACGAGATCGAGACGATTTTCGGCAAGAAAATCTCGACCCAGGAGCCGCTCGGTTCCTTCGTCTTCATCAACGAAATGCGCGAAGTGCATCGGCTGACGAACAAGGCGAACGTCGTCTACTTATCGCGGCTGATCGAGATCAAATCGGTCACTTGGAGCATAAAGCAATCGACGCCGTAGCGCGCGGCGGGCTCCCGCAACGCACGATCAAACCCAATGATGAGGTCTTAGATGACGAAACTTCCGGAAGGCGCACCTTCTCTCGCCGAAATCCTGATTCAGTCCGAAAGCGTCCCGTGGCGGGAGAAATCGCTCAAGGGCATCCACGAAAAGATGCTGTGGCGCAACGAAGAAACCGGCGCCTCGATCGCGCTGATCAAATTCGATAAGGGTTCAGGCATCCCGCAGCCGCATCTTCATGCCGCCAATCAGTTCATGTTCTGCCTGAAGGGCAGATACGAATACACCGCGACCGGCGTCGTGCTGACGGCCGGGTGTTTCTACTGCAATCCGAAGGGCAACGTTCACGGCCCGGCCGTTGCGCACGAAGAAACGATCGTCATGGAGATGTACGACGGTCCGCACTACCCGCAAAAACCCTCTTGGTACACGGACGAACGCGACGCTCACTGAATTTCGATCGGCACCGGTCCGGGTAAAGGGAGCCACTATCATGAACATTTTTGAGGCGACTGCGCCGTGCAGCGACCCTGCCGCGAAACTGTGTTGCGACGCCTGTACGGCGCTTACGGCTAAGTTCTACGGAAGGCGCGAATTTCTAACAGGTGCCGCCGCACTCGGCGCGGGTACCGTCCTTGGTGCGCGCAGAGGTGCAGCGCAAACACCTGCCGCCGCCAGCAAGCCGTTTCGGATCGACATCCATCACCATATTTCGTCCCCGGCCTTCATCAAGGAGATTACTGGTCGAAAGACCGGCCAGGTGCCGCTGATGAAGTGGACGCCGCAACAATCGATCGACGATATGGACCAAGGCGGGGTCGCCACCGCCATTTTGTCAGTCAGCGAGCCGAGTGTTTTCTTTGGCAATTACGACGCTGCAATCGCGCTGGCGCGCGAAATCGAATGACTACGGAGCCAAGATAATTTCCGACTATCCCGGCCGCTTCGGCATGTTCGGCACGCTGCCGCTGCCTGACGTTCCCGGCAGCTTGCGCGAAATAGAATATGTACTTGATACGCTGAAATTCGACGGCGTCTGCATGATGACGGACTACGGCGGCAAGTTCTTGGGCGACCCGGCCTTTGCGCCGGTTATGGAAGAACTCAATCGGCGCAAGGCCATCATCTACACCCACCCATTCCGCAATGAATGTTGCCGAAATCTGGTGCCCGACGTTTTCGAGCCGATCATAGAGCTTGGAACCGACACTACACGAACGATTGCGAGCCTCGTCTTCAGCGGCACCGCGGCCAAGTTTCCGGATATCAAATTTATATTCTCACATGGCGGCGGAACGCTGCCCTTCCTGATCCAGCGTTTCCAATTTCTGCCCACTGTCCGGAAGGATATTCAGGCGCGAATTCCTGAGGGCGTGATGCATTATCTTCAGGGATTCTACTACGACACAGCGAGTGCCTCGACGATCTATCCATTGTCGTCGCTGACGAAGCTCGTGGCTTCGTCGCAAATCGTGTTCGGCACGGATTTTCCGTTTCTGACCGCCAAGGGGACCGCTGCGGAGTTGCGCGGAACCGGCCTGTTCAGTGTCGCTGATCTGCAGGCAATCGAACGCGGCAATGCTGAAAGGTTGATGCCCAAATACCGCATATGACTTACTGCCCGCTCGGCGTGCGAATGCCGATCCAGGCGTCGCGCACCTGCTGATAATGAACCGACGGATCGTAGATCGAAACCGGCAGCGACAGGTCTTGCGCCGATAGCCGCCCCACGGCCGCTAACAAACTGTACGACGCCACCACCCGATCGTGCTGCGCGACGATCAGGCTTTGCCGCGCATTCACCAGATTCTGTTCGGCGATGAGCACATCCTGCGTCGTGCGCTGGCCGGCCTTGGCTTCGTTGCGCACGCCGTTGAGCGCCCGTTCGGCGGCGGCGTTCTGGCGTTGCGAGGCTTCGATCTGCGCTTTCGCCGCCTGCAATTGCGCCCAGGCCTGCACGACATTGGCGCGCGCCTGGTCGCGCACCTGATCGACATTGAGCTGCTGCTGGCCGAGCGATTCCTTATCCGACCGGATGGTCGAATATTCACCGCCGCCTTGATAGATCGGGACCGAGAGATTGAGCCCAACCGTGTCGGTGAATGTCTTTGGCGACAATATCTGGGGGAAGACATTATACTGAGCACTGTATTGGGCGGCGAGTGTCGGAAATAACGCGCCCTCTGCGATTTTGACTTGCAGCAGGGCCACGTCGACGCCGTAGATCGCCGCAGTCACTGAGGGGTTCTGCGCCGTGCCGAGCGCAATCGCGGAATTGAGCGTCGTAGGCGCAAACCGTTCGACGGAGGATGCCGGCGCTAAATTCGCTGGATCGACGCCGATGATGCGCCGGTAATTGGCTTGCGTCATCGCCAGCGTCGCTTCGGCCGCGTGCAAAGTCGCTTGCGCGCCCGCCAATTGCGCCTCCGACTGGGCGACATCGGTGTCGGTCACCTGCCCGGCAGCGAACCGGTTGTTGGTGTCGGTAAGCGTGCGCTCCAAGACGCGAACATTGTTCTGCTGCACTTCGAGATTTGCGCTGTCGCGCGACATGTCCATATAGACGGTCGCCGCCGCCAGCAGCACCGATTGCTCCATGACCCGCAGCGTCTCGCGCGCCGCAGAGACCTGGCTTTCCGCTGCTCTGACTTTGTTGCTGGTCTGGTTGCCGTTGAACAGGGTCTGCGACACGTTGGCGCCGACGGAGTAGGGCGTTGTCAAGCCTCTGCGCTGCGAATGCAGCGCCGTTGGTTAGGAACGGCGGGGTCGGCGGAATATTCTGGTTCACATTCGAATATTGCCGCGCAACAGTGGCGTTTGCGGTCACGGTCGGGCGATAGCCGGACAGCGCCTGCGGCACGCCTTCGTCGCTCTGGCGGACGATGGCGCGCTGCGCGTTGAGCTGTGGATTGCTTTCATAGGCGCGGGCGAGCGCTGCCTCGATGCGTCTCGGCACTGGCCTCGCGCGGCGGGGCGGCAAAAAGCCCAACCGCAAGCGCAAGGCAGATCGAGACAATCGGTCCGTGTCGGGCGCCGGACTCCATCCCGGCCTGAGGTTCCACCCCCGTGGAGCCATAATCTTACGCGTCACCATTGCTCCAGTCCGCCCGCCGGGAACCTTACCGGGGGCGTCCTGGCCTTACAAGGTTGGGCCTAACAAGGTTGGGGCCGTTTCGGCACGCCTGCTTTGCGCGCGGCGCGCGACCAGCCGCAGTTCCCGAAGCCCGAACATGACGGTGGCGAGCAGCAGCGGCAGAAAGAAATCGAGTACGCGGAAGGTCAGCAGCGTCGCGAGAAGTTCCTCCGCGGTTAAATTGCGGCAGGCCGATCAGCATCGCGGCCTCGACCACGCCGAGGCTGCCCGGCGTGTGGCTGACGGTGCCGAGCAGCGTCGCCACGACGAAGATCACAAGCGAGCGTCACGAAGCCGATGCTGGGGCTGTCCGGCAGCAGCATGAAGATCGACAACGAGGCGAGGAGGCGGTCCACCGAGCCGATGCCGATCTGCAGCAAAGTGCGCCGCACATTCGGCAACACGATTTTCCAGTTGGACCGGCCGACGGTGCGCGGCCCGGCTGCGAGCCAGAGCAGATAACAGCCGACCGCGAGGAGGCCGCAACAGCCGAGCAGGCGGTTGAGCGAGGCCGGCAAATGATCGAACACGCCGAGCGCGTCCGGGTCATACGCAACGGCAGCTGCCGAGCACGACGGCGTTGCCGAGCCAATAAGTCAGCCCGGTCATGAACGCGATCTTGGCGATGTCGACGACGGTCAAGTTCCAGAACGAATAGACGCGGAACCGGACCAGGCCGCAGGTCAAAGTCGCCGCGCCGAGCGAATGGCCGATCGTGTAGCTGGTGAAGCTCGTGAAGGCGACGACCCGCCACGGCATGATAGCGCTTGCCGATCGTGTGCAAGCGCGAAGACGTCGTAGAGTACGAGATTCGAGTAGCCGGCGACGACAAGCGAAGCGGCGATCAGGACCTTCCATCCCGATTGCGTTTCGATCGCGTCGACGACTTTGCCGATCTCGATGCCGCGCAGCAAATGATAGAGCGTGGCGACGGCAATGCCGATAATCACCAGGCTGATCGCGAAGCTGAACCTGCTCCGTCCGACGCCGCGGATGATCGACTTGGTAAAGGGACTCGTCTCGGCCAGGACGTTAACTGCTCCATTGGCGAATCGCGGCGGCAACGTCCCATTCATTTGTAACAGCATTGTTACGGAAAGGCCGTGCTGCGTCGTGTGGCCGCGCTCAGACCGTCACACGATTGAGATATGAAATGGCAATTGTCGCTGCATGCGAATTCGAGCAAATGACGCGGGCGACAAGCGCCCGGGCGAAAGCAACCCCATGAAAGTCCTGGTCGCGACGGACGCCTGGCGTCCGCAAGTCAACGGCGTTGTGCGCACGCTGGGCTCGCTGGCGCGGGCCGCGGCCAAGCTCGGCGTCAATATCGAATTTCTGTCGCCGGACGGTTTTTGGACTTTTCCGGTGCCGACCTATCCCGGGCTGCGACTCGCGCTGCCCGGCAAAAAGAAAATCGCCGAGCGGATCGAGGCGGCGAAACCCGACGCCATCCATATCGCCACGGAAGGCCCGATCGGTCATGCTGTGCGGGCGTATTGCATCAGGATCGGCCGCCCGTTCACGACGAGCTATACGACGCGGTTTCCGGAATACATCTCCGCGCGCTCGCCGATCCCCGCGCAATGGATCTACAACGTGCTGCGGCGCTTTCATGCCGCAGCGACGGTGACGATGGTGGCGACGCCGTCGCTGATGACCGAGCTCGGCGAGCGCGGCTTCGGCAATCTCGGCATGTGGACGCGCGGCGTCGACGTCGATTTGTTCCGGCCGGATCGCGCCATCGATCTCGGCTTTCCCCGGCCGATCTTCATGACCGTGGGCCGGGTCGCGGTCGAAAAGAATCTGCCGGCGTTTCTGTCGCTCGATCTGCCCGGCACCAAAGTCATCATCGGCGCGGGTCCGCAGGAAGCCGAGCTCAAGCGCCGCTTTCCGAGTGCGAAGTTTTTAGGTCAGCTCGACAACGGCATCCTCGCCGCCCATCTCGCCGCGGCCGACGTCTTTGTGTTCCCGAGCCTCACCGACACATTCGGCATCGTGCAGCTTGAGGCGCTCGCCAGCGGCGTGCCAATTGCTGCGTTTCCGGTCACGGGTCCCAAGGACGTCATCAGCGACAATCCGATCGGCGTGCTCAACGAAGACCTTCGTATTGCCTGCATGCAGGCGCTGTGGATTTCCCGCGAGGCGTGCCGCGAATTCGCGCTGCGCTATTCGTGGGAGAATAGTGCCCGCCAGTTTATCGGCCATGCCCATAAGGTGGCCGTCGGCGGCGCACGCGAACCGGAGGCGGTGACGCCAATTGCCCCTCCTGCACAAGACACAGCCGGACAGCCTTTGGTTCCCGGCTGCAACGCGAGGGTTACGCATGAGCACTCTGTCTGAAGTCGATTTGGACGCGCAAACGGTTACCAAAGCCTATGCGCGCTGGGCGCCGGTTTACGATCTCGTCTTTGGCGCGGTTTTCGAGCGCGGGCGGCAGGTCGCGATCGCTGCAGCCGAACGGGTTGGCGGACGCATCCTCGAAGTCGGCGTCGGCACCGGGATGTGCCTGCCGCTTTACTCGAAGAAGTGTCAGCTCTCCGGCGTCGATATTTCCGAGCCCATGCTGCGCAAGGCGCAGGAGCGTGTGCACGAGCTCGGCCTGACCAATGTCGAGGGCCTGTGGGTGATGGATGCCGAGAATCTGTCGTTCCCCGACAATTCCTTTGATGCGGTCGTCGCGCAGCATGTCATCACCACAGCGCCCAATCCGGAGGCCGTGCTCGACGAACTGGCCCGTGTGCTTAAGCCCGGCGGCGAGATCATCCTGGTCAGCCGGGTTGGCGCCGACGCCGGCCTGCGGCGGTCGCTGGAACACTGGTTCCAGCCGGCGGCACGCAAGCTCGGCTGGCGTTCCGAATTCTCCTTCGAGCGCTATTCGCACTGGACGGCGAAGACCCCCGGCATGCATCTGCTCGAACGCCGCGCGGTGCCGCCGTTCGGACATTTCAATCTGATCCGCTTCGGCAAGGAGGGTGGCGCCAACGGCGCTTATGATTCCGAGCCGGCGCGCGCGGCGGGCTGATCCAGCATTCACGCATTTGTCACATGGGGACTCTCGCAAAGAGAATTTGTCAGGGGCCCCTGTCACAAGAGATTCATCGAATCTCCATACCCAGGACGGACGCCTGCATGACGGGGGTTAACGAATGGAAAATTTTCTAGAAACCTTGCGCACCCAGCGTTGGGACGATCATCGTTATTATCACCATAGCCGCATCAATCAGTCGCTTCACTTTGTCAGCGCTTTGAGCTTTCTCTTTGCCTACATCATGATCTTCAAGAATCCGGCGCTCTCCGCGATCGCAGGCTGGCTGGTCGCGATGACGACCCGGCAGACCGGGCACTTCTTCTTCGAGCCCAAGGATTACGATCACGTCAACCAGGCGACCCACGAATACAAAGAAGAGATCAAGGTCGGCTACAATCTGCAGCGCAAGGTCGTGCTCTTGACCATCTGGGCGCTGTCGCCGCTGCCGCTCTATTTCAGCTCGAGCTATTTTGGCCTGTTCGCGCCGGCGGTCACCATGTCCGACTATGTGCATCACACCGCCATCGTCTGGCTCGTGCTCGGCATTGGTGGCGTGCTGTTCCGCACCATCCAATTGTTCATCATCAAGGACGTGCAGACCGGCCTGGTGTGGGCGACCAAGATCCTCACCGACCCGTTCCACGATATCAAAATCTATCACAAGGCGCCGCTGGCGCTGCTGCGCGGCGAGCTCATCGACCCCGAGATCGGCCTGCATCACTGGGACGAGGAAGACGCCGAGGAAATGCCGCGGCCGAGCTGAACGCTTCAAGCGTCCGGCTCATTTCGGCTTATGCCGAGAACGACCGACGAATTTGCTAATCGCGTGGACCAAACAATCGGCGGCGGATCATCTCCTTAAAGATGGTCCGCTTGATTGTTTTGTTGGTGAGCGCCGGGTCGTGCCACCACCAGCCGTCCCGTTGCATGGCCTGTGCGGCGGCGACGAAACGGTCGGCGACCGCGGCGAAATCGGCCTCGGTATAATTGAGGCTGAAGATCAGCCGGCCGGTGCCGATCCAGCTCAGCGCCAATCCTTCGGCCCGCAGATAATATTGCAGCATCCAATTATAGCGCGACGGCTCTCTGTAGCAGACGGTCCAGATCGACGACAGGTTCGCCACCTCCACCGGCAGCGACGCCGCGGCAAGGCGCGCGTTCAGCTGCTGCGCGCGGCCGTCCCAGATCCGGTCGAGATCGCGGTAGAGCGCATCCGCCTGCGGCGTTTGCAGGTAGCGCAAGAACTCGTTCATCGCCGCCATGACATAGGGGTGCGAATTGAACGTGCCGCGGGCAAAGCAGATATCGGCGGGCCGATCGTCGCGGAAACGCTTCATCAGATCGTGACGGCCGCAGACCACACCGATCGGCAGCCCGCCGCCGAGCGTCTTGCCGTAAGTGACGAGGTCGGCGCGCACGCCGAAGTATTCCTGCGCGCCGCCCTTGGCGACCCGAAAACCGATGAAAACCTCGTCGAAGATGAGAACGATATTCCGCTCGGTGCAGATCGCGCGCAGGCGCTTCAGCCATTCGGCGTAGGCGTCCTTGTCGAAATGCACGCCGCGGCTGCTGTCAATCAAAGAGGAATCGCTTGGCGCCGACTCGTTGGGGTGCAAAGCCTGCAGCGGATTGATCAGCACACAGGCAATGTTGTTGCGCGTGCGCAGGACGCGGAGCGCATCCTCGGACATGTCATTGAGCGTATAGGTTTCGTGCGCCGGAACCGGATTGCCGACGCCCGGCTGTACGTCGCCCCACCAGCCGTGATAGGCGCCGCAGAAGCGCACCAGATGCGAGCGCCTGGTGTGATAGCGCGCAAGCCGCACCGCCTGCATCACCGCTTCGGTGCCCGACATATGGAACGAGACCTCGTCGAGCCCGGAAATCGCTTTCAGGAGTTTGGTGTTCTCGATGATCAGCGGGTGATAGGGGCCGAGCACCGGGCCGAGCTCGCGCACGCGCTCGGCCCCGCGCTCGATCGCGCCTTTGTAGAAATCGTAGCCCAGCACATTGACGCCGTAAGAGCCGGTGAGATCGTAGGCGCGGTTGCCGTCGAGATCGGTGACGGTGACGCCGCTCGACGATTGCACGAAGGCTGCCGACGGCAGGTGCGCGCTCGCCACGCGGCGATATTGGAACGGTACCCGGTAAGCGTCGGTGAACTGCAAATCGGAAATCGATTCGGCAGCCTCGGTGGTCCGCTTGATGGTTTCGGCGAAGCGGCTCTTGTAGAGCGCCGACAGGCTCGCCAAGCCGTCACGGCGGCGCGCAGCAATGTCTTTGGGAGCGCCGTCGGAACAGAAGAAACGCTCCTCGCCGTAGTCGTAGAACGGCATAAAACCGGCAAGCCACCGCGACATCCGGGCGTGGCCCGCGAGCGAGGGGTGCTTGGCCTGCGACAATCGCAGCCGCTTCTTCAGAGTCACGACCGAAGTCGCGACGGCGGCGGCGCCGAGGCCGTAGAAGGCGAGTGCAGTGTTGCCGTCCATCGAATCGCGGTTTAGCCCGGAGATTTAACAATCACATGACGGTAAGGACTCAAATCCTGCGGATCTTCGATCAGGAAGACATTAACTTCCTCTTGACCAACCGCATTCCGCGGCGGCTCGCGACCCAATTCATCGGCTGGTTCAGCAAGATCGAGCAGCCGCTCGTTCGCGACGCTTCGATCGCGCTGTGGCGAGCTGTTCTCGGACCTCGATCTGACTGAAGCCAAGAAAAGCGAATTTAAGAGCCTGCACGATTGCTTCATCCGCGAGCTCAAGGACGGCGCGCGCCCGGTGGAGAGCGCGGCCGACATTCTCGTCAGCCCCTGCGACGCCATCGTCGGCGCCCATGGCGCCATCGCCGGCACCGCGCTTTTTCAGGCCAAAGGCTTTCCCTACACGCTGCAAGATCTCTTGCCCGATCCGGCGCTGGTCGAAGCGCACCGCAACGGCCGCTACGTGACGCTGCGGCTCAAATCGAGCATGTATCACCGCTTCCACGCCCCCCATGACGGCCGCATCGAGAAGGTGATCTATGTCGCGGGCGACACCTGGAACGTCAATCCGATCGCGCTCAGGCGCGGATCGAGCGGCTGTTCTGCAAGAACGAACGGGCGGTGCTGCGAACGGCGCTGACGCCGAGCGGGCACACCGTGACTTTGGTCGCGGTCGCAGCGATCCTCGTCGCCAGCATCCGCCTGCACTGCATCGATGGGCTTTTGAATCACGATTATCACGGCCGCAATGTCATCGCCTGCGACAGCGCGTTCAAGAAAGGCGACGAACTGGGCTGGTTCCAGCACGGCTCGACGATCATCGTGTTCGCGCCGGACGGTTTTGAGTTTTGCGACAATGTCCGCGAGGGCGCGACGATCCAAATGGGGCAACCGCTGTTGCGGCTGCCCCAAATACGGTCCTAGCCCGCGGCCTTTTTCAGGTCGGCGGCCTGTGCGTCGTCGAGCTCGTTGGCGCGCTTGTAAGCCGGCCGGCTGGGACACGCTGCCAATATTTCTCGAAGGCCGGCCGCTTTTCGAGCGTGCCGAACATCATGCCGAAGCCGATATGCGAGCCGACATAAAGGTCGGCGGCGGTAAAGCTATTGCCGGCAAGGTAGTCGCTCTTCGAAACGGCGGTTTCGAGCGCATTCAAAGCCTGATCCAGCGTGCCGTAGCCCATCATGCGTTCGCGGCCTGGCGGCACGACAAAGCCGAGCGCCTTGTTGCTCAGCGCCGCCTCGACGGGGCCCGCGGCGAAGAACATCCAGCGATAATAGGGCGCGCGTGCCTTGGAGCCGGGCGGCGGCGCCAGGCTCGCCTGCGGGAACGCGTCCGCAAGATAGGCGCAGATCGCGGCTGTCTCGGTCACCACGGCGTCGCCGTGGCGCAGCGCCGGCACTTTGCCCATTGGATTGATGGCGAGATAAGCCGGCCCCTTCATCGTCGATGCGTAATCCAAGACTTCGATTTTGTAGGGCTGACCGATTTCTTCGAGCATCCAGCGCGCGATGCGGCCACGCGATTGCGGATTGGTATAGAGGACAAGTTCATCGGCCATGAGCGGTTTCCCCTGTGTGCTGACAGCGACCCTCGGAGAATATGGGTGAGCGGGCAGGGCGCGACAATAGCGCGATCAATCGGGCGCGCGCAGCCGATAGCCGATGCCGGTTTCGGTGAGCACATATTGCGGCCGTTCCGGATCGGCCTCGATCTTCTGCCGCAATTGCCGCACATAGACCCGCAGATATTGCGCGTCGGTCAGGTTGTCCCACAATTCGCCGAGCAGGAATTTGTGCGTCAGCACTTTGCCGGCGTGCTGCACCAAAACGCGCAGCAGGTCATATTCCTTCGGCGACAGCTTCACGTCCTTGTCGCCGACTTTGACGATGCGGCGCACCAGATCGACCGAGAGATCGCCGACCCGGAACACCGGCCGTTCGCCGTGCGTCTGCAATTGATGGCGCAGCGCCGCGCGCATGCCGCGCCAGCAGCTCGTCCATCCCGAACGGTTTGGTCACATAATCGTCGGCGCCGAAATCGAGCGCCTGGACTTTGCCGGCCTCGTCGCCGCGGCTGGAGAGCACGACGATGGGGACGCTTTCGTTGCGGGCGCGGATCGTGCGCAGCAGATCGTGGCCCTGCATGTCCGGCAGGCCGAGATCGAGAATGACCAGGTCGGGAGCTTCGCCGAGAAGTTCGAGCGCGGTCTTGCCGTTGGGCGCTTCGAGAATCTGATAGCCGTGCGCGGCAAGCCCCATGCGCAAAAGCTTGCGGATCGGCGGCTCGTCGTCGACGACGAGGACGCGAAGCGGGGCCGCGCTCATGCGGCGGCGTCCAGTCTTTGCGGCTCGCTCGCGACCGGCAGCGTGATGGTGAACACGGCGCCGCGGCGGTCGGTGCGGTTGCCGCGACGATGGTGCCGTTCATGGCCTCGACGAAACCGCGCGAAATGGCGAGCCCGAGACCGGTGCCCGGCCGCACCTGATCGGTCTTCTGCACGCGATAGAACTTATCGAAAATATGCTCGAGTTCGTCCTGCGGAATGCCTTCGCCTTCGTCGAGGATCTGCAGGCGATACGGTGGTGCGGTCGCGCCAGGTGCGGATGAATATCGTCGTGCCGGCCGCGGCATATTTCGCCGCATTGTCGAGAAGATTGAACAGCACCTGCTCGAACAACACGGCGTCGAGCGACACCATGGGCATGTCGGTGGCGAGATCGAGCTGCACCGAATGGTGCCGCAGGATCTTGATGGTGCGCTGCAGGGTCGAGCCGATGATCTCCGAAAGATCGTGCGGCGCGAGCTTCGGTGCCACCGCGCCGGATTCGAGCTTGGTCATGTCGAGCAGGTTGGCGATGAAGCGATTGAGCCGTTCCGATTCATCGATGATCGTCGCCAAGAGCTCGGCCTTTTCGCTGTCGCTGAGCTTGTCGGAGAGATCGCGCATCGTGCCGGCGGAGCCGAGCACGGAAGCGAGCGGCGTCTTGAGATCGTGCGAAATGGAGGTGAGCAGCGCCGAGCGCAGCCGCTCGGTCTCGGCGGTGCGCTCGATCCGCTCCATGTTCTCGACCAGTTGCACGCGCTCGATCGCGAGCGCGCCTTGATCCATCAGCGCGTCGAGGAGCCGCCGCTGATCCGGCGTAAACAGCGGGCCGGTTTTGTCGCTGTCGATGCCGACGACGCCGATGGCGCCGCGCCCGGTATGCATCGGCAGGAACAGCCGTTTGGCGCCCGGCAGCGTATCGGAGCCGCGGCCGGCGGCACGGTCGTTCTCGAACGACCATTTCGCCGCGGCGAGATCGGCGTCGTCGAGCGTATCCTCGGGCGGATAGCCCGCTTTCACCGCGATCGAGCCGTTGCTCGGCAATAGCAGCACGACGCGCACTTTCAGCATCAAGGCGGTCTGATAGGCCGTCGCCCAGAGCACGTCGTCGAGCGTGCCGGCGCCGGCGAGCTTGCGGCTGAACGAATGCAGCGACTCTACGGTTCGCATGCGCGTTTGCGCGGTCACCGCCTGCATGCGGCCGCGCGCGGCGACGTTGGAGACGATGATGGCGACCAGCGTAAACAAGGCAAAGGCCGCGATATTGTGCGGATCGGTGATCGTGAACGTGTAGATCGGCGGCAGAAAGAAGAAATTATAGCACAGCGCCGAGGCGAAGCTGGCAAAGAGCGAAGGCCAAAGGCCGAAGCGCACGGCAACGCCGACGACGGCGGTGAGAAACACCAGGTCGACGTTTTCGACGCCGACCCAATAGTCGACCAGTTCCGCGGCGCCGAGCGCCATCGCCACCGCCACGAGCGCGAACAGATAGGGCCGCGGATCGAAGACTTCTTCGCGATCCGACGTGCGCACGGTCTTCTTCGGGATCGGCTGGCCGGGAAGCTGCTCGCCGGCGATGACGTGGACGCTGATATTGCCGGAGCGGCGGACGAGATCGCGCACCACCGAGCCGTGCAGCATTTCGAACCAGCGCGACCGTGTCGATTTGCCGACGATGATCTGCGTCACATTATGCGCATGCGCATAGGCAATCACGTCGTCGGCGATGTTCCGGTCGCTGCCCGGCGTCGTGACGGCTTCGCCGCCAAGCGCTTCTGCCAGCCGCAGCGTGTCGGCGATGCGGTCGCGCTCCTCCTCGGTCAGTTGAAGACTGCGCCGGCCCTCGACGTAAAGCGCGATCCACGGCCCGTGCAGCCGGTCGGCGAGCCGCTTGGCGTAACGCACCAAGCCGGCGCAACGCGGGTCCTCGCTGACGCAGACGAGAATCCGCTCGCCCGCCGGCCACGGCCCCTGGATGGCATGCGCCTGCATTTCCGACAGCAGTTGCTCGTCCACCCGCTCGGCGGTGCGGCGCAAGGCGAGCTCGCGCAGCGCCGTCAGGTTCGCGGGCGAGAAGAAGTGCTCCAGAGCGCGCTCCGCCTGCTTTGGGACATAGACCTTGCCTTCCTTGAGGCGCTGGATCAGATCGCCGGGCGTCAGATCGACCAGTTCGACGGCATCGGCGCGGTCGAACACGGCGTCGGGCACGGTTTCGCGCACGCGCACATGGGTGATCTGCGCGACCACGTCGTTGAGGCTTTCGATGTGCTGGATATTGACGGTCGTGTAGACGTCGATGCCGTAGCTCATCAGCTCTTCGACGTCGAGATAGCGCTTGGGATGACGGCTGCCGTCGGCATTGGTGTGGGCAAGTTCGTCGACCAGCACGATCTGCGGGTGACGCGCGATCACCGCGTCGAGATCCATCTCCTGGAGCAATTGACCCTTGTATTCGATGCGCTTGCGCGGAATGACTTCGAGGCCTTCCAGCAGCGCTTCGGTTTCGCGGCGGCCATGCGTCTCGACGATGCCGGCGACGACGTCGTAACCGTCTTTCCTGCGCGCGTGCGCCTGCTGCAGCATTTCGTAGGTCTTGCCGACGCCGGGCGCGGCGCCGACGAAAATCCGCAGTTTGCCGACGCGCCGTTCTTCGCGGCGCGCGGCTTCCAGGAGCGCTTCGGGTGAGGGCCGATGTTCGGTGTCGCGCCTCTGGTCAGCCATCACGAACGAAGATCTCAAACGTGCTGTCGTCAGACAGCTTCCTTTTAGCATGATCTAACCCAAAAATGAGGACCGCTCCGGACCAAGTCCAGAGCGGTCCAGTTTGGGGGACATGCTTTAGCCGGCAGCCGGCTTATCGAGCGCCAGATTGAGCTCTAGAACATTGACGCGCGGCTCGCCAAATAGCCCGAGCAAACGGCCTTCGGTGTGGTCGGTGACCAGCTGGCGGACGCGATCTTCGGCAAGATTGCGGGCCTTGGCGACGCGGGCGACCTGGAACAATGCGGCCTCCGGCGAGATGTGCGGATCAAGGCCGCTGGCCGATGTGGTGACCAGATCGATCGGAACGGCGCCGAGGGGTTCTCCTTCTTCAGCGTGTCCATGTCGCCTTGCACGCGGTCGATGAGCGCCTTGTTGGACGGCCCATATTCGAGCCGCCCGAATTCACGGCGTTGTACGGCGCCGCGACGGTCTTGGTCAAATCATTGGGGTCGGTCGCCGTCGTCGCCGATGGCCGGCCGTGGAAAGTATTTGTCGCTGGCGAATTCCTGACCGATCAGCGCGGAGCCGACGACCTGGCCGTCGCGCTCGATCATGCTGCCTTGCGCCTGATGCGGGAAGATGACTTGGGCGATGCCGGTCATCGCCAGCGGATAGGCCAGTCCGCAGATCAGGGTGAGGGCGACAAGGACGACGATCGCCGGACGGATTTCGCGCAACATGGTCAGTTCTCCTTAGGCGAGATGCAAAGCGGTGACGAGGACATCGATGGCCTTGATGCCGACGAACGGAATGACGACGCCGCCGCCACCGTAGATCCAGAGATTGCGCAACAAGCAGCGCGCCGGCGCCGATCGGGCGATAGCGCACGCCCTTGAGCGACAGCGGGATGAGCGCAATGATGATCAGCGCATTGAAGATGATCGCCGAGAGGATCGCGCTCTGCGGCGTCGCGAGCCGCATGATGTTGAGCGTCTGCAGTTGCGGATAGAAGGCGACAAACATCGCCGGGATGATGGCGAAATACTTCGCCACGTCATTGGCGATCGAGAAGGTGGTCAGCGCGCCGCGCGTCATCAGCAGCTGCTTGCCGATCTCGACGATCTCGATGAGCTTGGTCGGATTGGAATCGAGGTCCACCATGTTGCCGGCTTCGCGCGCCGCCTGCGTGCCGGTATTCATGGCGACGCCGACGTCGGCTTGGGCAAGCGCCGGTGCGTCATTGGTGCCGTCGCCGCACATGGCGACGAGCTTGCCCTTGGCCTGCTCGTCGCGAATGAGCCGCAGCTTTTCCTCGGGCGTCGCCTGGGCGAGGAAATCATCGACGCCGGCTTCGGCGGCGATCGCCGCCGCGGTAATGGGATTGTCGCCGGTGATCATGACGGTGCGGATGCCCATGCGGCGCAATTCGGCAAAGCGCTCGCGGATACCGCCTTTGACGATGTCCTTGAGATGAATGACGCCGAGCAGCTTGCCGTCTTTGGCGACGGCGAGCGGCGTGCCGCCGGATTTCGCGATGGCGTCGGCGATGGCGTTCACCTCGCGCGCGATTTCGGCGCTCACATTCGGCCGCAGCGCTTGGACGGCGTTGCCCGAGGTGGCGGTCGCCGGACCGTTGAGGAAATTCAAGACCGAATCCACCGCGCCCTTGCGGACCCAGGATGAGCCGATCTCGACGCCGCTCATCCGGGTCTGCGCGGTGAACGGGATGAAATTGGCCTTCAGTTCGGAAAGTTCGCGGCCGCGGATGCCGTATTTTTCCTTCGCCAGGACCACGATCGAGCGGCCCTCCGGCGTCTCGTCGGCAAGCGAAGCGAGTTGCGCGGCGTCCGCGAGCTCCTGCTCGCTCACCCCACGCATCGGCTTGAACTCGGTGGCCTGGCGGTTGCCGAGCGTGATCGTGCCGGTCTTGTCGAGGAGGAGCGTGTCGACGTCGCCCGCCGCTTCGACCGCGCGGCCGGACATCGCCAGCACGTTGAATCGCACCAGGCGATCCATGCCGGCAATGCCGATCGCCGAAAGCAGCGCGCCGATCGTGGTCGGGATCAGCGTCACGAACAGCGCCACCAGAATGACGACCGAGATCGTGCCGCCGGTATAGGCGACATAGCTCGGGATCGTCGCGGTCGCGAACACGAAAATGATGGTCAGGCCGATCAGCAGGATGTTCAGTGCGATCTCGTTCGGCGTCTTCTTCCGTTCGGCGCCTTCGACCAGCCGGATCATGCGGTCGAGAAAGGTCGAGCCGGGCGCTGCGGTAATGCGCACGCGGATCCAATCGGACAGCACTTGCGTGCCGCCGGTCACCGCCGAGCGGTCGCCGCCGGATTCGCGGATGACCGGAGCCGATTCACCTGTGATCGCCGCCTCATTGACCGAGGCCATGCCCTCGATCACTTCGCCGTCGGAGGGAATGGTGTCGCCGGCTTCGACCAGCACGACGTTGCCGACTTTGAGATCGGTCGAGGGAATGAGCCGGAAGTTCTGCTGATCGTCGCTACCCGTGATCAGCTTGGCTTGGGTTTCGGTGCGCTGCCGCCGCAGCGTATCGGCCTGCGCCTTGCCGCGGCCCTCGGCCACGGCTTCGGCGAAGTTGGCGAACAGCACGGTGAACCACAGCCAGAGAATGATCTGGAATTCGAACAGGATATGCTCGCCGCCGGTGAAGAGATCGCGGATCAAGATCACCGTCGTCAGCGCGGTGACGACTTCGAGCACGAACATCACCGGGTTCTTCATCAGCGTCCGCGGATTGAGCTTGGCGAAGGCGGAGCCGATCGCCGGTACGACGATCTTCGGATCGAACAGCGCCGAGACGGGCATGCTCTTGCGCAGGTTTGAGGTTTCCATCGAAGTAACTCCAGGCCTTAATTGGATGAGAACAGGGTGCCGGCATTCATCGCGAGCTGCTCGACGATCGGGCCGAGCGCGAGCGCCGGGAAGAAGGTCAGTCCGCCCACGATCACGATCACGCCGACGACCAGGCCGACGAACAAGCCGCCCGTGGTCGGGAACGTGCCCGCCGAAGCCGGCACGGTCTTCTTGGCGGCGAGCGAGCCGGCGATCGCCATGGTCGGGATGATCATCCAGAAGCGGCCGACGCCCATCGCGATGGCGCCGGTGACGTTGTAGAACAGCGTATTGGCGCTGATCCCGGCGAATGCCGAGCCGTTATTGCCCGTTTGCGAGGTGTAGGCGTAGAGCACTTCGGTGAAGCCGTGCGGACCGGGATTGTTCATCGCGGCGACCGCCGACGGCACCAGCATGGCGACCGCGGTCCAGCCGAGATACATCAGCGGCAGGACGAGGATCGCGAGCATCGCCATCTTCACTTCCTTGGCCTCGATCTTCTTGCCGACATATTCCGGCGTGCGCCCGACCATCAGGCCGGCGACGAAGATCGAGATGATGACGAAGAGCAGCATGCCGTACATGCCGGAGCCGACGCCGCCGACGATGATCTCGCCGAGCTGGATATTGATCAGCGGAATCATGCCGCCGAGCGCGGTGAAGCTGTCGTGCATGGCGTTGACCGCGCCGCAGGACGCGTCGGTGGTGATGACGGCGAACAGCGAGGAGGCGGCGATGCCGAAGCGGAGTTCCTTGCCCTCCATATTGCCGCCGGTAAGGCCGAGCGCATTGAGCGCATCGTTGCCGTGCGCTTCGGCCGCGTAGCAGGCGATGGACGCCGGCGAGGAACAGCACGCCCATCACGGCGAGGACGGCCCAGCCTTGACGCTGATTGCCGACCATGCGGCCGAACACGTTGGTCAGCGCCGCGCCGAGCGCGAAGATCGAGATGATCTGCACATAGTTCGACAGCGCCGTCGGGTTCTCGAACGGATGCGCGGCATTGGCATTGAAGAAGCCGCCGCCATTGGTGCCCAGCATCTTGATCGCGATCTGCGATGCGACCGGGCCGACCGCGATGGTCTGCTTGGCGCCTTCGAGCGTGGTCGCGTCGACATAGGGGCCGAGCGTCTGCGGTATGCCTTGCCAGACCAGGAACAAGGCAAAAGGGACGCAGATCGGAATGAGGATGTAGAGCGTGCAGCGGGTCATATCGACCCAGAAATTTCCGACCGTCTGCGCCGAATGCCGCGCGAAGCCGCGGATGACGCGCGACCGCGAGCACGATGCCGGTCGCGGCGGAGAGAAAATTCTGGTGCGTCAGGCCGAGCATCTGCACGAGGTAGGACATCGTGCTTTCGCCGCCGTAGTTCTGCCAGTTGGTATTGGTGATGAAGCTCATCGCCGTGTTGAACGACAGGTCTTCGCCGACGGCGGTCTGGCCCGCGGGGTTGAACGGCAGTCCGGCCTGCAAGCGCATCAAGACATAGAGAATGAGAAAGCCGCCGAGATGGAACAGCAGCATGCCGACGGCATAAATGAGCCAGCTTTGTTCGCGCCGCTCGTCGACGCCGGCGAGTTTGTAGATGGCGATTTCAATGGGCCGCAAGAGCGGCGAAAGAAAGTTGCGTTCGCCGTTGAAGACGCGCGTCATGAAGCCGCCGAGCACCGGCGTGATCGCGATGATGATCGCGCAATAGAGCAGAATCTGAATCCAGCCGATGACGGTCATGATCGTTGTCCCTTTAGAACTGCTCGGGGCGGAGCAGTGCGTAGGTGAGGTAGATGAGAAGGCCCGCGGTCACGATGGCCGCGAGCGAGTAATCGAATGTCATGGCGTTCTCCTTAAAGCCTGTCGCAGGCGTAGACGTAGCCAATCGACAGCGCGAAGAAGACAAAGCCGATGGCGATCATGACGACGTCCATCATGGATGTGCTCCGAGCAGATAACTTTTGCGGCGTGCTAGCAGACGCCCGATGGCGGCGAGCAAGCTTGATTTGAATCAAGTTTGCGCGAGAAGGTCCCGCCGGTTACGGCCGAATACCTGTCACCGCCGGCATAGGAAATCGAGACGGGCGGGTGAGGGATGTTATAGGAATTCCATAAAGACCGGCAGCGACAGTCCGTCGTGTTAAGGCTTGTAAAGGCCTCAACGCTAATGGAATTCGGCGTTTACGCAGGCACGATGTGAGCACGCGACGATATTGGGGTCGCTACGCTCGCATGCCACAGACGCGCCGTGATCATGGTCGCTGTCTTGCGCCACTTATAAGTACGGCGGGTAACGACAACGCCTGCATTCCGGCGCTGCCTAATGCGCGAGGTGAATCAATTGTGCCGCCGCGCCAAGTTTCGCGAGTGTTGCGGCTATCAAGAGCCCCATAACCGGCATCAAAGCTGAAAACGCCGAGCGACTGACGGCTGATTTGGTTGCGGAACTTCATGGATCGGCTCGCTGTGAGGTCTCGATAAGACCGCAATCGTCGTCTGGCCGGTTCGCTCTATGGACCACGGCTTTTCAGAAACAGATGTGACGTGGGTCGCATAGGAATGCGAGACGGAACGCACGATGCGGACATAAGCGGCGACGAAGAAAATAGCGCCCGTCCGAGCCGTCATGTTCGCGATGCTTGATATTGGCGAGCCCCATATCATCGTTGCGGCTTGAACGCCGCGTCTGAGCGTGACGTTGTTGGATCGAGGCCAAGCTGGATCAAGGGCTTCTCGATCCGCAGATTGCGCCGCAATTTCGACGGCGCGATTGAGGATCGCGGTCGGGTCGATATTCGCGGTGTTCATGCTTCCCTCACCAAATCCGCGGGTGGCGGCCTGTCATGCATTGGCACTCCCGGCGAAGCATAGGAATTCCGGACTCGGACGCCTTGCCCGCGTCATGACGAATCGCCACGAAGATATCGCGATGTGTTCGGCAATCGCCGTTAACGGCCGTTCTCTGTCCCGGCCCGCGTATCGGCCCCGACCGCCGTATTGGCATCGAGGACTTGCTCCACCGGCGGTCCCTCGCGGTTCCACCAGCCGCCGCCCAGCGCCTGAAACAGTGCCGCCGTATCGGCGAGCCGGGCGGCGCGCGCCTGCACCACTTGAATGGTCGCCTGCAGGTAGCTTGCTGCGCATTGAGCACAGCAGCACATTGGCGTTGCCGCTCTGCAGTCTGCTGGTTGGCGAGATCGAGGCTCGTCTTGGCGGCGCGCTCGAAATCGAGCGCGGCGCGCAGAGCCTCGGCGTCGCTTTGCAGCGCGCGCAGCGTGTCGGCGACATTCTGCACCGCGCCGATCACGGTGCCGCGATAGGTCCAGGCCGCCGCCTGATAGGTATCCTTGGCGCCTTGAGCTGGTGATACAGCGTGCCGCCATCGAACACCGTCTGCGTCGCATTGCCCGCGAAGTCCCAGAACAGGTTCTGCGGCGCGAGCAGATGCGCGAGCGCGGTATTGATGTAGCCGCCATTGGCGTTGATCGTGAATGACGGCAGCATGTTGGCCGTGGCGACGCCGATCTGCGCGCTCGCCGAATGCAATTGCTCCTCCGCGGCGCGGATATCCGGGCGCTGCTCGATCAGTTGCGACGGCAGGCTGACCGGGAGATCGGCGGGCAGGTGCAATTCGGCAAGCGTGAACGTGCGGCGCGGCCCTTCGCTTGGAAAGGCGCCGGCGAGCGCCAGCAAGCAGATCGTGGTTCTGCGCCAGCGCCTTGCGCAGCGGCGGCAGCGTTGCGCGCGCCTGCGCCAGCGCCGCTTCCTGCGCCGCGAGATCGCTGCGGTTGGCAAAGCCCGCATCCAACTGGCGCTTGAGCGTGTCGCGCATCTTGCTCACGGTCGCGATCAGCGACACCGTGGCTTCGATCTGGCCGCGCAGCGACGCTTCCGTGATCGCTGCGACCGACGATATTCGATGTCAGTGTCAGATAGGCCGCCTCGACCTGAAAATGCTGCACGTCGGCCAGCGCCTCGAGCGACTCCACCGTGCGCCGATTGAGACCCCAGACGTCGAAACTGTAGGACACCGTCAATTGCGCGGTATCGAGATCGAAGAGGTTGGCGGACCCGAGGCGAGAACCGGCGAGAGACGGCGGCGGTGCGCTGGCGCGTCGGATTGAAATTGGCGGCGACGAGCGGAAAGTATTTGCCTTCCTGGGCGTCGACCGCGTCCTTCGACGGCGCGCAGCGTCGCCAGCGCCGATTGCAGGTTCGGATTATTTTGCAGCGCGTGTTCGACCAGCGCGTCGAGCTCGCGCGATTTGAACAGCGTCCACCATTCCTGCGGAATGTCGCGGCCTTCGATGAAGACTGCTGGCCTCGACGGCGCGCTCGACGAGTCTGCGCGAGATCGGCTCGCGCGTGTAGCGGGTGATCTCGGGCGCGGCAGGGTGAACGAAGTCCGGGCCGACGGCGCAACTTGCCAAAAGCGTCACGACCGCGAGAGCGGTGGACCTCGCAAAAAGCCACCTGACCGCTACACAGGACATCGGAAATACTTAAATACTATCGCAACTGAGCAAGGACCGGCGCGCGCAATGGGCATTATTTCCGATTTCGCCGGCAATGGCTGTGCTCGCTTGGCCACAGTGCACATGATTTCACTCGCAAAAGCGGCATCGCCGTCCCGGCCCGAGCGGCGCCAGCGTTTCCTGCCAAAATCGCGTGAAATAGCTGAGCCGTGCGGCCGTGATAAGCTGTCATGAGTTGTACAGGATAGTGCGATTAATCCCAGTTCGTGCCGGCTCTTCTGTGGGAAGTCCTGTGATTAGTGACAGTAGACTGCGACGGCGTGGCAATGGCCATGTCGCCGTGTTCTCCATAATGCTGGATGCGGCTTGAGCGATGGCTCCCCGCCCGACACATAGGCGCTTGAGTGCGGTGGTTGCCGCGGCGCTCTTTGCCGCCGTGGCCGTGGTCTATTGGGCGTGGCATTCGCCCGGGTCGAATTCGGCAACAAGCTTAGCGACGATCGCGAATGCCGACGCGCCGAACCCCGTGCCCCATTCACGGACAGCGTCGATCTGCTGGACACCCAGCTCGACGCCGTAAAAGTCGAGCCGGCCGAGGAGCGCGGCTTCCCGATCGAAAAACAAGCCATCGGCAGTATCGACTTCAATGAAGAACTGTCGGTCCAGGTTTTCACGCCCTATCAGGGCCGCATCATTTCGCTGTTCGCCTCGGTCGGTGACGACGTCAAAAAAGGGCAGACGCTGTTCACCATCGACAGCCCCGATCTGCTCCAGGCGGAGTTGACTTTGATCGCGGCCGCGGGCGTGCTGGAATTGAACAGCAAGAATCTCGGCGCGCCTGCGCGATCTGTTCACGACGCGCGCGGTGTCGCAGCGCGATGTCGAGCAGGCGACGTCCGACGCGCAGACCGCCGAGGGCAATCTGCGCGCGGCGCGCGATGCGGTGCGCCTGTTCGGCAAGACCGAAGCCGATATCGACCGCATCATCACGCAGCGCAGCGCCGACCCGACGCTGGTCGTGCCGAGCCCGATCGACGGCCGCATCACCGCGCGCAATGCCGCGCCCGGCCTCTACGTGCAGCCGGGCAACGCGCCGGCGCCCTATACGGTCGCCGATATCAACACCATGTGGATGCTGGCCAATGTCGCGGAAAGCGACAGCCCGGCATTTCGCGTCGGGCAGCCGGTGCAGGTCAGGCTCGATGCGTTTCCGGGCCGGGTGTTCGACGGCAAGGTCACGACCATCGGCGCCTCGGTCGATGCGAATACCCGCCGCGTGCTGGTCCGCTCCGAGGTGAAGGATCCGCAGCACGAATTGCGCGCCGGAATGTTCGCGAATTTCGTCGATCGGTATCGGCGGTCCGGTGCGCTCGCCCGCGATCCCCATCGACGGCGTGGTGCGCGAGGGCGACGGCACCATGACGGCATGGGTCACCGCGGATCGCCGGCACTTCACAAGGCGCCTGATCAAGCTCGGCGAACAGCGCGACGGCTACTGGCAAATTCTCAGCGGCGTGCAGTCCGGCGAGCTCGCCGCCACCGAGGGCGCGTTGTTTCTCAGCAATCAGCTCGCCACCGCATCGACCGAAGGCGGACATTGACCGGCCTCTTACCGTGCTACGGGTTGGCTGTGCTGCTCGGACTTGCAGGCGCCGGGCTGGCGCAGCCGGCCTTTGCCAAAGGAGGGCACGCTCCGCACGCCAAGGCGGCGAGCAAAAACGGCTCCGGCAAAGGAGCCCAGCATGGGCCGCATCCGCCGGCCGCTCCCGGCGCCGAATCAAAGAGCGATGCCGGCGGCCCAGCCGGCGAGGCGCCGATCGGCAAAGGCGCCATTAAAACTCCGGACACCCATGTCGGCTTCAAGCCCAAAGCGCCGCAAATCCCGCACAACACGCCGCCGGCCAATCCGGCCACGATCACGCGCAACGCGATCGGCGTTCCGGTCGCTGCGCATGACGCCGTAACGGGGACCGGTGCGGTCCATTTGGTGAACGCGCCCGCCGGGGTCGGGGTTGGCTCAAAACCAATTGGCCTTCCAGCCGAACACCGAGCCGCCGTCGTGAATGGCGGCACCGCCGCTTCCGGAAAAATCTCCGGCACCAGCATGATTCGCCCGATCCAGGTGCCAGCGCGCCTTGGCGGACCGGCCAAGCCTGTCGCCGGGATCAACGGCACGACATTGCGGGCTAAACCCTGATTTTCCGGCCCCAGCGCGCCGGCAATTCCGGAAATTTCTCGCGCGAAACGCGCTTGTCCGCTTACGCCATTCGCCGTTTGGAACTATACTAAGCGCATAATAATGGGAGAAAGCGCTGTCAGGCGGTGCTGCCGGGGGCCGGGCGCAGATGAGGTGTTTGGAGAGAGCCGCGTAGACCACCATGGATGCCGGGTGGAGCGAGCAGAATGGCTACATCGGGAAACGTGCCTGAAGCGAAATTGCCGGCTTCAGAGGCTTCGAGCGGTCTGCGGATCGCAGCGACACTTCTGCGCACCGCCTTCATCTTTATCCTGATCGCCCTGATGATCCGGGTCAGCCTGCCGCAAAGCGAGACGATCTGGTCGGCCTATGAGACGCCGGGCGATCTCATCCGCCTGTGGCTGGGCATCGGCGTCAGCATTTGGCTCGTGTCGCAGCTTTTCCACGGCCCGAACGACGCCCACGGATACCGGACCTGGCTCTATCTCGGGCTGGCCGCGGTGCCGTTTACGGCGATCTGTCTGTTCGCTATTTGGTAGGGCTCACGGCTCGATGAGCCGCCCGGTCGCCGCTTTGATCGCGGCCTCGGTACGGGTTGCCGCGCCGAGCTTTGAGCGCGCGTTATCGGTGTGAAAATCCACCGTGCGTTTGGTCAGGCCGAGGATTTGCGCGATCTCCGCCGACGTTTTACCGCGCGCCACCCAGGTCAGAACCTCGATCTCGCGATCGTTGAGGTCGATTGCGCTCGGCCAGATCGCTGAGCGCGCGACGCCGTTGAGCCGCGCCGTGATGATCGTCGCCAGGACTTCGAAATCGATTGGCTTCGTCACATAGTCGTCGGCCCCGAGCTGCCGGCCTTTCAACTCGTTGTCGCGATCCGATAAGGCGGTCAAAAACACAAACGGCATTCGCGAAAAGCGCGGCGCCAGCGCCACTAGGCGCTCCAACAGCTCAAATCCCGACATCGCCGGCATGCTGATATCCGACAGCACCAGATCCGGCAGGGATTTCAGGATCGCGGCGAAGCCCTCGCGGCCGTCATGGGCCAGCGTCACATCATAGCCGCGGTCGAGGAATTCCTCGGCGATCAAGGCCGCGGTCTCGCGATCGTCCTCGATGCAAAGTATTTTCTTCCGCGCGTCCGGCATGTGTTTCAAGCGCTTCCAGCACTGGCGTCCCGTTAAGGACACTACTTTCTATAGCTTGCAGTCTAGCGCAAGCCGGTTTCCTGCGGTTCCGGCTTTGCGATATGGTTATCGGTCCACAGTCAATGGCCGGTTTTTCATGCTGCAGCCGCATTCGATCCGCTTTCATCTCGCCGCGGTGTTCCTCTTGTTCTTCGCACTCGTGGTCGTGCTGGGCTCGTTCAGCATCTGGCGGCTGTCGAATTTCAATCTGGTGTCGGCGGATATCGCCGAGATCTGGCTGCCGACGACGCGCGCGCTCGGCGATCTCAACAATTACACCTCGGACTTCCGCGCCGTCGAAGGCGGCAATCTGTTGTCGACGAACCCAACCGAGGCCGCCGCGACCGAAAAGGAGATGGCGGAGCTCGACCGGACCATCGCCGCGTCCGAGCGTGAATTCGAAGCCATCCGCCACGATGCCGCGGAGAGCGATCTCTACGACCAGTTCAAGGCGCGATGGAACGACTATCGCGGCATCGTCAATCAGATGCTGGCTTTGTCGCGCACCAATCGCAAGGACGAAGCGCGGCAGATTTACGGCGGGTCCTCGCGCACGGCCTATAACGCGGCAAGCGACACGCTCGGCCAGTTGACCGACCAGGCGGTCGCCAGCGCCCAGGCCGCGAGCGCGCGCCTCGCCGCCGCTTATCGCCAGGCGTTCTGGCTCATAATTCTCGCCATCGTGATCGCCGGCATTCTGGTCGTTGCGGCGCTCGTCCATATCAGCCGTTCCATTTCCGCGCCGCTCCGCCGTCTCGCCGGCCGCATGCGCCGCCTCGCCGCCAGTGATACCGGGATCGAGATTCCTGAGACCGGGCGGCGCGACGAGATCGGCGAAATGGCGCAGGCGACCGTCGTCTTCCGCAACAATGCGCTCGAATTGATGCGCAGCCAGCACACGCTGGCGCGGCAAGCGGCGCTGCTCGAAGAGCGGCTGGCGCACGAGCAGCGCTTGGCGCTGTTGCAGCGGAACTTCGTGTCGATGGCGTCGCACGAATTCCGCACGCCGCTTACCGTCATCGACGGCCACGCCCGCCGCCTCGACAAAATCAAGGACGCCGTGAAGGCTTCCGAGATCGGCGAGCGCGCCGGCAAGATTCGCAGCGCCGTGCTGCGCATGACGCATCTGATCGACAATCTGCTCAATTCGTCGCGGCTGATCGACGGCGGCGCCGAACTCTATTTGCAGGCGGCCGAAATGGACGTGACGGCGGTGTTGCAGGAAGCCTGCCAATTGCACCGCGAGATGGTGCCGGGTTCGCACATCGTGGAGCGATTTACGGCAACGCCCCTACCTATGGTCGGCGATGCCAAACTCCTGTTTCAGGTGTTCAGCAATCTTCTGTCCAACGCCATCAAATATTCGCCCGGCGGCGGTGCGATCGAAGTCGAGGCCGCAAGCTCCGGCGACGAAATCGTCGTCGCCGTCTCCGACCGCGGCATCGGCATTCCGGCAAGCGATCTCGGCCAGCTGTTCGAGCGCTATCACCGCGGCAGCAATGTCTCCGGCATCGTCGGCACCGGTGTCGGGCTTTATCTCGTCAAACTGGCGCTGGAGCTGCATCACGGTACTGTCGAAGTCGTGAGCCAAGAAGGTGAGGGCGCGCGCTTCACCGTTCGCCTGCCACAGACCCTCGTGGTGACGGAAAACCTGATCGATGCCGCGGCAATGACCGACGTCTGAGGGCGTGTTTCGACAGACGTACTAGGACGGCAGTCTTGCCGACTGCAAAGCCGTTGCGGCATTGCGGTTGCGGCGCGACAGCCGCCGCGTGACGACCCGCACGGCGCTGAGCGGGATGTCGACCATCGCCGGCCATGGATCATCCCAGGCAAAGACGGCCGAGGCCGAGGGCCGGCGCAGGGTCCGCAAATATTCGATCGGCGACAATCTGCCGGCGGCCATTTCGTGCAGCGACGCGATGACGTCGCGCGGAAAATAGAGCCAGTTGACGCCGCGGCGCGCGGTGCGCGGCGCAATGGTTCCGCCCGTCGCCAGCGCCCATTGGATCGCGGCAAAATCGATTCCGGCCGCGGCGCCGAGCGCGATCCAGGTCCAGGCCCGCGCATTGACGTCGAGAATTTTGTAGCGCCCGTCGCGGGCGTCATATTTGAATTCGATTTCGACGAGGCCGCTATAGTTGAGCGAAGCGAGAAAGCGCGTCGCCGCCGCTTCGACGTCCGGCGCCTCGACCGTTTCGACAAACGTGCTGGTGAAGCCGAATTCGACCGGATATTGGCGTCGCCGCCGCGCCACCAGCGCGCCAATAGGTGCGCCACGATCCCACACCGCAGCATAGGAATATTGTGCCGTGCCGTCGCCCGGTATCAGCTCCTGGATCATGATCGTGTCGGCGCCGACCAGCGCTTTCGCCGCCGCATAACGCCCGGCGAGATCGCCCGCATGATCGATGCGCCAGGCCTTGGCGTCGACAAAAGAATTGCGGCCCTCGCGCACGGTCGGCTTGAGAATGACGGGAAACGAAAGCTCGGCGCTGGTCAGATCGTCGTGCGGGTGCGGGTACCGGCTGCGCGGATGGGCAATGCCGAGCTCGGCGGCGCGCATATTCATCTGCCGCTTGTCGTAGGCGAAGCGCACCGTGTCCCAGGCCGGCGTGGTCAGCGTGAACAGGCCGCCGAGCGCCGTGTGATTTTGCGCGACGAAACACAGGTCGTCGTCGCTGCCGGCGAACAGGACCCAGCCGCGCAGGTCGTGCCGCTCGGCATAGTTCGACAAGAAATGAGAGCGCGTCGGCGCCGCGCGGACCGGCCCAGGTCAAGCTGCGTTCGACATAACGCGACGATTTCGCCAGCGGGTTATCGTCGGTGATCACCCAGACCCGAATGCCGCGGCGGCCGAGGCTGCGCGCGATTTCGAGACTGCCATGCGCTCCGCCGAGCACGATGGCGCCGCTTTGCGCTCCGGCTCTCGCGAGTTTGTCATCTGGGCGGCGACAGGTTGGCCGCGGCGGCGCCGAGCGCGCCGTCGGATTCTTGCGTCAGCTCATCGGCGCCGCGGGCCGTTGTGCCGGCGAGCGCGGCGCTGGTCACGGCCTGCGCCGTGAACGGCGCGCCGGCAATGAAGCGCAGCAGCGGCCCATAGCTCCGCACCGCATAAGAGCCGACGAAATGCAGATTGGGCACGCTCGAGACAAAGCCGGCGCCGAGGACGGGCGAGCCGTCCACGCGCGCGATCTTGTCGAGAAGTTGCGGCGATAGAATGCCAAGCCGCGCGATGTCGACGCGATAGCCGGTTCCTAAAAGAACATGATCGAAGGATTTCGCGCCGTCATCGAGATCGAGCACGATGCGATCGGAAACCGCGCGCGCGCCTTCGATCCGCCGCCCGGCATTGATCGCGACATTGGCGAAGCGCGGCTTGAGCCATCCTGCGGCGCCGGCTTTGAGGCAGCGTCGCGTGAATTCTTCGCGCAGCTTGCCCGGCAAGCGCCGCGCCAGGCCGGGAAATTCGGCAAGCCAGCTCAGTGGGAACGGCCCGACCGCGGACGGCGCGGCAAGCGCTTCGCGCAGCCACGAGAGCTGCGGCTTGCCCACATTGCCGTCCGTCAGATGTGCCAGCCAATGAATGTCGCCGCGGCTGATGATTTCGGCCTCGTGCGCCGGCCGCGGCGAGGAGCGCTGCGGATTCGCACGCGCTCTGCCCGCGCCCGATCACCGCGACATGCTTGCCGCGGAAAATTCCGAGATCGGCGTGCTCGCAAGCGTGCGACACCAAAGCCGACGGCAGGCCGGCGAAAACCTGCGGCCGATAGTCCTGATTGCGCAGTCCGGTGGCGACGACGACGCGGTCGGCGGTGACGACTTCGCCGTCGGCGAGTATCAGGCGAAAGCCGCCGCTTGCCGCATCGATCTGCGCAACCGCGCGGCGATCGAGTTGCGGCACGGCGTGTTTCTGGAACCATTCGCCGTAGTCGACGAAGTTTTGAAGCGGCAGGAGCTTGTCGTCATCGACGTCATGTTCGATGGCATAGACGTCGAGCGAATGCGAACTGTCCGGGCTCGAAATATGCGTGCCGTGCCACGGCGAGCGCAGCATCATGCCTTTGGGCATGTTCCGCCGCCAAAAGCCCATCGGCTCGCCGAACACGCGCGTCGCAAAACCGGCATGATCGAGATGCGCGGCGACCGAGAGTCCATAGGGACCCGCGCCGATGACGGCGACCTCGCAGGAATTGGTTCGTCGAGACGTCATGCGGCGCTGAATTGGACGCGGAATTGTTGGTTAAGGCACTGATAACGATGCGATAAACGCTACAACTAAAAGGTATCAGATTTACCGTGAGCCGTCAGAAAACGGTCTGATTATTGTTAAGGCACCATAAGTCATGGCCGGCGTCCGCCCATTGGCCGCGCCGTACGAGCGGAATTTCGCACGCGATTTTGCCAGCCGGGAAAGATGCGCTAGTTTCCGCCCGCTTCGCGAGATCGGAAGCCGGCCGCGGGGACGCGGCGCGGGTGTAGCTCAATGGTAGAGCAGAAGCCTTCCAAGCTTATGACGAGGGTTCGATTCCCTTCACCCGCTCCAATCTTCGCGCCTGTCGTGGTGCCGGCATCGATCCGGCGGCGCTCGCCGCTGCTTAGTGTTTGAACAGTCCGCGCAGGGTCTCGGGCTTGCCGTCGTGCTGCCAGGTGATGTCGGCAATGCGCCAGGTGCTGCCGGACGAAACGAGATCGAGCGCGACGGTCACCGGCTCTCCTGCATTGACGAATTTGACGGTCGAGGTGGCCTTGCCGTTGCCGGCGTCGTTCACCGCGATGTCGAAGCTTGAAATCTCCCAATCCTGGGCGTCGATGAACGGATCGCCGTCAAGCCTCGGGACGTCGTGGTGACGCGCGGCGTCTTTTCGATCCTTGCCGATTAGAGCGGCGAGCGACGGCTCGAAATAGCGCCGCAGATCGGCGTCGGTATCGAGCGTGACGCCTTTGGAATTCTTGCCTTTATAGGCGGCATAGATTGCCTTGACGAAGGTGAGCGCCGTCGCGTCGTCGGCGCGTCCGGGTCCCGTCATGATGGCGGCGGAAATGGCGCAGGCGGCTCCGCGCAAAAGGGTTCGTCGCGTCAGCATTGATTTCGGCCCCCATCGGTTGCCCCGATGGGTCGGCGGCCGGCCTGCCTCGGTTCAACGGCAGCGGCGGAGGCGGGAGACCTAACGCGCGGAGGACTTGCTTTGGCGTCCGCCAAGGGGCATTTGTCCGCCTCGGCCCGCCTAGGAGTGTAGCTCAATGGCTAGAGCACCGGTCTCCAAAACCGGGGGTTGGGGGTTCGAGTCCCTCCACTCCTGCCAGGCTTGCCAATTCGAGCTTCCGACTAAAGCCCGCTGGAAAGTGCTGATAAGCTAACTATTTAAGGCACCAGTGCGTCGTCCCATCTTGACGGTCAGACGTGCGGGATATAGGAAGCTGCCATCGTCAGCGGCCCGATTTCGGACTTCCGCGACGAACCTGATCCCCAAAAGGAACCGCTCGTCGGTCTCGTCCGTAACATTGGGCGGGGGTGGGGAATTCTATTGGATTAAGCAAATGGCTAAAGTCAGTCCGTTCAAGTTCTTGCAGGAAGTGCGCGCGGAAGCGCAGAAGGTCACCTGGCCGACGCGCAAGGAGACCACCGTCACCACCATCATGGTGTTCGTGATGGTGGTCATTACGTCGCTGTTCTTTCTCGCCGCCGATCAGATCATGCGCGTGGCCGTGGGCTTCCTGCTCGGCATCAACTCGTGAGCCTTTCAACGCGATTTCATGACACCACACTCATGATTTGGATTTCATGACATGACGAACCGGTGGTACGCGGTCCACGCCTACTCGAATTTCGAGAACAAGGTGGCGGATTCGATCCGTGAACAGGCCAAGCAGCGCGGGCTGTCCAGCCTGTTCGAGGAAATTCTGGTGCCGAAGGAGAAGGTCATCGAGGTCCGGCGCGGGCGCAAGGTCGACGCCGAGCGCAAGTTCTTTCCCGGCTACGTGCTGGTGAAGATGCAATTGACCGACGAAGCCTATCACCTGATCAAGAACACGCCGAAAGTGACCGGCTTCCTCGGCTCCGACAACAAGCCGATGCCGCTGTCCGACGCCGAGGCCGAACGCATCATTCATCAGGTGGCCGAAGGCGTCGAACGGCCAAAGCCCTCGGTGTCGTTCGAGGTGGGCGAGCAGGTGCGCGTGTCGGACGGCCCGTTCGCCTCGTTCAACGGCACGGTGGAAGAGGTCGACGAGGGCCGTTCGCGGCTCAAGGTCGCGGTGTCGATCTTCGGCCGCGCCACGCCGGTCGAGCTCGAATTCGGCCAGGTGGAGAAGCTATAGAATACCGCGCTCCGTTGACGGGGCGAGGGTGAAGGCGTGGGAGGTGAGGCGGCCGCCAGCCGTCGATATCCGCACCACTAACAGGAGCAGAGAATGGCGAAGAAAATTACCGGCTATGTGAAGCTGCAGGTGCCGGCGGGGGCGGCCAATCCGTCGCCGCCGATCGGTCCTGCTTTGGGCCAGCGCGGCCTCAACATCATGGAGTTCTGCAAGGCGTTCAACGCCCAGACCCAGAAGATGGAGAAGGGCACGCCGATCCCGGTGACGATCACGGTCTATGCCGACCGCTCGTTCACCTTCGAAATGCGCAACCCTCCGGTGTCGCACTTCCTCAAGAAGGCGGCGAAGATCGAGAGCGGCTCGAAGACGCCGGGGCGCGATATCGCCGGCTCGGTCTCCAAGGCGCAGGTGCGCGAGATCGCCGAGCAGAAGATGAAGGACTTGAACTGCGACACGATTGAATCGGCGATGCGCATGATCGAAGGATCGGCGCGCTCGATGGGGCTAGAGGTGAAAGCATGAGCACGCTTGGAAAACGCACGACCAAGGCGCGCGAAGGGATCGATCGCGAGAAGCTCTATCCGCTCAACGAAGCGGTGAAGATGGTCAAGGAGCGCGCCAAGGCGAAGTTCGACGAGACCGTCGAAGTGGCGATGAATCTCGGCGTCGATCCGCGTCATGCCGATCAGCAGGTGCGCGGCGTCGTCAATCTGCCGAACGGCTCCGGCCGCTCCATGCGGGTGGCGGTGTTCGCGCGCGGCGCCAAGGCCGATGAGGCCAAGGCCGCCGGCGCCGATGTCGTCGGCGCCGAGGATCTGGTCGAGAAGGTGCAGGGCGGCGCCATCGATTTCGATCGCGTCGTCGCGACGCCCGACCTGATGCCGCTGGTCGGCCGTCTCGGCAAGGTTTTGGGCCCGCGCGGCCTGATGCCGAATCCGAAGGTCGGCACGGTGACCATGGACGTCACCAACGCGGTCAAAGGCGCCAAAGGCGGCTCGGTCGAGTTCCGCGTCGAAAAGGCCGGCATCGTCCAGGCCGGCGTCGGCAAGGCCTCGTTTAGCGAAGAGAAGCTGATCGAGAACATCCGGGCGTTCGCCGACGCCGTGCAGAAGTCGCGGCCGCAAGGCGCCAAAGGCCACTTCATCAACCGGGTGGCCATTTCCTCGACCATGGGCCCGGGCGTGAAAGTCGAGCCGGGAACCCTGTTCCCGGGATCGGACCAGGCGCACTAAGACCTGGCGCACTAAAACTCGGCGCACTGGGCCGGCTGCGAGGCTGCAAAAGGCCGCCAGGTGGTGGATTTACCACTTGGCAAGCCTGCCGAGAACCGCTAAAGAACCGCTGAGGGCGTGCCGGCCCAGTTTGTCGGCGCGCCTTTGTGCGCTTCTCGAAAATCAGTGAGTGAAACGCCCTCTTAGAACCTATCCCGGTCGGATTGTCTAAGAGGACGAAGCACTTAGAGAATTTCTGAAAGCGTATTCCTGTCCGAGACTGCGGGCGCCGGCAACGGCTTAAACGAGAAAGCCAGCATAGACGGGTGAAGGACGAGGGCAGCGTTTCCTTTTGAAGTCCAAGGACTTCTTGGGAGGCTTATTGCCCTTCGGTTCTGACCTCGACGGCCCAGGGTCAGCGAACGCCGTGCGGCGCGAGCTGTGTCTGGGGGGCAGGGTTTAAATGTCGTCCTGCCTCGGTTCGTCGACACGTTGTCGATTGATCTTAAGCGGGACGGCCGGCACAACCCGGCGAGTTCCGTAAGAGACGGACCGCCAACCGGAGAGAGCTTCAGTGGATCGCGCGGAAAAAAGTGCAGCCGTGGCGGCGCTTGGCGAGGTCTTCAAGACCACCAAGGTCGTCGTCGTTGCTCATTATTCCGGCCTCACGGTCGCTCAGATGCAGCTACTGCGCAGGCAGATGCGGCAGGCTGGGGCGAGCGTGAAGGTCGCGAAGAATCGCCTCGCGAAAATCGCTCTTGAGGGTTCCGACGTCGCTTCGATCGCGTCCCTGCTCAAGGGACCGGCCGTGATCGCCTATTCGGGCGATCCCATAGCGGCGCCGAAGGTCGCCGTCGATTTCGCCAAGACGAACGAGAAGTTCGTCATTCTTGGCGGAGCGATGGGCAAGACCACGCTCGACCCGAACGGGGTCAAGGCGCTTGCCGCCTTGCCGTCGCTCGACGAGCTGCGGGCGAAAATCGTCGGCCTCATCCAGGCGCCGGCGACCAAGATCGCGCAGGTGGTGGTTGCCCCTGCGTCGAAAGTCGCCCGCGTGGTCCAGGCCTATGCCTCCAAGAGCGGTGAAAGCGCGGCAGCCTAAAAGCTGCTTCAACTCATAAGGTTAGAACCGAAGGACATTAGTCATGGCTGATCTGCAGAAAATCGTCGACGACCTCTCAAGCCTCACCGTGCTCGAGGCTTCCGAGCTCGCCAAGTTGCTGGAAGAGAAGTGGGGCGTTTCCGCCGCTGCCGCCGTTGCGGTCGCGGCCGGCCCCGCGGGTGCGGCAGCGCCTGCCGCCGAGGAAAAGACCGAGTTCACGGTCGTTCTCGCCGCTGCCGGCGACAAGAAGATCGAGGTCATCAAGGAAGTGCGCGCGATTACCGGCCTGGGCCTCAAGGAGGCCAAGGACCTGGTCGAAGGCGCGCCGAAGCCGGTCAAGGAAGGCGCCAACAAGGACGACGCCGCCAAGATCAAGGCGCAGCTCGAAAAAGTCGGCGCCAAGGTTGAGCTTAAGTAAGAAGTACTTACTTAAGGGAAGTCCCCGGGCGAGCGCAGCGTGACCGGGGGGTTCCAAAAGTGAATAGCGGTGATTTCTGGGTCTCGGCCCGGAAATCACCTCGCTGCCGTCTGGTGGCGATTACGTTGTGGTGATTGGGTCTCACAGCCGAATCACCGGAAAATAGGGCACTCGACGCCTGTCCCGACGGTCGCGATGGATTGCGGCCTTCTGGAGAGTTGCCTTGATCGCCCCGGGATAGCCTCGAACCCATAGCTTGTGGGTGATGGGTTCGAGGGCGGTGGTTTGAGCAGACGGTAGGGAGAAGGCGGCCGGCGGCTCGGCCTAACGGTTCGATTGAGCGAGAGGACATAATGGCGCAGACGTTTATCGGTCGGAAGCGCGTTCGCAAGTTTTTCGGAAAAATCAGGGAAGTCGCGGAGATGCCGAACCTCATTGAGGTTCAGAAGGCGTCCTACGACCAATTCCTGATGGTGCTGGAGCCGCAAGGCGGCCGCACCAACGAGGGCCTCCAAGCCGTGTTCAAATCGGTGTTCCCGATTTCGGACTTCTCCAACACCTCGATGCTGGAATTCGTCAAATACGAATTCGAGCCGCCGAAATACGACGTCGACGAGTGCCGCCAGCGCGGCATGACTTACGCCGCGCCGCTCAAAGTGACGCTGCGGCTGATCGTATTCGATATCGATGAAGAGACCGGCGCCAAGTCGGTGAAGGACATCAAGGAGCAGGATGTCTACATGGGCGACATTCCGCTCATGACCAATAACGGCACCTTCATCGTCAACGGCACCGAACGCGTCATCGTTTCGCAGATGCATCGTTCGCCCGGCGTGTTCTTCGATCACGACAAGGGCAAGACGCATTCCTCGGGCAAGCTCTTGTTCGCCGCCCGCATCATTCCCTATCGCGGCTCCTGGCTCGACATCGAATTCGACGCCAAGGACATCGTCCACGCGCGCATCGACCGGCGGCGGAAAATTCCCGTCACCTCGCTGCTCTATGCGCTCGGCCTCTACGGCGAAGAGATCCTCAACACCTTCTACAAGCAGGTGGCGTACAAGCGCACCAAAGAAGGCTGGCGCGTGCCGTTCGATGCCAACCGGCTGCGCGGCTACAAGGCGATGAAGGACCTGGTCGACGCCGATACCGGCAAGGTGATTCTCGAGGAAGGCAAGAAGCTGACCGTGCGCTCGGCGCGCCAGCTCGCCGAAAAGGGCCTCAAGGCGCTGCGCATGACCGATCCGGAATTGATCGGCCGCTACCTCGCCGAGGATCTCGTCAACACCAAAACCGGCGAAATCTACGCCGAGGCCGGCGAAGAGATCACCGGCACCGAGAAGAAGGACGGCGCGTGGGAGATCAATGTCGGCAAGGTGCCGCTCAAGGACCTCATCGAGCACGGCTACAAGGAATTGCCGATCCTCGACATCGACCACGTCAATGTCGGCGCCTATATCCGCAATACGCTTGCGGTCGACAAGAACATGACGCGCGAAGAGGCGCTGTTCGACATCTATCGCGTCATGCGTCCGGGCGAGCCGCCGACGATCGATACCGCGCAGAACATGTTCCAGTCGCTGTTCTTCGATCCGGAACGCTACGATCTGTCCGCGGTCGGCCGCGTCAAGATGAACATGCGGCTCGACCTCACGGTCGACGACACCGTGCGCATCCTGCGCCGGGACGACATCATCTCGGTGATCCGCACGCTGGTCGATCTGCGCGACGGCAAGGGCGAGATCGACGACATCGACCATCTCGGCAACCGCCGGGTGCGCTCGGTCGGCGAGCTGATGGAAAATCAGTACCGCATCGGCCTGCTGCGCATGGAACGCGCCATCAAGGAGCGCATGTCGTCGGTCGATATCGACACGGTGATGCCGCAGGACCTGATCAACGCCAAGCCGGCGGCTGCCGCCGTGCGCGAGTTCTTCGGCTCGTCGCAGCTCTCGCAGTTCATGGACCAGACCAATCCGCTGTCGGAGATCACGCACAAGCGGCGTCTCTCGGCGCTTGGCCCGGGCGGTTTGACGCGCGAGCGCGCCGGCTTCGAAGTGCGCGACGTGCACACCACGCATTACGGCCGCATCTGTCCGATCGAAACGCCGGAAGGGCCGAATATCGGCCTGATCAATTCGCTCGCGACGTTTGCGCGGGTGAACAAATACGGCTTCGTCGAGACGCCCTATCGCAAGGTCAAGGACGGCCGCGTCACCGACGAGGTGATCTATCTCTCGGCGATGGAAGAGGGCCGCTACACGGTCGCTCAGGCCAATTCGGCGATCGACCCCAAGGGCCGTTTCACCGACGATCTGGTTGTCGTGCGCCATGCCGGCGACGTGCAACTCATTCCACCCGACAAGGTGGACTTCATGGACGTGTCGCCGAAGCAGCTCGTTTCGGTCGCGGCAGCGCTCATTCCGTTCCTCGAGAACGATGACGCCAACCGCGCGCTGATGGGCTCGAACATGCAGCGGCAAGCGGTTCCGCTCGTGCAAGCGGAAGCGCCGTTCGTCGGCACCGGCATGGAGGGCGTCGTCGCCCGCGATTCTGGCGCTGCGATCGCGGCCCGCCGCACCGGCATGGTCGATCAGGTCGATGCGACCCGTATCGTCATCCGCGCCACCGACGAGCCGGATCCGACCAAGCCGGGCGTCGACATCTACCGGCTGATGAAGTTCCAGCGTTCCAACCAGAACACCTGCATCAACCAGCGTCCGCTGGTGAAGGTCGGTGATCTGGTCTCCAAGGGCGACATCATCGCCGACGGTCCCTCGACCGATCTCGGCGAGCTCGCGCTCGGCCGCAACGCGCTGGTCGCGTTCATGCCGTGGAACGGCTACAACTTCGAAGACTCAATTCTGCTCTCCGAGCGCATCGTCAAGGACGACGTCTTCACCTCGATCCATATCGAGGAATTCGAAGTCATGGCGCGCGACACCAAGCTCGGCCCTGAGGAAATCACCCGCGATATTCCCAACGTCTCCGAAGAGACGCTGAAGAATCTCGACGAGGCTGGCATCGTCTATATCGGCGCCGAAGTCCGCGCCGGTGACATCCTGGTCGGCAAGATCACGCCGAAGGGCGAGAGCCCGATGACGCCGGAGGAAAAGCTCCTGCGCGCCATCTTCGGCGAGAAAGCGTCCGACGTGCGCGACACGTCGCTGCGCGTGCCGCCGGGCGTCCAAGGCACGGTCGTCGAAGTCCGCGTCTTCAATCGCCACGGCGTCGACAAGGACGAGCGCGCGCTCGCCATCGAGCGCGAAGAGATCGAGCGTCTCGCCAAGGACCGCGACGACGAACAGGCGATCCTCGACCGCAACGTCTATGGCCGCCTTGCCGAACTTTTGGAAGGCCGCCAGGGCATCGCGGGGCCGAAAGGCTTCAAGAAGGACACCAAGATCACGCGCGTCATTCTCGACGAATATCCGCGCGCGCAATGGTGGATGTTCGCTTCGCCGAACGATAAGATCATGGCGGAGATCGAAGCCATCCGGAAGCAATACGACGAGTCCAAGAAGCGCCTCGAACAGCGCTTCCTCGACAAGGTCGAGAAGCTGCAGCGCGGCGACGAACTGCCGCCCGGCGTGATGAAGATGGTCAAGGTCTTCGTCGCGGTGAAGCGCAAGATCCAGCCCGGCGACAAGATGGCCGGCCGCCACGGCAATAAGGGCGTGGTGTCGAAGATCGTGCCGGCGGAGGACATGCCGTTCCTCGCCGACGGCACCTCGGTCGATGTTGTGCTCAATCCGCTCGGCGTGCCGAGCCGCATGAATGTCGGGCAGATTCTCGAGACCCATCTTGGCTGGGCTTGCGCCGGGCTGGGCTTAAAGATCGGCGCCGCCGTCGATATGTATAACGGCAAGAAGGACTCCAAGCCGCTGAAGGACCTGTTGAAGAAGGTCTACGGCGAGGACGAGACCATCAAGTCGCTCGACGACAAGGGCCTCATGGAGCTCGGCAACAATCTGCGCCACGGCGTGCCGATCGCGACGCCGGTGTTCGACGGCGCCAAGGAAAGCGATATCGAGCACATGCTCGATCTCGCCGGCCTCGATCATTCCGGGCAGGTGACGCTCTATGACGGGCGCACCGGCGACACGTTCGACCGCAAGGTGACCGTCGGCTACATCTATATGCTGAAGCTGCATCACCTGGTGGACGACAAGATCCACGCCCGTTCGATCGGCCCGTACAGCCTCGTCACTCAGCAACCTCTTGGTGGCAAGGCGCAGTTCGGCGGCCAGCGTTTCGGCGAAATGGAAGTGTGGGCGCTCGAAGCCTATGGCGCCGCCTACACGCTGCAGGAAATGCTGACGGTGAAGTCCGACGACGTCGCCGGACGCACTAAAGTCTACGAGTTGATCGTGCGCGGCGAGGACGCGTTCGAATCCGGCATCCCGGAATCGTTCAACGTGCTCGTCAAGGAAATGCGTTCGCTCGGCCTCAATGTCGATCTGTACAATTCCAAGCAGCAGCGCGGCAATGACGGGCTGCCCGAGGCGGCCGAGTAGCACAAGCATCATGGCCGGGCAGCAGTGGCGAGCGATGCCCGGCCAGCCAAGATTTAGGCTTTCAAGACTTTCGTAGGCTTTCAGGGAACGACGACAGCGGCCGACACTGGTCGGCAAGCGGAGCAGACGATGAACCAAGAAATTATGAATCTTTTCAGCCCGCAGGTTCCGGCGCAGGTCTTCGACCAGATCCGGATTTCGATCGCGAGCCCGGAAAAGATTCTGTCCTGGTCGTACGGCGAGATCAAAAAGCCCGAGACCATCAATTACCGCACCTTCAAGCCCGAGCGCGACGGCCTGTTCTGCGCCCGCATTTTCGGGCCGATCAAGGATTACGAGTGCTTGTGCGGCAAGTACAAGCGCATGAAGTACAAGGGCATCATCTGCGAGAAGTGCTCGGTCGAGGTCACGCTGTCGCGCGTGCGGCGCGAGCGCATGGGCCATATCGAGCTCGCGGCGCCGGTGGCGCATATCTGGTTCCTCAAGTCGCTGCCGAGCCGGATCGGTCTCCTGCTCGACATGACGCTAAAGGATCTCGAGCGCATCCTGTATTTCGAATACTACGTGGTGCTGGAGCCCGGCCTCACCCCGCTCAAGGACCGTCAGCTCCTGAGCGAAGAGGATTACGTCAAGGCGCAGGACGAATTCGGCGCCGATAGCTTCACCGCCATGATCGGCGCGGAGGCGATCCGCGAGATGCTCAAGGCGCTCGATCTCGAGAAGCTCGCCGCGGATCTCCGCGTCGAGATCGCCGAGTCGACCTCGGAGCTCAAGCCGAAGAAGCTTGCTAAGCGTCTGAAGCTGATCGAGGCGTTCACCCAGTCCAGCAACAAGCCGGAATGGATGATCCTGACGCATGTGCCGGTGATCCCGCCCGACCTGCGGCCGCTGGTGCCGCTCGACGGCGGCCGCTTCGCCACGTCCGATCTCAACGATCTCTATCGCCGCGTCATCAACCGCAACAACCGCTTGAAGCGGCTGATCGAGCTGCGCGCGCCCGACATCATCATCCGCAACGAAAAGCGGATGCTGCAAGAGGCGGTCGACGCGCTGTTCGACAACGGCCGTCGCGGCCGTGTCATCACCGGCGCCAACAAGCGGCCGCTGAAGTCGCTCGCCGACATGCTCAAGGGCAAGCAGGGCCGGTTCCGTCAGAACCTGCTCGGCAAGCGCGTCGACTATTCGGGCCGTTCGGTGATCGTGGTCGGTCCCGAGCTCAAGCTGCATCAATGCGGCCTGCCGAAGAAGATGGCGCTCGAATTGTTCAAGCCGTTCATCTATTCGCGGCTTGACGCCAAGGGCCTGTCGACCACGGTGAAGCAGGCGAAGAAGCTGGTCGAGAAGGAGAAGCCCGAGGTTTGGGATATTCTCGACGAGGTCATTCGCGAGCATCCGGTGCTGCTCAACCGCGCGCCGACGCTGCATCGCCTCGGCATTCAGGCCTTCGAGCCGGTGCTGATCGAGGGCAAGGCGATCCAGCTGCATCCCTTGGTCTGCGCCGCCTTCAATGCCGACTTCGACGGCGACCAGATGGCGGTTCACGTGCCGCTGTCGCTCGAGGCGCAGCTCGAAGCGCGCGTCTTGATGATGTCGACCAACAACATCCTGCATCCGGCGAACGGCGCGCCGATCATCGTGCCGTCGCAGGATATCGTGCTCGGCCTGTACTACCTTTCGATCATCCGCGACGCGGTGGAAGGCGAGAAGCCGAAGCTCTTCGGCGACTTGGCTGAAATCGACCTCGCGCTGCACGAAAAGGCGGTCAGCCTGCACTCGCGGATCAAATACCGCTGGCAAGGCATCGGCGAGGACGGCAAGCCGGTGACGCGCTGGTACGACACGACGCCAGGCCGCGTCATCCTCGGCTCGGTGCTGCCGAAGCTTGCCAAGACGCCGTTCGATCTCGTCAACAAGCTGATGACCAAGCGCGAAATCTCCGGGATGATCGACACGGTCTATCGCCACTGCGGTCAGAAGGAGACGGTGATCTTCTGCGATCGCGTTATGGCGCTCGGCTTCCACCATGCGTTCAAGGCCGGCATTTCGTTCGGCAAGGACGATATGGTCGTGCCGCATTCCAAGAAAGCGACCGTTGAGAAGACCCGCGATCTCGTCAAGGAATTCGAGCAGCAGTACAACGACGGCCTGATCACGCAAGGCGAGAAGTACAACAAGGTCGTCGACGCCTGGTCGAAGTGCACCGAGACCATCGCCGAAGCGATGATGAAGGAGATCTCGACCTCCCGCCCGGGCGAGAAGGGCCAGGAGGCTCAGGTCAACTCCATCTACATGATGGCGCATTCCGGCGCGCGCGGTTCGCCCGCCCAGATGCGTCAGCTCGCCGGCATGCGCGGTTTGATGGCGAAGCCCTCCGGCGAAATCATCGAGAGCCCGATCATTTCCAACTTCAAGGAAGGGCTCTCGGTGCTCGAGTACTTCAACTCGACGCACGGCGCGCGCAAGGGCCTCGCTGACACGGCGCTCAAGACCGCGAACTCGGGCTACCTGACGCGGCGTCTCGTCGACGTGGCGCAGGACTGCATCATCACCGACTACGATTGCGGTACGACCCGCGGCATCAAGGTGCGCGCCATCATCGACGCCGGCACGGTGGTCGCCTCGCTGGCGAGCCGCATCCTCGGCCGCACCACGGCCGAGGACGTGCGCAATCCTGCTGGTACCGAGGTGCTGGTGCCGAATGCGACTCTGCTCGACGAGTATCATGTCGACCGGCTGGTCACGGCTGGCGTGCAGGAACTCAAGATCCGCTCGGTGCTGACCTGCGAGACCGTCACTGGCGTTTGCGGTGCCTGCTACGGGCGCGATCTTGCCCGCGGCACGCCGGTCAATATGGGCGAGGCGGTGGGCGTCATCGCCGCCCAGTCGATCGGCGAACCGGGCACGCAGCTGACGATGCGGACGTTCCACATCGGCGGCGCGGCGCAGATCTCGGAGCAGTCGTTCATCGAGTTCGAACTTCGAGGGTACCGTCAAGATCAAGAACCTCAACGTCGCCCGCAATTCGGACGGCCATCTGATCGCGATGAACCGCAACCTTATCGTTGCGGTGGTCGATCCGGACGGCACCGAACGCGCCGTGCACCGTATCCAATACGGCGCGCGGCTGCGGGTCTCCGAAGGCGAGCATATCAAGCGCGGCCAGCGCATTGCCGAATGGGATCCGTATACCCGTCCGATCCTCACCGAGGTCGAGGGCGCGATCGGCTACGAGGATCTCGTGGACGGCCAGTCGCTCACCGAATCGCTCGACGAGTTCGACCGGCATCGCCAAGCGCGTCGTGATCGATTGGCGGTCGGGCTCCGCCCGCGGCCAGCAGGATCTGCGGCCGGCTCTGGTGATCAAGGATAAGGAAGGCAAGATCCTCAAACTGAGCCGCGGCAGCGACGCGCGCTATACGCTCGCGGTCGACGCCATCATCTCGGTCGATCCGGGCAGCACCGTAAAGGCCGCCGACGTCATCGCGCGTATCCCGACGGAGAGCGCGAAGACCCGCGACATCACCGGCGGTCTGCCGCGTGTTGCCGAACTGTTCGAGGCCCGCCGTCCGAAGGAATCCGCGGTCATCGCGGAGATCTCCGGCACGGTCCGCTTCGGCCGCGACTACAAGAACAAGCGGCGCATCACCATCGAGCCGACCGACAAGGGCGAGGAGCCCAGGGAGTATCTGGTCGCCAAGGGCAAGCACATCCACTTGCAGGACGGCGACGTGATCGAAAAGGGCGACTTCATCGTCGAAGGCAACCCGGCGCCGCACGACATCCTGGCGATCAAAGGCGTCGAGGAGCTGGCCGGCTACCTCGTCAACGAGATCCAGGACGTCTATCGGCTGCAGGGCGTCGCGATCAACGACAAGCACATCGAAGTGATCGTGCGGCAGATGCTGCAGAAGGTGGAGATCACCGATTCCGGCGAAACCGACCTTATCCAAGGCGAGCAGGTCGACAAGCTCGAATTCGACGAGGTCAATGCCAAGGCGGCGGAAGAGAGCAAGAAGCCCGCGACCGCGCACCCGGTTCTGCTCGGCATCACCAAGGCCTCGCTGCAGACGCGGTCGTTCATCTCGGCGGCGTCGTTCCAGGAGACGACGCGCGTGCTCACCGAGGCGGCCGTCAACGGCAAGGCCGATACGCTCGACGGGCTCAAGGAGAACGTCATCGTCGGCCGTCTGATCCCGGCCGGAACGGGCGCCATGATGAACAAGATCCGCGAAGTTGCGATCAAGCGCGATGCGCTTATTCTCGCCGAGCGCGAGAAGGAAGCGGCGGTCAAGGCGGAAGCCGCCGTCGAACCGGCGGCGCTGCCGGCGGCGGAATAGTCTCCGCTGGCTTTTACGAAAACGAAGGGCCGCCTCTTGGGCGGCCCTTTTCCTTTGCGGGCGGTGCAGCACTATAACGTCATTGCGAGGTGCCCGCGTCGCTTGCCGAGGACTGTCGAATGACAATTGCAAAGACCATCAAAATCCTCAGCGGTGGCGCGATGCGGTCGCTGATGGTCGAAATCGTGCCGCTGTTCGAGCGCGTGAGCGGTGCCAAGGTCGCAATCGAATTCCGCCTGACCTCGGTGTTGAAGACGGAGATCGAGGAGGGCGCGGCTTTCGACATCGCGCTGTTGCCCCGGCCGGAGCTCGACGAACTGGTGAAGGCCGGCAGGATCGCGGACGGCGCCACGGCCGACGTGACGCGCTCGGCCGTGGGGCTCGCCGTCCGCACCGGCGCGCCGAAGCCCGATATCGGCACGGTCAGCGCCTTCAAGAGCGCGCTGCTCGCGGCCAAGTCGATTGCCTATAGCGACGGTCCGAGCGGGGCCTATATCGCCCGCCTCCTCGAGCAACTCGGCATTGCCCCGGACATGAAGCCGAAAACCAAGCTCACCAGTCGGCCAGTGGCCGAGCTGGTCGCCGAAGGCGACGCCGAAATCGGGCTGCAGCAGATCGTGGCGATCCTGCCGGTCAAAGGCGCCGAACTGGTCGGCCCGCTGCCGGCCGAATTGCAGAACGTCATTATATACGCGGCGGGGATTGCAGCCCGGGCCGGTGCGCCTGCAGTGGCGCGCGCGTTTGTCGCCTTTACCAAGACGCCGCAAGCGGCAGCGGCTCATCCGAGCCAAGGGCATGGAGCCCGGTTGAGCCAAGCTGGCAAGCACCGGCAGGCAACGCAGATGTGCTTGCGCCATCGCGCTTTTATGCCCATATGCGCTTGACTTGGGGCAGTTACGCCGATACATACCGCCCACTTTTGACAGGCGGTGAGCTTCGCCAGTCGGAACGGCCTGCCGGGTCCCCGTATAAGCTATTGAAAGTAGTCGCCTTTTGGCGCTTTCGAGGCTCGTCGGACGTGGCGTGACGCCTCGACGAAGGAAGCTCAAACGCTGTCTCTGACTTCGGAAAGTCAGTTGATCGGGTGCAAGACCGCGATCGTTTCGTGGTCCTCTGCAAAGCCAAGCGCTCCTCCGCACCGTTTCGCGGGTGGTGCGATTTGGTTTTGCGCCTACGCATTTTGCGGCAGGCGTAAAAGGGCGCGAGCCCGTCTGTGACGGAATGGGCGTTAAGCCCCGTGGAATGAACAAAGGGGCGCGAGCCCCGCATTGGAGCTTAAACGAGCAATGCCGACTATTAACCAGCTCATTCGCAAGCCGCGCGTTACGCAGCGCGCGAAGAAGAAGGTCCCGGCTCTGCAGCAAAGCCCGCAGAAGCGCGGCGTCTGCACGCGCGTCTATACGACGACGCCGAAGAAGCCGAACTCGGCGCTGCGCAAGGTCGCCAAGGTGCGGCTGACCAATGGCTTCGAAGTGATCGGATATATTCCGGGCGAGGGCCATAACCTGCAGGAGCACTCGGTGGTCATGATCCGCGGCGGCCGCGTCAAGGATCTGCCTGGCGTGCGCTACCACATCCTGCGCGGCGTGCTCGACACCCAGGGCGTCAAAAACCGCAAACAGCGCCGGTCGAAATACGGCGCCAAACGTCCGAAGTAAGGAAACAACGAGATGTCCCGCCGCCATAAGGCAGACAAACGCGAGATCCTCCCGGACCCGAAATTCGGGAACGTCGTGGTCACCAAGTTCATGAACTCCGTCATGCATGCCGGCAAGAAGTCGGCGGCGGAGACCATCGTGTACGGCGCGTTCGACATCATCGAAGGCAAGACCCGCGGCAATCCGGTCGGCGTGTTCCAGCAGGCGCTCGATAACGTCATGCCGTCGATCGAAGTGCGCTCGCGGCGCGTCGGCGGCGCCACCTATCAGGTGCCGGTCGAAGTGCGCACCTCGCGGCGCCAGGCGCTCGGCATCCGCTGGATCATTTCGGCGGCGCGCGAACGTAACGAAAAAACCATGACCGAGCGGCTCTCGGCCGAACTGCTCGATGCGTCGAATGGCAGGGGGAACGCCGTCAAGAAGCGCGAAGACACGCATCGGATGGCGGAAGCTAACCGTGCATTCTCGCACTATCGCTGGTGAGCGAAGGATAAATCCCCATGCCCCGCACAAATCCCATCGAGGACTATCGCAATTTCGGCATCATGGCGCACATCGATGCCGGCAAGACCACGACCACCGAGCGCGTCCTCTATTACACCGGCAAGAATCACAAGATTGGCGAGGTGCATGAAGGCGCCGCGACCATGGATTGGATGGAGCAGGAACAGGAGCGCGGCATCACCATTACGTCGGCCGCGACGACTGCGCAGTGGAACGGCAAGCGCCTTAACATCATCGACACGCCCGGCCACGTCGATTTCACCATCGAAGTGGAGCGTTCGCTGCGCGTCCTCGACGGCGCGGTCTGCGTGCTCGATTCCAACCAGGGCGTCGAGCCGCAGACCGAGACGGTGTGGCGGCAGGGCGACCGCTACAATGTTCCGCGCATCGTCTTCGCCAACAAGATGGACAAGATCGGCGCTGACTTCTTTCTGTGCCTGAGAGACATCGTCGACCGCCTCGGCGCCAAGCCGGTGGCGATCCAGCTGCCGATCGGCGCCGAGAACACGTTCAAGGGCGTGATCGATCTCGTCCGCATGGTCGGCGTGGTGTGGGATGAGGAGACGCTCGGCGCGAAATATAGCGACGTCGAAATTCCGGCCGATCTGCTGGATCAGGCCAAGGAATATCGCGAGAAACTGGTCGAAGCCGCCGTCGAGCTCGACGACGACGCGATGTCGGCCTACCTCGATGGCAAGGAACCTGACGTCGCTACGCTCAAGCGCCTGATCCGAAAGGCGACCATTGGAGGCAAGTTCTTTCCGGTGCTGTGCGGCTCCGCGTTCAAGAACAAGGGCGTGCAGCCACTCCTCGATGCCGTCGTCGACTATCTGCCGTCGCCGGTCGACGTGCCGGCGGTGAAGGGCGTCGATCTCAAAGGTAACGAGGTCGAGCGCAAGTCTTCGGACGACGAGCCACTGGCGCTGCTCGCATTCAAGATCATGGACGATCCGTTCGTCGGCACCATCACGTTCTGCCGCATCTATTCGGGCAAGCTCGAGAGCAGCACCGGCGTGATGAATTCGACGAAGGATCGCAAGGAACGCGTCGGCCGCATGCTGCTGATGCATGCGAACAACCGCGAAGACATCAAGGAGGCCTTTGCCGGTGATATCGTCGCGCTGGCCGGACTGAAAGAGGTCCGCACCGGCGACACGCTGTGCGATCCGCAGAAGCCGGTGATCCTGGAAAAGATGGAATTCCCCGAGCCGGTCATCGAAATCGCGATCGAGCCGAAATCGAAGGCCGACCAGGAGAAGCTCGGCGTCGCTTTGGCCAAGCTCGTGGCCGAGGATCCGTCTTTCCGCGTCCA
>CAVXHE010000009.1:0-224782 GCA_963761595.1 uncultured Alphaproteobacteria bacterium
TCGCCGAGCGCCTTCACTTCGGCGGGAATGAGATCGCGGCCGATCCAGCCCCAGATCGGCTCGAGCGAGACGCGCGCGATGCGTCCGATGCGTTTGTGGTCGGCGCGGCCGTCGATCAGGAAGGGCTCGAGCGGCGCAAAGAACATGCGCGCGGCATTGCCGATGCGAGGGACCTGCTGCGCGTCGGTGCGGATGGCGCGGCGCAATTCCTCGAGCACCATGTCGTTGCCCGCGCCCCCCTCGCCACGCAGGAGGTTGCGCTCGAGCTCTTGAACGAGCATCGACCGCGCCTCCGGCGTGAGCGTCCGAAGATACTCCTGGAGCCGTTCGATGGATTGTCCATCGCTCGTCATGAGCAGATTACCATGCTGGACCTGACGGCTAAGGTTCTAAGCGGCAGGCGCTTAAGAAGCGGTTACGCAAAACCCCAGGAATTACGGCACGAATACGCCGCGCCGCCGCATTCCGCATGCCAAGCGACGCCGTTACGCAAAACGGGTTTAGGGAAGGTGAAAGCGGCGACAAGTCTTGGCGCCGCTTACGTAACCCCAGCGCAATTTATTGTGGCGATGCAACGCAAACCGCGACCAGCGGGGCGTTGGCCGGACTGGCGTCCGGGCCGCAGGACGCGCCGCGTTCGCCGAGGATTTGCGCCGCGTTCCGGGTCGGCCCGCAATAGGCCGTGACCAGAACCTCGTTATCCTGGCACTGCACCGTGCAGCCGGACGTGCAATCCGACTTCACCACCCGGACGGTCGGACTTGCCGGCCCCGCGGGACCTTGCGGGCCGGCTGGCCCTGCCGGACCGGCCGGGCCGGCAGGCCCCACCGCGCCGACCTCGCCCTTTGGCCCCTCCGGACCCGCCGGACCGGCCGGACCGGTGTCACCCTGCGGGCCTTTGCCGCAACCAGCCAAGCCTCCGGCGATCCCGGTCAGCAATACGAATGTGAATGCCAAATGCGCTGCACGCATTTTCTGTTCTCCCAAAATCTTTTGAAAAGGACTGCCGCTCACCCGCCCCGGCAACAGAAGATCAAACTGAGCACTGTCAAGCAAGCATGATGCCAGAAAACTGCGAAGCCGATTCGATCGTTATGCACATGGTCGCTCCGACCGCCCGCTACTCGACCGCGGTCCAAGTGCCGTCGGGGTTGCGGCACGCGGTCCCGCGCGCGATCTGCGGATTGCCGTCGATATAGATAGTCTCGGTATATTGCCGGCATGTGGCGCCGTTCGCCTGGTAGGCGGGACCGGGCACGACATTGCCGTAGCGTCCGTCGTCGGGATTGCGCCACGCCACCGGTGCGCCCGAAGGACCGGCCTCGAGCGCCTGCATCTGCGCGGCGTAAGCGCGGCGCCTATCCTCGTCGTCGAGCGCTGCCCCGATGCGATTGCCGACCAGGCCGCCGACCGTAGCGCCGATCACCGTGCCGGCGAGCCGGTTGCCGGCGCTGCCACCGATGACATTGCCGATCACCCCGCCGGCCACGGCGCCCACGGCGGTGCCGCCGGCTTCCTTCGGTCCGGAATTGGCCGTGCAGGCAGCGAGGCTCACGCACACGACAGCGACAGCAATGACGATTTTTGCCGACATGAAGCCCCACCACGGCGCGCCATAAGGCCAGCGCGTCCAGCCACACATTGCCCACTGATGACACCAAAAGGTTTTAATGGGGCAAAACTCCGGCGAACGCTGTTCCACCGCGCCGGGGGCGCCTTGCCGCGACCAGTCGCACCCTGGCGGCATCAAGGTGCTTTGGCTAAGTTCCGCCGCGGAAACGCTCACGGACAACACCAATGATGCCCAGACACGATGCCGCCGGCCCCCTTCGTGGCGCGGCGAAAATGATCGCTTTGACGCTGGTGCTCGCTGCCTTCGCCGCTCCCGCCGCCCGCGCCGACGGCTATCCGTCGCGTCCGGTGAAAATCGTGGTGCCCTTCCCCGCCGGCGGTACCGCTGACGTCGTGCCGCGCATCCTCGCCGAGTGGCTGTCGCGCAAATGGGGCCAACCGGTCGTTGTTGAAAACCGCACCGGCGCCGGCGGCAATATCGGCGCTGAATTCGTCGCCAAAGCGGACCCCGACGGCTACACGCTGCTATCGTCGCCGCCACCGCCCTTGGTCATCAATCAAAATCTTTACCCCCAGCTTGGCTTCGATCCGACGCAATTCCTGCCCATCGTCGTGATCGGGCGGGTGCCGAACGCGCTCGTGACCAATCCGGACAAAATCCAGGCCGCCACCGTCAAAGACTTCATCGCTTATGCGCAGGCCAATCCCGGCAAGATCACCGACGCCACGCAAGGCAACGGCACCACCTCGCATCTGACCTCCGAACTGTTTCAGATGATGGCGAAGGTCAAGCTGCAGAACGTGCCCTATCGCGGCTCGGCGCCGGCGCTCAACGATCTGACCGCCGGCAGCGTCGATTGCATGTTCGACAATCTCGGCGTCTCGATGGCGCTCATCAAAGCCGGCAAGCTCAAGCTCGTCGCGGTGGCGACGGCGCAGCGGATGGCGAGCCTGCCCGACGTGCCGACCATCGCCGAGACCTTGCCTGGCTTCGCCGCGGCTGCCTGGTACGCGATCGTCGCGCCGCACGGCACACCGTCCGCGATCGTCGACAAGGTCAATGCCGACGTCAATGAGGCCTTGCGCGATCCTGGCATTCTCAAGAACTTGGCCAATCTCTCAGCCGAACCCGTCGGCGGCACGCCGCAAGCGACCGTCTCCTACTTCCATCAAGAGACGGAGCTGTGGAAGAACGTCATCACTTCCGCGCATGTGACGCTCGATTGACACGCAGGCTCGACGCCAGCACTACGCCGCAGCCGCCGTCGTCTTGAGCGCTTTGAGGACATCGGCAGGATCGGCGCGATCGCGGTAGTCGGCATCGGTGTAGGCGTAAATGATCGTGCCGTCGCGATCGATGACATAGGTCGCCGAAATCGGCAGCGCCCATTCGTCGGCGCCGTTTTTGGCCGGAATGTCCAGCCCGAATCCGCCATAGGCGGATTTCAACTCGTCGCTGAACTTGTAAACCAGCCCGAACGCACGGCCGACTTTTTGACCGACATCGCTGAGCACTTCGAAGCTGAGCGCATTCTTCTCGGCGGTCGAGAGCGTATCGTCGGGCTTTTCCGGGCTGATCGCGACCAACGACGCACCCGCGGCTTTGATTTCGGGAAGCGCTTGCTGAAACGCCTTGAGTTCGAGGTTGCAATAGGGACACCAGCCGCCGCGGTAGAAGGTGACGATGACCGGCCCGCGCTTCAATAGCGCGCCGACATCGACAGTTTGTCCCTTGGCATCGCCAAGCACGATGGCAGGCGCGCGGTCGCCGGCCTTCAATGCTGTCTTGGCAAGGCCGTTGCGCAGCTCCGCGATGTGCCGCTCCATGATCGCCTGCCGTTCCGCGGGCACGCGCTTGAACCAGCCGGCGCGATATTCGGCGAGTTGTTCCTTTAGAGAAATGCTCTGGGACATGACAACCTCATTTGCGTTTGCATGATGGGAGAAGAGAATTCGCGGCTCACCGCGCGGCCGCCGCCGCGGTCTGGCCAAAGAGAATCTTCTTCGACTCCTCGCTGACCGTCGGTGCGGCATTGATCTCCTTGGCCCGCGCATAGGCGCGCTTCACCGCTGGCCGCTCGCGCATGGTCGTGAACCAGCGCTTGAGGTGCGGGAAATCTTCGAGCTTCTGGCCTTGCCGCTCATAAGGAACGACCCACGGATAGGTGGCCATGTCGGCGATCGAATAGCGGCCGGCGATGAACTCATGATGCGACAGCCGCCTGTCGAGCACGCCGTACAAGCGGTTGGTTTCCTTAACGTAGCGTTCGATCGCGTAAGCCAGCTTCTCCGGCGCATAATGCGCGAAGTGATGGTTCTGGCCCGCCATCGGCCCAAGCCCTGCCATCTGCCAGAACAGCCATTCCATCACTTCGACACGGTCGCGGAAGCCGTTCGGCAGGTACTTGCCGATCTTCTCGGCGAGATAGACGAGAATGGCGCCGGATTCGAAAACCGAGATCGGATCGCGGCCGTCTTTCGGATCGTGGTCGACGATCGCCGGCATGCGATTGTTCGGCGAGATCGAAAGAAAGTCCGGCTTGAACTGTTCGCCCTTGCTGATATTGACCGGCACGATCCGGTACGGCAGCGCCGCCTCTTCGAGAAAGATCGTGATCTTGTGGCCGTTCGGCGTCGTCCAATAATAAAGATCGATCATCGCTTTACTTTCTCTTTGCGCGCGAGGCTGATCGAGCAGCGCAAGCGCCGGCCGCACGACACCTTCGAGCACGTCACGGTTCGGTTTGGTCCGCGCCAGCACGCGGACGCCAAGCAGCACGCCGAGAAACAGCCGCGCGGTATCGCCGGCATCGACCTGAGCCGGAACCGTCTTGTCGGCCTGGGCGGCTCGGATGCATCTTTTGAAAAACGCTTCGATCTCGCCGAATTGCTCGGCGATCACGGCGCGGCACTGCGGCATCGTGCGGCGCGACCTCAAGCGCCGAATTCACCAGAAAACAGCCCTTGCGCTGCCGGTCCTTGATCGAATGTTCGACGATCTCGGCGAAGAAACGGTGCAGCGCGTCCTTGGGCGGAAGCGACTCTTCGAGCCGGCGCAGCCGATCGCGCGTCGTGCGGTCGAGGTATTGCTCCAAGGCGCGAGAGAACAGCTCTTGCTTGTCGCCGAAGGCGTTGTAAAGGCTCGGCGCCGTCAAACCCATGGACGCCGTGAGATCGCGCAGCGACGTAGCTTCGTAACCGCGCCGCCAGAAACACTCGATGGCCGCTTCGAGCGCGGCCGTTTCGTCGAATTCCCTCGGTCGTGGCATGGTGGTGGCCAAGCTCCCCTACGGATCGCTGCAATTGGTCATTGACGTTATATAACAGTTGATACAAAATCAAGCTGCGCGCAAGACGCGCTCAGGATTTCGGGAGGACGGCCGCATCATGGGCGTTCTGATCGACGGCAAATGGAGCGACGGCGAGTTGCCGCAGGAGACCGAGCCAATCCGGCCAGTTCAAGCGCGCCGACAGCGTGTTCCGCGACCGCATCACCGCGGACGGCTCGTCGGGCTTCAAGGCCGAACCCGGCCGCTATCATCTTTATGTCGCCCACGGCTGCCCGTGGGCCCACCGCACGCTGATCTACCGTGCGATCAAGAAGCTTGACGGGCTGATCTCGGTCGCCTACGCCATTCCGGGCCTCAAGCAGAACGGCTGGACCTTCGAGCGCGATGCACGTTATCCGGATTGCATTCCCGACGAGGTCAATGGCTTCCATTATCTTTACGAAGCCTATGTCGCGAGCAATCCGACTTATACCGGCAAAGTCACAGTTCCGACGCTGTGGGACAAGAAGACGAAGCGGATCGTCAACAACGAATTCGTCCGAAATCATCCGCATGTTCAACACCGAGTTCAACGCCATCACCGGCGATCGCGCCGATCTCTATCCGCAGGCCTTGCGCGCCGAGATCGACGCCGTCAACGAGCGCGTCTATCACAACGTCAATAACGGCGTGTACCGCTGCCGGCTTCGCCAAGACGCAAAGCGCCTATGACGAGGCCTATGACGGGCTGTTCGAGACGCTCGATTGGCTGGAGGCCCGGCTGTCGCTTAAGCGCTATCTTCTCGGCGGCGAGATCACGGAGGCGGACTGGCGGCTGTTTCCGACCTTGGTGCGCTTCGACGTCGCCTATTTCTCGCTGTTCAAATGCAACCGGCAGCGCATCGCCGACTATCCGAATCTGTCGAACTATATGCGCGAGCTCTATCAGGTGCCCGGCGTCGCCGAGACGGTGAAGGCGCGCTACTACGTCATCAATTACTATTCGATCGCCAAAGTGAACCCGACCATGATCATCCCCAAGGGAACCCCGGTCGATTTCGGCCAGCCGCACGATCGCGCGAGATTGGCGGCATAAATTGTCGGCGCGTCGATCGCCGGCTCGACAAGAAACATTCGCGGAGGAAAAACGTGCTGGAGCTCTATCACAACATCAATTCGGTCTGCGCCCAGAAAGTGCGCATCGCGCTCAATGAAAAAGGCCAAGACGTCAAAGAGCATCTCCTGACGCTGCAAGGCGACCAGAACGACCCCGCCTATATGAAGCTCAATCCGAACGGCGTGGTGCCGACACTGGTGCATGACGGCAACGTCGTCACCGAATCCTCGTTGATCCTCTATTATATCGACGAAGCCTTCCCCGATCCGCCGCTGATGCCGAAAACGCCGGTCGCGCGGCACCGCGCGCGGCTCTACAACAAACTGATCGACGAATACATGCACAATGCGTGCACCATCATCACCTTCGCCACGGCATTCCGTCCGCGATTTCTCAAAATGCCGCGCGAGCAATGGCTCGCCGAGATCAACAAGGCGCCGCTCAAGCGGCGGGCTGAATATAAACGCAGCGTCATCGAGCACGGCCTCGATTTCGGAATTCGTGATCGACGCGCTCGGCCAGCACCGGAAGATGATTTCGTGGATGGCGGAAGACCTTAAGCGTGGACCCTTCCTCGCCGGCGACACCTTCACCAACGCCGACTGCGCGGTGATCCCCTACATTCTGCGCCTCGAACTCCTCAAGCTCGGCGCGATGTGGCAAACCGAACCCGCGATCGCCGACTGGTGGGCCCGCGTGCGGGAGCGACCTTCGGTGAAGATCGGCGATCTTCGATCGCATGCAGGAGGCCGACTGGGCGCCGTTTAGAAATCTCGCGCCGGATCCGTGGCCGAAGGTGCAGACGTTATTGAACGCGGCATGAGGTGTTGCGATGGTTCAGCTCGTCGACAGCGACATCAAGACGCGCGAAGTGCTCGGATGGCAGGGCGTGCATATCCTGCACTTCATGGGCTCGTCGTGCTCGCAGAAGCTGCGCGTCTTCCTCAACCTCAAGGGCATCGCTTGGCAGCCGCATCATATCGATCTGCCGGGCAACGAGAATTTCCGGCCGTGGTTTCTCGGCATCAATCCGCGCGGACTGGTGCCGGTGCTGGTGCATGACGGCGCGGTGCATATCGAGAGCAACGATATCATCACCTATCTCGAAAAGACGTTTCCCGAGCCCAAGCTCATTCCGCCCGGTCATGAAAACAACGTCGCGGCGCTGCTCAAGCACGAAGACGATCTGCATCTCGACCTGCGGACACTGAGCTTCCGTTTCGTCTTCGCGCCGCCCGGGCCGCCCAAACCCGCCGAAGCGCTGCAGAGCTACGCGGAGAACGGCTCCGGCACCGTGCAGGGACTGGTCGACCGCGACAAGCAGATCCAGATCGAATTCTGGGAGCGCGCCGCCAAGGAAGGCTTCACCGACGAGGCGGCGCGGGCGTCAGCCGGAAAATTCCGCGCCGAGTTCGACGCCATGGACAAGGTCCTGGCGCGGCAGCCTTATCTGATGGGCGATAGGCTCACCGTCCTCGACGTCGCCTGGCTGATCTATGCGCATCGGCTGTCGCTTGCCGGCTATCCGCTTAAGCGGCTTCACCCGCAGGTGTTTGCCTGGAAGGAACGGCTTGCCGCGCGGCCGGAATTCGCCAAGGAAATTGCCCCGCTCCGTGATTCCAAAGAGGTGATCGAAGAACGACACCGCGCGCAGGCGCAAGCCGGCAAGACGCTGGAAGCCGTCGCCGGATTTTAGCCTGCGCCGCGATCGCCGCTTTGGAGCGTGACAGCGGTCAGAAGCAGTCGCGACGCCAGAATCTGTCCCACTCGCGACGCCAGGCGCAGGCCGGCGCATAGGGATCGAGGAAATAGCTATAACTGTAGGCGGCATAGGCCGGATAATAAGATGGGCCCGGGCGCCAAACATGGTGCCAAACCCGGTGCACGCGGCGCCAATGCGCCTGCGCCGTGACCGGCGTGACCAATGTTGCCGCAGAGACGCCGATAACAAACGCGATCAGCAAGCTTCTCATGACGTTCTCCGGTTTTGCTGTCGTCATCGCGGTGGCATCATTACCATGGCATCCGCCGTTTCAAAATGACGGTATTCAGGGAGGGACGCGCATGCGAGCTCTTGCGATCGCAACCGCGCTGATCGTCGCGACGAGCACGGCGCAGGCGGAGGAAATTCATGCGCTGATCACGACTGCCATGGAAACGGCAATCGCCGAGCTGGTGCCGAGCTTCGAGCGCGGCAGCGGAAACACCGTCAGTGTGAGTTACGGCCCGTCCGGCGCCGTCGCGCGGCGCTTCGGCGGCGGCGAGCCGGCCGACATTGTCGTGATCGACAGCAATGCCATCGACGACCTCATCAAGCAGGGTAAGCTCCTGCCCGGCCGCACCGACCTCGCGCAAACCGGCATCGGCATCGCCGTGCGCAAGGGCGCGCCCAAGCCGGATGTCTCGACACCGGATGCACTCAAGCGTGCGCTCTTGGCCGCCAAGTCGATCGGCTATACCTCCCCGACCGGCGGCGGCATTACCGTCGCTCCGGTCCTCAAGTTGCTCGATACGCTCGGCATCTCAGCCGAGGTGGCGCCGAAGACCAAGTTCGCCGCCGGCGGGCCCAACGGGCGCGTCAGCGTCTTGGTGTCGAGCGGCGAAGCCGAGATCGGCCTGCAGCAGGTGTCCGAACTGATGTCCAATCCCGACGTCGAAGTGATCGGCATGCTGCCGCCGCAATTGCAGCGGCTCACCGTCTATTCCGCCGGCGTTACCGTGAGCGCCAAACGGCCGGACGGAGCGCGGGCGCTGATCCAATTTCTTGCCACGCCAGAGGCGAAGGCGGTCTACAAGACCAAGGGTCTGGCGCTCTGAGCGCGACGCTTGGCTCGCCACCTGCCTTCGCCGAAAACATATCCGATGCATAAACATTCGCGGACTTCGTAGACTGCCCCGCGAATAATTTATCTCCGCTTTATGCGCGGGCTGCGCCGATTTACGCGCACGGCCATATATTTTCCGCTCCATCCCGCGCAAGGTTCCGATCTTGAGTTGCTGCGCACGCATCCCGTGGCGGCGGCTTGGAGCTACGCCAAGCGCGGTCTTACTAAACAATTCCAAGGCGCGAACTGCAATGCTTGACATTCCTTACCGGACGACAGCGAACGAGCTGACCACAAAACAGATGTTCATGCTGTTCCCGACGCCGATGTTTACGGGAAAGCTACCCGACGTCAGCGTGTGCGAGCGGATCGAGAAAAAGCTCCGCGAGCTGCAGAAGTCCGGGAAAGGCACGTTCTCGCCGGAGGGAGCGATCCTTGCCTATATGACGCCGGATAACCTGCAGACGCTTTCCGAGATGAAAGCGCTGGTCGACGTGATCATGGAGGAATCCGGCATCATCCTCGACGCTTTCGCGATCAAGCGGGACTCCCACTACATTACCAATATGTGGGCGAACATCGCCAATCCCAATCGCCGGCACAGCATGCACACGCATCCCAACTGCTTGTTGAGCGGCCTCGTCTATATCAAGACACCGAAGAATTGCGGGCCGACAACCTTCGCATCGCCGCGACTATTGTCGAAGAATCTCGAGCCCACCTATTTCAAGAAGAACGAATTCAATTCCGACGTCTTCACCATGCCGGCGGAGAAGGGCCGCATGGTGATCTGGCCGAGCCACATGCCGCACGCGGTCGAGCAAGGCGCGGCCAACGAAACCGAGGAACGGATCGTCGTCGCCTTCAATATCATGATCCGCGGGCTCATCGATCTGCCCACGGCGCGCTTCGACGTGAGGTGAAGACGATGCGAAGTGGCGCGCATCCGCGCCGCGCCGCAAGAGTTTACTTCAGGAAGCCGATCGAGATCCACGGCACGGCGGCGACGACGGCGGTGCCGACGACCAGCGCCAGCATATAGGCCCAGATCGGCCGCATGCCTTCGCGCGGGCTCGACGCGGCCGATGGCGCAGGCGGCGTAATAGCCAACGCCGAACGGCGGCGCAAAAAGCCCAATGCCCATCGCCAGAATGACCACCATCGCATAATGCACCTCGTGGATGCCGACGGCCTTGGCGATCGGAAACAGCAAAGGCCCGAACAGCACGATGGCGGGGATGCCTTCGAGCACCGAGCCGAGCACGACGAAAGCCAGTATCGACGCCGCCATGAAGGTTGCAGCGCCGCCGGGCAGACCGGTCATCGCCGCAGCCAGCGTGCGCGAGAAGCCGGATTGCGTCAGCCCCCACGCCATTCCCGTCGCCGTGCCGATGATGAGAAGGATCGCGCCGGAGAGGCAGGCGGTCGAGACCAGCATCGGCCGCAGCGCCGCCCAGTCGAAGCGGCGGTAAATGACAAGCCCGGCGATCGCGGAATAAGCGATGCCGATGGTCGAGACCTCCGTCGCGGTGGCGACGCCTTCGACCACGGCGGCGCGGATCAGGAACGGCAGCACCAGCGCCGGCAGTGCGATCAGAAGAGCGCGCGCGATCTCGCGCTTGCTGGCGCGCGCGACCTGCCCCGTCTCCGCGTGCCGATAGCGCCAGCGCACGACAAAGCACAGAAGTAATGCCAGCACGACGCCGGGCAGCAGCCCGCCGGTGAACAGCGCCGCGATCGACACGCCGGTCACCGATCCGATGGTGATGAGGACGAGGCTCGGCGGTATGGTCTCGGTCTGCGCGCCGGTCGCCGCGAGCAGCGCGACGAGATCGCCGGGCTTGGCGCCGCGCGCCTTCATTTCGGGAAACAGTACGGGTGCGACGGCGGCCATGTCGGCGGCCTTCGAGCCGGAAATGCCGGAGACGAGATACATCGCGGCGACCAGCACATAGTGCAGGCCGCCGCGGACATGGCCCGAGCAGACTGGCCAGAAACGCCACCATGGCGCGCGCCATGCCGGTCATTTCGATGAGCAGGCCGAGAAAGACAAAGAGCGGCACCGCGAGCAGAATGAGGTGGCTCATCCCCTCGTCCATGCGGCCGACCAGAACCAAGAGCGGCGTATGCGTCGCCAGAGCGAGATAGCCGAAGATCGCGAGCCCGAACGCAAAAGCAATCGGCACGCCGGCGAACACCGAGGCCGCGACCACGCCGACGAAGAAGATCAGGAGATTGAGATTGCCGAGCCGCAGAAACATCGGCCCAGCGGCCCAGAACAGCGCGACCAGCGCGGCAACGGCGCCGAGCGACAACAGCAATGACAGCGCCGAGGCGGTCCGCGACAGGCGCAGCACCGCAAAGACGATCATCAAGGCGATGCCGGCCGGCATCGCGGCGGCGCGCCAGGTATCGGTGATCTCGAGCGCCGAGGTCGTGATCGGCAATTGATAGAGGGCGTATTGATAAGTCGGCCACGCGATCAGCAGCAGAAACGCGAGCGCCGCGCCCGTCGCAAAGGTGTCGAGCGCTGCCCGCGCCGGCTGCGGCAGCATGCCGACACAGGCCGTCATGCGCATGTGCTCGTCGCGGCGAAACGCGATGACGGCGCCGAGCATCGCCAGCCACAGGAACAGCGTCGAGGCAAGCTCGTCCGACCAGACCAGCGGCCGGTCGAACAAATAACGCGACACAACGCCAGAGAACAGGATCAAGATCTCGGCGGCAACCAGAGCCGCCGTCACGATCTCGACGAACGCGCCGAGCGAAGCCTCGACAGCTTTGACGAGGGAGTGCGGGGCTCCCCCGCTCTCCTTTGCACTTTCCTTGGCAAAGGACACGGTTTGCAGCGTACTCACGGCTTGCTCACAGCTTGCACATTTGCGGTTACGCGAGCTTGCCGGCCGACTTTTCGAGAAGACCCCAGGCTTCGTCGCCGTATTTGGCCTTCCATTCGGTGTAGAAGCCGGCGAAGCGGAGCTTGTCGCGGAACGGCGTCGGGTCGGGCCGATTGAACACCAGGCCCTTGGCGGCAAGGCTCTGCTGCAGCGTCGCGTTCAATTCGGCGACGTCCTCGCGTTCTTTCAAGCCGGCGATATTGATGTTCTTGCCGACAATGCCGCGCACCCCCTCGGGCAGCGCCTCCCAGGCGCGCTGATTGGCGAGGAACCAGAAGCCGTCCCACATATGATTGGTGAGCGAGCAATATTTCTGCACCTCGTAGAGCTTCGCGGTCGAAATGATCGCCAGCGGATTTTCCTCTCCATCGACGATTTTGGTCTGCAGCGCCGAATAGACTTCGTTGAAATTGATCGAGGCCGGCGAGGCGTCGAGCGCCTTGAACATCGAGGTCCATAGCGGCGACGGCGGCACCCGCAGTTTCATGCCCTTGAAATCGTCCGGCGTGACGATCGGCTTGGTCGAGGTGGTGGTTTGCCGGAAGCCGTTGTCCCAGATTTTGTCCATGGCGACGAGGCCGGATTTGGCGATCTGTGCGCGCACATAAGCGCCGAGATCGCCGTCCATCGCCTTCCACACGGCGTCATAGCTCGGGAATGCGAAGCCTATGCCATTGATCGAGGCGGCGGGAACGAGCGTCGACAGGATGAGCCCCGACAGCGTGAAGAATTCGACGCCGCCGGCGCGGATCTGGCTCAGCGTATCGGTGTCCGAGCCAAGCTGGCTCGACGGAAAAATCTGCAGATCGAAGCGGCCGCTGGTCTCTTCTTTGATCGCCCTCGCCATTTCGCGGGCCCGCACGTTCATCGGATGCGCGTCGGGAAGATTGTTGGCGTATTTGTACGACCATTGCGCCTGCTGGGCGCGCGCGACGAACGGCGCCGCAACGGCGCTTGCCAAACCTATCGCAGCGCCGCTCGCGAGCAGCCCACGACGCGACAATCGGCGCGACAATCGCAGATCCGTCCTGCGCATGATACTCTCCCCTGCAGACGCCGTTCTGGCCGACGGCTCTTTGCCGGATAGATTACACGATCTGCACGCTTCAAACACATCCTGCGAGCTTGGACGACCAAGCTGAAACGGAGCTTGATACGAGACCAATACCAGGGTGACGAAGCGGAACATACTGACAAAGCATCGAACTTTCTGACTCTCCTTCACCGTTGAACGGAGCGTTTCTTATCGACATCTAAGTCAAATCATTGATAGTATCGACTTGCGGCGTACCCTGATGGCTACGCAAATCTGCATTTGGCTTGAACGCCGCGCAGACCATCGTCCTCACTACAATTCGCACCGGGAACGAGGCGATTCGCGCCACAGAAAGCGGCACGTGGCAACTGCGCCACCCGTTGCCGAATTCGAAAATGCCTGCGGCTTCGACGGTGGGCAAGACGCTGTTCGATTTTCATAACCTGGGAATACGACATGACGGCTCCTCCGATAGTGAGCGGGACCAGAGCCGGACAGACCAAGTTCTATTTCATCTCCGGCTTGCCGCGCTCCGGCTCGACGCTGCTGAGCGCGATCCTGCGCCAGAACCCGCGCTTTCATGCCGGCATATCAAGCTCGCTCTGTCCGCTCTTCACGTCTGCAATGAACGTGATGGCAGGCGAAGGCCACGCGCTCATCAGCAAGGAGCGCCGCGAGAACGTGCTGCGCGGCCTGTTCGCTTCATGGGCCGCCGACGTGCCGGAAGCAACGGTCGTCTTCGATACCAACCGGTTGTGGACGGCGCGGCTGCCGGCGCTGCTTGCGATAAAGCCCGACGCCAAGATCATCTGCACCGTGCGCAGCGTCGCCGCGATCATGGATTCGATCGAGCGCCTGATGCGCACCAATCCGTTGCTGCCGTCGCGGCTGTTCACCGACGATGAGCGCGCCAACGTCTATACGCGTACCGATGCGCTGTCGCAGCGCAATCGTCTGGTCGGCAGTTCGTGGACCTGTTTGAAGGAGGCCTTCTACGGCCCCGACGCGAACGCGCTGCTGGTCATCGACTACGACTACCTCGCGCAGGCGCCCGCCAAGGTCATCTCGCTGATCTACCAGTTCCTCGGCGAAGCGCCGTTTGCGCACGACTTTGACAACATCGTCTTCGACGAACCCGACTTCGACGAGGAACTACGCATGCCGGGGCTGCACAAGGTACGCGCGCGGGTGCGCTTCGAACCGCGCGTCTCGCTCTTGCCGCACGATCTATTCGAACGCTTCAACGCACAGAGTTTCTGGACAGACACAACGCCGAGCCATGCCAACCTGATCCTGCCACGACCGGAAGCGGTCAAAGCGACGGCCGCGCGAACGGCATGAACTCAGAACAAACTCAGAACGCCAGGAACAGCCCGACGGGGGCTGGAGGGACGTCATGACGACGATCACAGTAATAACCGGAGCCGACAGCGGGCCGGGATCGCTGCGTGAGGCACTGAACAACGCGTCGGCCGGCGACATCATCAACTTCGCGCCGAGTGTCACCGAGATCGATCTCGGCTCGACGCTGACGATCTCCAAGAACGTCACCATCGAGGGCTCGCAGCCCGGATCGATCGGCACGCCGGGCGTGACCATCAAGGGCGGCGGCCCGAGCAGTAATTTCTCCGACTTCACCATCAACGCCGGCGTCACCGCGACATTCGACGGTCTGATCATTGCCGACGGCCATGCGACCGGCGGCACCGGCGGCTATGGCGTCCAGGGCGGTGGCGTCCAGGGCGGTCCGGGCGGCGGCGCGGCCGGCGGCATTTACGATGCCGGCGCGCTGACGCTGAGCAATTCTCAACTGCTCCGCGACACGGCGACCGGCGGAGTTGGCGGCCTCGGCCTCGGTGGCGGCGCCGGTGGGGCCGCGGCCGGCGGCATCTATGTCGCCAGCACAGCCACGCTCAATCTTCAGTCGGATTCGGCCGCCGCAGATGCGGCCACCGGCGGCCAAGGCGGATCGGGTTCCGGAGCAGGCGCGGGCGGCGCGGGCGGCCCCGGAGCGGTTTCAGGTCAGTCGACCACGGGTTCGCCCGGCCAGCCCGGTGGTAGCAATTTCGGATTCTTGGGCGGCGCCGGCGGGGGCCCCGGACAACCCGGTCAGCCGGGCCACGGCCCACACGGCGCCGAAGGCGGCGGCGGCGGTGGCGGCGGCGGCTCTGCCTTCGCCGATGTCGGCGGCGCCGGAACCATCACCGGCACCATTACCGACACGCCTCTGACCGTCACCAACAGCAGCGACAGCGCCACCGTCTTCGGCTCGCTTCGCTACGAACTCTCAATTGCCCAGTCGGGCGACATCATCAACTTCGCGCCGAGTGTCACCGAGATCGATCTCGGCTCGACGCTGACGATCTCCAAGAACGTCACCATCGAGGGCTCGCAGCCCGGATCGATCGGCACGCCGGGCGTGACCATCAAGGGCGGCGGCCCGAGCAGTAATTTCTCCGACTTCACCATCAACGCCGGCGTCACCGCGACATTCGACGGTCTGATCATTGCCGACGGCCATGCGACCGGCGGCACCGGCGGCTATGGCGTCCAGGGCGGTGGCGTCCAGGGCGGTCCGGGCGGCGGCGCGGCCGGCGGCATTTACGATGCCGGCGCGCTGACGCTGAGCAATTCTCAACTGCTCCGCGACACGGCGACCGGCGGAGTTGGCGGCCTCGGCCTCGGTGGCGGCGCCGGTGGGGCCGCGGCCGGCGGCATCTATGTCGCCAGCACAGCCACGCTCAATCTTCAGTCGGATTCGGCCGCCGCAGATGCGGCCACCGGCGGCCAAGGCGGATCGGGTTCCGGAGCAGGCGCGGGCGGCGCGGGCGGCCCCGGAGCGGTTTCAGGTCAGTCGACCACGGGTTCGCCCGGCCAGCCCGGTGGTAGCAATTTCGGATTCTTGGGCGGCGCCGGCGGGGGCCCCGGACAACCCGGTCAGCCGGGCCACGGCCCACACGGCGCCGAAGGCGGCGGCGGCGGTGGCGGCGGCGGCTCTGCCTTCGCCGATGTCGGCGGCGCCGGAACCATCACCGGCACCATTACCGACACCGCCTGTTATCGCCGCGGCACGCTGATCCTCACAGATCGCGGCGAGTTGCCGGTGGAAGTGCTGGCGATCGGCGACCGCGTGATGACCGCGTCCGGCGTAGCCAGGCCGATCAAGTGGATCGGGCGGCGCAGCTATGGTGGCCGCTTCGTCATCGGCCGCACCGACATTCTGCCGATCTGCATCAAGGCCGGCGCGCTCGACGACAATGTGCCGTGGCGCGATCTTTGGATCTCGCCGCACCACGCTATGTTCATCGACGATGTGCTGATCGAGGCGCGTGATCTTCTCAACGGCGTCTCGATCGTGCAGGCGCGGAGCGTGGACAAGGTTGAGTATTTCCACGTCGAGCTCAAGACACATGATGTGATCGTCGCCGAAGGCGCATTATCGGAAACCTTCATCGACGACGACAGCCGCGGCATGTTCCACAATGCTCACGAATACCAGTCGCTTTATCCGGATGTGGCGGCGCTTGCTCCGCAATATTGCGCCCCGCGCCTCGACGACGGCTACGAGGTCGAGGCGGCGCGGCAACGCATTGCACTGCGGGCGGGACTGACGGACGCCGATGCGCGGACGGCCGGTGCGCTGCGCGGCTCCGTAAATCTTATCAGCTCAAATCGCATCACCGGCTGGGCGCAGAATGTGGATCATCCCGAGGCGCCGGTCTGTCTCGACATCTACGCCGGCGGCCGGCTGATCGAGCGGACGCTGGCGAACTGCTATCGCGAGGATCTTGCGCGGGCCAGACTCGGCAGCGGCCATCACGGTTTTGCGTTCACGCCTCCACCGGGGCTCGACTTTCCGACCGACACGGTGGAGGTGCGCCGTTCGCTCGACGGCGCCGCACTTGAATTCTCAACCGATCCCGTGCGCGCGCTCCAGCCGCTGCCATTCTCGACAACCAAGCGATACCCAAACGTCACAGTGCATCGGCGCACCGCAGGCGGTTAGGACACCGCAAGACCATTTCAAGTCTGCCAGCGATTACCCGCCGGGCAGCGCCAGTTCCGCGCGCAGGCCGCCGATCGGCGCGGTGCCGAGCGTGAGTCCGCCGCCATAGAGCGCCGGCAAGCTCGACCACGATCGAAAGCCCGAGGCCCGAGCCCGGCTTGGTCTCGTCGAGCCGCTGGCCGCGCTGCGCCACCTGCTCGCGCTCGGCGGGCGACAGGCCCGGCCCATCGTCGTCGACGATGATGCGCACCACGCGGACTTGGTCGACCGCCGGATCGGCCTGCTCCGGCCACCACCTCGATGGCGACGCGCGACTGCGCCCATTTGCAGCCATTGTCGACGAGATTGCCGATCATCTCCTCGAGATCCTGCTGCTCGCCGCGGAAGCGCGCGTTCTCAGGCACGTCGACGTCGATGGCGATGTCGCGGTCGCGATAGAGCTTCTCCATGGTGCGCGCGAGCGCGGTGACCACCGGGGGAACTTCGATCAGGGTGCCGATGACGGTCGAGCGCGCGGCAAGCCGCGCGCGCTCGAGTTGGCGCGCCACCTGGTCGCGCATGATGTCGGTCTGCTCGCGCACCTTTGTGCGCGAGCGGATCGTTGCCGCGGGCTGCCGCCTCGTTGACCATGACCGAGAGCGGCGTTTTGAGCGCATGCGCGAGATTGCCGACATGGGTGCGCGCGCGCTCGACGATTTCGCGGTTGGCGTCGATCAGCGCGTTGGTCTCGCGCGCCAGCGGCGCGATCTCGACCGGGAATTCGCCTTCAGCCGCTCGGCGCGGCCGGAGCGGATGGCGGCGAGGCTTTCGGAAATGCGCTTGAGCGGCGCGAGCCCGAAGCGCACTTGCAACGCCGTGGTCAAGCAGCAACGCCACGGTGAGCGCCGCAAAGGTCATGCCGATGGCGCGATCGAAACTGTTGGTCTCGTCGTCGATCTCCGAGGCGTCGCCGGCGACCGCGATCAGATAGCGGCCGTCGTCGCCGAGATCGATATTGCGCTCGACGAGGCGCAGCTTCTGGTCCTCGGGCCCCTGCGCATAGCCTTGCGCGATATTCGGCGGCGGTGCCTGCGCGATCGTTCGGGCGAGTCGCGGCAGGCCGCCGTCCCACAGCGAGCGCGAGGAATGCACTTCCGGCGTCTTGGCTATCGAGCCGCGTGACCTGCCAGTACCAGCCCGACAGCGGCAGTTCGAACAGCGGCTCGCCGATCGATTGCGGAAATTTGTCGCCGCCTTCCTCGGGCGAGGCGACATCGGCGACCAGCGTGCGCAGATAGACGTCGAGCCGGCGGTCGAAGGCGCGCTCGACGGCGTGGCGGTAAAGCGTCGACAGCGCGATGCCGGTGACGATGAGGATGACCACCGTCCAGGCGGTGGCCCAGAGGAACAGGCGAAGCGCGAGCGAGTTAGCGCGCATCGGGCGGGGTGAGCAGATAGCCGAGGCCGCGCACGGTCTGGATCACGTCGACGCCGAGCTTCTTGCGGATGCGGCCGACGAAGACCTCGATCGTGTTGGAGTCGCGGTCGAAATCCTGATCGTAGAGATGCTCGACCAGCTCGGTGCGCGACACCACGCGGCCGGTATGGTGCATCAGATAGGACAGCAGCCGGTATTCGTGCGAGGTGAGCTTGACCGGATTGCCGTCGACGGTAACGCGGCCGGTGCGGGTATCGAGGCGAACCGGGCCGCAATTGAACTCGCTCTTGGCGTGGCCGGCGGAGCGGCGCAGCAGCGCGCGCACGCGCGCCAGCACTTCTTCGAGGTGAAACGGCTTGGCGACATAATCGTCGGCGCCGGCGTCGAAGCCCTGCACCTTGTCGCTCCAGCGGTCGCGCGCGGTGAGGATGAGCACCGGCATGGCGCGGCCGGCGCGCCGCCAGGCTTCCAGCACCGAGATGCCGTCCATCTTCGGCAGGCCGATATCGAGGATGACGGCGTCGTAGGGCTCGCTCTCGCCGAGATAATGGCCCTCCTCGCCGTCGAAGGCGCGGTCGACGACATAGCCGGCGTCGGTCAACGCCGTCGCAAGCTGCCGGTTGAGATCGGGATCGTCCTCGACGACGAGAAGGCGCAACGAAAGCTCCGCTCAAAGCGCCGCCGACGAGCGTGCCTTTCACGGCGTCGACGGTTATGCGCGCTACTTTGCCATCGTGCGCGAGAACTGTCAGCACATAGACGAGGCCGTCCTGGCCGTGGCATAGCCGCGCCCGCACCACCGTCCCGGGCATCCGGGCCCTGGCGATATGCATGGCGGCGCCCAGCGGAACGAGCTTGCCGACCTCGGCACGGCGTTCGCGCTGGTCGAGACAGGCATGAACGACGTCGTGAACGACGTCGTGAACGGCATCATGAGCGGCTTCACGTCCGGCCTCACCTGCCGCCGGCCGGGTTGCCTCTTCCACGCGCGCCGGATGGGCGGTGTCCTCGCCGCGCGCCGCTCGGAAAACCGGGACAAGCGCAATCACGAAAAGGGCGACAATGACGAATCGTGCGGTGGAACTCATAACCGCTCCTAGCTGGCCGGCAGTGAACCTCGCCTGAACGGCTGATGTGAGGCAGGCTCAACACGAAAACTTGAAAACACCGCTATTGTGACCGGCGAAAACAAGCGAAAAGAGCCATTATGAACGCACGGTTTCTCACGCGATTCTTGCCTTTCAGCCTCCTCGCAGCGCTCGCGATTGCGGCCGTGAACGGCGCCGCCATCGCGCCGACAGCGGCAATGGTCGGCGGCGCGCCGCCGGCTCAAGGCAACGTGCGCAATTCCGTGGTGACGATCTTGAGTTCCTACGGCACCTTTTGCACCGCGACAGCGATTACGCGCGACCTCTTGCTCACCGCCGCGACACTGTGTGCAGCCGGACGGCCGACTATAAGCTCGCCGACACCGTACCGGGCCAAGTGCCAGCGCTGACAGACATTGCGCGCAGCGCACGTCACCCGCAATTCGACATCAAGCGGCTGTTTTCCCATCTCGCCACCGCCGACGTAGCGCTGCTCAAGCTCGCCGCGCCGGCGCCGGCGGGCATTCACGCCGGCCCGGATCGCCAGTGACAACGACCAGGTCGCCATTGGCGATACCCTGACCGTTGCCGGCATCGGCGTCACCGTTCGCGGCGCCGATCGGCTCGACGGGCTGGCCCATACCGCGACGCTCGCCGTCACCGGCCATCCGAGCTCGCTCGAAATTCGCCTGTTCGATCCGGCGACCAAAGGCGTAAGCGCGGGGCTTGGCGCCTGCACCGGCGATTCCGGGGCGCCGGCGTTTCGCGACGAGAACGGCAGCCTTGTGGTCATCGGCGTGGTGAGCTGGTCGACCGGTCCGAGCTTGACCGGTGGCTGCGGCGGCCTCACCGGGCTGACGCCGCTGCAACGCTACCGTTCATGGATCGTCGATACGGCGAAGGCACTCGGCTCGCCGCTGACGCAATGATCACTCCCCTGCGTCGTTCAACCGCACCGGACCGTGCATCGGCCGTTCCTCGACCGCCAGAAGGCAGCACAAGGAAATCGCAATAAAGATAATGGCGGCGATAAAGACGTTGCGGAACGCCGGCACCAGATCGCCGTGGAACGCTGCGATCTTTTCCAGCGTCATGACGCCCGAGCCGTCGGAAAAGCCGCCGAGCACGAGCGCGCCAAACACCGCGACAATGAGCGCGCCGCCGAGCGTGCGGAAGAAATTCAGCGCGCCGGTGGCGGTGCCCATTTGATGCGGCTTTACCGAGTTTTGCGTCACTAGCGTGCTCATCGGATACATCGGCCCGAGCCCCAAGCCGAGCAAAAACAGCAGGAGCGAAGACTCGGTCAATGAAAAGCCCGCCGGGTTCGACGCGAGAATGCCGAGAACGACGATGGCAAGGGTCAAGCTCACCATCGGAATGCGCAGGTAATGTTTCACGCGCACCATCAACCGCATCGTGGTCTGCGAGGAAATCACGGTACCGGCCATGAACGCGATCAGCGTCAGTCCGGATTGGCTCGCCGAAATGCCGAGCACGGTCTGGCAAAAGAGCGGCGTATAAATGATGATGCCGACGATGGTGCCGACGGCGAAGAAAGCTGAGCAGATGATGGTGCCGGTCACGCGGCCGCCGAGGATGGCGAGTGGAATGAACGGCTCGCGGGCGCTCAGAAGCCGCAGCACGAAGAGGCCCCACAAAATGGCGGAGGCAATGAACAGCGTGACGACCTGCCACGAACCCCACTGATAATGGGTGCCACCCCAGGCCAGCGCTAGCATCAGCGTCAGCGCCGCCGCGACCATTGCCGCCGCGCCGAAGACGTCAAGCTGATGCCGGCGATCGTGGCGCGGCAATTTACGCAGCGCGCGGTCGGTGGTTGCCAGCGCGACGACACCGAGCGGCACATTGATCCAGAAAATCAGCGACCAGTGCAGATGATCGGTGAGCAAACCGCCGAGCACCGGACCGAGTGCGCTCGCAGTCATGAACATGATCGACGTGTAGCCCTGGATGATCGGCCGCTCGCGCGGGCTCAGCAAATCGGCGATGACGGTCTGCGCGATCGGCAACAGCCCGCCGCCGCCGATGCCCTGCAGGCCGCGCGCCAAGATCAGAAACCAGATCGAGGGCGCGAGCGCACAGGCGATCGAACCGACGACGAAGATGCCGATCGCCGCAAGCATGATGGCGCGGCGGCCATAGATGTCGGAGAGTTTGCCAAATAGCGGCGTTGTTGCGGTCGCTGCAAGCAGATAGGCCGTCACCACCCATGACAGATCGTCGATGCCGCCGAGGCTCTTGCCGATGGCCGGCAGCGCCGGCGCGACGATGGTCTGTTCCAGCGCGGAGAGAAACATCGCCAGCATGATGCCGAAGATGATGGCGCGGGCGGCGGCGTGATCGACCGATGTCGGCGCCGCCGGGCGCGGCGAAGCGGTCGCCTGCGATGCGCGCGATGCGCGGCCTGCTCCGCCCGGCGCGGCGGCAGCGTCAGCGGCGATAGGCTGCCTCTCCTCGGGAACGATTTCGCTTGTCATCAGAACCGATTGGTTGGGCCCAAGCACAGGCCGACGTCGCCGGTCGGCATCACTTGGCCGTCAGGTCGCCCGGTGGCAAGCATCCAATATGCAGACCAGGGGTGCGCGCCCTTTCCCCCGCCCGAAAACAGGAAAGCTACGGCCGCCGCCGCGCCCCTTTCGGCAATTTCTGCGGCCAGCTGACGATGTAGTCCTCGAGGTCCTCGTCCGGCACGGTCTCTTCGGTCGCGCTCATGCGGCCCCTGACCGAGACGCCGGCTGTGTGCACGGTTTCGCGGTCGCCGGAGACGAGCGGATGCCACCAGTAGAGGTCCCTGCCCTTGGCAACGAGCACATAGGCGCAGGACGGCGGCAGCCAATTGATGGTTTTGAGGCTTTGCGGCGTCAGCCGCACGCAATCCTCGACCTGGTCGAGCCGGTTGGTGTAGTCGCGGCAGCGGCAGGTATGGCCGTCGAGCAGCCGGCAGCCGACATCGGTGTAATAGGTATCCGCGTCGTTGCCCTCCTCCTCGAGCTTGTTGAGGCAGCATCGCCCGCAACCGTCGCAAAGGCTTTCCCATTCCGAATCAGTCATTTCCTCCAGCGACTTGCGCCGCCAGAACGGGATATCGTCCGGGCCATTATCCGCCGTTGCCATGCTGTTCTCCGGGCGAACCTACATATGCCCAAATTACCCCCGATTTCCATTCATCCTGTGATATTCGCGGGCGTTGGCCACAGGCGGACGCTCATTGAGCTTCAACTAATTTATGGCCGGTAAAACCTCGGTCGGCTAAGAAAGCTCGTGACGTGGTTCGAGCCGATTTCCGGAGCGCGCGGTAGTGACGGACATGTTCCCCGATCCGGGCGACGACTGGCAGCCCAAGTTCAGGCGGCTGCTGCTCGATATCGACGCCCGCATCGATTCGGCGATTTTCCAGGCCGGCAAATGGGCGCGGGAACTCTATGAGCGCTTCACCGCGGCCATGGATAGCTGGCACGTCGCCGGCTGGCGGCGCTGGGTCCTGGTCGAGCCGCTGTCGGAAATGGCCACGCTCGGCACTGGCGGCCTGTTTCTCATGCTGGTGCTCGGCATTCCGGCCTTCCGCCAGACTTCCGACGACGACTGGCTGAAGAAATCCGATCTCGCCGTCACCTTCCTCGACCGTTTCGGCAACGAGGTCGGCAACCGCGGCATCAAGCATAATGAATCGGTGCCGCTCGATCAGTTCCCCGATCATCTGATCAAGGCGGTGCTGGCGACCGAGGACCGCCGCTTCTACGAGCATTTCGGCATCGATTTCCAGGGCACCTTCCGCGCGCTGATGACCAACGCCCAAGCCGGCGGCGTGGTGCAGGGCGGCTCGACGCTGACGCAGCAGCTCGCCAAGAACCTGTTCCTGTCGAACGAGCGCACCATTCAGCGCAAGATCAACGAGGCGTTCCTGGCGCTGTGGCTGGAGACGCATCTCACCAAGAACGAGATCCTCAAGCTTTATCTCGACCGCGCCTATCTCGGCGGCGGCGCCTTCGGCGTCGATGCCGCGGCCGAATATTATTTCGGCAAGTCGGTGCGCGACGTGACGCTTTCGGAAGCCGCGATGCTGGCCGGCATGTTCAAGGCGCCGACCAAGTACTCCCCGCTCGTCAACCTGCCGGCGGCGCGCGCGCGCGCCAATGTCGTGCTCGACAATCTGGTCGCCAACAGCTTCATGACCGAGGGCCAAGTCTACGGCGCGCGGCGCAATCCGGCGACGCCGATCGACCGCACCGTGGAAGACGCGCCGAATTATTACCTCGACTTCGCCTTCGACGAGATGCGCAAGCTCGTCGATACGTTCCCGAAATCGGTCACCGACCGCTATTTCGTGGTGCGCACCGCGCTCGATTCCAATCTTCAGCACTATGCCGAGCACGAGATCGAAACCGAATTGCGCCAGTACGGCCACGATTACGGCGCGAGCCAATCCGCCGCCGTGTTCGCCGATCTCGACGGCGGCGTCCGCGCCATGATCGGCGGCCGCGATTACGGCGCGAGCCAATTCAACCGCGCCACCGACGCGCTGCGCCAGCCCGGCTCCTCGTTCAAGCCTTATGTCTATGCAACGGCGCTGGCGAACGGCTTCACGCCGAACTCAGTGGTTGATGGCGGCCCGGTCTGCATCGGCAATTGGTGCCCGCATAACTATGCCGGCGGCTTTTCCGGGCCGATCACGCTGATCGAGGCGATCACCCATTCGATCAATGTCATTCCGGTCAGGCTATCGATCGAGCTTGGCCACGGCAATCCGAAACTCGGCCGCGCCATGATCGTGCAGACCGCGCGCAATTTCGGCATTCACGCGCCGCTGCCGGATACGCCGTCGCTGCCGATCGGCGCCGACGAAGTCTATGTCTATGAGCACGCCGTCGCCTACGCGACCTTCCCCAATCTCGGCCGCGCGGTGACGCCGCATGCGGCGCTCGAAGTGCGCACCGGCACCGGCCAATTGGTCTGGCGCTTCGATCGCGACGGGCCGAAGCCGAGGCAAGTGATCTCGCCGGAGGTCGCCCTCGACATGATCAAGATGATGAATTCGGTGGTCGAGAACGGCACCGGCAAGCGCGCGCAGCTCGACGGCATCAAAGTCGCCGGCAAGACCGGCACCACCAATAGCTGGCGCGACGCCTGGTTCGTCGGCTACACCGGCAACTTCGTCGGCGCGGTCTGGATGGGCAACGACGATTTCTCGCCGACCAAGCGCATGACCGGCGGCACGCTGCCGGCGCAGACTTGGCACAACATCATGGCTTACGCCCATCAGAGCGTCGAATTGCGGCCGCTGCCCGGCTTGCCGGCCCCCGAACACGCGCCGCCCATGCCCGACACTTCGTTTGTTGCCAGCAACGAGCCGCATCCGGCCTTGCTGACGCGCAAAGGCACCGAGGCGCTGATCGCCGTGGAGCACATGCTCGACGACGCGAGCCACGCGCTGACCGCGCAGGACGCGGCGGGCGTTGCGCCGGCCAGCGCCCTCGACAACGGCAAGCAAGGCGCGCTCAGCTCGCCGAATACCGTCGCGACGGCGGCCGATCGCGCCCGCCTGCGAATTCGCGCGGCGATTAGTTCGGCCAATCATCGAGCGATGAAAATCTAAAGTGCCCGCGCGGCATCATTCCGATCCGGTTCGTTCATGCGGCTTTTGTTCGGTTCATTGGTTACGTTCTTGGTCGCCGCCGCCGTCGGCCTCGGCGCGACATGGCTGACGCTGACGCACGGCGTCGCCTTCGGCTCGCTGACCATCGGCGCCTGGACGGCGTGGCCGAAAAGCGGCTCGGTCGACATCGATCCCTATGCGCGCGCCAATATCGCCCGCACCGGCGAATTGCCGACCGGAATCGGCGACGGCGTCGCCTTCTATGCGAAGACCGACGATGGCAAGAACAGTTTCGACGGCCGCTGCACCTTCACCATCAGCGGCATGACGCCGGCGGCGCGCTACTGGACGATCACGCTCTACGATCCCGACGGCAAACTCGTCGCCAACACCATCGACCGCCACAGTTTCACCAGCGACGAGATCGTGCGCGACAGCGACGGCAGCTTCGCCATCACCGTCGCGCCTCTGGCGCGGCCGGGGAATTGGCTGCCGACCGGCGGCATCGACAAGTTCGTGCTGGTGTTGCGCCTCTACGATACGCCGATCGGCGTCTCCACCGGCACCACCAAGGAGGGACCGATGCCCGCGGTGGTGCGAAAGGGCTGCTCATGATCCGCGCGCTGTTGTGGATTCTCTCCGGCCTTATCCTCGGCGGCATCGTGCATCTGTCGACCGTGCTGGCGATGCCGCAGGCGGCGACGCAGGATGCCTATTCGCGGCTCACCCCGCTGACACCGGTCAACGCCATGGTGCCGCTGGCGGCGCCGACCGCCGACGCGACGATCATGCCGTTCATGGATCCGGCCTTTGCTGCCGCGGTGTGCCGCTACGATCTCACGAACGGCTCGATCAAGCTGACCGCGCCGGTGAGCCAAGCCTATACCTCGGTGACCTTCTATACGCGAAAGAGCGTCGCCTATTACGCCATCAACGACCGCGCCGCCGGCCGCCGCACCATCGAGCTCGATCTGATGACGCCCGAGCAGCACGCCGACATGCCGGAAGAAGAAGACGTCACCGCCGCCGACCGGCTGATCATCGAATCGCCGAGCACCGTCGGCCTCATCGTGCTGCGGGCGCTGGCGCCCGAGCCCGGCCTGATGCCGATGGCGCGCCGCGCGCTGGCGGCGGCGAAATGCGAGCTGCAGCCGGTTGCGCAATAACCTCTTGCGCTAGCGCAAGCTCGGCTGCGTGACGACGGCCGCTGGCGCCGAGGCATAAGCGAAACGCGGCGCCGCCACCACCTGGACGTCATTGGCGGCGATTTGCTGCGACAGCTCGGTCAATAGCCGGTCGGCCTCGCCCGCCGCCATCTCCGGCTCGGCGACGGCAAGACGCTCGATGGCGAAACGGTAGCTCGCGCAACGCTGATCGAGCGAGGTATGAACCCAGGCGATGGTCAGGCTGTTCTCGGCGATGCGCGCCTGCGCGTTGAAACGCTCGGGCGGGCTGAGATTGGGGATTTGCGCCATGGTCGCCGCGCGGCGGCGATCGAGATCGGCAACCTTGCGCGCCGCCATGAAAAACGGCTGGATGCGCACGAGGTCGTCGCGGATGTCGTCGATGATCTGATTGTAGCGCGCCGCAGTCGAGCGATAGAGCTGGTTCTGCAGATGCCGGTAATAGGCCGTCGGATCGTAATTCCACAAGGCGTGCTGGAACGATTGCTTGGCGCCGTATTCGTAGACCACCGCATCCCAGCGCTGGCGGTCGTAGGGCGGCTCGATCAAAGGAAAGGCGAGATCGCGCAGCGTGTGTTCGTCGTCGGTGAGATTGAAGGCCGAGATCGGAGCGCCGCCGCGGAACGCCGCTTCCTGGCCGACCCAATCATGAATGCCGTCGGTCACCGGGTGCGGGTCGAGCTCGCCGAGATCGCCGATGCTGGAACAGCCGGACAGCGCGAGAAGCGAGAAAACGGCCCAAACCGCCGCCGGTCTCGTGTCGCGTCGGCAAGAGCACCACGTCAACATCGGGCGAACCGCTTCAGCGCCGCCTCGCCCGTCGACGGCTGCCGTTTTGTGCCGGCGGATGCGTATGCGGCTCGGCCCCTTCGGCTTGCGGATCCAGTACCGCTCGATCCGAATAACCGGCAGGATGATGATCGTCGCGGATTCATCCGCCGCGTCACGGCCGAAACGCACAATGCGCCCCTCATCCGGGAATTTGATTACGTTACCCACCAGCCGCTTTCCTCTGCCGCCGGCATGGGGCGCTCTGCCCCGATGCGCGGAAATCGGCATCGGGATGATTAAGCGGCATGCAAGGTTAACGGCTCGCTAACGCGCAGCATTTAGGGTGGTGATCCAAATCATCCGGTTTGTTGCGATCGAGCGACGCGTATGGAAAGCGGTATTCTGTCGAGCCTCGACAATCTCACACATCTTGGGTTCCGCGACGGGGTCGATATGCGGCCGACCCTCATTCGCGTGCTCACCGACCTCTATGTCCAGAAGCTGACCCATACTTCCGAAGAGAAGCGCCACTATACCGAACTGGCGCTCCGCCTCCTCGACGCGGTGGATGTGGCAACCCGCCTTGCCGTCGCCGGGCGGCTGGCCCGCCACTTGTCGCCGCCGGTGCGCGTGATCGCAGCGGCTTGCGGCCGACGTGCCCGACGTCGCAGCGCTGGTGCGCTCGCATCCGGTGCTCCAGCCGAAGACCGGCTGGAGCGAAGCGGCGGAGCCGGCTCCTCCTGCCGCCCGAGGACCCGAGCCGATCAAGCCGAGCGAGGTCCCCTTGCCGCTCGCGCCTGCGCTGCCGCCAAAACGCAGCGAGCCGGAACGTCCGGCGGCCGTCGTGCCGGACACGATCGCGCCGGGCATGATCCCGCAAGATTTGGCGAGCGAACTCAACGAGCAGTTTTTCGCCGCAAGCGCCGACGAGCGGCGGCTCATTCTTCTCAATCTCCACATCGCAGCCCCGATGCCGGCCGGCCGTTTCGGGCTCAGCCGAGAGAGCATCGTCATCCAGCGGCTGGAAACCGCGGCACTGGCGCGGAACCGCGAAGACTTCGCCGCCTATCTCGCGCAATCGCTGCGCGTCGCCCGCGCGCAGGCGCGTCGCATCGCCGGCGACGATCTCGGCGAGCCGATCGTCACCGCGGCGAAGGCGCTCGCCATGCCGCGCGACGTGCTCTATCGCATCCTGCTTTTCGTCAACCCGACCATCGGCCATTCGGTCGCGCGCGTGCACGCGCTCGCGGCGCTCTACGACGAGATGGCGCTGCAAGCCGCCGAACATATGGTCGCGATCTGGCAGGCGCTGCACAAGACCGAACGCGCCGTGATGCCGCGTCCGTCGCTGGCGCGGGACGAGGAAGCGCGCGCTCGCGCGCGGACTGCGACCGCGATGGTGCGCCGCGCGCCGGCGGCCCGGCGCCCCGGCGAGCGCCGCGACGTTTCCTGATTTCGTTTTATTTCCGCGGGCTAACTTGAAACCACGTCCAAGAAATTACGCCCTGCCGCATCCTCGACTTCGACAATCCACACATCCGGATCGAATTTGATCTCGCGCGCCAGATAGGCCTCGACCGCCGCATCCGGTGCCGGCCGCTCGGCCAGGCATGGCGCGAAGGAACGATCGCCGCGGCTGGTGTCGATCTCGCTCTGCGGCGCCGGCCCGAACAGATCGGACGTGCCGTTGAGCCGGTCGATGCGGACATAGATGGCGCCGGCTTCTTCGGCGCCGCGCCGGCGCACCACGCCGAAGGTGCCCTCGACCTGGCAGCGGCGCAGATAAGCGGCGACCCATAGTGCGGATTTAAGGCGCATGCCCACCCTTGATCGGCAACTTGTCGTGGCGCGGAAGAAGTCCGCACCGGGCGGAATTCCATAACCACGGAAACGGTGCCTTGCGAAGGGCTTTGCCGCCTAATTCAGAGGGTGACCGACCAGCGAGGTGAGCTCGCCGACCAGGCGGTCGCTGATGCGCCCGGTGACCGGCATTTTGTGCTCGTGCTCGAACTTCTGGATCGCGCTCGTGGTCGGGCCGTCCAAGATGCCGGACGGCTTGATCTGGCCATAGCCATAGTCCGACAGCGCGCGCTGCACCGCCACGACCCGCGGTGACGGCTGCGGTGCGATCAGATCGGCGATCGGATCGTCGCGCCGCGCCGAGACCGGTTGCGCGGCAATGGTGTTGGCCGCGACCGGGCGTGTGGCGATCTGCTCAATCGGTTTGGCCGAGGCGGTGCCGGTGATTTGCGACGGACCGGGCAAGGCGGCTATCGGACCGGCGGCTGAACCGGCCGCGGCAACCGGCGGCGTGAAATACGGCGCCGAACGCGAACCGGTCTGCAGGAAGACCGCGTTGACGACGACAATCGTGCTCATGACGGCGGCGGCCAGGATCGCGGCAAAATCCATCGGCCGCTGCGCTGCGCGATCCCAAATGCCGAACAGCAGCGCGCCGCCGGCACCTGCGGCGCGCTTATGAAACGGAACGCGGGATTTACGGCGCTTAGGCACTTTTCTTCACCTGCAAATCTTGTTTCTCTGCCCGAGTGTCTTCGAGGCTCGGCCGTGGCGCGGTTTCGCGCACGGCTTCGGAACCGGCTGCCGAACCGACTGCCAAGTAGCTCACCACGCCGGCCGATGGCGCGGCCGCGGATTTCTTCACCGGCCGCGCCCGCTCGCAATCGAGCGGCAGGCGCACGGTGACACGCGTGCCCTGGCCGATGCGGCTGCGGATCGACAGGTCGCCGCCGTGCAGCCGCACCAGTCCCTTGACGATGGACAGGCCCAGTCCGGTGCCGCTGTGGCGGCGTTCGTAAGACGCGGCGGCTTGGAAATACGGCTCGCCGACGCGCGCCAGATCCGCCTCATTGATGCCGACGCCGTCGTCCTCGACGGTAAAGGTGATCGTCGCCGCTTCGGCGCGCGCGCCGACCGTCACGGTGCCGCCGCGATCGGTAAAGCGGATCGCGTTCGACACCAGATTGAGCAGGATCTGGTTGACGGCGCGCTTGTCGGCGACGATGTCCGGAAGGCCGGCGGTGGCTATTCTTTCCAGCCGAACGCCGGCTTCGCTCGCACGCAGCGCCAACAGGCCGCAGCAGCCGGCGACGACGTCCGCCGGGGCAAAAGGCTCCGGCATGATCTCGAAATTGTCGGTCTCGATCTTCGACATGTCGAGAATGCCGTTGACCACCGACAACAGATGCTTTCCGGAATCGTTGATCAGGCCGGCATATTCGTGGCGGCGCTTGCCGTCGAGCATCAGCTCGGCTTCCTTCATCAGCATGTCGGAGAAGCCGATGACGGCATTGAGCGGCGTGCGCAATTCATGACTCATGGTGGCGAGGAAACGGCCTTTGGCGTCGTTTGAGCGCTCGGCCTCGGCATGGGCGTCGAGCTGCGCCTGCTGCAGCCGCTTGCGTTCGGTCACATCGCGCAACACCGAAACGATTTCGCGGCGATCCGCGGCGCCGGCTGCGGTCTGCTCGAAGGCGCGGCAACGCATTTCGATCCAGATGAATTCGCACGCCGGCTGGCCGTCGGCGCCGGCGATTTCGCGCCGCACGCGGAATTCGACCGAGCTCGTTTCGCCGAGCGCCGCGGCGTCGCCCAAAGCGGTCAGATAAGCGGGGCGATCGACGACATGGACGCGGTCGAACAGGCCGTGGCCGTGCAAATCGGCGACGCGCGAACCGAACAGGGCTTGCGCCGCCGGCGAGACGAACAGCACGGCGCCGTCGCGGCCGTGGCGGGTGATCACATCCGTGATGTTATGCGCGAGCAACCGATAGCGGTCTTCCTCGGCATAGAGCAGCCAGAAACTGGTGCGCGCCTGCGCTTCGGCGCCAAGCGCAAGGCCGGTTGCATAAAGTGCTGCGGAAACCACGCCGAGCGCGGCGAACGCAGCGGGCGCGCTCGGCGGCGGCAGGAGATGATGCAGGCCGGCCACCACCAGGAATCCGGCTGAGCTCAAAGCAAATGTCGAAGCCATAGCTACCACGCGGCGCGACGCCGACAGCGCGGCCTCGAGCGGCACGATGACGAGCCAGATCGCGGCGAAGGAGGCGATGCCGCCGGTCGATGCCGCGATCGCGGTCACCAATCCGGTCAGCGCCAGCGACGACAATATATGGGCGCTTTCGTAGCGGCCGGTTCGCGACAGAAAATACGCGATCAGGATCGGCACGACCAGCCAGGCAAAGGCGAGTAATTCCAATCCGCTCGGCGTACCGCGGATCAAGAGATAAACCGGGAAAGAGGCAAGCGCGATCATGCTGCCGAGGAGCCGCGGCGCGATGAAGGCGCGATGGCGCGACGCCGTCAGCATGTCCCGCTGCGCCGCCGGATGGACCAGCGTTTCGATATAATGACGTATTGGCGCTAACAGGCCCAATTTCCCATTGCACGCCCGGCTCGCAGACGCGCCCCCTTTTTTCTATGGACGGATCGTGTCAGAGGCCGCTTAAGCGAACGCTAAAGCCTCGGGCGCCGCGCCGGTAACCGGCTCGCCGCCGGGCGCGGCCGAACGCCCGCGGCGGCGGATTTGAGCGTCATGGTGAATCGCTCGTTGCCAAAATCGCCGCCGCAATTGCGCGCAAGCGGCAATGACGAAGCGGAATCGCGGATAATCGTTCGGGTACACGACGCCCTTGCGCCGACAAAGCGCGGGAACCGGCGTTCGCTCAAATTTTAGGTAAATAAAATTATTTCAAATTGTCCGAAAATTTGCGGCTTATTCTCGTCGATTATGCGCAAAAACGTAGCGAGCGATCAAACGCAGCTTTCAATGCTGCCTGCTAATTTCCCCTCACGTGCGACAGACTTTGTCGCGGGGGATTTGGGTGTCATGTTTTTTCTGTTGCGCATGGCGTTTTGGCTCAGCGTGGTGCTGATCCTTTTGCCGACCGGCTCTGCGCAGCCGGTGCCGGCGAATGGCGTGGGCGCCACCGATGCGATTTCGGCAGCTTCCGCCACCGTCGGCGATCTGCGGCAGTTCTGCACGCGTCAGCCCGACGCCTGCACGGTCGGCTCGCATGTCGCGACCGAGCTCGGCTACAAAGCCCAGGCCGGCGCCAAGATGCTTTACGAGTTCTTGACGGACAGACTGGCGCCGAAGGAGACCGGATCGGTTGCCACGAACGGCTCACACTTCGGCAAAGCCGCCTTGGATAAGTCCGTGATGGACCAGGCTGCCTTCAACCGCGCTTCGCAGAGCACACTTACGGCGACCGATGTCGCGCCGGCATGGCGAGGCCCTGCGCCGCGCAAGGACGGAAAGCGCGCCATCTAGTGCCGTCGCGTGCCGGCCGGAACACGTCGACCTGCCGAGCCTGACGTTCTATATAGAACGCAGGACGGAGCTTATGGCCAATATCGACGACATAACCGACAATTTCGCGATTCTCGACGATTGGGACGACCGTTATCGCTACCTGATCGAGCTGGGGCGGGAACTGCCGCCGCTCGCGGCGGCCGCGCACAATGACGCCAACAAGGTTCAGGGCTGCGCCAGCCAGGTGTGGCTCGAAACTTCCGTGCGTCCTCATGGCGCGGACGGGCCGATTCTGACCTTCGAAGGCGACAGCGACGCCCATATCGTTCGCGGTCTGATCGCCATCCTGTTGGCCACCTATTCGGGCCGGACCGCCAAGGACATTCTGGCGGCCGACGCCGTCAAGCTGTTCGTGGGGCTCGGGCTGAAGGAACATCTGACGCCGCAGCGCTCGAACGGCTTTCGCTCGATGGTCGAGCGGATTCGCTCCGACGCGCGCGCAGCGCTGGTGCCGGCGGTATAAGCCGATCCTTTCAGCCATGCTGACATGGCAATGCCTACCTCGTCATGCCTACCTCGTTATGCCCATGATCGTGTAGTGTCACTTTCGGGCGTAGGTGGGCATCCCGTTGAGCACTCTTAATTTCCGCGCAGCATCGATCGACATATTCGCCGGCGCGGTGTGCAGCGTCTTGTCGGTCGCCTATTGCCTCTCTTACGCGGCGCTGATTTTCACGGGACCGCTTGAACGCTACCTGTCTTACGGCATTGCGGTCACATTTCTGTCGGCGGCCCTTGGCGGAACGATCGTGGCGCTGCGCAGTTCGCTGCCCTTTGCCGTCGCCGGACCGGACAGCTCGATCTCCGTCGTCATCGCCGCGCTGGTCGCAACGCTCGTGCAGCGGCTTGTGGCTGGCGGCGCCACCGATCTTCTCGGCCCGGTACTCATCGCGATGTCGCTTGCGACCGCGCTGACGGGACTTCTCCTTTGTGTGCTCGGATTCACGCATGCCGGCCGCGCGATCCGTTTCGTACCCTACCCGGTGATCGGCGGATTTCTCGGCGCGACCGGTTGGCTCATGGTCACCGGTGCTGTCCAGATCGTCACCAATCAGCGCCCGGCGCTCGCCAATCTCGGCGCATTTTCCGATACTTCGATCGTCGCGCGGATCGGACCCGCCGTCGTCGTGGCAGCGACGCTCTTTCTGCTGCTGCGGCGCTCCAAAAATCCGTTCATCCTGCCGGGCGTGCTGTTGACCGCCTTTGTCATCGCGCACCTGGTGCGGCTTGCGACCGGCATGACGCTCGCCGACGCCCAAGCTGCCGGCTGGATGTTCCGTCTGCAGCCGGTGGCGGGGTTGAGCTTGCCGTGGAAACCCGCAGCGTTGCAGGCCTTCCCGTGGTCGTCATTGCCGTCGCTGGCGGGCGACCTACTGGCGGTGATGTTCATCACCATCGCGACGCTGCTGCTCAATACTACGGGAATCGAGATCGCGACGCGATCCGAAGCCAATATCGAGCGCGACCTCAAGGTTCTGGGCCTGGCCAATCTGGCGACGGCGGCGCTGGGCGGCTATGTGAGCTCCACATCACTGAGCCGTTCGATCCTGGTCCGCACTGTCGGCGCCACGAGCCGCCTCGGCGGGCTGACCGTCGCCGCGGTCTCGGCCATCATCCTCATCGCCGATCCATCGTTCCTCGGCTATGTGCCCAAATTCATTCTCAGCGGGCTTTTGTTCTATCTCGGCGCCGACCTCGTCTATCAATGGCTCCTGCATTCGTCACGGCGGTTGTTGCCGCTCGAATATCTGTCGCTGCTCGCGATCGCGTTTCTGATCATTTATTCCGGCTTTGTCGCCGGCGTGCTGATCGGGATCGTCATCGGCTGCGCCACCTTTGCGGTGAGCGCGAGCCGCGTCAGCGCCATCAAGTTCGGCTTCGACGGCTCGGAATTTCGCTCCTCGCTCGATCGCGGCCCTTATGAGCTGTCGCTCCTGGCCGATCACGGCGGCGAGCTTCAGGGCATGGCGCTGCAGAGTTATCTGTTCTTCGGTTCGGCCAACCGTTTGTACCAGCACGTCAAGACGCTGCTGATGAGCCAGCCGAGCTGCCGTTTCCTGATCTTCGATTTTCGCCTGGTGACCGGCATCGAATTCATCGGCGACCCATAGTTTTGCCCAGATCAAGCAGGCCGCGGCCACCTACAACGCTCAAGTCGTGCTGGTCAACCTGACGACGGAACTCGAGCGCGCGTTCCGCACGGCGCGCTTCATTTCGGACGACGTCATCATCGCGCCCGATCTCGACCGGGCGCTGGAATCCTGCGAACAGCAGATCATCGACGCGCACCACAGCGGCGACGACGACGCCGGGTCGCTGCGCACCTGGCTCGCCGACGCACTCGGCGACGCGCAATTGGCCGACCGCCTGACCGAATATTGCCGACGGATGGAAGTGCGCGAGGGCGACGTCATTGCACGCCAAGGCGACGCGGCAACCTCGATGCATTTCATTCTCGAAGGCCGCATCGGCATCGTCGTCGATCTCGGCGAGGAGCGGACCATGCGCGTGCGCAGCCTCGGGCGCCACACCACGATCGGCGAAATGGGACTGATCACCGGCCGGCCGCGCAGCGCGACCATCGTCGCCGAGTCCGAAAGCGTGCTGTTCGAGCTCAGCGCCGAAGCTTACGCGCGCATCAAAAAAGACGAGCCGGCGTTGAGCCAGGCGCTGCTCGGCTACATCGTCGCGGTGATGTCGGAGCGCTTGAGTTTTGCCAATCGCGCGGTCGGCGTGTTGCAACGCTGAGCCAGCGCTGTGCGACAAGCGCTGTGCGAGTTGACTGCGCTATTTGCGGCGGCGGCGCTGCTGGCCGAGCCCCATCTGCTTGGCGAGCTGCGAGCGGGCTTCGGCATATTTCGGCGCCACCATCGAGTAGTCGGGCGGCAGGCCCCATTTCTCACGATATTGATCCGGCGTCATGTTGTAGCGCGTGCGCAGATGGCGCTTGAGCGATTTGAATTTCAGGCCGTCTTCCAGGCAGATGATATATTCGGGGGTCACGGAGCGCTTCACCGGCACGGCGGGTTTCAGCGGCTCGGTGGCGGCGGCCACCTGGCCGCCGGACACGCGCTTCAATGCCAAAAAAATCTGGCCGATCAGATTAGGGATTTCGGCGCTCGGCACCGAATTGTTGCTGACATAAGCGGACACGATGTCTGCGGTCAGTTCGATATAGACGCTGTCCCCTGAATTCTCGGCCATAGTGTCGCATCTCTCGAATGGCGTTGAGTTGGCATTCCCATTCCCAGACCGCGCCCAGACCGCGTCCAGTCCGCGCCACAGCCCGCACCGGCAAGTCGCGACCCGCGTCCAACGACATGCAAGCAAGCATTCGAACGCGACGATTCAGCAGTAGATAGTGGAACTATCCACGTACACTTAGCGTATATTACGTTGTCCGAGTAAAGGCAATAAAGACACGCTTGCGGCAAGCCTGCTGCAACTAATCAAAACTGTATAATTCAGTATCGGCCGAATTTGCGCATCAAGTCTGTGAGGCGAGTTTGCGAAATCAGGCACGCGAACTAGGCTTGCGAAGTCCTGCTCGATATGCGCGCGCAGTTCGGCGATCGAGCCGAAGCGAAGCAGGCCCTGCGGCAGTTGCGCTTCGATGGAGCCGTCCGAATACAGCGTATAGGCCATTCCGTCGACGACCCCCGATTTGAGGATCGTGATCGGCTCCACCGCTTCATCCGGCGCCACGGCGGGCGACGCATTGGCGGCCTCTTCCTCGATCATCGGCTCGGGAGCGGCGACGGGTATCGGCGGCACCTCCACAGGCGCCTCCATGGGCGCCTCCATGGGCGCTTCCATGGGCTCCTGCCTGGCCTTTGCCTGCGCAGCGGCGCGCGCCGGCCGCGGCCCTTTCGGCCATAGCGCGTCGAAGGTCGGCCCCTTTGGCCGCTCGGCGGTCAGCGGCGCACGCGCACTGACGTCGAGCCGCGGCGAAACCTTCGACGCAGGCGCAACGCCATTTCGCGCTTTGACGGCATGCGGCACGAACGGGCCAACGTTTTGCGGAGTGTTCTCTTCGCCGCCATTGAGCAAAGCCGGAGCCCGGCTGCGCGGCGAGAGCTCGGTGTCATCGATGGCCGGTGCCGGCCCGACCCGAGCCACTTTAGGAAATTTTTGCGGTAGATCTTCCATCCGTTTTTCGGCAACCGTCGCAAACGGCGCCGGCGCAGGAACGGCTGTGGTCTGCGGCAGGCGCGAGATCTTCACTGGGAACGGAACGCGCGGCGGCTCGCTCGGCAGTTCCGCAGCGGCACCAGCCGCAGGAGCTTCAGCCGCTTCACCAGGCCGCGCGGCGCGCGCCGCTGCCGGACGAAGCGCCAATGCCTGCTCGATGCGTTGCAAGACCCGCAACGCGAAGCCGAAACCGATAAGAAGGAGACCGCCGGCAACCGCGACAATGCCCGGCGTCACCAGCGTGGGATCGAAGCTATGATCGTGGACAGACAGACCGGAAGCGGCAAGGACGACGCCGGCCACACTCAAAACCACACCAAAAACCAACAAAAACAAATACATAGCCAATTACCGGCCTCGATCCGACGTGCGAGAGCCGCCTTTTAGAATTATTCTGGCGACGCTTCCAGGACCGCGCAAGGGCAAAGTCGAGCGACGCGAGTTCCTAATGCCGATCAACGACCATCCCGCTCCGGGCACCATCTTGGTTTGCAATTTCAACGGCACCTTTAAGGAGCCTGAAATGGTCAAACCGCGTTGCGTTATTGTCTTGAGTCGCGCATTCGGGCTCGCGCTAAACTATGCACGGTGGTTTGCTTAAGTAGCACCGCCCCCGATCACGAACAGCAATATCACTGCCAAATTGACATTCGCCCGAACCTTCCCGCGCCATGGAGCAGCGATAGAATTTGGGTAAAGGGCGACATGCTTTATTCGATTGGCTTTCACCGACTTGATCTGATTCGCCTTGGAAAGGATCGAGCGGGCAAACGGATTTATCGAATGGATCCGATTTCAGACGAACAGCTTAAGCTCGTAAAGTGCTGTGTTCTCAGAGGCTTAGGCTTATCCACATTGACAAAACATCTTTGAAAGAGTAGATATCGGTTTGTCTGGGGCCCTGGCGCAAGCCATCCCCGCCTAAGACCCCACCAGGGGCCGTCATGTGAATAGGCGATTGCAAGCCGCAAGCATGACGCCGTTGAAGCCCCGCCTAATCAGCGGGGCTTCTGCTTTTTAGGAGTCTTCCTAGGCCACTTTCGGGGAATGTCCTTCATGGGCTTAGGGGGCGTATTGAGCGCAGCCCGCAAGGCTGCGTCGAAGCGACGCTGCGTTTCCTCGGGGCTGAACTGCTCGTCCGCTCGCCTGTCTACCATCCATCATGGATTACCACGGAGTCGCGCTCTTGTCGTCGGCGTGTCGCGTTTACCCTACATTTAGGCGCTGTGGTGTCAACGATATAATTGCGACTATTATCCCTATTTACGCGCTTGGCGTGCATCAATTTCGCGGTCTCGTTAACGGGCGCGGGCGTTGCCGAAACCCCCGCATTGGCCCTATCTAGAGGAACCATTCTCTTTCCCACGCGGTTTCATCGGCGCGCAGCCGCCGTCTTAGGTTTCACATTGAGGAGTAGACCAATGGCATTCACTTTGCCCGAACTTCCCTATCCGTATGACGCTCTCGGCCCGCATATGTCCAAGGAGACGCTCGAATTCCATCACGACAAACATCACCAGGCCTACGTGACCGCCGGCAATAATCTTGCCAAGGGCACCGAGTGGGAGAACAAATCGGTCGAGGAAGTCGTGGTCGGGACCTTCGGCAAAGTGCCGGGCCTCTTCAACAACGCAGCCCAGCACTACAACCACATCCATTTCTGGAAATGGATGAAGAAAGGCGGCGGCGGCGACAAGCTTCCCGGCAAGCTCGAAAAGCAGATCACCTCCGACATCGGCCCGCTGGCGAAGTTCAAGGAAGATTTCACCCAAGCCGGCATCACGCAGTTCGGCTCGGGCTGGGCGTGGCTTGTGGTGAAGGACGGCAAGCTCGCCATCACCAAGACGCCGAACGGCGAGAACCCGCTGGTGCATGGCGGCAAACCCATTCTCGGCTGCGACGTGTGGGAGCATTCCTATTACATCGACTACCGCAATCGCCGGCCGGATTATCTCAAGGCCTTCCTCGATCACCTGGTCAATTGGGACCATGTGGCCGAGATGTACGAAGCGGCGACGAAGTAATTTCGCATTCGCGGAAAATTCGGCGCGCATTGCCGCGCTGCAACAATGAAAGCGGGGCCATCATGCCCCGCTTTTGCGCCCTCGCGGCCGAGCATTTGAGGAAAGCAGTGCAGCATTTTGCACTCTGCGCATTTGACGCATTGTCCTTCCCGAAATTGGGCCGCATGACTTCGAATGCGCGCGTCTAAACTGGGCCAATTCGTGCAACACGCAGCCGTTGACTCCCTCTCCTCGCAGTCGGAATCGATCCCCACGGCGCGGGTGCTCGACGCGCTTGCGCTTTGCGTCTTGGCGGCGACCGCCGCGATCGCCTGCGCAACCTTCCGCGACTATGGGCTCGGCTGGGACGACTACACGCATTCCCAATACGGCGCGCTGTTGGTGTCGCTCTACAAGTCCGGCTTCACCGATCAGCGGGCGCTGTCCTTCGTCAATCTCTACATGTATGGCGGCGGCTTCGACATGATCGCGACGCTCGCCGCGAAAGTGCTGCCGTTCGGCCCCTTCGAAACACGAAGGCTCATCGGCGCCCTTGTCGGTCTCATCGGCCTGTTCGCGACGTGGCGCTTGGGGCGGCGGCTCGGCGGACCGTTCTCAGGCTTGATCGCGCTCGTTCTTGTCGCCACCTGCCCGCTCTATTACGGCCACATGTTCATCAACGCCAAAGACGGGCCGTTTGCGGCGGTGATGGTGATTGCGCTGCTCGGCCTCGTGCGCGCCTTCGAAGAATATCCGAAGCCGAAGCCGGTGACGCTGGCGCTGTGCGGCATCGGCTTCGGACTGTCGATCGGCGCGCGCGTGCTCGGCGGCTTCGCGCTGATGGAGGCGCTGTTTCCGCTGCCGCTCATCCTCGCCATCAGATCGCGCGCTGTCGGCACCAAGCCGGCGCTGTCCGAACTGGGATCGTTTCTGGTGCCGTTCATCCCGGCGGCGATCTTTGCCTATCTGCTGATGGGCCTGGTCTGGCCGTGGAGCGCGCTGTCGGTGCTCAACCCGTTCCGCGCCGTCGAATATTTTTCGACCGTGTTCGAGAAGCCGTGGCGCGAATTGTTCGACGGCCAATTGATCCCGGTCGACGACATGCCGCGCAGCTACGTGCCGACCTTGTTTGCGGTCCAGGTGCCGGAACTGATGCTCGCGCTCGGAATTTGCGGGCTTATCGGCGCGCTCGCCTTCGCCGCGCGCAGCGAAGACAAAAGTGGCGCCGACGCCGGCATCCGCGCCGCGTTTTTTGCCGTCGCGCTTGCGGCGACGCTGCCGATCCTGATCGCCGTCATCACGCGGCCGGTGGTCTATAACGGCATCCGCCATATCGTGTTCGTGCTGCCGCCGTTCGCCGTGCTCGGCGGACTCGCCGCCGCATGGATTGCGCGGCGCCTGCAAGGTTACGGCAAAAGCGCAGTCATCGCCGGCGGGCTCGCTTTGATCGCAGGACTGGTTTCGCCGATCGTCGCCATGGCGCGGCTGCATCCTTACGAATACACCGCCTACAATCATCTGGTCGGCGGCGCGCGCGGCGCGCGCGCCTATTTCATGCTCGACTATTGGGGGCTATCGTTCAGCCAGGCGTCGCGGCGCTTGCTGGCGACGCTGGCGCAGGATCGTCAGAAACCGCCACACGGACAATGGACGGTCGCGGTGTGCGGGCCGCATCCTCCCGTCGCCGTCGCGCTCGGCTCGCAATTCAACATCGTCTGGGATCCGAAAGGCGCCGACTTCGCCATGGTGCTCGGCGAATTCTACTGCGCCAAGCTCGACGCGCCGGTGCTGTTCGACATCGTCCGCGACGGCGTCACTTACGCGCGCGTCTACGACCTTCGCGGCCGCTCGGTGTCCTCGCTGCTCACCGTGCCGGGGATCGACAAGACGAATTACTAGAGCGTGTGCTCATAAAACAGAGATCGACGAACGACGGATCGTGTCCGCTTTACCCCAGAATGCGGACATCCCTCGGCGTCGTCTCAATGTCTGCTAAGAGCGATGGACGGCCTCAAACATCGCAAAGAGCGCAAAGACCAAAATCACACGCGAAAGCTAATTTCGCAAACGAGGCCTTCGGGGCGCCAGTCGAAACGGGCGTTGCCCTTTAACTGCCCGATCATTCGTTCGATGACCCGGCTGCCGAAGCCCCGACGCGAAGGAATTTGCACTGCCGGACCGCCCATCTCCATCCAACGAAGGATTAGCTGTCCGTCTGCCTCGTGCGCCCATTTGAGTTCGATTTGCCCATTGGGCTTGGAAAGAGATCCGTACTTAGCGGAATTCGTCGATAGCTCATGCACCGTTACGGCGATAGCTTGCGCCGCGTTAGGCTCCAATAAGATTGGCGGACCGTCTATATGGACTCGTTGTTCGTCCTTCTCGGAATAGGGAGCAAGCTCCTGTTTTGCGATCGTCGATAGGTCCGCACCAATCCAGCGCGTGCCCACAAATAACGAATGAACATTCGCGAGCGCCCGGATGCGACCTTCAATTGCCTGCTTTAGACCTTCGGCAGTGTCCGAGTTGGAAAGATTGACCGCTGCTTGCACGCTCGCAAGCACGTTCTTGCTGCGGTGCTCCGCTTCCCGCGCCAAGGTGGCGATTTGCTCCTGATTTCGTTTCTGTTCGGTAATATCTCTTGCGATCTTCGAGGCGCCGACAATCTTGCCTTCGGTATTTTTGACCGGCGAAACGGTCAGTGAAACGACGATCAGGCTGCCATGCTTGCGCTGCCGAATGGTCTCGAAATGGTCGACGCGCTCTCCGCGTCTGATGCGTGTTAAAATTACGCGCTCTTCATCTTGCCGGTCTTGTGGAATGACAATTGTAATGGGTTGGCCAATTGCCTCTTCGGCCGTGTAGCCGAAAACACGTTCTGCACCCGTGTTCCAGCTGGTGATAATGCCATCGAGGCTTTTGCTTATAATTGCGTCGTCGCTCAACTCGACAATAGACGCCAGCCAACGCAATTGTTGTTCACTTTCGCGAAGCGCGGCTTCGACTTGCTTGCGCTCGGTAATGTCGATTCCCGTGGGATGCAGGAACGTGATCACGCCAGCGGCGTCGCGGATAGGGTGCATCGCAAAATCCACAACGCGTTCGCCGCCGTCAGCCACCCAATACGGCAGCACTTCGCGGAAACCCGAGCCCGAAGCAGCTTGATTGGTCGCGAAACGAATCCTCGCTTGCACCTCTTCCGATCCGCGCCACCAAGGAGTGCTCCAAAATGGTCGGCCCAGAACCTGCTCTTTAGTGTATCCGCACCAGTCCAAGGCCAAGCTGTTCGCCTCCTGCAAGCGGCCTTGTAAGTCCATGATGCCGGCGAAAATGCCGGATTGGTTGAAAAGAGCTTCGAATTTGGCGGCAGCAGCTGAAAGGTCTCGCATCAAGTCCGCCTGCCGAGCCATGAGCATGTTGGTTGCGGTAACGTCGCGATTGACCTCAAGCACAGTCTCATCACCGACCAACTGCATCCGGCTATCGACGATGACTTCGTGACCATCCTTGCAAACATGACGCAGCTCGCCGGACCAGTAACGCTCGTTCCGAAGCTGCGAACGCAACTCGGTAAATTCGATTGGAAATTGGGTTTGCAACAAGGCGTGGCTGGTACGTCCCACCGCCTCTATCGGGGCAAATCCGTAAAGTCGTTCAGCTCCGGCGTTCCAGAGCTCGATCGGCCCATCCAGATTCCACGTGAGCATCGGCTCATACGACAACATGAGCAATTTGGCTAAATGGTCAGTCGATTGCTTTAGCACCTATGCCCTATTGCTTTAGCACTTACGCCCAACCGTCTCGGTTGAGGCATTGCCCTGGCGCGACCAGAGGCCGTCGCTATAAAGCCCACCACCTTAGCAGGTATCAGTGCCGCCTTGGGTCGAAAGTTGCCGCGGCCCGGCCAAATTGGGATGTCCGCTTTACGCCAGAAAGCGGATATGCCCGCGCCTTAGTGAGGACACGCCCTAGTTACCGGGTCTCAAACACTCAAGCATAAGCCGGCGCCGCATGCGCATAGTCCCAATAAAGCTCGCGCGCTTTGCGATAGAACGGCCCGGGCTGCAGCATGCGCTCATCGATGCGGGTGATCGGCGAGACTTTGGTGTAATTGCCGGTGGAGAAAATCTCGTCGGCATTCTGAAAGTCCGCATAGCGCAGCGTGGTCTCGACCACGGTGCAATTCGCGTCGCGTAACAATCCGATGATGCGGTTGCGGGTGATGCCGGCGAGGTACGTGCCGTTCGCCGCGGGCGTGAACACGACGCCGTCTTTCGCCATAAACACATTGGCGGTGCCGAGCTCGGCGATATTGCCGAGCATGTCGCAGAGCAGGCAATTGTCGAAGCCGAGCGCCTTCGCTTCGATCAGCGCGCGCGCATTGTTGGGATAAAGGCAGCCGGCTTTGGCCTCGAGCACTGCGCTCTCGCGTGTCGGCCGCCGATAGGGCGACAGCGTGATCGCGGTGCCGGACGGGTTCGGAAACGGCGCGGCATAGATGGTGAGGCACCAATTGGTCAATTCCGGATCGGGCCGCACGCCGCCCGGCGCGCCCTCCTCCGCCCAATACATCGGCCGGATGTAAAGCGCCTCGCCATGATCGAAGCGCTTGATGCCGTCGCGCACCAGCGCCATCCAGGCGTCTTCCGTCACCACCGGCTTGAGCGACATGGCTTTGGCGGATTTGTTGACGCGCGCGATGTGCAGATCGAGGTCGGGCGTCACGCCCTCGAAGGCGCGCGCGCCGTCGAACACCGAGGTGCCGAGCCAGGCGCCGTGGGTGCGCGGGCCCATGATCGGCACATTGCCTTCGTGCCAATCGTCCTCGAAAAACGTCCACGTCTTCGACCAGGCTGTCTTCGACCAGGCTATCTTGGGCTTGGCGATGGAACGGCGCGTCACATCATCCTCCCGTCGCTCTATGATCCGGGTCTATTGTCCCAGATTACCATTGTTATGCACGGGTTTCGTCACCAAGATATTTATCATCCCGATTGCGGCAGCGGAGAGCAAGATATGAACGAGGTTACCCCGCGGGCTTTCGTCTTCGACGCCTACGGCACATTGTTCGACGTGCATGCGGCGATCGGGCGTCATCGCACCGCAGCCGGCGCCGATGCCGACCGCTTTTCCGAACTATGGCGGACCAAGCAGCTCGAATACAGCTGGACGTTAACCTTAGCCGGCCGCTATCTCGACTTCTGGTCGTTGACCGAACGCGCGCTCGATTATGCGTTGGACCGCTTTCCGTCCGTCGACCGCGGACTCCGCCAGAAGCTTCTCGACGCTTATCTCAAGCTCGATGCTTTTCCGGACGCTCGCATCACGGTGGAACATCTCAAGGCGCGCGGATTGAAAACCGCGATCCTCTCTAATGGCTCGCCCAAGATGCTCGACGCCGCCGTTGCCGCGTCCGGCATGGCAGGCTTACTCGACGCTGTGCTCTCGGTCGACAGTGTGCACGCCTATAAGCCGCGGCCGGAGGTCTATGCGCTCGTCACCGCGCGGTTTGCCGTCAAGCCGAACGACGTCGCGTTTGTATCTTCGAACCGCTGGGACGTCATGGGCGCGTCAGCCTTCGGCTTCCGCCCGTTCTGGGTCAATCGCGCGAAACTGCCGGACGAATATGCCGAACAGCCGCCGCTGCGCGTCATCGCCGATCTCTCGGCGCTGGCGTCGGCTTTCGCTTAAAAGGAAATCTAGGCGTTGACGGCGACCGGTTCCGGCGCGACCGCCGGCAGAAGCTTCGGCGGAACGAAACGGCCCTGCTCGATGTCCTCGATCTGACGATCGATCTGCTTCATGACGTAGCGCGAATACGGTCCGACATGGAGATAGAACGCCATCAGCGTGACGATGCCGCGCACCGAATTCGGATTGATCGACATGCAGGTCGTGAACGCTTTCCAGAAGCGTTCGCGGCCTTCCGGCAGACGGTGCATCAGGTCGTGGACGAGCTTGATGGTCGAGACTCGGCCGCGGATATCGCCCTCGGGCAGTTCCTTGCGCCGGCCCGAGCAGTCGAGCATGGCCGCAAGCCGCTCCAACCGGCCGCAAAACGCCTCCGGATCGTAAATCTTTTCGAGGATCTTGCGGTAGTCGCGCAATATTTCGAGCCGCGAGCGCTTGGTCTCGTAGTTCACGCCGGCGGTGCACTGATCGCCCTTGGTGGCCGGCGCCGCATCGTGGTCGACATGCAGGCGGCCTTCGCGCGCCAGCCGGCGCGTGAGCTGGGTATTCGGCAATGCATAGAGCAGGCCGACCATGGCGATCGGAATGTTGGTTTCCTCGATGAGATCGATCATCGGGCCTGCGACCGAGCCCTTTTCGGTATCGAAGCCGACGATGAAGCCCGCGGTCACCGACATGCCGGCCTGATAGATCTTGTGCACGCTGTCGGAAATGCTTCGGCGCGCGTTCTGCTTCTTCCGCATGGCGTTGAGCGTTTCCTCGTCCGGGCTTTCGATGCCGACGAAGATGGCGAAGAAGTTCGACCGCTTGAGCATCGCCAGCAACTCGCCGTCGTCGGCGAGATTGAGCGAGGCTTCCGTGGTGAATTCGAACGGATAATCGTGGTCTTTGATCCAGGTCTCGAGCGTCGGCAGGAAAGCCTTGATCGCCTTCTTGTTGCCGATGAGATTGTCATCGACGAAATCGACGTGACCGCGATAGCCGAGCTTATGCAACGTCTCGAGCTCGGCCAGCATCTGCGCATGCGACTTGGTGCGCGGCGAACGGCCATAGAGCTCGATGATGTCGCAGAACTCGCAGGTGAACGGACAGCCGCGCGAGAACTGCACACCGATGTAAAGATATTGCTCGAATTTCAACAGATCGAAGCGCGGGATCGGCGTCTTCGTAACATCGACCTGAAACTTCACCGCCTCGAAAGTGCCTTCGCGGTCGCCTTTATCCCAAGCCGCGATGAAGTCGCGGATGATGTCCTCGGCCTCGCCGATGACCCGGAAATTCGCCGTTATGTAGCGGTGCGGGCTCGAGCTCACGTCGGGGCCGCCGACGACGACCGGCAGTCCGCGCGCACGGCACATATCGATGAGTTCGAGCGTGTCGGACTGCTGGAACAGCATGCCGCCGGTCATCACCATGTCGGCCCAGGCGAGATCGGCTTCGGCCAGCTCTTCGGTGTTGCGGTTGACGAGCCGCACATTCCAGGATTTCGGCAAGAGCGCCGCGACCGTGATGAGGCCGAGCGGAATCGCCGGATACCGCGCGCCGACCAGCTCGCAGGCTTCCGAGAAATTCCAAAAGGAGTCCGCCATAAAGCGCGGATAGATCATGAGCACGTTGCAGGAATTCGACCTCAACGGGCTGACAGTGCCGCCACCGGCGCTCTCTTGACGCTGCTGTTCCAAGAACCCTTAACCCCCGCGGCCCATCCGCATGTTGCTGCGCAGTATGGCTGAATTGCCCGATAATTCAAGGACAAAGCCATTTTCCCGCACGATTGCGGGGAACCGCGAAACTGCCGCGCGAACATGGCGTTATCGCGGCTCGCGCGGTGGGCCAAGCTGCCCCAAGGACATCAAGTGCTGACCTCGGACAACTGTTCCGCTAACTTCCAAAGCCTGACGGCTTGTCGTGGATTGCGGAGGAAGAAAATGCGCGCGGCTTTCTATGAGCGGAACGGCCCTGCCCGCGAGGTGCTCAAGGTCGGCGAAGTCGATACGCCGCGGCCCGGACCCGGCGAGGTGCGGGTCAAGCTTGCGGCCTCCGGCGTCAATCCGTCCGACGTCAAGGCGCGCATCGGCTCGACGCGCAAGATCGCCTTCCCCCGCGTCATCCCGCACAGCGACGGCTCGGGCACAATCGACATGGTGGGTGACGGCGTGGCCGCCGTGCGCATCGGTGAGCGCGTATGGGTGTGGAACGCGCAATGGCTGCGCGCCTTCGGCACCTGCGCGGACTATGTCACGCTGCCGGCGGAAATGGCGGTTCGCCTACCGGACAAGACGAGCTTCGAGGCCGGCGCTTGTCTCGGCATTCCGGCAATGACCGCCTATCACGCCGTTGCGGTGGCCGAAGCCAAGCCCGGCGTCACGCTTTTGATCTCAGGCGGCGCCGGCGCCGTCGGCCATTACGCCATCCAGTTCGCCAAGGCGGCCGGCGCGACGTGTCATCACGACAATCAGCTCGCCGGAGAAGGCCAAACTGGCGCAGGCCGCGGGCGCCGACCACACCATCGACTACAAGCGCGAGAATGTCGGCGAGCGCGTCATGGCGCTCACCGGCAAGAAAGGCGTCGATGCGGTGATCGAGCTCGACATTTCCGCCAATGCCAAGCTCATGCCGCAGGTGCTGCGCCCCCGCGGCACCGTCGTCGTCTATGGCACCGGCGCGCCGGAGGCCGAAGTGCCGCTGTTTTTCTTTCTGCGCAACGCGATCACATTGAAGTTCATCTACGTTTATGAACTCACCGCGGCCGAGCGCGCGGCTGCTTTGGGCGCCATTTCACGCGCCCTCGAAGCCGGTACGCTCATCAACAATGTCGCAGCCACCTTCCCGCTCGCCGACATTGTCGCCGCCCACGAAGCCGTCGAGCAGGGCAAACTGCTCGGCAACGTCGTCGTCACGATCTAGCTGCAGAGTCTCGTTACGCCGCGTGTTCGGTGTTTCTGCCCGCCTCGGGATGCGCGAGCGTGGCCGCGATCTGCTGCTTGGTCAGCCGCGTGCCATCATCGCCTTCGATGAGCAAAGCGACGCGGCCGCCATTGTTGATGTGCCGCGCCCAGCCGAGCGCCTCATCGAGACTGCTGAATTCCTTGAACAGATACCGATCCTTCTCCAATGGCGGAATCGATTGCGAGCCACGCGGACCGGAATAGACGCGATAAGTCATGGTCGAACCTCCTGTTGAAAGCCCGCCCTGCTCCAAAGAAGAAAGCCCTTCACGCCGAATATCGGTGGAAAATGTGCCATCTGTGTGTTGCCGCACCCGGCGCGGCACATTGACGCCAGTGGAACTTCGGTTTCTTGATGGAACAGCGGGTGCGGAGGATTCGTGCGCCTTTTCCTTGGGCTCTTTTTCAGCTTGACACTTTTTACGGCCTTGCTTGCGTCTTCTGCACACGCGGAAGGCGACGCCGTTTATTTAACCACTTACGTCGAGGCGCTGCCTCTCGACGCGTTGTCGGCCCAGTCGGGAGTGGCGCTGGCGCTCGAGCGCTATCGCGATGCCAGCCGAAGGGAAGCCGGCAATCTGCGCTTCGACACGCTGATCGAATTGGGCCGGCCCAACCGCTTTGTCATCCTCGAAGCCTGGCGCGAAGCCTCATCTTTGGATGCGCATGGCAAAGCCGACAGCACCATAAAATATCGCCAAGCCATCGATCCGATGCAGAGCGTCCCGCCCGACATCCGCGCCAATGCCGCGCTTTATGTCGATCCGGCACCGCACGAAAACCGGCCGGGCGCGATCTATGTCGTCACCCATATCGACGTCACCAACGACCACAAAGACGATTGCGGGGCGCTGCTTCGCGCGATGAGCGACGACACCACCAAAGAGCCGGGCAATCTGCGCTACGACGTGTTCCAGCAAACCAACCGGCCCAATCATTTCACCGTCGTCGAAGCCTGGGCCAATCGGAAGGCGATGGCGGACCATGCGACGGCCGCCCACACGCGCGCATTTCGCCAAAAACTCCTGCCGATGGCGGGCTCGCCCTACGACGAGCGGGTCTATGTGGTCTTGCCCTAGCTACTTCTGCGGCACAAAGTTCTGGTCGCTGTAAGGCAGCATGGCCGGGCGCTGGATCGCGATGAAGCCGTGATCGAGCGCGTGGTGGCAGGCATTGCAGCCGGCGCTGAGATTATCGAACGCCGCAATGAACGCTTTGCGGTCCTTGCCGTCGATCGCCTTCTGCAGCGCGGCGATCGGTGAGCCGACATGCTGGTCGACGATGTCATCGCCGAGAAGCTTCCTGACATCGCTGAAACCTTCGCCCAGTTCGCCGATCTCGTAATCGGCGAGCGGCCAATTGGCGGCATTGCCGGCGAACCACAGCTTGATGTGGCGCATCTGCTGCAGCGACATGATTTCGCCGAGGCCGGGTACCATGTGTGGCTCATCTGCCGGCATCGCGCTCGGCATTGCCGCCGGCGGCGCAGGCTTGTCCTGTGCACGCGCCGCCTGCGGCGCCAGCAAAACCACGACGATCACGGCGGCAATCATCGGCTTCATCGAATTCCTCCTTGCGACGCACCGCCCCGCCCGCATCGCCGCTCGTGCCCTGAGCTTAGCTGACGGGCGCAATTTGGTCGCTGCAGGCCTTCGGATAGGCCAGCTGGCAGGCGTGATAAAGAACCGGACATGTCTTTTCGGCATTGAGCCCCGCTGCGATGGAAGCTGCGGTATCACTGCCCTTGATCCGGTCGCCGGCGGCGCGGGCCTGATCATTATAGAGGAGCACGGCATCGATGCGCTCGATGCCGCGATCGTTCATCAGGAAGCGCTCGGCCGCGGAGTAGAAGACCGTCGCGGTCTTGATCGCGTCGTTGAGCTTCTTGGTGACTTCGTTATTGAGGGCCGGATCCGGCTTGGTGACGCGGGCATGCACGGCGATGTCGGTGTAGAGCACATTGAGCTTGAAATAGATGCCGCCGCATTGCGCCAGCGCCAGCCAATAAGGCCGCCCCATATAGGGCCCCGGCGCCGTTACGACGCTGTCGCGCTTGTCGGCCGCCACAGCGGGCGCCGGCCGGTCTGAATCCGATGACGACGATCCGCGCTCGCGCCGGTGATGGGTCTGCGCCTGCGCGCCGGTCACCGCGGCAAGGATAGTCACGAGCAGAACGGCGCTTACGAGCCGAGCGACTGTGGCGGGCGATTTTGACATGAAGCTGTTATAGGCGGGCTACAGCCCAAATATCAAAACCTTTCGCCCGATTAGAATTTTTCCAACCATCAAAACTTCTCAAGCCATTAGAACTTTTCAAGCCATGGCCGCAGTTCGATCTCCCAGGCCCAGGCGCTGCGTTGCTGCTGCAGCAGATGCAGGTAGCTCTGCGCGATGGCATCGGGATCGAGCATGCTGTCGGGCTTGTCGGGTGGATTGGGCCGGCCTTCGCTGCGGATGCCGCCATCGATGACGACATGGGCGACATGAATGCCCTGTGGCTGCAATTCGCGCGCCATGCTCTGCGCCAGCCCGCGCAGCGCGAACTTGCCCATGGCAAAGGGCGCCGACTGGGCATAGCCCTTCACGCTCGCCGAGGCGCCGGTGAAAATGATCGCGCCGTGGTGTTTCGGCAGCATGCGCTTCACCGCTTCCTGTGCCACCAGGAAGCCGCCGAACGCGGTGACCGCAATCGATTTCGCGACCTCCTCGGGATCGAGTTCGACGAAGGGGCCGCGCGTGCGATAGCTGGCGTTGTAGATCACGGCGTCGGGCGCGCCGAAGGCCGCTTCGACGTCGGCGAAGAGCTTTGCGACTTCGTCGGGATCGGCCGCATTGCAGGCAAAAGCCTTGCCGCCGATTTCCTTCGCGAGGCCTGCAAGACCGTCGGCGCGGCGGGCGCCGAGCGCGACCTTCATGCCGGCTTTGGCGAACAGACGCGCAAGTGAAGCGGAAAGTCCTGAACCCGCGCCGACAATGAGCGCGGTGTGATAGGGCGTTTCAGTCATCGGTTCCTCCGGCGTGCCGCGTTAATGTGGGGTTCGCTCGGCGAGGTTCAATCGCGGCGCCTCAATTGCCGCTATTTAGTCGATCACCGCGATGGCGTTGATCTCGACCAGGCAGCGCGGATCGGTGGCAAGCCGCACCACCTGCACGGTGGTGGTCGTCGGCTTTGAGTCGCCAAAATACTCGCCCCAGACGCGGTTGAGCGCATCCTGATCGGTCAGATCGGTGACGAAGCGGTCGGCGGTGACGATGTCGGCGAAGCTCGCGCCGACCGCCTCCAAGCCGCGCTTGAGATTTTCCAGCGCCGCCCTCGCCTGCCCCGCCATGTCGCGCGGCATCGCGTCGAATTCCTCCGGCCGGTGCGGATGATGATGATAGACCGGCGCCGCGGTGACGCCGGCGAGATAAACGGTGGTGCCGCCTTTGACTTTGATCGCCGGGGCATAGGGCATCCACAGATCGGGGGCGTCCGGCCAGTGGACGTGCTCGATGGTTTTGGGCATGGCGAAACTCCTCGCTTGACAGTCGGCTTATTGTATATACAATTAATGCAGCGATATGCAAATCACCTTCGATCCTCAAAAGCGCGAATGGACTTTGCGCGAGCGGAACCTTGATTTCGCGCATGCTGAGCAGGTGTTTGCAGGATTGACGATCGACATTCCCGACCTCCGGCGTGACTACGGCGAGCGTCGTATCAATACGGTCGGCCATCTGCGCGGTCGCATGGTGATCGTGTGCTGGACGCCGCGCAGCAAAGCGCGCCACATCATATCGATGAGGAAGACAAATGAGAGAGAAAAAAGCTCTACGGTAGGCGATTTGAAGAAAGTTGACGCCGATGTTTTGCGGAAGCGGGATTACGACGAAATTCCGGAATTGACGAAAGCGGATTTCGCACGCGGCGTTTGGCATAAGGGTGGCAAACCCCTTCCGCACGGTCCGCGCGGCCGGCCGAAATCGGAGGCGCCCAAGCAGGCGATCAGCTTGCGGCTCGATCCGGACGTGCTTGCGCATTTTCGACGTAGCGGCAGCGGCTGGCAGAGCCTGATTAACGCTGTGCTGCGTAAGGCGGCCAAGTTGCCGAAAGAGAAACGGAAGACGAGCATGATCCCGCGCAAGAGGCATCGACTCAGTTCTCACATCCGAAACACCCCAAACCGCGTCTCCGGAATCGGCGCATTCAGCGCTGCCGAAAAACACAGCGCCAGCACGCGCCGCGTCTCGCCGGGCGTGATGATGCCGTCGTCCCACAGCCGCGCGGTGGCGTAATAGGGATTGCCTTCGGCCTCGTATTGCTCGCGGATCGGCTGTTTGAATTCTTCTTCCTCGACCTGCGACCACTTTTTGCCGTCGGCCTCGATATTGTCGCGCCGCACGGTGGCGAGCACCGAGGCCGCCTGCTCGCCGCCCATCACCGAGATGCGGGCGTTCGGCCAGGTGAACAGAAAGCGCGGGCCGTAAGCGCGGCCGCACATGCCGTAATTGCCGGCGCCGTAGGAGCCGCCGATGACGACGGTGATCTTCGGCACCTGCGCGCAGGCGACCGCGGTGACCATCTTGGCGCCGTCCTTGGCGATGCCGCCCGCCTCGTAATCGCGGCCGACCATGAAGCCGGAAATGTTTTGCAGGAACAGCAGCGGCACGCGGCGCTGGCAGCACAGTTCGATGAAATGGGCGGCCTTGAGCGCGCTTTCCGAGAACAGGATGCCGTTATTGCCGAGAATGCCGACCGGCATGCCGTGAATATGGGCGAAGCCGGTGACCAGCGTCGTGCCGTAGAGCGCCTTGAACTCGTCGAATTCGGAACCATCGACCAGCCGCGCGATCACTTCGCGCACGTCATATTGTTTTTTCAGATCGGCCGGCACGATGCCGTCGAGCTCGGCCGCATCGTATTTCGGCTCGCTCGGCTTGCGGAGCGCAATGTCGATCGACCGCTTGGTATTCAGATGGCCGACGATACGGCGGCACAGATCAAGCGCATGGCGGTCGTTTTCGGCGAGATAATCGGCGACGCCGGATTTCCGGGCATGCACATCGGCGCCGCCGAGCTCTTCCGCCGTGACGACCTCGCCGGTGGCCGCTTTCACCAGCGGCGGACCGCCGAGAAAGATGGTGCCCTGGTTGCGCACGATGATGGTCTCGTCCGACATCGCCGGCACATAGGCGCCGCCCGCGGTGCACGAACCCATCACCACCGCGATCTGCGCAATACCTAAGGCCGACATCGTCGCCTGATTGTAGAAGATGCGGCCGAAATGCTCGCGGTCGGGAAACACTTCGGTCTGATGCGGCAGATTGGCGCCGCCGGAATCGACCAGATAGATGCATGGCAGCCGGTTCTCGCGCGCGATCTCCTGCGCGCGCAGATGCTTCTTCACCGTCATCGGATAATAGGTGCCGCCCTTGATGGTGGAATCGTTGCAGACGACGACGCATTCGCGGCCGGAAATGCGGCCGACGCCGGTGATGATGCCGGCGCCATGGATGGCGTCGTCATACATGCCGTCGGCGGCAAGCGGCGACAGTTCGAGAAACGGCGTGCCGGCATCGATCAGCGTCATGACGCGCTCGCGCGGCAAAAGCTTGCCGCGCGCCAGGTGACGCTCGCGGGCGCGCGCGGGTCCGCCTAGGGCGGCCTCGGCGCGGCGGGCCTCAAGCTCGGCGACGAGCGCGCGCATCGCCGACTGGTTGGCGCGGAATTCCTTGGACGCGGTATCGACGGTCGAGGCGATGGCGGTCACGAATCCCTCCCCATGCCGGATTTCACTATGGCATGCGCATAAGCGCAATGCGCCCCGCACGAGGTGCGGGGCGATTTTGGCGGTCGTGAAAAGGGCGAAGAAAGCGGCCTGGATGCGTCGTCTAAGCGCGGACTTCCTGGCGCTGGAAGATCACGTAGCCGACCACGAACAGCAGGATCGCGGTGGCGATCATCGCCACCATTTGCGGCCAGGCGATCAGAATGCTCTCGCCGAGCGGCAGCGGCGCGCCAAGGACAGCGCCCTGAAGCTGGCTCAGATAGATCGGCCCGAGCGCGCGGGTGGTCGGATCAAGGAGCGCCACCACGACCTCGGCATAGAGCGTCGACGGCGACAACCGCGCCAGGATCTGCTCGAGCTCGGCCGTTCCGGGCGTTTGCAGCCCGAGCGCCATATAGCGCGGGTCCGGCGGCACGAAGGCTTGCGCCACAGCACCGGCGAGCACCGGCCAGATGAAGGTGATGAAGAGCCACAGGCCGAGCGTCACCAGAGCCGCGGTCGCGGCCGAACGGGTCAGGATCGAGAACAACAGCGCCAGCGCCAGCCACACCCCGGCATAGACGATCGTCACCAGGAGGAAGACGAAACTCCGCGCGATCTCCTCGGCGCCGGGCGGAATGCCGATCAGGAGCAAGCCGAGGCCGATGACGAGGAGCCACAGCGTGATCAGGCTGATCGACAGCGTAACCAGGCCGGCCAAGAATTTGCCGAACAGCAAGGCGTCGCGATAGATCGGCTGCGACAGGATGCGCGACAGCGTGCGGCGATTGTGCTCGCCGTTGACGGAATCGAAGCCGAGCCCGATCGCCATCAGCGGCACCAGGAACGACAGGAACGAGACGAACGACGGCAGCGGATCGCGCGACGTCGTGAACAGACGCAGGAACAGGAACGGATCCTCCGCCGTGGTGTCCTTGATCTGCTGGATGGCGCCGTAGAGCGCCGCAAGCGCCACCAGCACGACGAGCCATTCGAGCACGCGCATGCGCAAGCTGGTCAGGTGGTCGGACAGCTCCTTGAGCATGACCACGCCGAGGCCGGAAAAGGCCGAGCCTTCACGCTGCATGGCGCGCTCCCTCGGTCACGGCCGCGTCGGGCTTGGCCTCGAAATAGCGCGTATAGATCGCTTCGAGGCTCGGCTCCTGAACGCCGAGGAATTTGAGACGGCCCTGCATGGCGACCACTTCGACCGCCGCTTCCGGCCGCACGTCGCGGTCGGCATGCAGGCGAAGCTTGCCGATGCCGGTTTTTTCGACGCCGCTGACGCCCGGAATGAGCGCAAGCCGCTCGGCCAAGCCGGCGCCGTCGGCCTCGATGTCGACGATGTAGCCGCCGCCGAGCACTTCGCGGCCGAGATCGGCCACCGTGCCCATCAGCGCGATCTTGCCGACATTGAACAGCGCGACGCGATCGCAAACGCTCTGCACCCGTTCGAGGAGATGCGACGACAGCAGCACCGACACGCCCTCGGCCTTGAAGCCGCGGATAATGCCGAGCAGCTCGGTGGTGGCCTGCGGATCGAGCCCCGAGGTCGGCTCGTCGAGGATCGCGATCTGCGCGCCCTTCATCAGGATTTCGGCCAAGCCCAGCCGCTGCCGCATGCCGCGCGAGAAGGTGCCGACGCGGTTGTCGGCGACATCGGCAAGTCCCACCCGCTCGAGCGCTTCGGCGATGCGCTTCTCCCGCTCGGCATGGCGGAAACCGATCAGCCGCGCGGTGTAGCGCATATTGTCGGCGGCCGTCATCTGGTCATAGAAGCCGACGGTATCGGGCAGATAGCCGACCCGCCGCTTGACCGACAGCGGCTCGCGCGCCGGATTGAAGCCGAGCACGCTCACCTCGCCGGCCGAGATGTCGGTGAGGCCGAGCATCATCAGGATCGTCGTGGTCTTGCCGGCGCCGTTCGGCCCGAGCAGACCGAAGATCTCACCGCGCCCGACCTTAAACGAGATGTGATCGACGGCGGTCGCCGCGCCATAGGTCTTGGTGAGGTCCTTGGCCTCGATGACATTGTCCTGGTTCGTCATTGGTTCATTGCCTGACTCATCGCCGGCCGAACCTCGCAACCGCGCCGACCATGACCAGAAGCGCAATGCCGATGATGCCGACGCCGGCGATGCCCCACATGGTCGAGGTCGTCACCGTGACGCGGAAATTGGTCGAGGCCGACTCGCCGCGCGCCGCGGCGCGGATCGTCGTCACATAGTCGCCGGCGATCGCCTTCTCGGTCGGCGTGATCAGCGCCTGCACTTCCTTGTTGTCGTTCGGCGCAATGCGGTCGACGCTCTTCGGATCGAAGGTGATCTTCCAGCCGCTCGGCGCCGAGCCGGAGAGCTGAATATCGTCGGCGGGCGCGGTGCCGGTATTGGTGATGACGACCGGCACGGTCGTCTCCTTGCCGGCCGAGGCGCGCGTCGACACCAGGCCTTCGCGGCCGGAAATGTCGAGCCTCGGCTGGCCGGTGATGGTCATTTGCAGGTCGGCCGTCGCCGAAGCGTCCTCGGCCCCTACCCGCGCGGTGACCTTATAGTCGCCGGCCGCCGCCGTATTCGGCGGCGTCACTTTGAGCTTCACGTCCTTGGTCTGACCGGCATCGACCGGCACCGCATTGAGTTCCTGCGTGCCGTATTGCTCGGTGAAGGTGGCGTCGAAATTCTGCGGCGCCTGCGCGGAGAGGCTCACCGTCAGTTTCTTGCCGCTGTCGTTCTTGATGCCGAGCTGATACTCGAAGGACGACTTCGAGGTGCCGCGCAGTTGCGGAAGCTGCGGCGTCAGCGTCAGCTTGGCCGGAAGGTCCTTGGCGAGCGTGACCGCGACCGGCAGCGTCAAATTCGATGCCGTGCCTTGGGCCGCGACGGTGAGGGTCTGCGTGCCATTCGGCGCGTTCTTCGGCACGTCGAGCCGCAGTTCGAGCGTGACGCTGGAATTGGTCGCCGGCATCGCCGCTGCGACCGGCTGGCCGCCGCCCATCAGCGTCGCCGTCCAGCCCGCCGGAACGCCCGACACCGACAGCGCCAGGCGCTCGGGCGTCGTGTTGTAATTCTGTAACCGAAGATTGACCGTCGATGTCTCGCCCGGGCGCACCGTCACCGCGGGAAAGTCGCTCATCAGATAGATGCCTTTGACGTCCTTCGGGGCATCTTCGGATTTGGCGACTGGCGGCAAAAAGCACCGCAAAAGCGGCGAGTGCGGCGATAAATCCATATCGCATTGGTACTAGCTCCCGTGCAGCAATTGGATCGGTCCGCCCCCTCTCCCAACGTGCTCTAACAAGCGCCGGTGAGAGGCGGGCATTGTGGGCGTAATCGTGACAAAATCATGCAGACAAGGGCCTATTTGGCAAGACCTGCACAATATGTCCTGCGGTAGGTAGCCGCAGCTTATAGCGGACCTGCCGATGCCACGCACTGCCGAAATGAGCGCCGGACTTGTGGTGTTCCGCCGCGTTAACGAATTGGAGGTCCTGCTCGGGCATCCGGGCGGGCCGTTCTGGGCCAAGAAAGACGATGGCGCCTGGACGATCCCCAAAGGCCTGGTCGAACCGGGCCGATCGAGCGATCTTGTCGCCACGGCGCGCCGCGAATTCACCGAGGAGACAAATCTGGTCGCGGCAGGTGACTTGGTCGCGCTTGCGCCCGTTAAGCAAAAAAGCGGAAAAACCGTGCACGCCTTCGCCATCGAAGCCGATCTCGACCTGACGCCAATTCGCCAGCAATGCGTTCGAGATCGAGTGGCCGCCGAAATCGGGCCGAAGGCAAAGCTTTCCGGAGATCGACCGCCTCGCCTATTTCGCGCTGCCGGCTGCCTTGACCAAGATCGTGCCCTATCAACTGCCGCTGTTGCGCGAGCTTGAACGGCGCTTCGGCGTGTAGCCACTACTCTTTGAGCACCTCCGGCCAATCCACCTCATCATGCGGCAGCACCCACGGCTCGCGCCGCGCGGCATCGCGCCATTCGCTCCAGGCCGGCAGCGCCATCACCGCATTCATGTAAGACCGCGCGGCGGCGCCGACCTCGACGGCATAGGTGTGAAACCGCGAAACGACGGGCGCGAACATCGCATCCGCGGCGCCGAATGTGCCGAACAGAAACGGGCCGCCGAATTTCGCCAGGCATTCGCTCCAGATCGCATCGATCCGCGTGACATTCGCCACAGCCTCCGCATCGAGCGCGCGCGGCTTCACCGGCCGCCACATATTCATCGGCAGATGCCGCCGCAGCGGCAGGAAGCCGGCATGCATTTCCGACGCCACGGCGCGGGCATGAGCGCGCATGCCGGCCTGTTCCGGCCACAGCGCGGCCGCTGGGAATTTCTCCGCCAGATATTCGAGGATCGCGAGCAATTCCCAGACCCGGACATCGCCGTCGATCAGCACCGGCACCTTGCCCGCCCCGCTCAATGCGGTGACGCGCGCCTTGAAGTCTGCGGCTTCGAGCGAGATCACGGTTTCGGCAAACGCCGATCCCGGCCACCTTCATGCCGAGCCACGGCCGAAACGACCACGACGAATAGTTCTTGTTGCCGATGATGAGATGCAAAGCCATGATTCCTTGTAGCCTGGATTTCGCCGTCGTGAAATCCACGCTGCAAGTCGTCACACGCTACAAGTCGTTATATGGCGACGGCCATTCGTCTCCGGATAGCGTCAGGCCGTGAGCGCAAGCTGAACCGAAACTCAGATGATGCCGGTCACAACGGCGAGAAAGGAAACAAACAGCACCGCGGTTGCGGTAAACAGCACCGTGAGCGCGGTTTCCGCCCATTCGCTCGAAGCCGGCTGGGCCTCGGCGAGTTCTTCTGCCGGTTGATCGGCAAAATCGGCAGGCACGTCGGTCGTCGACATAAGGGTCCCTTCCCCGCAGCACGAGACGCAACGGCCAAGGATTCCACGGCAGAAATGAAGGATCGGTAAAGAAAGATTAGAATTCTTGGCGCTAAGGCGCGGGAAAGAATTCCGTCGTCTTGCCGGTCAGCCAATAGGCCAAAAGACCGGTCCATTCGTGCATCGCGAGATCGGTCTGCGCCATGCCGAAAGCAACGGAGGAAAACGGCCGCGTCGCGTCGCCGGGTCCGCGGGTGTGATAATCGACCGGATAGGCCTCGACCGGGAAATCCGCAGCGCGGAAAACGCCCATGGCGCGCGGCATGTGAGAGGCCGACGTCACCAACAGCCAGCGCTCCCCGGGCTTCGGCTGGGCGATCAGGCGCGAGAACACGGCATTCTCGATCGTGTTGCGCGACTGCTCTTCGGCCGTGATGCGATCCGGCGCGATGCCGAGAGCCTCGAATTGGCGAACCGCAACGGCGGCTTCGGTCGGGGCGTCTCTGAACAAAGAAGCGTTGCCGCCGGTGAAGATGATGCGCGCGTTCGGATATTTGCGCGCCAGCTCGACGGTGGCGGTGATGCGTTCGGCCGCGTCGTTGAGCGCGAATCGTCGCCGCGGGTCGCTGCGATGTCCGGGATGATCGAGCCGCCGAGGACGACGATGCCGTCCGGCGCGCCGCGCGACGGGATCCCAAGGCGGGAAGCGCTGCTCGAGCGGCAGTATCAGAGCATTGCCGAGCGGCGAGAAGCCGACCAAAGCGATCAGCACCACGCTGGTGACGATGAGCCAGCTCGCCAGCCGCCTGAAACGCGTGCAGCAGCAAGAAGATCCCGACCAGGCCGACCTCAACGACAAGGTTCGACGGCAGCACCAAGAAGCCGAGCAGCTTGGAGAGGATGAAAAACATATCCGCTTGCCCGCCGGTGCGAATTCAAAAACTGTGCGGCGCCGGACCGCGGCGGCACGCGAAAGATCTAGCCGCGCGTCTTTCGCCACGCCGCGTAACGCGCTTTGGCTTCGTCGTTCGGCGGATAAAGGCCGGGCAGCTATGACGCCCTTCTCCACTTCGGTGAACACCCAGCTTTCATAAAGCTCGTGCTCGGCGCCTTCGTGGGCGACGAAATCCACCAGCGCTTGCGGAATGACGACGGCGCCGTCGTCGTCGACCACGATCACGTCGCCGGGAAAGATCGCGCAGCCGCCGCAGGCGATCGGCTCCTGCCAGCCGACAAAGGTCAGTCCGTTGACCGAGGCTGGCGCAGCGACGCCCGCACACCACACCGGAAGCTTTGCGGCGAGCACGCCGGTGAGATCGCGCATCACGCCGTCGGTGACCAGCGCCGTGACGTTGCGCTTCTTCATGCGCGCGCAAAGAATGTCGCCGAATATGCCGGCGCTCGGCACGCCCATGGCGTCGGCGACCGCGATGACGCCTTCCGGCATGGCCTCGATCGCGGCGCGCGTCGAGATCGGGCTCGCCCAGCTTTCCGGCGTCGCCAGGTCTTCGCGCACCGGCACGAAGCGCAGCGTGAAAGCCGGGCCGACAAGGCGCTCGCCGCCGGGCACCAGCGGCTTTGCGCCGCTCATCCAGCAGCGCCGGATGCCTTTTTTCAAAAGCATCGTGGTGATGGTCGCGGTCGTCACCTTGCGCAGAACGTCGAATAGAGCGTCGCTCATCGCTGCCTCGCTGAAGAAAATTCATGCCGGCTCGATGCCGAGCCGCTCGTCGCGGCGGCGCAGCCACGCCACGAACGGTATCGACAACAGCACCATCCAGGACTTGCCGACGATCTGCCCGGCCAGGAAATCGAGCGAGCCGAAGGCAAGCCAAAGAAACACGATCGAGTCGACGACCAGCCCGGCCAAGCTCGAAGCAACGACGGCGGCGACCAGGCGGCGGCGGGCGAGCGGCGTATAGACCGCGAGATCGGCAAACTCGGAGAGCAGGAACGCGGTCGCCGAAGCGAGCACGAGCGAGGCCGGCGCGAAGAGCGCCGACAGCCCGCTGCCGACCAGGATCGCCAGCGCCGAGATGGCCGGTGCCGAGCCGCCGCTGCACCAGATCGCGCAAGCACCAGCGCGACGCCGACCATCATCACGCCCGAAGGCGCCATCAGGCCCGGCGCGACCGGAACGACGCACGGTCCCTGCGGCGCACGCAAGCCGTGCCGACATGGCCGATCAGCCAATTGGCAGCCGGAATGGTGAGCGCGAACAGAACGAGGAAGAACATGCCCTCGCGCCCGCGCTGGTCCTGACCAAATCATCACGATGCCGCCTTCCATTTCGCAAAACCCTCGGCGCGCAATCGGCAGGCCGGGCATTCGCCGCAGCCAAAGCCCCAGGCGTGCCGGTGCTCCCGGTCGCCGAGATAGCAGGTGTGGGTCTCGGCGAGAAGCAGATCGATCAGCGCTTTGCCGCCAATCTCTTGCGCCAGCGCGAAGGTCGCCGGCCTTGTCGATCCACATCAGCGGCGTATGGATGACGAAGCGGCGGTCCATGCCGAGCGTCAGCGCGAGCTGCATGGCTTTGATCGTGTCGTCGCGGCAGTCCGGATAGCCGGAAAAATCGGTCTCGCACATGCCGGCGACGATATGTTTGATGCCGCGCCGATAAGCGAGCGCGCCGGCGAAGGTGAAAAACACGAGATTGCGGCCGGGCACGAATGTCGTCGGCAGGCCCGATTCCGCGATCTCGATCGCGACGTCGCGCGTCAGCGCGGTTTCGGAAATCGCCGCAAGCGCGTCGAGGCGCACCATGTGATCGTCGCCAAGGCGCGCGCGCCACTCGTGCCGAAAGCGCATGCGAGCTCGTCGCGAATGCGCGGGCGCACGTCGAGCTCGACGGCGTGACGCTGCCCGTAGTCGAAGCCGATCGTCTCGACGCGGGCGAAGCGCTCGAGCGCCCAGGCGAGACAGACCGTCGAAATCCTGGCCGCCGGAAAACAGGACGAGCGCGCTGTCGGACTGGCTCACTGCTTCGCGCCTCCGAGCCGAGTGCTGAGCCATTTGCCGATCCGCGCCACCGCTTCATGCATGTCCTCGCGCGAGCCCGCATAGCACAGCCGCAGGAATTGTTTGCCGCGCACCGGATCGAAGTCGACGCCGGGCGTCGCGGCGACGCCGGCCTCTTCGAGCATGCGCTTGGCGAAGGCAGAAGCTGTCGTCCGAGAACCGCGAAATGTCGGCATAGAGATAGAACGCGCCGTCGACGGGAAGGAACGAGGTCAGCCCGGCGCGCGGCAAGCCTTCGACCAGAAGGCGGCGATTGTCCTCATAGCCGTGTTTTATCTCTTCCAGTTCGTCGCGGCCCGTCGAAGGCGGCTTCGGCGGCGATCTGCGACAGCGTCGGCACCGAGATCGCGAGATTTTGCTGCAGCCGCTCGATCGCGCGCACCAGGGACCGCGGCACCACCATCCAGCCGATCCGCCAGCCGGTCATGCAGAAATATTTGGAAAAGGAATTGATGATGATCGCATCGGACGAAAAGCGCGCGGCGCTCTCCGCCGCAAAAGCATAGTCGAGGCCGTGATAGATCTCATCCGAGATCACCGCGATGCCGGCATCTTCCGCACAGCGGATCAGTGCGGCAAACGCCTCTTGCGTCATCATCGTTCCGGTCGGATTGGCGGGCGAAGCGACGATGAGGCCCTTGAGCGGTTTCACGCGGTGCTGCGCCAGGAGAGCTTCGCCGGTGATCGACCAGCGCGTGCCGGCTGCGGTTTCGATCCCGACCGGTTCGCAGCCGAGAGCCGAGAGGATGTGCCGGTAGGGCGGATAGCCCGGCAGCGCCACCGCGACCCGATCGCCGGCTCGAAGGCTGCGAGAAAGGCCAGCATGAAGCCCGCCGAAGAGCCCGTGGTGACGACGATGCGCTCCGGCTCGATATCGAGGCCGTGCCATTGTGCATAGGCGCGCGCGATGCGCCGCCGCAGCGAGGGAATGCCGAGCGTCTCGGTATAGCCGTGCGGACCGCTCGACAGCGCCGCGCGCACGGCGGCGATCGCCGTCGACGGCGCTCCCACAGCCGGCTGGCCGACCTCCATATGGACGATCCGGCGGCCTTGCGCCTCAAGCTCGGCGGCCGCCGCCACAACATCCATCACCATGAACGGCGGCACGTCGCTGCGGGCGGATGGCTGAAGCAGGCTCTTGTGCAAAGGGCTCTTATGCAATGGGCCCTCGTACAATTGGCCTTTGGCCTTTTCGAGCATCGGTCCGACCTTAAATTTTAGTCACAAATCCGATCACAAATCCGCGTGCCAATCGGTTCCGGCGGCCGTCGATTTCGCCCCGCTGATGCCGCATTCACGGGGTTTCTTGGCGCGGGCTAGGTCTTGGGCTGGTGGCCCGCAGCGCGCCGACCGCGTGTTGACCGAAACTCTATCGATCCAATAGCTTGCGATCCAATGCGCCGGGCGCAGGGACCCGACAGTTCGCCTCACATGATTGTTGCTCGATCTCCTAGCAAGGTGCGGCCGGTGAAGCCAGCTTCGCGCTTTATCGCTGTCGCCACGGCCGCGGCGCTGGCGCTGTCGGGCATTCCGGCGAGCGTGCCGGTGCGCGCGCAGACCGGATCGGCCGCCGGCATTCCGATGATCCGCGACGCCGAAATCGAACAGCTGTTGCGCGACTACACCGCGCCTATTCTGAAAGTCGCCGGGCTGAGCAATCAGAACGTCCAGGTCGTCATGATCGACGACAATTCGTTCAACGCCTTCGTCATGGATGCGCACCGCATTTTCGTCAATACCGGCGCGTTGAAGGAGGCGAAAGTCCCCAATCAGCTCATCGGCGTGTTCGCCCACGAGACCGGCCACATTGTCGGCGGCCATCTTTCGAAGATGCGCCAGGAACTCGCCAATGCGCAGACCGCGATGATCATCGCCATGCTGCTCGGTGCGGCCGCGATGGTGGCCGGCCACGGCAACTCCGAGATGGGCAATGTCGGCGGCGCCATATTCACCGCGCCGCAGTCGTTGGCCATGAGCACGCTGTTGTCTTATCAGCGCGCCCAGGAAGAATCCGCCGACCGTGCCGGCGTCCGTTTTCTCAACATGACCGGCCAATCGGCGAAAGGCATGTACGACACGTTCAAGCAATTCGCGGACAATTCGATGTTCTCGGCGCATGGCGCCAATCCCTACGCGCAGAACCACCCGATGCCCGAAGAGCGCATGGACGCTCTCGCGGAGCTGGTGAAGACGCCTTATTGGGGCAAGAAGGACCCGCCGGAACTGCAATTCCGCCACGACATGATGCGGGCGAAGCTCTACGGATTCACCGAACGTCCCAACGTGGTGCTGGCGCACTATCCATTGACCGATACCAGCCTGCCGGCGCGTTACGCGCGGGCCATTTCGGCGTACCGGTTCGGCGATTTGCAAAGCTCCATCGCCCAGATCGATAGTCTGATCGCGGCGATACCGAACAATCCCTATTTCTACGAGCTCAAGGGCCAGGCGCTGCTTGAAGGCGCCCATCCGGCCGACGCGATCGCGCCGCTGCGCCACGCCGTCGCGATCGCGCCGAACCCAGCGCTCATTCAAATCCTATTGTCGCAGGCAATGGTCGCCACCAACGACCCCAAAATGGCCGAAGAAGCCATCCCTCTCCTGCACACCGCCCTCCTCAAGGAGCCGGAAGCCGCGGATGCCTATACGACGCTCGCCATGGCCTATGGCCGTAAGAATGACCTCGCCGATGCCGATCTCGCCTCGGCGCAAGCGGCCTTCGCGCGCGGCGACAACAAGACCGCCCGCGAACTCGCGGTACGGGCGAAAATGCGCTTTCCGATCGGATCGCCCGGTTGGGTGCGGGCCGACGACATCGTGGCCTATAACAAGAACCATCCCGACAACCCGCTTTTCAAATTTCAAGTGAACACATCAGCAGGACAGTCCCAATGAAAAATTCGATCTCAGCGAGCCTTTCTCCGGTGCTTTTTGCAAGCTTAGCCGCGGCGGCCGTAGTGTTTGCCCAATTCCCGGCTCAGCCCGCCGCCGCGGAGACGGCTGCGACCCCGGTACCGGCAGCGGCGCAAGCACAAGCCCCGGCAACGGACAGCGCAGCGACGGCGGCCTTTAGCGCCGACCAGCGGGCGGCGATCGAGATCATCGTCAAGAGCTACATTACAGCCCATCCCGAAATCGTTCAGGAGGCGCTCGACGCGCTCGACAAGCGGCAGAAGGAAGCCGACGCCGAGAAGGCGCGCACGACGATCAAGGACAACAACGCGACCTTGTTCAACTCGCCGCACCAGGTCGTGCTCGGCAATCCGCAGGGCAATGTCACGATGGTCGAGTTCTTCGATTACAATTGCGGGTTCTGCAAGCGCGCGCTGCCCGATATGATGAGCCTCTTGAGCGCCAACCCGAATCTGCAATTCGTGCTCAAGGAATTTCCGGTCCTCGGCGACGGTTCGGTCGAGGCGGCCCATGTGGCCGTCGCCGCCCGCATGCAGGATCCGACCGGCAAGAAATACATCGAGTTCCACCAAAAGCTCCTCGGCGGCCGCGGCGCGGCCGACAAGGCGCGCGCGCTCGCCGTCGCCAAGGAAGTCGGCTTCGACATGGGCCGCATCGAAAAGGACATGGACAGCCCCGAGGTGAAGGCGACGATCGACGAGGATATGAAGCTTGCCGACGCGCTCGGCGTCAACGGCACGCCGAGCTATGTGGTCGGCGACGAAGTCGTCGTCGGCGCGGTCGGCATCGACGAGCTGAAGGCCAAGCTCAACCCGGGCAAAGCCGCCGGCAAGGCCGCTGATAAGAAATAGGCCGTCTGCGGGCCTGAAGACCCCGGAAGGCCGCGCCAATTCGAGGGAAATCCCGCCGGTCCGCCCTCCCGGCTTCCCCTTTGCGGGAGCCTTCCCTATAAACGCATCCGGCGCGGGCCATTCGCCCGCGCCGATAGCCGGCTCAGCCCTCGCACATAATCTCGGCCCTCGCAGATGTCGAAAACCGTTTACGTCCTTAACGGACCCAATCTCAATCTGCTCGGCACGCGCGAGCCGCATATCTATGGCCACGCAACGCTCGCCGACGTCGAGAAGCTGTGCCAGGCGACGGCGGCGCGGCATGGGCTTGCGGTCGTATTCCGCCAATCCAACCACGAAGGCCAGATCGTCGATTGGATTCAGGAAGCCCGCGCCGAGAAAGCCGCAGGCCTGCTCCTCAATCCGGCGGGCTTCACGACGACGTCGATCGCGATCCTTGACGCGCTCATGACCATGGAAGCGCCCGTGATCGAAATCCACATCAGCAACATTCATGCGCGCGAGGAGTTTCGCCACAACTCGTATGTGTCGAAAGTCGCGCGCGCCGTCATCTGCGGCTTCGGCATCGAGGGCTACGCGCTCGCCATAACCGGCCTCGCCCATTTGATCGGCGCCAAAGAATGATCAAGGAGTGATCGTGGCGCGCAAGCCCGAGACCCCGACATCCACGAACTCGCCCGCCGTCGATCACGATGTGATCCGCGAACTGGCGAAGCTGCTCGACGAAACCGGTCTCACCGAGATCGAATTCGAGCGCGACGGCGTCTCGATCCGCGTCGCGCGGCACGGCGGCGCGCCAGCCGGGCGGGCGCTGGACGGCGGAGACGCCGCGCGCGGCGCCGGAAAGCGCGCCCGCGGCAAGCGCCGATCCGGCGGACCATCCGGGCGTCGTCACCTCGCCAATGGTCGGCACGGTCTATCTCGGTTCGGCGCCGGACGCGCGACCTTTCGTCGACGTCGGCAGCCAGGTGAAGGCCGGCGAAACGCTTATCATCATCGAGGCGATGAAGACGATGAATCGAGATTCCGGCGCCGCGCTCCGGCACGGTGATGCAGATTTTCGTCGAAAACGGCCAGCCGGTGGAGTTCGGCGAGCCGCTTATGATCATCGAATAGTGGCGGCGACGCTCGCGATGTTCGACAAGATACTGATCGCCAACCGGGGAGAGATCGCGCTGCGGGTGCTCCGCGCCTGCAAGGAGCTCGGTATCGCGACGGTGGCGGTGCATTCGACGGCGGACGAATACGCGATGCATGTGCGGCTTGCCGACGAGAGCGTCTGCATCGGCCCGCCGCCGGCCAAGGACAGCTACCTCAATATTCCGGCGCTGCTTGCCGCCTGCGAGATCACCGGCGCCGACGCCGTGCATCCGGGCTACGGCTTTCTCTCCGAGAATGCCCGTTTCGCCGAGATTCTCGGCGAGCACAATCTGCATTTCATCGGGCCCCGCCCCGAACATATCCGGCTGATGGGCGACAAGATCGCGGCCAAGCGCGCCGCCAAGGAGCTTGGCATCCCGGTGGTGCCGGGGTCCGACGGCGGGCTGACCTCCGATACCCAAGCGCAGGAGCTGGCGCGCGCGATCGGCTATCCGGTGATCTTCAAGGCCGCGGCCGGCGGCGGCGGCCGCGGCATGCGCGTGGTCAAGGGCGAGGCCGAAGCCGGTCCGGCGCTCGCCGCCGCCCGCGCCGAGGCCGGCGCCGCATTCGGCGACGATACGATCTATGTCGAGAAATATCTGGAGCGGCCGCGCCATATCGAGATTCAGGTGCTCGGCGACGGCAAGGGCCGCGCCATTCATCTCGGTGAGCGCGACTGTTCGCTGCAGCGGCGGCACCAGAAAGTCTGGGAGGAAAGCCCGTCCCCTGCGCTCAATGTCCAGATGCGCGACGAGATCGGCGAGACCGTCGCCGACGCGATGCGCAAGATCAAATATCTCGGCGTCGGCACCGTCGAGTTTCTCTACGAGAACGGCAAATTCTATTTCATCGAGATGAATACGCGCATTCAGGTCGAACATCCGGTGACCGAAATGATCACCGATATCGATCTCATCCTCGAGCAAATCCGCGTCGCTGCCGGCAACGATCTCGGGTTCACGCAGAGCGACATAAAATTCCACGGCCACGCCATCGAGTGCCGCATCAATGCCGAGAACCCGGTGTCGTTCCGGCCGTCGCCGGGCAAGATCGTGCATTATCATCCGCCGGGCGGGCTCGGCGTGCGCATCGATTCCGCCGTCTATCACGGCTACACGATCCCGCCCTATTACGATTCACTTGTCGGCAAGCTCATCGTCCACGGCAAGACGCGCAGCGAATGCCTGATGCGGTTGAAGCGCGCACTCGACGAATTCGTCGTCGACGGCATCGACACCACGCTGCCGCTGTTCCGCGCGCTGGTGCGCGACAAGGACATTATCGACGGCGATTATCACATCCACTGGCTGGAACAATATTCTGGCGCGCGGCGATTTGACTGCGTAGCGCCTAAACGGGTGCACCGGCCTCGGCCGCTTTGAGCGCCGCCGCCAGCAACCGCCCGACAAATGCCGGCTCGTAAGGTTTCGGCACGAACGCCGAGCCGGGCACCCGATCGGCCTGGTTGAGCATGTTGGCCCGCGCCGACGCATAGACCACGGGAAGCCTCGGCTGCATTTCGCGGGCCCGCCGCGCCAGCGCCGCGCCATCCATGTCGCCGGGCAGATTAATATCGGTCAAAAGAACGTCGACCGGTTCCGAGCTGAGCGCCCGCAGCGCATCCGCCGCATTGCCCACCGCCTGGACGGCGAAGCCCTGCTCCGCCAGCGATTGCGCGACCCACTCGCTGATGAGGAACTCGTCCTCGACGAACAGCACATGAATCGGCGCGGATCCTTTTGCCTTCAGTTCCAGCTCTAGTTCCATGCCAGCACCCCAACTCTACGCAACATGAACACCCTTGCAAGAACGCAACGCGGCCTGCGCGAAAGCGTTCAAGCTGTCCGAAAATCGTAGCGACTTATGCTTTGTCGCTGGTTAATCTCCCTGCCGACGCCGCTCACCGCTTGAACCCGGCGCCGCAGCGCGGTTAAACAAATCTTATGGCGAGCCGCGAGTCCGCACTCATCGACATCACGCCCGAAGTGCTGCTCAAAGCCTATTCCTGCGGCATTTTTCCCATGGCCGAGAGCGCCGACGATCCGGCGCTCTATTGGATAGAGCCCGAACGCCGCGGGATTATTCCGCTCGATCGCTTTCACGTGCCGGACCGGTTGGCCCGCACGGTCCGATCCGACCTGTTCACGGTCGCGGTCGACCGCGATTTCGATGCCGTCATCGACGGCTGCGCCGAGCCCGCGCCCGGCCGCAGCCGGACCTGGATCAATAACCGTATCCGCAATCTCTATCGCAAGCTCTACGAACGCGGCGACTGCCATACCGTCGAAGTCTATGAGGGCGCGGAGCTCGTCGGCGGCCTCTATGGCGTCAGTCTCGGCCGCGCCTTTTTCGGCGAAAGCATGTTTCACACCGTCCGCGACGCATCCAAGGTTGCGCTCGTGCATCTGGTGGCGCGGCTCAAGGCCGGCCATTACCGGCTCCTCGATACGCAATTCGTCACCGCGCATCTCAAGACCTTCGGCGCCGTCGAGGTGGCGCGGCCCGCTTATCACAAACTGCTCGACGCAGCGCTGGTCGGCGAAGGCGAGTTCGGCGCGCTCGCAATCGATCGGCCGGTTTCCGGCGATGCGATCTTGAAACGTCTCGCGGAGAAATAACGGCGTAAGCCCGCTGACGAACCGTCAGTCGTCCGTGACCGGCGCAGGAGCAGCGGGCGGCAAAGGCGGCGGGCGCTGCGCCGGCGCTTGGCGCGCTTTCGCCTGGGTCGCTCCCGGCGGCGCCACACCTGCCGCCGGTGTCGGCGGCACGACGGTTTGCGCAACCGCGCCGCCGGCCGGTTGCGCGCAATCGGTCAGCCAGACGTCGTAGATCGGATGCTCGACCGCATGCAGGCCGGGACTGGCGGCAAACATCCAGCCGGTGAAGATACGTTTGATTTCGCCTTGCAGCGTCACCTCGTCGACTTCGACAAAGGCGTCGGTATTGGTCGGCTCCGTCGGCGGGCGCGTGTTGCAGGCCCGCGCGGTCACTTGCAGCGCGCCGAATTGCACGGTCTCGCCGATCGCCGCGTCGAACGAAATGATGCGGCCGGTGATCTTGTCGAGACCGGAGAATATCGCGCGCCCGTTCGCGATCTTTTGCGTCGGCGTGAAGGTGACGACCGTGTCGTCCGGCTGCGGCGAAGTGTCGGCGGGCTCGGGCGGCGGCGGAACGGCCGGCGCCGGCGACCGGCCGCACGTTGGCCTGGCTCGGCGGCGGGGCGCTGGTGGCACCTGGAGGCGGCGCCAAGGGCTTGGCCTGGATGCTGTTCGGCGGACGCGACGCCTGCGGCGGCGGCTGGTTTTGCTGGGGCGGCTGCTGATATTGCGGCTGGCCGGAGGGCTGCCCGGGATATTGCACCGGCGGCGGCTGAGCCGGGAAACCGCCATTCGGCACACTTCCGGGCGGCCGCGGCGGCGAATCGTTGAAGATATTGCCGAACTGCGCCTGGGCCGATGATGCGGCAAGGACTGCTGCAAGCATTGCCGCAGGGATCGCCACGAGCAGCGCGCCGATCACGACAAAAACTGCGGCGATTCGGGCCATCAAATTCGTTGCGCGGTGTGGTTGGACGCTCCCTAGCGCCATTGCCGCCTGCCGCCCCCGTTAGCTTGCCCCGTTAACACGTCGAATGCGGCATTTCCAGGGATCGGTGCTACGGATCGGTGTCTGGGATCGGTGTCACGTATCGGGAAGCCTATCTGGTCCGCCAGGCGATCACTGATTTCCCGGAACCCAGGCCTTGTAATCGCCCGTCGCCTTGGGGCGGCGGCCCTGCGCCAGCGTCGAGCCGCTCGGACGATACGCCCCGGGCGTGCCGGTCAAATTGGGCCGATGCGGCTTTTCCCAAGGATGCGTCGTCACCTGTTCCTGCGTCGGCGGCACATCCACATGATGATGCATCCAGCCGTGCCAGCTCGGCGGTACCATAGTCGCCTCGACAACGCCGTTATAGGTGACCCAGCGGCGCTCGAGACCGAGCGTCGGATCGATCTTGCCGCCCTCGGTGCGATAGTAGCGGTTGCCGAACTCGTCTTCGCCGACGAATTCGCCATAGAGCCATGTCCACCACTGCGTGCCGAAGGTCTGGCCGTTCCACCAGGTGAATAAACGCAGCAGGAAAGTCTTCATGTGTGGCCGCCTGTCCGATGGCGCCTTGATGCCATCTCATGACGGAGGTGTCCAGCGAGGAACCAGTGGCGCGCCAGGCCTTGGTTTCTCACGTTTTTACCGGCGCCGCGCCTGAAGCATTTTCAGGCTATATTTTGCATCATGTGGCAAGACGTAACGCATAATCTTCAATCCAAATTGGCGGATATCGGCAGCACGCTCGCTTTCGCGCCGGCCTGGGCTGCCTCGTTCGTCATTCTCGTGGTCGCGTTTGCGGTCGCATGGCTCGTCCATGCCGCAATCCTCGTTGTGCTTCGCCGCCTCTTGCGCAACCGGCGGCCCTATCTGCGAACGATCCTCGAAGCCACCAAAGATCCGACCCGGCTGGCGCTGCTGATCGCGGCGCTGGCGATCGCGCTGCCCACCGCGCCGGTTGCTTCCGAGACGGAAAATATTTTCGGGAAAATACTGACGCTGGCGACCATCTGCCTGGTCGGCTGGATCGCGCTCACCGCGCTCCAGATCGGCGCCAATCTTTATCTTCGACGCTTCCGCATGGACGTCGAGGACAATCTGTCGGCGCGCAAGCACGTCACCCAGGTGCGCGTCCTGGTCCGCGCGCTCGACACGGTCATTCTGCTGCTGACGCTCGGCTTGGCCTTGATGACGTTCGATTCGGTGCGCCAGTTCGGCGTCAGTCTGTTTGCCTCGGCCGGCGTCGCCAGCATCGTGTTCGGTCTCGCCGCGCAGCCCGTGCTCAGCAACCTGATCGCCGGCGTGCAGCTTGCGGTGACGCAGCCGATCCGGCTCGAAGACGCCGTCACCGTGCAGAACGAGTACGGCTGGATCGAAGAGATCAACGCAACTTATGTCGTAATCCGGCTGTGGGACTTGCGGCGGCTGATCGTGCCGCTGAATTATTTCATCCAGCAGCCGTTCACCAATTGGACGCGGCAGGCGGCGGCGAATATCGGCTCGGTGCTGCTCTATCTCGACTACACCGCCCCGGTCGATCGCATCCGCGAGAAAGCCAAGGAATTCGTCGCGCAATCGAAGCTCAACGGCACTCTCGTCAACGTGCAGGTGACGAATACGAGCGCTCAAGCCATGGAAGTCCGCGTGCTGCTCACCGCGAGCAATACCGGCGGCACCGCCGACTTGTGTGCCGAGCTGCGCGAAAAACTGATCGGTTTTCTCCAGCGCGAACATCCGGACTCGCTGCCGCGGCAGCGCAACGAGATCGTCGCGGCGCCGGGCCGCGAACCGGGCGAGCCGCATACGGCGTCCTGACGCCTCCGCGGGCGCATGTAGCACTAAAGGCGTGTTGCGGCGGTGAGACCGGCGCATCTATGCTCTCTTCCAAACAAAGCAGCGCAGGCGCCCAAGACGCTGCAGCAAAAAACCGCCGGGATTCTTTGGGAGAGAAAACATGCGATACGGCATCGGTTTGCTGATCGGTCTCGCCGGCTCGATCTTTGCTCTGCAATCCGGCCACGCCGACGATTATCCATCCCGCCGCATCACGCTCATCGCGCCCTGGCCGCCTGCCGGGGCCATCGACGTATTGTGCCGCGAACTCGCACCCGGCGCCGGCGACCGGCTCGGCCAGCCCATCGTCGTCGAAAACAGGCCCGGCGCCGGCTCGACAATCGGGACCGCCGATGGCGCCAAGGCAAAGCCCGACGGCTACACGCTGCTCATGGCCGGCGCCGGAGCGCTCGCGATCAGTCCGGCGCTCTACAAAACCCTGCCCTACGATCCGAAAAAGGATTTTGCGCCGATCGCGCTCGTCGCCAGAAATCCATTCGTGCTGTTGGTCAATCCGGCGCTGCCGATCAAGTCCGTGGCCGACCTGATCGCATACGCCAAGGCGCACCCGGGAGCGCTCACTTACGGCTCCGGCGGCGTCGGCTCGCCGCATCAGCTGTTTGCCGAAATGTTCAAGACCATGACCGGCATTGAGATGACGCATGTGCCTTACAAAGGCACCGCACCCGCGCTCACCGATCTGATCGCCGGGCATATTTCGCTGCTGTTCGCCGACGTCGCGCCGACTTTGCCGCTGGTGGCTGCCGGAAAAGTGCGGGCGCTTGGCGAGACGTCCGCCATCAGGCTGCCGTCGGCGCCCGACATTCCGCCGCTGCGGGACGAAGGCTTGCCGGGTTTCGATGCCACCGGCTGGGGCATGGTCGTCGCGCCGGCGCACACGCCCGGCCCTGTCGTTGCCACGCTCTACGAGGCGTTTCGCGCGGTCGTTGCCGACGAAGGCGTGCGCGCGAAGATGATCACGCTCGGCATGGTGCCGCAATCGAGCCCGCCGCCGGACAAGCTGCAGGACTTCATCAATTCCGAACAGGCGCGTTGGGGACAGGTGGTGAGGGATGCCGGGCTCGCCGGCACGGAATAGAAGCCGGGCTGTCGCACCATGCGTTACAGCTTTCCAGACAGAAGTGCCGCAGCGATCGTCGCCCGCTCATCTTCAGTATCTAGTGACGGTAGCTCAGCTCCACCACATTTGCGGCTTGAAGGTTCCTGCCGCCTGCTCGATCACTTCGCCGAGCGCGAACAAGCGTTTCCTCCTCGAACGGCCGGCCGATGAGCTGCAGGCCGAGCGGCAGGCCTTGCGCGTCGAGCCCGCCGGGCACGGCAATGCCCGGCAGGCCCGCCATGTTCACCGTCACCGTGAACACGTCGTTGAGATACATCTCGATCGGATCGGCGCGTGCCCTTCTCGCCGATGCCAAACGCCGCCGACGGCGTCGCCGGCGTCAGGATGGCGTTGATGCCTTGCGGCAAAGCAGTTCTCGAAATCGCGCTTGATCAGCGTGCGCACTTTCTGCGCCTGCAGATAATAGGCGTCGTAATAGCCGGCCGAGAGCACATAAGTGCCGATCATGATGCGGCGGCGCACTTCCTTGCCGAAGCCTTCGGCGCGCGTGTGCTCGTACATGTCGATGATGTCGCGGCCGGGAACGCGCAGCCCGTAGCGCACGCCGTCGTAGCGCGCGAGATTGGACGACGCTTCGGCCGGCGCCACGATGTAATAGGCCGGCAGCGCATATTTGGTCATCGGCAGCGAGATATCGACCAGTTCGGCGCCGGCGTCCTTGAGCCATTGCGCGCCCTGCTGCCCACAGCGTCTCGATTTCCGCCGCCATGCCGGGCATCCGGTATTCCTTCGGAATGCCGATGCGCATGCCTTTGACCGAACGCGCCGACCGCTTTCTCATAATCGGGCACCGGCAGATCGGCGCAGGTCGTGTCCTTCGGATCGGGACCCGCCATCGAGCGCAACAGGATCGCGCAATCGCGCACGGTGCGCGCGAACGGCCCGGCCTGATCGAGCGAGGACGCGAAGGCGACGATGCCCCAGCGCGAGCAGCGGCCGTAAGTCGGCTTCAAGCCGACGATGCCGCAGAACGCCGCCGGCTGGCGGATCGAGCCGCCGGTATCGGTGCCGGTCGCGCCGACGCAGAGATGTGCCGCGACCGCCGCAGCCGAACCGCCGGACGAGCCGCCCGGCACGAGCTTCGCGTCCGAGCCCGCCGGCGCCACGGCGACACCACCGGCCCGAAATACGAAGTCTCGTTCGACGAGCCCATGGCGAACTCGTCGTTGTTGAGCTTGCCGAGCAGCACCGCGCCGTCGCGCCACAGATTGGCGGTGACCGTCAACTCATAGGTCGGAACGAAATTGTCGAGAATGTGCGAGCAGGCCGTCGTGCGCACGCCTTCGGTGCAGAACAGATCCTTGATGCCGAGCGGCAGGCCTTCGAGCGGACCGCCCTCGCCTTTCGCCAGCCGCGCGTCCGACAGCGCGCGCCATGGCGCGGGCGCGCTCCGGCGTTTCCAGCACGAACGCATTGAGCGCACGCGCCTTCGCCATCGCGGCGAGATGCGCGTCGGCAAGCTCGGTCGCGGAAAATTCTTCTCTGCGCAGCGCGTCGCGCGCCTGCGCCAGCGTGAGCGAGGTGAGATCGGTCATTCGGCCGTCGGATCGTCGCAGGAAAATGGATTTTTTCGGCAGCCGGCTTCGGCGCGGCGGGAAATATCGGCCGGCGCTTCGGGCGTCGGCGCGTCCCATTCGCGCTTGCACCGGCAGCGGCTGCACCGGAAAGGCGCCAAACAACGCTTCGACCGCGGCCGGATCGTCGGGCTTCAGCAGGCCCTGACTATCCAGATAAGCGAGCCAGATGGCGTCTTGTTCGCAAGCGAGGCACATGTATTCGACCACCTTCGGCACCAGGAAAAAATGATGCTCGTGCGCCGGCGCATTGGCGATGATGGCATCGGCAATGCCGCCGTCGGTCACCTCATCCTCGCCGCATCTTCATCGCCATGGGCGTCACCGACGTCATCGGCTCGACGCCCGTCGACATCGACCTCGACAGCTGCTCGACAAAGGCCAAAATGGCATTGAGCTCGCCTTTGAGATTTTCCACCTCATCCGTCCGCGACCGCAATGCGCGCGAGATGCGCAACACGGCGGACGGTATCGGCGTCAACGGACATGGGCATTCAGGACATGGATGGCGGCCTCGGCAATTGGTGCAGGCGCGAGCCTATAGCAGAGCGGCCATATCGAGCCAACCGGGGCCGTTCCCGCCTCCAACGGGCGCGTCTATTTCCGCCGCCAGTTGAACGCATTCACGGCCAGCGCCGCGTTTTCCTGCGGAATGCGAATCGACAGCACCACGGCGTTGAGCAGCGAGAATATCAGCGCAAAGAACGGCAGGCCGAGCGCCAGCGGCACCACGGCGATCTCGCCGATCACGATCGCGTAGTTCGGATGGCGCAGCCAGCGATAGGGACCGCGCGCCACCAGCTTTTCGCCGGGCACCACGATGACGCGGATAGTCCAGCGCCGGCCGAGCGTCAGCAGGACCCAAAATCGTGCGATCTGCACAGCGACGAACAGCGCAAAGAAGACCGGATGGACGGAATGATCGTAGGCCAGCAGCCACATGCCGGCGAGCCAAGCGGCATGCAGAAGCTGCATCAGCGGCAGATGGGACCGGCCGTATTCGACACCGCCGCTTAGCGAGCAAGCGCGTCTTCGTTTTGCTTGGCCCACCACGAGCTCGGCCAGGCGCTGCGCCGTGAGATAAGCGAGCAGGACCGCGCCCCAACCAAAATGCATCACAGATCGGCCACGACGAAATAAGCGGAAAATCCCGGACCGAATGCGGCAAGCAGATGCGGGCCGCGCGCGCCGGCTTTGCAGCGCGCGATCGAGGACGAACAGCGCCGTCGCCGACGACATATTGCCGAACGCGCGCAGCACCTCCCACGAATGTTCAAGCTGCTTCGGCGCCAGTCCGAGCACCTCTTGCGCCGTCTCGAGCAGCCGCCGGCCGCCGGGATGGAACAGAAAGCCGTTGAAGTCGGAGAGCCGGAAGCCGTTGCGGTCGAGAAAATCCTGCAAAGCGGGCCTGAGCTGCTCACTCATCAGCGCCGGCAATTCCGGACTGAGCACAATGCCGAAACCGTCATCCTTGATGTCCCATCCCATGATGTGCTCGGTGCCGCGCCAGCACCATTCGCCGATGGCGAGAATGCGCGGACCTGCACCATTACCCGCAACATGCGCACCACGTCGCGTATTGTGCAACAGCACGCCGGCCGCGCCGTCGCCGAACAACGACGTCGAGACGAACATCGACGGGCTCGGATCGTTGGCGCGCATGCACAGGCTGCAAAGATCGACAGTGAGAAACAGCACATGCGCGCCGTCGGTCGCATGCGCGAGCCGCGTGGCGCGCGCCAGCCCGGCGACGCCCGCGCCGCAGCCCAGGCCGAACATCGGCAGCCGTTCGATGGTCGGCGACAAGATCGAGCCGGTTGAAGAGCTTGGCGTCAAGGCTCGGAATCGCAAGACCGGTCACTGTATTGGTCACGATCATGTCGATCGCGATCAGCGCGACGCCGGCGGCTTCCGTCGTCGCGCGCGTGAGCTTCTCCAAAAGATCGAGCGCGTTCTTCTGAAACGACGCGGTGCGCTCTTCCCAGCTGTGCGGCTTGAGATACCATTCGATCGGTTCGCAATTATATCGCGTCTCGATGCCGGTATTGTCGTAGAGCCGCCACAGCCTTTTGAGATGCGGATAAAGTTCCCTGGCGCGCGCGGCGGCGTCGGTCTGAATCAGCCGATATGGCGGGTTGGCGGTCGCAAGCGACAGAACTTCAACGTCGAACCCAGCCGCAACCGCGTTGCGCTGGGCCGACTTGACGACATCGAGCATGCAGGGTTCCTCGCGCTGGGCGACGGGTATAAACACCGGCCAAGTCCGTGTTCGTCCCGCCGCATTCGTCCCGCTGGTTGTCCGAGCGCCGCGAGAAGCCTAATTAGGGCGGCATGATGCAAGATTTGCGGCCAGCCGGTGTCACATCCGTCCGAGTCCCGTCCATGTCATCGGCGGCGGGCTTTCGGGTTCCGAGGCCGCTTGGCAATTGGCGCGGCGCGGCGTGCCGTCGTGCTTGCACGAAATGCGGCCGGTACAATGCGACGCCAGCTCATAAAACCGGACAATTCGCCGAACTGGTCTGCTCGAATTCGTTCCGCTCGGACGATGCCGAGACCAGCGCGATCGGGCTTGCTGCACGCCGAAATGCGCCGCGCTCGACTCGCTGGTGATGCGCGCCGCCGATGCCCATAAACTGCCCGCCGGCAGCGCGCTTGCGGTCGACCGCGACGGCTTTGCCGCCGCGATCACCGCGGCGCTTGAAGCCGAGCCGCTGATCGAAATCGACCGTGCCGAAATCGGCGCGCCGCCTGCGGACTGGGACAGCGTCATCATCGCCACCGGTCCACTCACCTCGCCCGCGACTGGCGCGATGCCATTCGCGCGCTGACCGGCGAAGACGCGCTGTCGTTCTTCGACGCCATCGCGCCGATCGTGCATCGCGACTCGATCGATTTCGATGTCGCGTGGTTTCAATCGCGCTACGACAAGGCCGGGCCCGGCGGCTCCGGCGCCGATTACATCAATTGCCCGCTGACGCGCGAGCAATACGACGCCTTCATCGACGCGCTGCTTGCCGGCGAGAAAACCGCGTTCCACGATTTCGAAACGGCGACGCCTTATTTCGACGGCTGCCTGCCGATCGAAGTGATGGCCGAACGCGGCCGCGAGACCCTGCGTCACGGGCCGATGAAGCCATTCGGCCTGACCAATCCGCAACAGCCCGGACCGCAAGCCCTACGCCGTCGTGCAATTGCGCCAGGACAACAAGCTCGGCTCGCTGTTCAACATGGTGGGCTTTCAGACCAAGCTGAACCACGCCGAACAGGTCGCGTCTTCCGCACCATTCCCGGCCTTGCAACGCGCCGAGTTCGCGCGGCTCGGCGGGCTGCACCGCAACACGTTTCTCAATTCGCCGAAACTGCTCGACGCAAACGCTGCGGCTGAAAGCCGATCCGCGTTTGCGCTTTGCCGGACAGATCACCGGCTGCGAAGGCTATGTCGAGTCGGCCGCCATCGGCCTGCTCGCCGGGCGCTTCGCCGCTGCGGAGCGGCTCGGCGACCGGCCCTTCGTGCCGCCGCCGACCACCGCCCATGGCGCGCTCCTCGGCCACATCACCGGCGGCCATATCGAGACAATCGACGCCGGGCCGACGGTCATTTCAGCCGATGAACGTCAATTTCGGCCTGTTCCCGCCGCTCCGCAGCGCCCAGCAAGGATACCGACGGCAAGCGGCTGCGCGGCCCGGCCAAGGCCGCCGCCAAGAAGCGGGCGATCTGCGCCCGGGCGCTCAATGACCTCGACACCTGGCTTGCCGGCGCGCTCCCCGCGGCGGCGGAATAAGCATGGTTTCCCCTTTCCCGGATCATGCTCTAAGAACCCGCGCATGAACGACCCCGAACTCGGCACCCGCTGGCAGAGCGGCACTGTGCTCAAGCGCGACGTGTTCTCGACCATCGAGCGCGGCCGCTTTCGCACCGACACCGGCGAGGTTGAAGCCGTGCTGCGCCGGCTCGACGAGGTGCCGTGGTGGAGCCGGCCGCTCGCCTACGAACTGTTCCGCCGCGAGCGGAAAGCGCTCGCCCGCGCCAAGCCGCTCGGCGTGGCGCCGCCGCTACTTTTGCCGGGCGCCGCGTCGCTGGTGCGCGGCTGGATCGACGGCGTGCCGCTGCACATCGCCAAGCCGCACGGCGACGCCGGCTATTTCCGCTCGGCGAAAACGGCGCTGCGGGCGCTGCATCGCGCCGGCATCGCCCACAACGATCTCGCCAAGGAACAGAACTGGCTTTACGCGCAAGGTAAAGAGCACGGCCGCGCCTACGTCACCGATTTCCAGCTTGCGGCCTGCTTTCGCCGCCGCAATCATCTGTTCCGGCTCGCCTGCTACGAGGATCTGCGCCACTCGCTCAAGCACAAGCGCCGCTACGCGCCCGAAGCGCTCACTGCAGCCGAACGCCGCGTGCTGGCGCGCAAGAGCGTCATCACCCGGCTCTGGATGGCGACCGGCAAGAAGGTCTATTACGCCATTACCCGCGGCTTGAACTTCACCGACCGCGAGGGCCGCGGCCTGCGCTTCGTCCGCGAGGCGCCGGCAATCGCCGAGCGGCTGCGCACCAATCCGCAGGTGCGCGATGTCGCCATCGTGCCCTTCCCCGATCGCCGCGCCGGCACCGGGCTCTATGCTTTCGTCGAGGGCACTGCGGGCGACGGCGAACTGCTCGAATTTCTCGGCGACGCGCGCCCCGAGCATTTGCAAGTCGTCGACGCCTTGCCGCGCGACGCGAAGGGCGAAGTGCGCAGCGAAATCCTCGAACTCGTGGCGATGAATCAGCTCGATCTGATCGATCCCCTGATCAAGACCGAGGCCGAGCGCGCCATCGTCAGCCGCATCGTTTCCGACCGGCGCAATCTGCGCGACCGTTTCGCATTCTGAGCGCCGAGCTCTGCAAGCCCGGCGTTCTCCCTCTACCTGTGCCGATCTATGCTGGCTGCTGCGACCGCGACCATAACGCGGCATGCCAAGGAGGAGACCACATGCGTATTTGGCCGATTGAGGTCCGGCGCTTGGCGCTCGGGCTGTTGGCGCTTGGGCTCTTGCAGCTTTTCGTCCCGTTCAGTTCAGCGGTCTTCGGCGCAGCAGCAGACGCCTCCCATTATCAATTTCGACTCCGTGCCCGATCCGCTCAAACTGCCGGACAACATGTATCTGGGCGAGGTCAGCGGCATCGCCGTCAATTCAAAAGGCCACGTCTTCGTCTTGACGCGCGGCAATACGACCGGCCCCGCCTATGCCGCCGCCGCGGCGCAGCTTCTCGAATTCGGTCCAGACGGCAGATATCTGCGCGAGATCGGCCACAATCTCTACGCTTGGTCGTTTGCCCACACCGTGAAGATCGACCGGCACGACAATATCTGGGTCACCGACAAAGGCTCGGACATGGTCATCAAGTTCACACCGGAGGGCCGCGTCACCATGGTGTTCGGGCGCAAGCAAGAGGCGTCCGACGAAGAGACCGGGCCGCTGAAGCATCCGAAGCCGCCGCTTCCCGCAGAGCCTGGCCGCTTCCGGCAGGTGACCGATGTCGCCTTCGATGCCGCCGACGACACCTTCATCAGCGACGGCTACATCAATTCGCGTATCGCCAAAGTCGACAAGGACGGCAATTGGCTCAAATCCTGGGGCGACCGCGGCGACGGGCCGGGCCAGTTCAACACGCCGCATTCAATCGCGACGGACAATGACGGCAATGTCTACGTCGCCGACCGCGGCAACCACCGCATCCAAGTGTTCGACGGCGACGGCAAATTCAAACGTCAGATCGTGATCGACGTGCCGGTGCCGCCCGGCGCGAAACCGGCGATCGGCAACATTCCGAGCGAGGCGCAAATCGCCGGCGGCACGATGGCGCCGGGCTCGCCGTGGACGATCTGCATCACGCCCGGGCCGAACCAGGTGCTCTACAGCGCCGATGCTTGGCCCGGCCGAATCTACAAACTGTCGCTCGACGGCAAGGTGCTGGGCATGCTCGGTCAGAGCGGCAAGCAGCTCAAACAGTTCGGCTGGGTTCACGAACTCGCCTGCCCGTCCGAGAATATCGTCTGGGCGGCCGAATTGCTGAACTGGCGGGCGCAGAAGCTGATCCTGCATCCCTAGCCGGCAATGCGCGCCGCATTGCGCGACGCCCGCCAGATCAGCCATTGCCGGCGCAACGCCGACAGTTCGGCCGGCGCGAAGGCGTCACTGCGGTCCAGGCGATCGAGCGACGGCCGGACAAGCGCCAGCGGCAGAAACGCCGGCAGCGCCTCGCGCGGCAGCGTCGTCATACGCTCGCGAGCCGCGGCGAGATGGCGGCGCGCAAGCGCCCGCAATTCGGCAAGCGCGTCATTGAGGCCCGGCGTCGATTGGCCGGCAAACACTTCCTGCGGAATGACGTCGTGCCGGTCGAGGATTTCAAGCGGCACATAGAGCTGATTGCGCATGACGTGGATCGGAAATGCCTCAAGAAGGCGCGTCACGGCGTCGGCGATACCGGCCGGCTCGGCAACCGGCTCCGCTCCGGCGCCGGCAAGAATTTGCGCCGCCAGGCCGAACAGGGCCGAGGATGTCTGTCTTGCATAAGTTTCGAGATCGGCGATACCGGCCATCGGCTCGTCGTAGAGATCGAAACGGCGGGCCCCGATGAAATCGACAAAAGTGCTAGCCGCGAGCCCGTGGCGCTCGATCGCCAACAGCAGCGCCGCCGCGACCGGATTGGCCTTCGCTTCTTCGCCCCGCTCGCCGTTGCAGACCTCGGTCCACCATTGCAGGCGGATTTCGCCGGGCAACGGCTCGTGCGCCGCCTCGCGCACGCGTGTTATTTCGACATTGAAAGCGTAGAGCGCGTGCAGCGCGCCGCGATGTTGCGCCGGCGCGAACAAAGAAGCCACGTAACGATCGCGGTCGGCTTGGCGGACAAGCTCGGCGCAATAGGCAAACGCATCCTGCATGACGCAGTTCTATCATTATTCCAGTTCTATCATCATTCTATGGCAATCAGTCCGGCGCCGACGCGGCGGCCTTCCATCTGCATGACGTTATAGGTGCGCACCGCCGGCCCCGTCGTCATGGTGTCGACCGAGACATGCGCTTCGACGAAACTTCTCGCGCAGCGCTACCGGCACATTCCACGGCGTGTTGCCGGCACCGAGAATGAAAAAATCGAGCTGATCGGCGCGGGAAAAGACCAGCGCCAGCGTTTCGCCGGTGATGCCGGCCGCCGCCGCTACCGGCCAGGCCCACATGCCGTCCGGGAGACAGAGCAGCGAACCGCGATGCGACATGCCGCCGAAGCGGAAACCGCCGCCGCCATGGGCCTCGATCAGCGCCTGGCGCGGGAGGTGGCGGTCGTCCACTAGCGGCGATTTCTGGCACGCTGCGGCTGAGACGGCGCAGGAGCCGCCGGCGCCGTCGGCGGCGCTTCTGGCTCTTCGGCGCCGCCCGTCCGCGTTGCGCCGACGCCGAGATAGATCAGGATCGGCGACGCGATGAACACCGACGTATAGGTGCCGACCAGCACGACGCCGAACATCATGGTCGCCGTGAAGCTGTGGATGGCCTGGCCGCCGAACAGCAGCAGCGCCAACAGCGACATCGCAACCGTGACGTGGGTGATGATCGAGCGCGACAGCGTCGCATTGACCGAAGCGTTGAGCAGGTCGGGCATCGGCATGCGCTTATAGCGGCGCAGCATTTCGCGGATGCGGTCGTAGATCACCACGGTGTCGTTGAGCGAATAGCCGAGGATGGTCAAAAGCGCCGCGATACTGGTGAGATCGAAATCGATATGGGTGAGCGACATGAAGCCGACGGTGAGCACCAGATCGTGGACGTTGGCGATCATGGCGCCGAGCGCGAACTGCCACTCGAAGCGAAACCACAGATAGATCAGGATGGCAAAGATGGCGAGCACCAGCCCGATCGTGCCGTAGGACAGAAGCTCGGTGGAGACGCTCGGCCCGACCACTTCGACGCGCCGGTAGTCGACCGCGTCACCCAAGGCATCGTGCACCTTCTGCACCGCTTCCTGCTGCGCCTGGTCGCCGCCCGGCTGTTCGGAAATACGAATGAGAACGTCGTCGGGACTGCCGAATTGCTGCAATTGGAAATCGCCGAGCTTGAGCCCGCCGATGGTTGAGCGCATCTTGGCGAGATCGGCCGGCCCGGCTTTGTTCTGCACCTCGATCAGCGTGCCGCCGATGAAATCGATGCCGAAATTCAGGCCGTGAAAGAAGAACAGCGCGATCGCCGCGATCGACAGCAGCGCCGAAATGGGAAAGCTGATGCGCCGGAAGCGCATGAAGTCGAATTTGGTATTGTCGGGAACGATGCGAAGCAGGCGCACGAGATTTCTTTCAAATCCAGATTATACGTTTGAGCATGATCTTTTCCGAAAACCGGTTTCCACTTTTCGGGATCATGCCCTAGATCGGCACGACGCGCGGCCGCCACAGGCGCACCCAATAGGCCACGATCAGGCGGGTCAGCGTGAACGCGGTGAACAGCGTGGTGAGGATGCCGACGCCGAGCGTCACGGCGAAGCCGCGCACCGGCCCGGTGCCGATATAGAACAGCACCGCGGCGGCGATGAAGGTGGTGATGTTGGAGTCCAGGATGGTCGCCAGCGCCCGGGAGAAGCCGGCATCGATGGCGTTGATCGCGGTGCGCCCGGCCCGCACTTCTTCGCGGATGCGCTCATAGATCAGCACGTTGGAATCCACCGCGATGCCGACCGTGAGCACGATGCCGGCGATGCCGGGCAGCGTCAGCGTCGCGCCCAAGAACGACAGCACGCCGAAGATCATGGCGACGTTGATCGCAACCGCGATATTGGCGAACAGGCCGAACAGGCCGTAGGTCACGAGCATGAAGATGATGACCAGAGCCGCGCCGACATAAGCCGCGTGCTCGCCGGCATTGATCGAATCCTGGCCGAGGCCCGGCCCCACAGTGCGTTCCTCGATAATCGTGAGCGGCGCCGGCAGCGCGCCGGCGCGCAGCAGGATGGCGAGATCGTTGGCCGACTGCACGGTGAAATTGCCGGAGATCTGTCCGGAGCCGCCGAGTGATCGGCTTGCGGATGACCGGCGCCGAGATCACTTTGTTGTCGAGCACGATGGCGAAAGGCTTGCCGACATTTGCCTGGGTCGCGTCGGCGAATTTGCGGGCGCCTGACGAATTGAAGCGGAACGTGACGATCGGCTCGCTGGTCTGCTGGTCGAAGCCCGGCTGCGCGTCGGTGAGGTCGGCGCCCGAAACCAGCACGCGCTTTTCGATCGAGATATTTCTGGCCGGCTCTCGCCGTCGAGGATTTCCGAATCCGGCGGGTGCGCGTCCTGCGCCTGTTCCGGCGTCATCGACAGATCGACCATGCGGAAATCGAGCTTCGCGGTCTTGCCGAGAATTTCCTTACAGCCGCGAAGGGTCCTGCAGGCCCGGCACCTGCACCAGGATGCGTTCGATGCCCTCGCGCTGGATGGTCGGCTCGACCAGGCCGAGTTCGTTGACGCGCCGCTCGATGATCTGGATCGATTGATCGACGGCCTGGCGCACGCGCTCGACCACCGCCGGATCGGTCGGCGTCAGCGTGATCGTACTGCCGTTGTTGCTGACATCGATGGTGCGCTGCCCGGTGGTGCCGAGAATGCCGGTCAGCGGCTGCGACAGCTCGCGCAATTTGGCGAGCGCGTTGTCGAGATCGGTGTCGCGCGTGATGTGAACTTCCACGCCGTTGCCGCGAATGGCGCGGCCGGTAAACGGAATGCGCGCCTGGCGCAGCACGCGCAACACATCGTCATAGGCGGCCTGCAATTGCTCCTTGCGCACGGCATTGGTGTCGACTTCCAGCAGAGGATGCGAGCCGCCCTGCAGATCGAGGCCGAGCACGACGTGGCGCTGCGCCCAGTTCGGCCAGTTCTTGACCATACTCTCGGGAAAGAAATTCGGCACGGCGAACAGGCACACGACGAGCGCCGTGAGCAAAATAGCCGCCGCCTTCCACCGCGTGAAAAACAACATGGAAGTAGATATTCCTTGTTACGATCGCGCCGCGTGATCAGCTTGCGCTGTCGTCCTTCACCGGCTCGCCCTTGGCGCGCACTTCGCTCACCATGGTCCGCAAGTGCCGGACGCGGACGCCGTCCGAGATCTCGACCTCGATATGGTCGTCGTCGACCACCTTGGTGACCTTGCCGACGAGACCGCCATTGGTGACCACGGTGTCGCCGCGCCGCAGCGCCTTGACCATCGCCTGATGCTGTTTGAGCTTCTGCTGCTGCGGCCGAAACACGATGAAATACATAATCCCGACGATCATGACACCATCCAGATCGGGCTCTGGAAGTGACAGAACAGTCGGTGGCAGAAGCGCCTTGCGCGTAGGCGGGCGAAATGAACATAGCTCCTCCAAGAAGCGGCAGTCCGGGGCGGCATTAAGGCGCGGCGCCCGGGATGAAGCGCCGTTTTCGCGCGCAAAATCGCGCGGACTATAGCCGCCGTTGGCCCAATTGCAACGCCGCGCCGCCGTTCCGGCCGAACTTGCGAGCGGCGCCGCGCCCCGCTAAGGGAAAGCGCCGCAACCCGGTGCAAACATGGCCAAATCTCCCCCACGCTCGAGCAAAAAGGCGGCCAAAAAGGCCGGCAAGCCAAAGATCCGCAAAACCGGGCGGAACCTTCGCAGAATGACGCCGCCGCATTGCTCGCCCGGATCGCGGACGCGCTGGAGCGGCTCGCCCCGCCCAGCCCGCCCGCGCTCGATTTCGCCGCGGCCGAGGCCTTTGTCTGGCACCCGGAAGGGCACAGCTGGCGCCGGTTCGCCGCGTCAACCGGGTCGACATGTCGCTGCTCAAGGGCATCGATCGGGTGCGCGATCTTCTGGTCGAGAATACCGAGCGCTTCGCCCGCGGCCTGCCGGCGAACAATGCGCTGCTGTGGGGCGCGCGCGGCATGGGCAAATCGTCGCTGGTCAAGGCCGCGCATGCGGCGATCGGCGCCGCCCATCCCGAACGCGGGCCTCAAGCTCATCGAGATCCATCGTGAGGACATCGAGTCGCTGCCGGAACTGATGGCGCTGATGCGCAATGCGCCCGCAGCGCTTCATCGTGTTCTGCGACGATCTGTCGTTCGACGCCGAGGACACCTCGTACAAATCGCTCAAGACCATGCTCGAAGGCGGCATCGAGGGCCGGCCGGAGAACGTGATCTTCTACGCCACGTCGAACCGCCGTCATCTGTTGGCGCGCGAAATGATGGAGAACGAGCGCTCGACCGCGATCAATCCCGGCGAGGCGGTCGAGGAGAAAGTCTCGCTGTCGGACCGCTTCGGGCTGTGGCTCGGCTTTCACCGCTGCAGCCAGGACGAATATCTCGCCATGGTCGAGGGCTATATCGAGCATTATCGCATTCCGATTGCGCGCGGACGAGCTGCGCCGCGAAGCGCTCGAATGGGCGACGACGCGCGGCGCGCGCTCCGGCCGCGTGGCATGGCAATATGTGCAGGATTTGGCCGGCAGGCTCGGCGTGAAGATGGGAGGCTAACTCAGCCTTGCTGGCGCACGATCTCGAAAACCGGTGACGCTTTTCGGGATTGGCGCGCCTTACGCGCCGTTGAGATATTGCGCCGGATCGACCGGCGTCGCGCCTTTGCGGATCTCGAAGTGCAGCTGCGGCGAAGTGACATTGCCGGTCTGGCCGGAATGCGCGATCACCTGGCCGCGTTTCACGCTGTCGCCGCGCTTGACCAGAATGTCGCTGGCATGCGCGTAAGCGGTGACGAAGCCGTTGGCATGGCGCACCAGCACCAGATTGCCGTAGCCCTTAAGCTCATTGCCGGCATAGGCGACGACGCCGTCCTCGGCGGCTTTGACCGGCGTGCCTTCCGGCACCGCGAGATTGATGCCGTCGTTTTGCAAGCCGTTCGGCTTCGGACCGAAGGCGGCGATGACGCGGCCGCGCACCGGCCAGCGGAAACCCGGCGTAAGCTGCCGGCGGTCGGCGGTCTTGATCGAATTGTCCCTGCGGCTGCGGGCGCTGCCGCGGTCGGCGCGGCAACGCGCGCGCTGAGCGGCGATGCCTGACTGGCGAGGCTCGGTCCGCCGGACTGCGTGATCTCGGCTGGGACGCGGCGGCGCCGAAATCGGAGCCGACACGACATGGGTGCCGAGCCGCCGAGGCCAGCGCGGCGGTTCGCGCATTTCCGGAATGGTGATGCGGTCGCCGACCCTCACCATCGTGTCCGGCGCGATATTGTTGGCCTTGGCCAGCACCATCACCGGCTTGTTGTAGAGCCGCGCGATGCTGTTGAGCGTTTCGCCCGGCGCAACGACATGCACGCCTGACGGCGGCGCCAGCGCGCTCGAGCGCGGCGAACCGACCGGCGCCGGCACCGTCGCCACGCTCGACGTGCAGCGCGGTTCCGCGCGCGGAGCCGCACCGCGGCGCTGAGCGATAGCGCGGGATCACCAGATGCTGGCCCGGACGCACCATCGCCGGGCTCGTAATGTTGTTGGCCTGCATGATCGGCGGAGACCGGCACGCCATGCCGTGCGCGATCATGTCGAGCGTCTCGCCCGGCGCGACCGTGATCGGCGTGCCGCCTTCCCAAGTCCACACCGGCGGAGGCGGCGGCGGCGGCGCGATCGAGCCGGTGACTTCGGCGGGCGGACCCTGGTACGAGCCTGGTAGAACCCATGCCGCGGCCGCCGCCTGACGTAGCCGTCGTCGGCGCTGGCCAGATGCGGCAGCGGCTGGCTTTCGATGTGGCCTGCGGGGGCGGTCTGCGGATCGAGCCGGTGACGTCGTTGCGCGACGGCGGCGCGGTTGCTGGAGCCGAAACCTTCGTTGAAGCGGCCCGAATCGGCGCTGCAGCTCGGCGACTCCAAAGCCGATTAACGAAATGGCAACCAGTTGCGGCCAAAAGGCCGACCGACGCGATACGCACATGGTTACTCACTCGAACGCAATACAGAGGACGAGCGAATAAACAACGTTGCGGTAAACAGGCGTTTAAGTGCCGCGCCGCTTTTCGCGAATATGTCGCTTGTGTGTCTTTGCGGTTACAGTTCGCGCGCCTGGCCCGGCAGAAGCGGCACAAAGCGGACGGCAATCGAGATTCTCGCGGGTTAATTCGCCGCTCGCCTGCCTTGGTCAGCTTGACGATGTACTTGCGGGCCGTGGCGCGGACCGAGCGGCAGCACCATCTTGCCGCCCTCGGCAAGCTGGGCGACAGAGCTCGCGGAACATTTTCGGCGGCGGCCGCGTGACCATGATGCGGTCGAACGGCGCCAGGTCCGGCGCGCCGGCCGTGCCGTCGCCGACCAGAATGGTGACGTTGCGTAGCCCAGCGTCTTGAGCCGCTCGCGCGCCGCCTCGGCAAGCGTGCGGTAGCGCTCGATGCTCACCACCTCGCGCGCCAGCCGCGACAGGATCGCCGCCTGATAGCCCGAGCCGGTGCCGATTTCGAGCACGCGGTGCTGCGGCTCGACATCGAGCTGCTCGGTCATATAGGCGACGACATAGGGCTGGCTGATGGTCTGCCCGCAGGCGATCGGCAGCGCCTGATCGGCATAGGCGCTTTCGGTCGAAGTCCGGTGCGACAAAATATTCGCGCGGCACTTCGTCCATCGCGCGCAGCACCGCCTGATCGCTGATGCCGCGCCGGCGCAGCGCGAGCTGAAATTCCATGCGCTCGACGTCGTCGGCTGCCGGGACCGCGGCCACGATGACCTCGCCTCAAACAATTCGACGCGCAAATGTCGTTTTCCACCACTACGAGAACATGCGCGGATACTGCATCGGCGCCTTTTGGCGTTACGGGGTTCGAATGGCGGCATGTCCGCGACGGCGGAACCAGCGTTAAGTAGCGTTATGGCGGACGGCGACAAGCTATCTATAATCGTCGCCGATCAGCGTTGGGGTTTTGATGTCATCGACCGGTAAGCGCATCCTCGTTGTCGAGGACGAAATGATGATCCGCATGCTGCTCGAAGGCATGCTGGACGATCTCGGCCACACCGTCGCCGGCGGAAGCCGGCGAGATCGACGAGGCCTTGACTCTCGCCAAACAGGCCGATTTCGACGTCGCCATGCTCGACGTCAATCTCAACGGCAGGCCGATCACGCCCGTGGTCGAGGTTTTGGTCCGGCGCGGCGTGCCGTTCGTTTTCGCCAGCGGCTATGGCGAGCGCGGCGTGCCGGAGGCCTATCGCGGCCGCCGACCTTGCAGAAGCCGTTCCAGGCCGAAGCGCTGGCGCAGGCGATCGAGGCCGCCACGGCAAAAGCCCGCGTCTAGAGCATGATCCGGAAAAGTGGAAACCGGTTTTCGGAAAAGATCATGCGCCAGCGACTGACCATGTCGAGCGCTCGGCTAGTCTCTTCTCGAACAGCGCGGCGAGCCGTGTCATGGTCGGCTCGTCGGTGATGTCGATCTTGAGCGGCGTCACCGCGATGCAGCGATCGTCAAGCGCGGCCATATCGGTGCCGTGCTCCGGTCTGGCAGCGTTGAGCTGCGCGAATAGGCGATCCAGTAATACGGATTGTCGCGGCCATCGTGGCGCTTGTCGATGTGCAGCCGCTCCTGCCGCCGCCGCCCGAGCGGCGCGCACCGCGATGCCTTTGACCTCTTCCGGCGCGCAATCGGGAAATTGATATTGACCAGAACGTCGCTGCGCATGCCGTTGCCGAGAATTAGCAAGCACGCCGCGGATGATATCGGGCGCGAAGCGCAGGCCGGTTTCCCAGAACGGCGGCTTGCCGCTGCGCGAATTGTAGGATTGCGACAGCGCGAGCGACGGAATGCCGAGCAGCGCGCCTTCCATCGCGCCGGCAACGGTGCCGGAATAGATCACGTCCTCGCCGACATTGCGGCCGCGATTGACGCCGGACAGCACCAGATCGACCTGCTTGCCGTCGAGCACGTGACGCACGCCCATGATGACGCAATCGGTCGGCGTGCCGCGCACCGCGTAGCGGCGGTCGCCGACCTGGCGCAGCCGCAGCGGATCGTTGAGCGACAAGCGAATGCGCGACGCCGGACTGATCGTGCTCCGGCGCGACGATCCAGACGTCGTCCGATAAGCGCGCGCGATCTCGGCGCAGATGTCGAGGCCTTCGGAGTGGATGCCGTCGTCATTGGTGACTAAAATCCGCATTGGCACTTCACTTCTATGTCAGTTCGTTTCTACTTCGCTTCGATCTTTTTGAGTGCCGCCCATATAGGGCAGGAGCGCATCCGGCACGGCGATCGACGCCGTCGGCTTCCTGATAGGTTTCCATGCACCGCGATCAGCGCGCGGCCGACGGCGACGCCGGAGCCGTTGAGCGTGTGGACGTGGCGCACGCTTGACGGCCTTCCTTGGTGCGGTAGCGCGCATTCATGCGCCGCGCCTGGAATTCACCGCACACCGAGCACGACGAAATCTCGCGGATACATGTTTTGCCCGGGCAGCCATACTTCGATGTCGTAGGTCTTTTGTGACGCAAAGCCCATGTCGCCGGTGCACAGCGTCATCACCCGATAATGCAGATCGAGCCGGCGCAACACTTCCTCGGCGCAGGCCAGCATGCGCTCGTGCTCGTCCTTGGATTGCTCCGGCGTGGTGATGGAGACGAGCTCGACCTTGGTGAACTGATGCTGCCGGATCATGCCGCGCGTATCCTTGCCGGCGGCGCCGGCCTCGGCGCGGAAGCACGGCGTGCAGGCGGTGAACCGCATCGGCAATTGCGGCTTCGTCGACGATGGATTCGCGGACGAGGTTGGTGAGCGGGACTTCGGCGGTGGGGATGAGCCAGAGATTCCTCGATCAGTTTCGGCCTCCTCGATCAAGTCGATCAATCGTCAGCTATTTGCGATCGTCATGATCGCGTCTGAATTCTCGTCGTCGATGCGGCTCGCTGAATTTTGTCGAGACGCTCATTACGCCATGTCATGATTCTGTCGAAATGAATTGGTCATCGCGAAATTTCGGCAATTGCGCCGTGCCAAACATCACATCGTCGCGCACCAGCAGCGGCGGCGAGACTTCGGTGTAGTTGTGCGGCTCGCTCGTATGCACATCGAGAAAGAATTGCCCGAGCGCGCGTTCGAGCCGCGCCAGACCTTTCTTCAAGACGACAAAGCGCGCGCCGGAGAGTTTTGCCGCGGTCTCGAAATCCATCTGGCCGAGCGCTTCGCCAAGCTCGAAATGCTGCTTCGGCGTGAACGCATAATCGCGCTTCGCGCCAAAGCGATGATGCTCGACATTGTCCTTCTCGTCCTTGCCGTCGGGCACTTCGTCGAGCGGCAGATTGGGGATTTGCGCCAGCGCATCGTCTGAGCGCCTTGGTAGCCTGCCTTCTCCTGCGCCTCCATCGCCGGGATCGATTTCTTTCAGCGCGGCGACTTCGGCCATCAGACTCTTGGCCTTCGCTTCGTCCTTGTTCTTCTTGGCCTCGCCGATTTCCTTCGATGCTGCGTTGCGCCGCGCCTGCGCGGTTTCGAGTTCGAGGATTTTGTGCGCCGATCTCTCGTCGAGGCTCGATCAGCCGCTTCGCTTCCGGCGCAAGCCCGCGCCGCGCCAAGCGCGCGGTCGAAAGCGTCGGGATTGTCGCGGATGAAGCGGATGTCGTGCATGGCCTATTTCCAGAGCCGTCATGCCCGGCCTTGTGCCGGGCATCCACGTCTTGCTTGAAGCTTGCTAAAGGCGTGGATGGCCGGGACAAGCCCGGCCATGACGAATCGAACACGAGCGATAATACGACGAGTCACTCCGCCGGCTTCGCCGCCGCGGCGGCGGCGCGTTCGGCGGCTACGCGTCTTCTCGACGATGCGCACCGACCAGATCGAGCCCTCGTAGAGCGCGACCAGCGGCAGCGCAAGCGACATCTGGCTCAAGACGTCGGGCGGCGTCAGCACCGCCGCGATGACGAAGGCGATGACGATGAAATAGCGGCGCTTCGAGCGCAAGCTGATCCGACGTGATGATGCCGACGCGGCCGAGCAGCGTCAGGATCACCGGCAACTGGAAGGCGATGCCGAAGGCGAGGATCAGCTTCATCATCAGCGCCAGATAATCCTCGACCTTCGGCAAAAGCTCGATCGACGCCTCGCCCGGCCCGCCCATCTGCTGCATGCTGAGCGAAAACCGCGCCAGCATCGGCCAGACCACGAAATAGACCACCGCGCGAGCCGAGCACGAAGAAGACCGGCGTGGCGATGAGATAGGGCAGGAACGCCTGCTTCTCGTTGCGATAGAGGCCGGGCGCGACGAACATGTAGATCTGCGTCGCTATCACCGGAAACGCGATGAAGGCCGCGCCGAACAGCGACGAGCTTGAGCTGCACGACGAAATATTCGAGCAGGCCGGTATAGATGAATTTCGAATTCTCCGCGCCCGCGACCCAGATATAGGGCCAGGTCAGCACGTTGTAGATGTGCTTGGCGAAGAAGAAGCAGACGATCGCGGCGAGAAAGAACGCGGCGAGCGCCTTGATCAGCCGCGAGCGCAGCTCGATCAGGTGATCCATCAAGGGCGCCTTGGTGGCCTCGATCTCCTTCTCTTCGTCGTCGCGGCTCATCCGGTGCGCTCTGTGCTTTCCGGCGTCGCGGCGGGCTCGGGCGCAGGAGCCGGCAATGCCGGCTCGGCCGGCTGCGCTCGATGCTCGGGTCGACGGTGCTTGGTTCGGCGGGGCTCGGTGTCGGCACGGGCTTGGTTCGGTCGCGCTCGGCTCGGTAGGCTTGAGGAGGTCGAGCGGCTTTTTCTCGAAATCCTTGTCCAAATCCTTGCCGATATTCTCGACGTCCTCGCGCACGTCTTTCGAGCGGATCGTAGTTCTTGATGTCGTGCGCCAAGTCGTCGACCTACTTCTTCAGGTCGGCCATTTCGGCTTCGCGCATCGCTTCCTGAAACTGGTTCTGGAAATCGGCGGCCATGCTGCGGATCTTGCGCGTCTATTGCCCGAGCGTGCGCATGACGCCGGGCAATTCCTTCGGCCCGATCACGATCAGCGCCACGACGCCGATGAGCAGGAATTCGGTCCAACTGATGTCGAACATGAAAGCTATCTCCGGCGTCACCGCCCCACGCCGCGACCACCGATAAGGAATATTGCCGCAGCGACCGGCGCGAGAGCGTCAGAACCGCGAGCACGAGGCCAGCAGATCTGGACCAGCTTGAGCCTAGACCTTGCTCTCGGACTCGGCGCGCCGCTTGATCGGCGGCGGCCTGATGGTCGATGGTCTTCATCGGCGCGTCCGCTCGGATCGTGTCGGAGCGGTTTCGGCGGTCTCGTCGTCGGACATGCCCTTCTTGAAGGCTTTGATGCCCTTGGCGACGTCGCCCATCATGTCGGAAATCTTGCCGCGCCCGCCGAATACAACGAGCACGAACGGCGCCGACGATCAACCAGTGCCAGATGCTCAGACGAACCCATGAAATCCTCCGTCCGCCGAACGCTTAGCACTGCGCATATATGGCGCATATCATCATGGCGCTTGCGCGGCGGCCACATGCCGATTTTAGCCAGAAACTAGGCGTCGGGGGCGCAAAAACAAGCGCGGCGGAAAGGCCGCCGCGCCGCAGGGATAATACCGCTGGAAGTTAACCCTACGCCACCAAGTCTTTCGGCAATTGATTGCCAAAGCGGCGTTTTTATTCCTCGCAGCGCCGGATTATTCCTCGCTGCGCCGGACTATTCCTCGCTCCGCTCCGCCGGCGGCGCCAGGCCAAGGTCGAGGTCGCCCGGCTCAAGCGGGTCTTCGTCGTCGCGGAGCGCCGGATCGTCGGAGGGAACCGGCACCGAGAACTCGGCCGGCAGCGCGCATCGATAAGGCCCGAGCCCTTGAGCTCGTCGAGGCCGGGCAGATCGGTGAGCGCCTCGAGCCCGAAATGCGACAGGAACGCCTCGTTGGTTCCGTAGGTCACCGGCCGGCCGGGCGCCTTGCGGCGGCCGCGCAGCCGGATCCAGCCGGTCTCGAGCAGCACGTCGAGCGTGCCCTTGGACGTGCTGACGCCGCGGATGTCCTCGACCTCGGCGCGCGTCACCGGCTGATGATAGGCGACGATGGCGAGCGTCTCGATCGCGGCGCGCGACAGCTTTCGCGTCACCACGCGATTCATGCGTCAGCAGCCAGGCCAGATCGTTCGCGGTGCGCAGCGTCCACTTGCCGCCGATGCGCACCAGATTGACGCCGCGCGGCGCATAGTCGTTCTGCAATTGCGCGAGCAGCGCCTTGCACGTCGGCGCCGGCCGGCAGGCGCGCCGCCAAGACCTTTTCGTCGAGCGGCGTTTCGGCGGCAAAAAGCAAAGCTTCGAGGATGCGCAATTCCTCAGCGCTAGCCTCGTGCTGCACCTTGCCGCCCTCAATCACACGCATCTCCGCGACATTGCGCCATCGAGTCTTCTCCCTCTTACGCATTCCCGGATTCCGCACTCACACCGACAACATTGCCGGTGTCATTGGCAGTGCCGCTCGCGCCCTGCGGGCTCTGTCGCTTGCGCAGGTAGAGCGGCGTAAACGAGCCTTGCTGGTGCGCTTCAAGCTGGCCCTCGCGTACCAATTCCAGCGCCGCGGCAAAGGTCGAGGCAAGCACCGTCGGCACCATCGCCGGCTCGACCAGATAAGCGACGAGATATTGGTCGAGCGGGCTCCAATCCAAAGACTGGCCGATCAGCCGCTCCAGCGCCTCGCGCGCCTCGGCGAGCGACCAGACGGTCCGCTTGCGCACGCGCACGAACGACCGCGCCTTGGTGGCCCGCCGGCTGGCATAGGCGGAGAGCAGATCGTAGAGCGTCGCCGACCATTCCGGCTTCGTGATCTCGGCGATCGGCTCCGGCAGGCCGCGTGCGAATACGTCGCGGCCGAGCTGCGGCCGGTTGAGCAATTGATCGGCGACCTGGCGGATGCCTTCGAGCCGCCGCAGGCGCGCCGCCAGCGCATTCGCCAAGTCTTCGGCGCTCATCCCATCGGGCGCATGCTGCTCGGGCAATAGCAGGCGCGATTTCAGGTAGGCGAGCCACGCCGCCATCACCAGATAGTCGGCGGCGAGTTCGAGCCGCATCTTGCGCGCCGCGTCGATGAAGGCGAGGTATTGGTCGGCGAGCGCCAGAATCGAAATCTTGGCGAGGTCGACCTTCTGCTGGCGCGCGAGCGTCAGCAACAGATCGAGCGGGCCTTCAAAGCCCTCGACGTCGACGACCAGCGCCGGCTCGTCGGTCCCGCGCTCCGGCAGCCCGGCTTCGAATTCTTGGATACTCGCTTCGTCGGCGTTCATAAGGAACCGCTCATACTGAATTTGCGGCGGGCGCCCATGCACCTGCCATCAGATTGGAAAACTCGGCCCGGCTTGCGGCGATATCGATCGGCGCCGCAGGCTTGCGCACGGCGAGCGCGGCCTCGGCCCGGCGTGCCGCCTCGCCGCCTAGGCGCGGCGCTTGCGCGGCCACCGCCGCCATCTCAGCCATCTTGCCGTTGCAATGCAGGACCATGTCGCAACCCGCTGCAATCGCGGCACTTGTCCGCTCGCCGAGCGACCCCGATAACGCGCCCATGGAGACATCGTCGCTCATCAATAGACCCCGGAACCCAATCGAATCACGAATCACGTCTTGCACTATAGTGGCCGAACTGGTGGCCGGCGCGACCGGGTCGAAGGCTGTGAACACAACATGGGCCGTCATCCCCAACGGCAAGGCGCAGAGCGGCCGGAACGCGGCGAAATCGGTGGCTTCGAGCGTCGCCCGATCGGTATTGACCACCGGAAGCCGCTCATGGCTGTCGGCGCTGGCGCGGCCATGGCCGGGAATGTGCTTGAGCACCGGCAACACCCCGCCGTCGATAAGCCCCGCAGCGATGGCGCCGGCGATGGCCGCGACCTTGGCCGGCTCCGTGCCATAGGCGCGATCGCCGATAATGGGATCGGAACCCGGCGCCGGCACGTCGGCGATCGGGGCGCAGTCGACATCGATGCCGAATTGGGCGAGGTCGGCCGCCATGAGCCGCGCCCCGAGCCTGGCGGCGCGCAGGCCCATCTCCCGATCGCGATCGTAGACCTCGCCATAGGCTGCGCCCGGCGGGTAGCTCGGCCAATGCGGCGGACGGAGCCGCTGCACCCGGCCGCCTTCCTGATCGATCAGAACCGGCGCCCGGCGCCCGAGCGTTGCGCGGCACTCCTCGACCAGGCGCCGCAGCTTGTCGCCGTCAGCGATATTGCGCGCAAAGACGATGAGGCCCCAGGGCTGGGCCTCCTTGAGGAATTGGCGCTCCTCCGCTGTCAGCGAAGGGCCCGCGACACCGGTGATGAAAGCACGCATCTCGGCCGCTTAGCGTGCGCCGCACGCAAGGGTCAAGCGCCGCAGCCGCGGAAGGGCTTGAAGTCCCCGCCTTAATTCCGCTGCACGAGGCAGCTGCCGCCGGCGGCTTTGAGGCTCGAGCACATCTGCAGCCGCTTGCTCCATCGAGCCATAGGGGCCGACCAGCGTGCGGTAGAAGACGCCCTTGTCGCCGAGATCGACCTGGCGAACGCTTGAAGTGTGGCCGCCGAGCTGCGCCGGATACTTGGCTTGCAGCCCGCGATAGGCGGCTTGCGCCTCGGCCTCGCTGCGCTGCGACGACACCTGGACCGAATAGCCGCCGCCGGCCGAAGCAGGTGCCGGCTCGGCAGCCGGCGCCGTCGGGCGCGCGAGCGCGGTGTGCGTGCGCGCCGGCGCTGCGGTGTCGCCTTGCTGCGAGGGAACGATCGACAGCGGGGCATTGCCGCCTTGCGCCGGCGCCGCCGCGAGCGGCCTCGCTGCGGCCGGCCGAGACGGCGGCGAAGGTGGAAGTGCGTGGGCGGGAGCCGGCGGCGGAGCGGCGGCGGCCGCATCGCTACTATCCGATCCGGGATGAATGGCGACGGTGTGAATCTTCTTCGAACCGCTGCTTCCAGCGATGGGCTGTTGCCCCGGCATCGCAGCGTTCTGGCCCATTCCGGGCAACGGCGCCGCCGGCGCCGGTGCGACCGGGCCGCCATAAGCCGGCGTTGCGCCCGCTCCGCCGAGCGCCAGCGGAGCGCCTGCGCTACCGGGCCCAGGCGCGATCGCGCCGGACATGCTCTGCCCTGCCATGCCCTGAGTCCCCGGCGCTATGGAGGACTGCAGCCCGGCATTGGGATCGGGGAAAATCGGAATGGTGGAGACGACCCGCGGCGTATTCGCCGGCGTCGGCACATCGACGGGTTTCTCTTCCCGCGACACCAGCTTGTCGGGCGAACCGGAATTATTCGCATTGGCTTGGCCCGACGAGCCCGTCGCACTGCCGGCGGGCACGATCTTGGTCGGGGTGTTGTCGGCTTTGATGATCGGCGGCAGCGACGGCAGCATCGAGCCGCCGAACATCGTGCGATAAGCAAAGGCGCCGGCGGTGCCGAGCACCACCAAACCTAAGATCGCGGCGAAGATCGCAAAACCCCGGCGCTTGCGCGTGGGGGCTTCTTCCTCTTCCTCATAATCTTCGAGCGCGTAGGACGGATCGTCGGGATCGCCCTGCTGATCCTGGTCTAGATACTGGTCTTGAGATTGATCCTGCGCATAGCCGCGACGGTCGTCGCGCGCCCGCGGCAGAAATGCCGGCAGATCCTGAATGGAATCGTGCGCGTCGTCGTAGTAGCGCGGCTGCTCCGGAGCCTGCTCCGCAACCGGATAGCCGCGCGCGTCATAACGCTGCGCCGGCGCCGCATATTGATCGGGTTGCTCGTAGGCGGCGTCATAAGTCGGCGGCGCCGGACGATACGGCGGCGAAGGCTCGGCGAGCCGCGGCGGGTCATAACGCTCGTCATACTGAGGTTGGCGCGCGGCGTACTGATCTTCCTGCTCGTCGTACTGATCCTGCTCCCCTTGGCGGTCGTCATAGGGGGCTGGGGGGGCTGGCGCGGGATCTTGCGGCGCCGCGTAGCGATCGTCGGTCGTCCATTGCGAACCGGGCGCCGGCTCGTCGAGCGGCGGCGCGTCATAATGCCGTGCGGCGCGATCCCGGCTGGGCACCGGTTCGCCATTGTTCACCGGCTCCCTTTGGCCGATCAGGCGCGCCAGTTCGGCGAGCGGATCGTCGGCCTGCTGGACGCGCGCAGAGCATCTGCGCTATGAGCGCCACTTTGCGCGGCAGGATCGCGGCGGGTCGTGCGGAAAGTATTGTCGGCCATTGGATTCGCCCCGTCAGGCGTTTACGCGGTACCGGTCAGCCGCCCCCTCGACCGCAGCGCGCTTACTCAATCGGCGCAACGACCTACCGCATCTCGTTTGGCGCTTTGACCCCAAGTAGCGCGAGCCCCGAAGCGAGAACGGTGGCAACACCTTGTACAAGTACAAGCCGTGCCTTCGTTAGTTGTCGATCATCTTGGATAATGAAGCGTAAATGAGGCGAAGCATTGCCCTGCGTCCAAAGCGCATGAAACTCCGACGCTAACTCGAACAGATAAAAGGCAATTCGGTGCGGCTCATGCGCCAGTGAGGCAGCCTCGACGATTCTCGGGTAGAGGGCAATACGCCGCATTAAAGCGAGCTCGGCGGGGTCCGAGAGCCGGTCGAGTGGCGCGTCGGAAAGGGCATCCGGAGCGGCGAGATCAGCCGGCAAATCAGCAAAAGCCGCCCGCGCATTGCGGAACACCGACTGGGCGCGGGCGTGGCCGTATTGGACATAAAACACCGGATTGTCGCGCGATTGTTCGAGCACTTTGGCGAGGTCGAAATCGAGCGCGGCGTCGTTCTTGCGAAACAGCATCATGAAGCGGACCGCGTCGGGTCCCACCTCTTCCACAACTTCACGTAATGTCACGAACTCCCCTGCCCGCTTCGACATTTTGACCGGCTCGCCGCCGCGCAGAAGCTTCACAAGCTGGACGACCTTGACGTCGAGCTCGGCCTTGCGCTCGCTCAGCGCCGCAACGGCCGCCTGCATGCGCTTGATGTAACCGCCGTGATCGGCGCCCCAGACGTCGATCAGGGTGCGAAAGCCGCGTTCGATCTTGGAACGATGGTAGGCAATGTCGGAGGCGAAATAGGTGTAGGAGCCGTCCGACTTCTTCAAAGCACGGTCGACATCGTCGCCGAAATCGATTGAACGAAATAATGTCTGTTCGCGATCTTCCCAATCATCCGGCAACGCCCCCTTGGGCGGCGGGAGGCGGCCCTCATAAACGTAGCCGCGCGCGCGCAGCCATTCGATCGTATCGGCAACGCGATCGGTAGCGCCTGCGATCAGCGAGCGCTCGGAAAAGAACATATCGAATTCGACATTGAGCGCAGCGAGATCAGCGCGGATCGCCTCCATCATCATCGCGATGGACTTCGCCCGCACCACCGGCAGCCATTGCGCCTCGGGCTGCGCTTTGAGCTTGTCGCCGTATTCGGCGGCAAGCGCTGTACCTACCGGCTTGAGATAGTCGCCCGGATAAAGCCCTTCCGGAATCGCGCCGATATTTTCGCCGAGCGCCTCGCGGTAACGCAGAAAGGCCGAGCGGGCGAGCACATCGACCTGCGTCCCGGCATCGTTGATGTAGTACTCCCGCGCTACTTTGAAGCCGGTGAAATCGAGGAGGCTTGCCAGCGCATCGCCGAATACGGCGCCGCGGCAATGGCCGACATGCATCGGGCCGGTCGGATTGGCCGAGACAAATTCGACGTTCACCGGCACGCCTGAGCCGATGTCGCTGCGTCCATAGCCCTGGCCGGCCGCAACCACCCGATGAAGCTCTTGGGTCCACGCTCCGGGCACCAAAGTGAGGTTGATGAAGCCGGGCTTGGCGACAACGGCGTCGGCCACCACAGCGTGCTTCTTCAGCTCGTCGCGGATGGCGCCTGCGAGCTCAAGCGGGTTCTTGCCCAAACCCTTCGCCAGCACCATGGCGGCGTTGGTCGCGATATCGCCGTGACTGGCCTCGCGCGGCGGCTCGACTTGAACACGCGACACGTCGGTGCCCGGCGGAACCACCGCAAGTGCCGCCGCACGCACGCGTTCGAGCGTTTCGGCAAAGACGTTGATGGGTCTGGGCGGGCTCTTCATGTGCGCCGCGCGCCTAACGCAATTCCGGGGTCGAGTCAAAAAGCCGGCCGTGCTCGGCGAGCGCATAGCGGTCGGTCATGCCGGCGATGAAATCGGCGATGCGCCGGACCCGCGCGGTCTCATCGAGACCCTTAAAGCCGTCCTGCCATTCCGGCGGAAGATCGGCCACATTGGCGTGGTAGCGGGCAAAGAGATCGGAAACGACGCCGGCGGCCTCCTCCATGACCCGCATCACCCGCGGATTGCGGTACATCCGCGCATAGAGAAACGTCTTGATGGCGCCGTCACCCTCCGCGATCGGCGGGGAGAAGCCGGCGACCGGCGCAGGCGCCAGCCGCACGTCGTCGGCCGATCGCGGATTGAGCGCGGCAAGCCGGCGGCCGGTCTCGCCGACCACGTCGTCGATCAGAAGCCCGATCAGCTCGCGCACCAGCTCGTGCACCAAGTGGTGGTTGTCGATCCCCGGATAGGCTGCTCGGATCGCGCCGACGATCTTGCCGGGCAGCGGCACCTCGGCGATCTCGTCGAGCTGCAACAGTCCGGCGCGCAGCCCGTCGTCGATGTCGTGGGCGTCATAGGCGATGTCGTCGGCGAAAGCGGCGATCTGCGCCTCGACGCCGGCGAAGCTCCAGAGCTGCAGGTCCTGCAACTTCGTATAGTGAAGGATCGTCGCCGGAACGCCGTTCTCCCGATAGCGGCCGAGCGGGGCGCCGTCGCGGCCGGTGAGCGGACCGTTGTGCTTGACCAGGCCCTCGAGCGTTTCCCAGGTCAGGTTCAAGCCGTCGAAGCGCGGATAGCGCCGCTCGAGCGCGGTGACGATGCGCAAGGTCTGCGCATTGTGGTCGAAGCCGCCGAACGCTGAGAGGCACTCGTCGAGCGCGCGCTCGCCGGCATGGCCGAACGGCGGATGGCCGAGATCATGCGCCAGCGCCAAAGCCTCGGCGAGATCCTCGTCGAGGCGCAGCCGCCTGGCCAGCGCGCGGGCCACCTGCGCGACTTCGAGCGTATGGGTGAGCCGGGTGCGGTAATGGTCACCCTCGTCGAACACGAAAACCTGCGTCTTGTGCTTGAGCCGGCGGAAGGCGGTGGCATGGATGATGCGGTCGCAGTCGCGGCGAAAGGCGCTGCGGCTCTTGCTCACGGGCTCGGCATGGAGCCGGCCGCGACTATGGTCCGGATCGCAGGCATAGGGCGCGTGGGCCATCGTCGTATCCATCGCCCTTACCCTGTCCCGGCCGCCTATTGGCCCTTCGCCGGATCTTCGCCCAATTGACCTTAGCTGTGGCGGCACTTAACTAACCTTGTGGTATCGTTGCAATTGGCGCGATTTCTACAGTGGAATCAGTCTTTCCACCGGAGATAAGAATGGCTGGCAACGTCATCTGTGACCGACCGGGCGGCGCAAAAGATCGGCGAAATCCTGCAAAAGGAGCCGACCGGCACCATGCTGCGCGTCTCCGTCGAGGGCGGCGGCTGCTCCGGCTTCCAGTACAAATTCGACACCGAGCGCGCCAGAGCCGACGACGACATGGTGATCGAGAAAGCGGCGCGACCGTGCTGATCGATCCGGTCTCGCTCAATTACATGGCCGGCTCCGAGATCGATTTCGTCGACGACCTGATCGGATCGTCGTTCAAGATCAACAATCCCAAGGCCACAGCGTCCTGCGGCTGCGGCACGAGTTTCGCGCTTTAAACTTCTCAACCTCCCGTGCGCATCGCCACCTGGAACGTCAATTCGATCAAGCAGCGCACCGATTGCGCGGTCGCGTGGCTCACGGAACGGCAGCCCGACATCGTCTGCCTGCAAGAGACCAAATGCGTCGACGAGGCCTTCCCGCGCGAGCCGTTCGAAGCGCTCGGCTATAATCTCGCTATTCATGGGCAAAAGACCTTCAACGGCGTCGCGCTGTTGTCAAAACTGCCGTTCGACGAGGTCAATATCGGCCTGCCCGGCGACGACGGCGACGATCACGCCCGTTTCATCGAGGCCGTCGTCTCGACCGCGAACGGCGCATTGCGGGTCGCGAGCATTTATCTGCCCAACGGCAATCCGCCCGAGACCGAGAAATACACCTACAAAATCGGCTGGATGAAGCGGCTCGCCAAATACGCCCGCGAGCGGCTGCTCCTGGAAGAACCGCTCGTCCTGGCCGGCGACTATAACGTCATCCCGACGTCCGCCGACGCGCGCAATCCGCAGGCCTGGACCGGCGACGCTTTGTTCCTGCCGAACACGCACGAGCATTTCCGCGGCCTGATCAATCTCGGCCTCACCGACGCCATCCGCGCCAGCAGCGACGATGCGGGCCTTTACACGTTCTGGGATTACCAGGCCGGCGCCTGGCAAAAGAACAACGGCATCCGCATCGATCACCTGCTGCTGTCGCCGATGGCCGCCGACAGACTGAGCGACGCCGGTATCGACAAGCATGTCCGGAGCTGGGAGAAGCCGTCGGACCACGTGCCGGTGTGGATCGATCTCGATATCGTGCCAAAATAGCGGCCATTCTTGCCAGCTCGTTACCGACAGTAGCTACTGAGATTTAGCAGCTCGGGTTGATCAGCATCAACCATTGCACAACAGTATCTGGCATTGGCGGGTATGACAGAGACGGCCATGCAAAGCGGGAGCGAACAGCCTTTCAGTCTGGCGATGTCACTGCCTCCGGCACACCGCGGTCGGAGGTGGTTGCAAGCTTTGTGGCTTTAATAGTCGTAGGACCGCTGCTCGTTATCTCAGACCTATCTTATGATGGTTTCTGCTTCGGCGAGCGTCGCTTTCTCTCCGAAAAGGAGATATTCGAAGCTGCAACACGGGCATTCTCGCGCCGAAAAGCTGGCCAGCTATTTCGCAATCCAAGTGGCATCCAATTCAGTGTTGTCCATGTCATCAGGTATGCCGCGTAGATGACTTTGCTTCAGAAGAATCCGGATTGCTGCAAGGTGGTGCCGCATGATACCGGCGATTCAGGACCTTATGCGTCGTTCGATCAGCGGCTGTTTGGCGATGCGGCGAAGATCGTACCAGACGGCTAGCATGGTTAGTCGTCGATGAGACTGGCGAACGGAAGATCGTGAGGAAGATTACGCAGGTGCGGTAACAAATTGCGGCCGCGCGGGAACTGCCGACAGAACGCGTAGGATGGGTTGACCGAAGTCAAACCCCTCGCTGGCTGGTGCGGAAGCTGACGCGTAACAGTCATTTCGGCTGAATCTGTGCGGGCGCTGATTAGTCGCGCCGGCCCTTCATCCAGTCTTCCAGATAAACCAGCGCCATGGTGCGCTCGTCGTCGCTGGCGTGCTGGAAGGCGCTGTCGTAGAGCGGCTTGACCCAGGTTTCGTCGGTGCCGGCGCAATCCTTGGACAGCGTCAGCCACATCAGGCCGCGCGCGGCCTGGCGCGGCACGTACTGGCCTTGAAACAGCATGTCGCCCAGCGCCGCTTCGGCGCGGCATTGGCCCTTGGTCGCTGCGAGCTGAAACCAGCGCGCCGCCTGATGCGGATCGCTCGGCTTGTCGTTGAGATAAAGCCGGCCGATTTCGTATTGCGCATCGGCATCGCCGAAATAAGTCGCGGCATAGCCGAGCATATCGCGGGCGCGTGCCGGATCCGACGCAACCTTCGAATTCGGGATGCCGGTCAGATAATAGTGCCCGAGCGCCACGAAGGCATTGGCGACGAACCGCGCCTGCGCCGTGCCCGGCGCTTCATCGGGATGCGAGTTGGCAATCTGGCTGAAATAGTTGAAGGCGCGCAGATCGTCGCGCGGCACGCCGTCGCCATCGGCATACATGCGGCCGAGCTTCCACTGCGCGACCGGCTGGCCCTGCTCGGCGGCGTATTGCAGCGCGGTCAAGGCGTTCGTCGTCGGCCCGGCCTCCGGCGCGCGGGCGCCGGCACGCAGTCCGTCGCTCGGCGTCAGCGCCGCGGTGCTCGGCGAGGTCGTGCCGTCGAAAGCGAAAGCCGGCTGGGTGACGAGCGCGCGCCCGTGATTGAAGCCGAGCGCGAGCGCGGTGCACAGGCCGCCGGCGACGCCGACCGCGATCCCGTTCTTGGCAAGACGAGCTATGGCGCTAGATATCCGCATAGCACTCCGTCTCGGCCGCCGCGCCCGGATGAGTGAGCGCGCCATAACGCGCCGATCCCACCTGCTGGGCGTACTTCCACAAATAGCCGGAGCCGAACGCCTCGGGGCGCGGCTTCCATTCCTGTTTCCGCTTTGCGAGCTCGCTCTCCGACAATTCGACGTCGAGCGTGCCTTTCACGGCATCGATCTTGATGATGTCGCCGTCCTTGAGAAGAGCGATCGGTCCGCCGATGGCGGCCTCGGGGCCGACATGGCCGACACAGAATCCGCGCGTGGCGCCGGAGAAGCGGCCGTCAGTGATGAGCGCGACTTTGGTGCCCATGCCCTGTCCGTAGAGTGCGGCGGTGGTTGACAACATCTCCCGCATGCCCGGACCGCCTTTCGGTCCTTCGTAGCGGATGACCAGCACTTCGCCTTCTTTGTACGTCCTCTTCTGCACCGCTTCGAAGCAAGCTTCCTCGCCGTCGAAGCAACGCGCCGGGCCGGTGAATTGCAAGCGCTCCATCCCGGCAACCTTAACAATGGCGCCCTCGGGCGCGAGATTGCCCTTGAGCCCAACCACGCCACCCGTCGGCAGAAGCGGTTTGTCCGCCGGACGAACGACGTCTTGATGTTCGTTCCACTTCACCGACTTGAGATTCTCGGCAATCGTGCGGCCGGTGACGGTGAGACAGTCGCCATGGAGAAAGCCATGGTCGAGAAGCGTCTTCATCAGAAGCGGAACGCCGCCAGCTTCGAACATGTCTTTGGCGACATAACGGCCGCCCGGTTTCAAATCCGCGATATAAGGTGTTCTTTTTAGGACTTCGGCGACGTCGAACAGATCGAACTTGATGCCGCATTCATGGGCGATCGCCGGCAGGTGCAGCGCAGCATTGGTCGAGCCGCCGGTTGCGGCGACAGTAGCGGCGGCGTTCTCCAAAGCCTTGCGCGTGACGATGTCGCGCGGACGGATATTCTTGACGATCAGATCCGAGATCATCTCGCCGGCCAGCACGCAGAATTTGTCGCGAATCTCGTAGGGCGCAGGCGCCCCGGCGGAGTACGGCAAAGCAAGACCAATGGCTTCGGAGATCGTCGCCATCGTATTGGCGGTGAATTGCGCGCCGCAGGCGCCGGCCGACGGACAGGCGTTCTGCTCCAATGTTTCGAGATCGTCATCGGTCATCGCGCCGACCGAGTGCTTGCCGACGGCTTCGTAGACGTCCTGAATGGTAACCGGCTGCCCTTTGAAAGTGCCGGGCAGGATCGAGCCGCCGTAAATGTAAATCGCAGGCACGTTGAGACGGCACATCGCCATCATCATGCCCGGCTGCGACTTGTCGCATCCGGCAACGCCGATCAACGCATCGTAAGAGTGCCCCCGCACCGTCAACTCCACCGAGTCGGCAATAACCTCGCGCGACGGCAGTGAGGCTTTCATCCCGGCATGGCCCATCGCTATGCCGTCAGTCACAGTGATGGTGCAGAACTCGCGCGCCGTGGCGCCGCCGGCAGCGACGCCGATCTTGACCGCCTGGGCCTGGCGCATCAGCGCAATATTGCAGGGAGCGGCCTCATTCCAGCAGGTCGCCACGCCGACAAACGGCTGGTGAATCTGCTCCCGCGTCAGCCCCATCGCGTAATAGAACGCGCGGTGCGGAGCGCGGTCGGCGCCTTCGGTGGCATGCCGAGACGGCAGCCGAGACTTCAGATCGGTTTTGGCGTCCATCAAACTCTTGGGGCCAACAGGCCCTCGCCCCTCTCATCCGGACCAAAAGACCCAATAGTCTTTGGAGCCGGAAGCACGCTGCGGCGGTGAGCCCCTCAGCCCGCGCCACACCAATCGTTTCAAAAAACCCTATGGCTAAAAAGCGGCGTTGGGCATGGCGGGAATATGATCCTGTGAAATGTTCCCCAGCTGTTGCCGGGGAGCCACAGATTCCTGTGCCGATTTTGCGCTCAAGCTCAGTTCGTTAACTGGTGATTTACCAGGACATTTACCAGACCGGGTCGGCCTGCGACCATGGGCGGTGCAAAAACGCCTGACCAAGAGCTTCTTTAACCGCAGCGTTCACGAGGTGGCACCCGATCTCATCGGGGTGACCGTGCTTGTCGATGGCGTCGGCGGGCGCATCGTCGAGGTCGAGGCTTATCACCAGACCGATCCCGCAGCGCACAGTTACCGCGGCGAGACCGAGCGCAATGCCGTGATGTTCGGCCCGCCGGGCTATGTCTATGTCTACCGTTCTTACGGTATTCACTGGTGCATGAATTTCGTTTGCGAGCCGAAAGGCTCGGCAAGCGCCGTGCTGATCCGGGCGCTCGAGCCGACGGAGGGCCTGCCGCTGATGCGCCGGCGGCGCGGACTGTCGCAAGCGCGGCTTTTGTGTTCGGGCCCCGGCCGGCTCTGCGAGGCGCTCCGTGTTACCGCAGCGCACAACGGCTTGGCGCTCGACGCGCCGCCGTTTCAGCTCTTTGCCCGGCGCGAGCCGGTCGAGATTGTGGCCGGAATCCGGATCGGCCTCACCAAGGCGGTCGACAAACCATGGCGCTACGGAGAGAAAGGCTCGCGCTTTCTCAGCAAGCCATTTCCGGAGACGGCCAAGATAACGACCAAGATAGCAACCAAGACAGGGACCACGACGAGGACCAATTCGTCCTAATAGGACTCGGTGCGGATCCGGAACGCTGGATTGAAGCCCAATTCCTTGCGCGCCTTCTCGATATTCACCGCACCGTCGTCCTCGGCGATGTTGTAGACGCCGGGTTTGCCGTGCGAGACGGCCAAGAGCACCGCCTGCGCCGCGGCGTCGACATGCAGTGGCGCCCGCCCCTTCGGCGTCGCCGACCAGGTGCCGGGTCCATAGAGCCGGCCATAGCGCAGCACGATGCCGTCGAAATCCCCTGGCGAATTGAGCACGAACTCCTCGAGCGCGCGCACCCCGCGCGCCGTGATGGCGCTCGGCGCATTGCCCTCACCCGAGGCAATCGGATCGGTCTCGGCATAGGGCCGCGGTCCCTCGGCATAAGCAAAGGCAAGGCTTTGCGCGATGAACCTGCGCGCCCCTGCGACGCGCGCGGCGGAGGCCAGATTGCGCGTGCCCTCGACGCGGAGGCGGGAGTTCTCCGGAAGCATCTCGGCAAGCAGCGCCGGATCGAACACCTTCGGCAGATTGGTCAGCTGATTAATCACGACATCCGGCTTGACCCGCGCCACCGCGTCATGCAGGGCGCGCTGGTTGAAGACGTCGAGGACGATGGCTTGCGCGCCGGTACGCTTCAGGGCCGGCACCTTGTCGGCATCCCGCGTCGTGCCCGAGACGAAATGGCCCGCAGCGGTCAAAAGCGGGATGAGCCGGCGCCCGATCGCGCCTGTCGCACCAGCGAGAAAAATCTTCACAGCGATCCCCTTACGCCGCGCCCTTCAGCCTTGCCATCGCCTCGGCGATCTTGGCCTTGCGCGCCTGCGCTTCCTCGCGTTTCTCTTTTTCTTCCTCTACCACTTCCTCGGGCGCCCGCGCGACGAAATTAGCGTTATTCAGCTTGGCGTCGACACGCGCGATATCGGCATCGGCCCTGGCCATTTCCTTGGCGAGCCGCGCGCTTTCGGCGGCCAGATCGATTACGCCCTTGAGGGGAAGCGCCGCAACCTCGCCGCGCACCACGAGCTGAACTGCACCCTGCGGCGGTGCCTCGGCAAAGGCAATATCGGAGACGCGGGCAAGCCGCTGCACAAATTCCGCCCAGTTGCGGGCGCGGGCCGCCGTTTGCGGCGAAGCGCCGGCCAGCACCAGGGGCAGAAGCGTCGCCGGTGGGATGTTCATCTCGACGCGCACCGAACGGATCGCATTGATGAGGTCGATGACCCAGCCGATTTCGGCTTCGGCCTCGGCATCGTCGAGACCGTCGTGCTGCGGGCCACGCGTCAAGCGCAAGCATGTGGTGGCGCTTTAGGCCCTGCTCCGCCGTGACGCGCCACAGCTCTTCGGTGACGAACGGCATGAACGGATGCAGCAGTTTAAGAATCTCGTCGAGCGCCCAGGCCGCCGCGGCCCGCGTTTCGGTCTTGGCCGGGCCGTCGGCGCCGGTGAGCACCGGCTTGATCAGTTCGAGATACCAGTCGCAATAGACATTCCAGACAAAGCGGTAAGCCGCATTCGCCGCGTCATTGAACTTGTAGGCCTCAATCGCCGCGGTCACTTCGCGGACGGTCTTTGCGGTCTCGTGCGCGATCCAGCGGTTGAGCACCTCCTTGGCGTGGTGCGGATCGAAATCGGGATCGCGGGCGCAGCCATTGATCTCGGCGAAGCGCGCCGCGTTCCAAAGTTTGGTGGCGAAGTTGCGATTGCCCTCGACGCGTTGCGCCGAGAGCTTGATGTCGCGCCCCTGCGCCGCCATGGCCGCGAGCGTGAAACGCAGCGCGTCCGCGCCATATTCGTCGATCAGTTCGAGCGGATCGATGACGTTGCCTTTCGACTTCGACATCTTGGCGCCACTGGCGTCGCGCACCAGCGCGTGGATATAGACGTCGTGGAACGGCACTTCTTTCATAAAGTGCAGCCCCATCATCATCATGCGCGCCACCCAGAAGAAGATGATGTCGAAACCGGTGACGAGCGCACTGGTCGGATAGAAGCGCTTGAGCTCCGGCGTCTCGTCGGGCCAGCCGAGCGTCGAGAACGGCCACAGCGCCGACGAGAACCAAGTGTCGAGCACATCCTCGTCGCGCTTCAAATAGTCATTGGCAAAGCGCGAACGCCGCGCCGGATCGGCGGCGATATCATGGCCCTCCTGGACCGTGATTTCCTCGATCTCGGTGTAATGCGCGAGCGCATCGGCAACCGCATCGTCTTCCGTCTCGGCGACAAAGATCTTGCCGTCCGGCCCATACCAGGCCGGAATCTGATGACCCCACCAGATCTGCCGCGACACGCACCACGGCTGGATGTTTTCCATCCAGTTGAAAAAAGTCGCTTCCCATTGCGCCGGCACGAATACGGTCTTCTTGGCGCGTACCGCCGCCATCGCCGGCTGCGCCAAAGTCTTGGCGTCGACATACCATTGATCGGTGAGAAACGGCTCGAGCACGGCGCCGGAACGGTCGCCGTGCGGCACGACATGCGAGGTCGGTTCGATTTTCTCGATGAGGCCGCGCGACTCAAGCTCTTCGACGATCAGCTTTCGCGCGGCTTCGCGGCTCTTGCCATCCAGCGTCTCCAACAAGGCGCCCTCGGGACGAGCGTCTTTGAGAAACGCCTCATTATCCTTCAGCGAGAGATGCGCTTCGTCATCGAACACATTGATAAGCGGCAGATCGTGCCGCTTGCCGACCTCGAAGTCGTTGAAGTCGTGCGCCGGCGTGATCTTCACCGCGCCGGAGCCTTTTTCCGGATCGGCATAGTCGTCGCCGATGATCGGAATGCGCCGGCCGACCAGCGGCAGCACCGCCATCTTGCCGATCAGATGCTTAAGCCGCTCACTGTCCGGATGCACGGCGACCGCGACGTCGCCGAGCATGGTCTCCGGCCGCGTCGTCGCAACGATAATGAATTCGTCCGAGCCTTCGATCGGATATTTGATGTACCAAAGACTGCCCTTGGTCTCGACCTGCTGCACTTCAAGGTCGGAGATTGCGGTCTTCAGCTTCGGGTCCCAATTGACCAGCCGCTTGTCCTTGTAGATCAGCCCTTCGCGATAGAGCGCGACAAAGACTTTCAGCACCGCGCGCGACAGGCCCTCGTCCATCGTGAAACGCTCGCGCGACCAGTCGCAGGACGCGCCGAGCCGTTTCAGCTGGCTGATGATGGTGCCGCCGGATTCCGCCTTCCATTCCCACACGCGCTTGATGAAGGCCTCGCGGCCCATGGCGCGGCTCGACGGCTCCTGCCGCTCCATGAGCTGGCGTTCGACGACGGCCTGTGTCGCGATGCCGGCGTGGTCGGTCCCCGGCTGCCACAGCACGTCTTTGCCGCGCATGCGCTCGAAGCGGCAGATGATGTCTTGCAGCGTGTTGTTGAGCGCGTGGCCCATATGCAGCGAGCCGGTGACGTTCGGCGGCGGAATGACCACGCAAAAGGGTTCCGCCTTGGCGCGTTCCGGCCGGCCGGCGCGAAAGGCGCCTGAGTCTTCCCAGGCTTGATAAATGCGGGCTTCGACCGCGCCGGGCTGATATCTGTTTTCAATCATTGTGGTTTCGCTTTTGTGCGCGGTAGAAAGCCTGCCCTGCTTTGAGTGTCAACGTGCTCTATTCACCCAACCCCTCGCCAGCGCGACAGACGCCGACGCGTTCGATCATCCTCCTCGCGGTGGCCGGCTTCGCCAGCCAGGCCCAGGTGCGGGTGATGGATTCGCTGTTGCCGCAGGTCGCTAACGACCTGCATACCACCGTCGGCGCCGCGGCCATGGTGGTGACGGCCTATGCCATTACTCACGGCTCGATCCAGCTCATCATCGGCCCGGTCGGCGACCGCTTCGGCAAATACCGCACGGTCGCCTTCGCCTGCGCCATCGGCGCCGTCCTGGTGGCGATTTGCGGCCTGGTTTCGACCTTGCCGCAGCTGGCGCTGGCGCGGCTCGCGACCGGCGCCGCCGCCGGCTGGGTGATCCCGATCTCGATGGCCTACGTGGGCGACGTGACGCCGTCCGATCGCCTGCAGCCGATCCTGGCACGTTACCTGTCGGGCCAGATTCTCGGCCAGCTGTTCGGCCAGGCCGCCGGCGGCGTGCTCGGCGACCTTTTAGGCTGGCGCAATGTCTATTTCGTGCTGGCCGGCATGTTCGCGCTCGCCGCAGCCGGACTCGTCTTCGAGCTCGCGGTCAATCCGCAAACCCGTAAATCGAGTCAGACGACGCCGCGGCTCGGACTGATCGCGGATTATGCCGTGGTGCTGTCGAACCCGTTCGCCCGCATTGTCATCGTCGCTGCATTTTTTGAAGGGGCGCTGGCCTGGGGCGCCTTCGCCTATATCGGCGCCGATCTGCATCTGCGCTTCGGCCTGACCTACACGCTGGTCGGCCTCACGGTCGGCTGTTTCGGCATCGGCGGGCTGATCTATGCCGGTATGGTGAAGCTCCTGGTGCGCCGGCTCGGCCAGATCGGACTTGCCATCGGCGGCTCGCTCATTCTCGCCTTAGCCTATGTCACGCTCGCCACAGGCGCGGCCTGGTGGCTGGCGCCGGTCGCGACCACCGCCATCGGGCTCGGCTTCTACATGCTGCACAACACGCTGCAGACCAATGCCACGCAGATGACACCGGAGGCGCGCGGCACGGCGGTGGCGCTGTTTTCGTCCGCGCTTTATATCGGCCAGACAGCGGGCGTCGCCGCCGGCGCGCTGGTCATCGATCGCGTCGGCGCGGTGCCGTTGTTTCTGGGCACGGCAGCCGCCATCCCCGCACTGGCGCTGTGGTTTGCCGGCGAGTTGAAACGGCACCGGCCGGCCTGACGTCAATCGACGCCGCCATCGTTTCGGTTGCGCACACCGGCATCAGATCGGCGGTACGATAAAGATGAGATAGCCCTGCGGTTCGCCGCGGATGCCGAGAAAGCTGCGGACCAATTGCGTTTCGATCTTGCGGCTTTGCGGATTTGCATTTGCGACATTGGCTGACGCTATCGCGCAATAAGCGTCGTCAGCGGTACAAACCAAAGCTATTCCGGACTCGACGATGCGTTTTTTGTTGCCCGGCGGAAAATCGAGCATCAATTCCGGGCGGCTTCGCGCGTAGGTCAACACGCCGTCGGCCATATCACCGCCGACATAGCGTAGGGGGCTTGTGGTCGCGTCATGCCAGCCGGTTTCGACCCGCTCGGCCAGCATTCGGCTATGCGCCAGTTCGGGCGGCACGCCGAGCCAATGGCGGACCAGCGCAACGCCCGGCGCCGCAATCAACATCGTCAGAGGAAGAATGATCGCGAAGCCGACGATGCGGCGCACCGATGATGCAGCGAGCTCGATGGCGGGCGGCGACAACAACATGATCGGCAACAGGGTCCAACTCGACATCGACCATATGCCGTGAATTTCGACGCCCCACAGCAGTGCCGGAAGTGTCGGCAGCAGCAATGTCGTCCAAAACGCGACCGCAACCAGCCGGCGGTCGATTTCCGCCGGCCATGCCATGTCCGCGACTGTTTTCAGACCAGGCCTTGCCAGCAGCACGACGACGGCGACCGGCAACAACACATATGCAATTGAATCCAAGGAATAACGAAGATCGGCCCAGAGCGCCTGGCTGACCGAATGGCCGCCATGCACAGCCATCGCGTAATCGACCGGCGAGAAATCGTGCTTCTGCAGCCAGCCGATATGCGGGCTCAGGATCGCGATTCCCGTCACGATGGTGATCCAGGGGGCGGCGGAACGAAAATACGCACCGCGCCGCGGATCGGACAGTGCCGCGATCGCCAGCCCAGCGAGCAAAAAGACCGACCAGTATTTGCTCATCATACAGACCGCCGCGGCCACGCCGGCAAGCGCTGCATAAGTCGCATCGCGCGTCCTGTAGGAGCGCAGGAACCAGAACGTCGTAACCGCCCACAGCGGCATCAAGATCGTGTTGACGTTGAATTTGAGCGCGTGAAAATTGAAAAACGGAACGAAGGTCAGAAGACAAAGCGCCACCAGGCACTTTCGCGGATCGAGATATTCGGCAAATTGCTGCCACGCGATCCACAATGCAGATGTCGCCGTGAGAATTGCCAGCAGATAGAAAGCCCAGTCGGCAATCGGAAACAGAGCGAACCACCCGCGCACCACCACCGCGGCAAACGGCGGGTGTTTGGGAAAGCCGAGCGCGAGATCGCGCGACCACGCGATCAATTCGGTCATATCGGGATGCAGGTCTTGGCTGTTTTTGGAAATGACGCCGTAAAGCGTCCAAACCAGCAAATAGCCGCCGAGCACAGTCAGGACGGAACGGTCCCGCTGCGCCAAGTCGGTCAGTGAATTCATCAAGCGGTCGAGCAGCCGACTTACGGCGCCGGCCGATTTCGTAACTTCCACATGCGCCCCCACCCTCTTATGGCACTTTAGTCACGATCGAATCCATGCGGCGGGGAGCGACTTATTGTCTCCTATTGCTCTTTGACGGACCTGCTGGACCTGCGCGACGCGGTCTGCGCGACGCGGTCGGACGATCGATCGCCGGCTCTTGGCAAAGCATCAAGACGCAAAAGCTCAGGGGGAAGGCTCATCACCTTCCCCCTGCACAATTCCAATGACTCAAGCTCTTATGACTTAAGCTCAGGCCTTAACCAGCGGCACCTTCGGCACCGTACCGCGGCGCGGCGGCGTGTCGTCGCCGCCCGGCCCGCTGATGCCGCCTGTGCTCGGCGGCTTCTTGCGCGGCGAGGAGCGGCGCTTCGGCTTGGCGCGGCGCGGCTCGGGCAGCTTTTCCGCGCGCGGCTTCACCGGACCGTCCGGATAGTCGAAGTTGAGCTTAGAGTTGCCGGCCTCGTCGGTGACGACGATGACGCGCACATGGCCGCCCGTTCTTGAGCTTGCCGAACAGCACTTCGTCGGCGAGCGCCTTCTTGATGTGCTCCTGGATCACGCGCGCCATCGGGCGCGCGCCCATCAGCTCGTCATAGCCGTTGGCGATCAGCCATTGGGTGGCTTCGTCGGTGAGCTCGATCGTGACATTGCGATCGGCAAGCTGCGCTTCGAGCTGAAGCACGAACTTCTCGACCACCTTGGCGATGACCTCGGGGGAGAGATGCGCGAAGGTGATGATGGCGTCGAGCCGGTTGCGGAATTCCGGCGCGAACAGTTTTGTGATCGCCTCCATGTCGTCGCCCTCGCGCTTGGTACGCGTGAAGCCGAAGGCGGCCTTCGCCATGTCGGCGGCGCCGGCATTGGTGGTCATGATCAGGATGACATTACGAAAGTCGACCTGCTTGCCGTTGTGATCGGTGAGCTTGCCGTGATCCATGATCTGCAACAGCACGTTGAACAGATCCGGATGCGCCTTCTCGATTTCGTCGAGCAGCAATACGCAATGCGGATGCTGGTCGACGCTGTCGGTGAGGAGCCCGCCCTGGTCGAAGCCGACATAGCCGGGCGGCGCGCCGATGAGCCGGGAGATCGTGTGGCGCTCCATATATTCCGACATGTCGAAGCGGGTCAGTTCGACGCCGAGCGTCGCCGCAAGCTGCTTGGCGACTTCGGTCTTGCCGACGCCGGTCGGGCCGGAGAACAGGTAACAGCCGATCGGCTTTTCCGGCTCACGCAAGCCGGCGCGCGCAAGCTTGATCGAGGCTGAGAGCGCCTCGATGGCCTTGTCCTGGCCGTAGACGACGCGCTCGAGCGTTTCCTGCAGGTTTTTGAGAACCTCGGCGTCGTCCTTCGACACCGCCTTCGGCGGAATCCGCGCCATGGTCGCGATCGTGGTCTCGATCTCCTTGAGCCCGATCGTCCGTTTGCGCCGGCTCTCCGGAAGCAGCATCTGCGCCGCGCCCAACTCGTCGATCACGTCGATCGCCTTGTCGGGGAGCTTGCGGTCATGAATGTAGCGCGCCGACAGCTCGACCGCCGCTTTGACGGCTTCGTTGGTATATTTGAGCTTATGGAAATCCTCGAAATAGGGCTTGAGCCCTTTGAGGATTTCGATGGCGTCCGCGATCGTCGGCTCATTGACGTCGATCTTCTGGAAGCGGCGCACCAGCGCGCGGTCCTTTTCGAAATACTGCCGGTATTCCTTGTAGGTCGTCGAACCCATGCAGCGCACCGTGCCCGAGGCGAGCGCCGGCTTGAGCAGGTTCGACGCATCCATGGCGCCGCCCGACGTCGCGCCGGCGCCGATCACGGTGTGGATCTCGTCGATGAACAGGATGGCGCCCGGATAGGCTTCGAGCTCCTTGATGACCTGCTTGAGCCGCTCCTCGAAGTCGCCGCGATAGCGCGTGCCGGCGAGCAGCGTGCCCATATCGAGCGCGAACACCGTCGAGTTGCGCAGCACGTCCGGCACTTCGTTATGGATGATGCGGCGCGCCAGACCCTCGGCGATCGCGGTCTTGCCGACGCCGGCCTCGCCGACGAACAGCGGATTGTTCTTCTGCCTCCGGCACAGCACCTGAATGGTGCGGTTGATCTCGGATTCGCGGCCGATCAGCGGATCGATCTTGCCTTCGCGCGCCTTCTTGTTGAGGTTGACGCAATAGGCGTCGAGCGCGTCGCCCTTCTTCTTCGCCTCGTCGCCGGACTTGCTGTCGCCATTCTCCTCGTCGGCGCCGCGCACCGGGCGCGCTTCCGACATGCCCGGCCGCTTGGCGATGCCGTGGCTGATATAGTTCACCGCGTCGTAGCGCGTCATGTCCTGCTCTTGCAGGAAGTAGGCGGCGTGGCTCTCGCGCTCGGCGAAGATGGCGACGAGGACGTTGGCTCCAGTGACCTCTTCGCGACCCGACGACTGCACATGGATGACGGCGCGCTGAATGACGCGCTGGAAGCCGGCGGTGGGTTTTGAATCCTCGGCGCCGTCGGTGACGAGGTTGTCGAGCTCGGATTCGAGATAGGCGATGAGGCTGCGGCGCAGCTTTTCGAGATCGACATTGCAGGCCCGCATGACGGCGGCCGCGTCCTGATCTTCGATCAGCGCGAGCAGGAGATGTTCCAGCGTCGCGTATTCGTGATGCCGCTCATTGGCCAGCGCCAATGCCCGATGAAGCGATTGTTCAAGGCTGCGCGAGAACGTGGGCATTCTTCAATTTCCCATCATTTGTATTGGTTGCTTCCCCCACCCGGAATCACTTCTTCTCCATGATGCATTGCAAAGGATGCTGATGTTTGCGGGCAAAGTCCATAACCTGCGTCACTTTAGTTTCCGCGACCTCGTAGGTGAAAATTCCGCATTCACCGATCCCATGCTGATGCACATGCATCATGATGCGATGCGCCGATTCCTGGTCCTTGTTGAAGAAGCGCTCCAGCACGTGGACCACGAATTCCATCGGCGTGTAGTCGTCGTTGAGAAGCAACACGCGATAAAGGTTCGGCCGCTTGGTCTGCGGCTTCGTCTTAGTTATGACCGCGGTGCCGGGTCCGCCATCGCCTTTGCGCTTGCGATCGTCGTCGGCGAGCCGTGCTGGCGGCGCATTTATCGTAACTTCAATCGGCGGCATTGGTTCGTCTGACTTCCGAAACTGCGATCTTTCCAGGCAGTGTTGTCCAGTTGCATTAACCCACTCAGTGAACCCACTTGGAACCCACTTATGGGACGCCCGTTTGCCGGCGGCCGAACGCCCCAGCACAGCGCCCCAGACAGCGCCCCAGACTGGGGTTCCCGACGCACCATAATAAGGCTAGTGCGATTTGCGTGCCAGAGCGAGAACGAAGCGCCGCAAGCGAGAGCGAAACGCGAAGCGCCGCCGTGCGTCAGCGCCGCACTTGTCATAATTACAAGAGCTTTGCGCCTTTGGGCTTTGCGCTGCGGCTTGCAGGCCCGTCGCCGGCCCTTCGCCGGATCGTGCGGCTGACGTCACAATGCCGGCGAGGAAGTCAAATAGGGTCTGCGCCGCGCCAGACAAGATGGGCAGCGGGCGTTGCGGAAATGCGGCGGTAACCGATTGGTGGTTGCGCCCGACTCGGTTATCTATCGCGCGCAGTCATCTGACGCCGAGTTGTCCAAAGCATTGGCGCGCCATAGGAGGTGACGATGGTTGTCGACCCGCGGCGGGCAAGAATGATCCGCGATATGGAGCAGGATTTCGTTCCGGACTACGACGCAACCAGCATGCCGTCCGCCGACAAGCGCGCGGCTTACGCGCTTGAACATATCGCCTTCCGCGTCGGGCGCATCGAGCAGCTTCTCGCCCGGCTCACCGCCGCGATCGAATCCGCAATACCTAAGACTTAAAGCCCAACACTTGAAGGTCCAAGACGTAATGGCCGGGAGACATCGCTCCGCGGCCGGACGTCAGGCTTACTTCATCATCGAAGCTTTGGAGATCACGCCTTCGAACGGCTTGTAGGTCTCCTTGGCGAGATCGACATAAAGCTCGCCGAGCTTGGTCGCTTCGGCGATGAAATCCTCATACGACGACTTGAGGAATTCGGTCTGCACTTCCATCGCCTTTTCCGGGGACTTGGCGCCGAGCAGGCGCTCCCAGGCGGCGGTGGATCCTTCGACCGACTTCTTGGAATAATCCACGATCTCTGTGGCAATTGCCTGGGCGCTTTTCGACCAGGCGCCGAATGACGACATTGCCATTTCCATGCCTTCTTTGCCGAACTTCTGCATATCTTCCGGTGCCATGTTGGACCCCTTTAGGAACGCTCTGAGCGGTTGATTTGGCGGATTGGGCGGCACTGCCTAAAAAGCGGCCTTCGGCTCTTGCCAAATATCTGACCAAGTATCTGGCCAACAATCTTCGCCATGAAAAGGCCTTTTGCGGCAGTAACAATACCATACTGCAGTGCACAAAAAACTGCAACGGGCAACGGCACATTGCACAGTCAACGGGCTCAAAAATCGCAAGGGGCTCAAAAATCGTAAGCGGTGCGGGCGGGCTTGCAAGCCGGGTCTAAGACTGGCTCAAGACTGACTTAACCCTTTTGCAAGGCGCCACAAATAAGCTGCTTGACCGTGTTGCCTGGGTAACGACTGATTCGGGAGAAGCCTCTCGCGGGGAGAGGCAAACACCCGACGGGGCAAACAGGGGCGGCCTCCCAACAAAGCTTAAGACGCTGGCTTGGGACGCACGTTCAGGGATGGGGTTCGTTGATGGCCTGGCTAAGTTCCGAAGCCCGTCGGGGGCTTCGTAGCGGTACCGTGGGTCTCGCCGCCGCCGCAGCGGCTCTTACCATCACGAGCGACGCCGCCGACGCGCGGCACCATCACCGCGTCCACGTTTCATACGTGCACGTGCACCATTCCGGCGGCCACGAAGGCCATGAAGGCGGCCATGTGCACCGGCATGCGCGGGCCGAGGAATACGCCCCGCCCGGCTCCTCGATCGTCGTCGACGGCAATAGCGGCGCGCTCCTGCAATCGAGCAATCCCGACGCGCTCCGCCATCCGGCTTCGCTGACCAAGGTGATGACGCTTTATCTGCTGTTCGAGCGTCTCGATTCCGGCAAGATGAAGCTCGATACGCCGCTGAAAGTCTCCGAGCACTCAGCCGACCAGTCCCCGACCAAGCTCGATCTCAAGCCCGGCTCGACCATCACGGTCGAAGACGCCATCAAGGGTGTGGTCACGCGCTCAGCCAACGATGCCGCCGTCGCCATCGCCGAAAATATCGGCGGCGACGAAGACGGCTTCGCCAAGATGATGACGCAAAAGGCGCATGCGCTCGGCATGACGCGCACCACTTATGTCAACGCCTCGGGGCTGCCCGACGACGACCAGATCACCACCGCCCGCGACCAGGCGCTGCTCGGCCGCGCCATCCAGGATCGCTTCCCGCGCTATTACAAGTATTTCTCGACGGAGAGCTTCGTCTATCACGGCGAGGCCATCCGCAGTCACAACCACCTCCTCGGCAAGGTCGAGGGCGTGGACGGCATCAAGACCGGCTTCACCCGGGCTTCCGGCTTCAATCTCCTCACCTCGGTGCATCGCGACGGGCGCTTTATCATCGCCGTCGTCATGGGCGGCCATTCGGCCTTCGAACGCGACGCCCATATGCGCGACCTGATCAGCGAGCACCTCAAGGAAGCAGCGCTCCATCGCACCGTTCCGCAGATCGCCGATTCCGGCGAAACGCCGGCCCCGCCGGTCGCCTTCGCCAAAGCCCCAATGATATCGGCGCCGATGGTGGCACACGCCGATCCGGTAGCTACCGCGACGGTAACGGCGGCTCCGGCGCCGAGCGCGCGCGTCGCCGCGGCGACAGCGACGGCGGGCACCAATGATATGCGCCCGGCAGTGGGCTCCAACGATCCGATCCGGCCGCTTCTGGTGCGCACGGTCACGTTCCGCACCGCGCCGGTGCAGACGGCCTCGATGGCGCCGATGCCGGCGCTGGTGGCCGTGGCGCCCCCGGCCCCAATCGCAGCTCCAGTTGCGGCGCCTGTCGCCGCCCCGGTCGCGGCTGTGGCCCCGCAGCCGGCTCCGGTCCAGCAGGCCGTCCAGCTCCCGGCCCCGCTGCCAGTTCCCGCCGCGCAGCCGCGCACCGTCGTCGCCTCCGCCGATCCGGTCGCCGCAGCGCCCATCCATGCGGCGCCCGCGCCCGCCCCGGCCAAGGTCGCCGCGGTCGCGCCGATCGCGCCTGTTGCCCAGCCGGTGCAGATCGAACCGCCGGCTCCCGATACCGCGAGCTATGTCCCGCAAATTCAGCCGGCGTTGTCGGCTCCTGCCGCCGCCGCGATCCACAGCCATGATACGCTTCATGGCGGATGGCTGATCCAGATCGGCGCCTTTGACGACGAGGATCAGGCCAAGCAGCATCTGAGCGCCGCGCAAGGCAAGGTCCACACTGCGCTTGCGGCCGCCGATCCCTTCACCGAACGCGTCCAGAAGGGCGACAAGGCGCTGTTCCGCGCCCGCTTCGCCGGCTTCGACAAGGCCACCGCCGAAACCGCCTGCAAAGAGCTCAAGCGCAGCGATTTCCAGTGCATGGCGCTGAAGGACTAGCAGCCCCTAAGCTCTCGTCCCGCGGCAAAGACCGCGCCGTTTTGCCGGCTTTGCGCTTGCCCAATTTTGCAATTCGCTAACCTTCATCGGGCATGATGCGCGTTCTTGAGCGCAGCCGCGCGACCCCGGCCAACGGGGCATAAAGCTGCACTCACAGGGCCCAAGTGTCGACGACGGACAGGAAAACCACGCGAGGTTGAGTACGGAGTACCTCAGCGATGGCGGCGAAGCAGGACGTCCTTGGCCTCATTGACGCGGGCGGCGAGATACGTCGTGCCCCCTTGGTCGGGATGCAATTTCTTCATGAGGGTGCGGTGGGCACGCGTGATGTCCTGCGCGCTCGCCCCGGGCTCAATGCCAAGGATCTGATAGGCTTCCTGTTCAGTCATTTTGCCGCTGCTCGCCGGCCCGCGCCCGCTCCCCGCTGCCGCGTCACCCTGCGCGTGCTCACGCCAGGTGGGATCCCGGCGGTCAAGATAAGCTGCAAGTAACGCGCGGCTGTCGCTGTCGAACTCGTTGAACAAGGCGGCAAGCGTCGCCGCATCCAGCGCGTCGAGCGCTACGCCTTCAAAGCGCCCGGCGAGAATGCGGCCGTGCATCGCGCCGCTATCGTGATCGAGCTGCATTTCGAGAAACGCCGTGCGGACCTGCGAGGCCTGGCCGCTGCTTTTTTGCGTGCGCGCGCCAAACGATGCCGGCCAGCCCCAACCCGGGCTCCAGCCGAGCAGGCCGAAGCCGAACAGGCCGAGCGGCACGGCAACGGCGATCTCGCCGCGGAATACCAGAAACGCGGCGAAGACCAAAGCCAGGCCGCCGCCCATTTTGCGCACAAGTCGCGCAACCTGTTTGGGGTCGGCCTTGGAAAAGGAATTGCCGGCCCACAGCAGCAAGAGAAGGATGGCGACGCCGAGAATGAAAGGCATGATTGCAATATAGGCCTATTTGAGCTGCTCGATCAGCTTCACCGCGCCCGGTGAATTGCGCTCGCCGAGATCGGCCAAAGCCTTCATGCCGCCGGCGGCATAGGCGGCCGCAGCCCGCAGGAGTTCGGCCAATTCATGCGCCGCGCCCGGCGAAAAGCGGCAGAACGCGCCGTGCGTCAGCTTCGCCACCTCGCGGAAGGCCTGTTCGCAGACCGCGTCGTTGCCCTCCTGGAACATGAAGGCGCGGACATTGCGCAAGCCGAGTTCGCCCGCGGCGGCGCAGAGCGCGTCGAGCGTCTCCTCCATGGCATCGCCGACGAAAACCAGCACCGCGACCTTGCCGGCGTCGTTCTCGCGCCGTGCATGGGCCAGAACCTTGCCGATCTGGGTCTGGCCGGCGCGGCAATCGATCTGCGACATCAATTCACGCAGCCGCTCGGGAGCCGCGACCCAAGACGACGCCCGGCACTCGGCAAAGCCGCGATAATAGACGAGCTGAATGTCGAGCCCGCCGACGGAGGCGGCTTCGCGGAACATCTCGGCCTGGAGCCGCGACGCCGTGTCCCAGGTCGGCTGCCGGCTCATCGTGGCGTCGAGCGCAAAGATCATCCGGCCGCGATTGCCCGAACGCGCCGCAGTCCCCAGCGATTTGACCTGATTGAGGAAAAGATCGATGTCCGCCCGCGACGAAGCCGCAGGCGTCTGCCCGGTATCGGATGTGGGCGCCGGCGCGCGATCGCTCCGATCTTTATTCATGGGCCACAAGATTCATGGGCCATAAGGTGGCCCTGTCCGGCAACGCCCGCAATGCCCGGCGGACGCCGCGCCCCACCGGCAAGACGCCTAAAGATCGGCAATCAGATCGTGGAATTCGAGCGGCTTGGCGGCGGCCGCGATCCATTCGGCGCGGGCGGCGGCGCGGCGCTTGCCGCGCTCGTCGATCGGCAGCTTCAGCGCATCGATCAGCGCCTTGACCTCGTCGCGCGCCGTCACATGCGAGGTGGTCGGGCGAAGCCCAAGCGTATCCTCGGTGAGGTCGTCGAGGGCCGTGAGCCCGCGCGGGAAAAATTCGCGATAGACGACGCGTTCGCCAAAGCCGTCGATGCCGCGGAAGCCGAGCCGCTTGGCGAGCCCCTCGACGCCCTCGCCGACCAGCCGCCGGTTGCGCGAGCCCAAAGTCGAGAGCCGGTTGCGCACCACCACCCAGTCGGTCATGCCGCCGTCGACCAGGCGGCGCTGGCGGCGCGCCTCGCGCACCATTTCGGCGTAGTGGCTGACGCCCGCGACCTCGAACGTGGTCTGGTCGATCATGCCGAGCACGTCGAAATCGACAAAACTGTCGTTCAAGGGCGTGATCAGCGTATCCGCCATCGAATGGGCCAGCCGCATCAGGTAGGAATCCGACCCCGGCGTATCGATGACGACGAAGTCATGGCTCTGCTCGACCCGGCTGACGGCCTCGGCAAAGGCTGCGAATTCCTGCTGCTCGATCTCCTCGATCTGGGTGCCGAAGCCGCGAGAGACGCAAAAGTGCATCGGCACGTCGAGCTTGATGCCGGTCCGCGCCGCCCAGTCGCGGCGGTTCTCGATGTAATGGGTAAAGCTCTTTTGCCGGGAGTCGAGATCGATGGTGGCGACGCGCTGGCCGGCTTGCAACAGCGCGACCGCGACATGCATGGCGGTGGTCGACTTGCCGGAGCCGCCTTTTTCGTTACCGAGGACGATGACATGCGCCGAGAAGGGCCTGCCGACATCCGCTTGCATCAACATGGGAGACGCAATCCTTGGGGACACGAAACCCTTATGCGAGACGCAACCCGTTTGGGAGAAGAAAGCCTTGCGCCGCGATCGTTTCGCCGCAACCAGTTCAACGATATGTCCGGGTTGCAACGCGAGGCGTCAAGATACAGCATTGTCTTGTGGAAGTTAATCATTAACCCGTCGCTCCACCGACGAAACGCGCCGGGTGTGTTCGGCTTGCAACTGAGAACGAAGGTTCGCTGCAATTGAACAGGTCGCCATCATCCGCTCATCGCTGCGCCGGCGGGAATCCAGTCTATTGTTCCTACGCGCCTATGCTCCGACTGGATCACTGCCGCCGCCGCAATGAGCGGGAAACCGCATCACCCGCATGAGCAAAAATCGAAAAAATCCGAAGCGTCATTTGCGCGTCATCAAGACGCTGCCGATGCTGCGCCGCGCCGTCGCCGAGCTGCGCGGGCGCGGCGAAACGCTGGCGCTGGTGCCGACCATGGGCGCGCTCCATGCCGGCCATTTCTCGCTGGTCGAGATCGCGCAAGCGCGCGCCGACCGCGTCGCGGTCTCGATCTTCGTCAACCCGGCGCAGTTCGCCCCGCACGAAGATCTCGCCACCTATCCGCGGACCTTCTCAGCCGACAGCGCGGCTTTGGCCGAGATGAACGCCGACCTGATCTGGGCCCCCGACACAGCCACCATGTATCCGGACGGCTTTGCCACCCAGGTCGTGCCCGAGGGCCCGGCCGCGGTCGGGCTCGAGGACAAATTCCGCCCGCACTTCTTCTCAGGCGTCGCCACCGTCGTGGCAAAACTCCTGATCCAGTGCGAGCCCGACTTTGCCCTGTTCGGCGAGAAGGACTTTCAGCAGCTCAAAGTGGTGACCCAGATGGCGCGCGACCTCGGGCTCAAAACCAAGATCGTCGGCGCGCCGATCGTGCGCGAGGTCGACGGCTTGGCGCTGTCCTCGCGCAACCGATATTTGTCGCCGCAAGAGCGCGCCGTGGCCCCTGCGCTCCACCGCGTGCTCACCGAATGCGCGAGCGCCATCGCCGCCGGCAAGCCGATCGGCACGGTGCTCAAGCACGGCCGCGACACGATCAGCAAAGTCGGGTTTGCGGTCGATTATCTCGAGGCGCGGGATGCGGAGAGTTTGGTGCCGGTCGGGACGTCGCGGAGCGGGAAGATTCGGCTGCTGGTGGCGGCGCGGATTGGGGGGACACGGCTGATTGATAATGTTGGGGTGTAGGGAGTTCGAGACGGATGTCTGCACTTCCTGTCATGCTTCAGTCACAGTCCAACGTTCTTGAGAACAAATAGTCGAACGTGCTCTACTGTAGAAAGAGCATCTTCAGATGTCATAGCCGCTATGCCAGCAGAAATGCGATATTGCTAAGGTTTGGTCCCAGACGGATTCAACGAGATGTCGTAAAGTCACGCAGTGTTGCATTTGCGCCGCCATAGGGTTTAAATGTATACGTACCCCAAGAGACTTCGAAATGTCGGTCGCGGCTTCTGCGCATGCGAATATATCTTTTGCTGGAAGCGCACTACGAGGTCAGCTCTAAGATCAAAGGCATACCCAAATGCTTCGCGTTCTTTCCGTTCAATGAAGATCGAGCGAAACTATATGAAGGAAATTTTGGACTCCAAAAAGGAATGACGGAAGCGATTTCGCATTTCAGCCGCCTTCGAGGACGACAGTAACTTTGCAGCAGACGGCAAGTATCTTTACGAGCGGCAGAAATAAAGAAAAATCGCTGGACCAAGATTAGAAAATTCTATCGTTTCTCGATTGGGATGCACTCTGTGTTGTGGGCGTGTGCCTATTCTTTGCAACAGCTCATTTTGGGCGCGCGAACCAGAAGCGACCTCGGCAGCCCGGCCAATGAACAGGCACAGCCGCGCGGCAAGTAAGCGCTCTTATAGGCGATCTTCGAAATACCCTTGAACAACTGGCTCATGCGATCGTTTTACGAGAGGTTGAGGCCTTGTTCAATGACTGTCTCCCTCCGAGAAATGCTACGGCGAAGGTGATCAGAGGCATGCGGCCGAGAGCATCCCTTCATGTGGAATCCGCCGCGATTAGCACACTGTATCCGATTTCTCAAGTGCGCAAGTCTTAGCTCGACGGGTTTTCACGCATTTAACGCACGGAAGTATAATTTGCAATTACATCCGCAAGCGCGTGAAACACTGGACTTCGAGGCATCGGCGGCGGCTAGATCTCACAGGGAAAGCCAGACGCACGGCGTTGTGGACCGACTGAACGGCTCGATCTTTTCAGTATTTTCCAAAGTATATTGCCGTGAGCGTTCAAGTCGCTCATCCAATGCGCGCTCGGAGCTGAGTGGCTAGAACGTGTTCGCTTGACGATGGTAGAGCTCTTTCACGATAGTTAAGCCTGACCGAAGTGTTTTATTGGAAACTGTGCGCGCGAGGGCTGCGCCGAGAGGGCAACATCGGCGCGCTGCTCTTTAATTGCTTCAAGCGAAGGGGTGGAATTATCCACCATGCCGTAACTGAGCTCCGGCTCATTGGGACATACGACAAACGTTGAGAATTTCGCATGAATGAGAGCCTAACATAGTGTTCCAAGAGTAAAACAGATTCGACGCTGCTTGGAGCATGGAGGTTATTTCACCCTAGAATTCCTCCACAATTCACAAACTACCGGCCCATTTACCGCCGAGTTGTCGCCATCACGGAGACGGTCACTTGACATTCGTCACTAAATAGGTTACATACATTCAATCTCGCTCACCGAGGGACGACTTCCGGAGGTAGGCCTGAAGACGGAGCGAGTGCGGTGCCCGCGGGCGGAGTTACGATCCGCGCTCGGGCGGCTTCGGGCATCGTCCCGGCCGGCATTTTTAGACCGGTCTGCGAGGTGCTCGCTGCACTGGCGTCGGAGAGGGCCTTAAGCCCGCAAAAGCGCAAGCTCCCATCCGGCGAATCAGGAAGCGCGGCCCGAGGCTGAGCGGTGGCGTTCGGTCGCCTAAGCAAGAGCCGCGGTGGGGCGCCGAGAGGCGAGCGCGCCCGCCCCCTCCCTGACCCTCCCCCGCAAGCGGGAGAGGGAAAGACGGCGGGGGAAGCACAGGGCGCGCTGCCGCATCCGCTTGATGCGGCCCGGTAGGAGACGCGCTTTTCGGCGCTCCGCCTCCCTCGCTTTCGTTCGTTGAATTCGTTCTTGCAGTGAGTTGGAATGACTCGGGCGCGGATGCGTCGCGAGAACGGGTTTCCATGTCGTCATTGCCGGGCATCCCGTTCGAAGAACGGCGTCGCTTCGCTCGCCTATGACCCGGCAATCCATGCGGCACCGCCGCTCGTTCAGCTTTGCCGAAAGATTTCGTTCGCTTCACATCAGCATGGACCACCGGGTCAAGCCCGGCGGTGACGAGAGGAAAGGAGACACGCATGCCCTCATGGCGCACCAAGCCCCCGAACAGGAACGACCTCAACAAGCGCTACACGCCGAAACAGCAGCAGGCGCGCCGCAACGCCGCGCTGGCGGCGACGCAGCGGCTCTATTGCGATGTGCTGGCGCTGTGGAAGGGCTGCCGGAACAAGCAATGCAAGCGGCAGCGGAGCTGCATGGGCGAGCCCGCGGTCTGTCTCAAGGCCGCCTGGCCTGGCGTTCCGCAGCATCGCCACAATGAGCTGCGCGAAGCAGTGATCGCCGGCGGCCCGCGGCGGAAGAAGCCGCAGACGCATGTCGAATGGAATCTGCGGCGTTATCCGCCATCGAGCCTGACGTGAGCGATACGAAGCTCTATAACAAGTCCTCGGCCATGAGGTCGGCCAGGAGTGAATGCGCCCGCCATGAGCATCTACCAAATCCTGAAAAAAGTTCTGATCTGCATCGTCGGAGCGGCGCTGCTGCTCGGCGGACTGTATTTTCTCGCCGCCGAAGCGTTCCTGGCGCACCGGACTTTCTTGCGGATCGTGATTTTGGGGCTGATGCTCACGTTGATGGGCGGCTATCTGCTGTGGGCAGAGCTCGTCGCGCCGCGGCTGGACCCGGCGAAGAAGTAGCGCGCCGCCTTTTCATCCTCCCCCGTTTTCACGGGGGAGGATGAAAAAAGCTAGCTCTTCAGCGGGTCTTTGACGTTCGGGAACGTCTGGAACTCCTTGGCCCAGAGATGCCCGTCGATCTTCTCGACTTTGCGGATGTAGATGTTGCTGACGATGTCGCGCGTCGCCGGATCGATCGAGATCGGGCCGCGCGGGCTTTCCCAGGCCATGCCCTTCATCGCCGCGATCAATTTATCGCCGTCGGCATCGCCGCCGGTTTTCTTCAGCGCTTCGTAGACGAGATGCAACCCGTCATAGGCGCCGAGCGAAGTGAAGTCGCCGCGCAGGCTGTTCATCTTTTGGAAGTCGGCCTGGTAGGTCTTGTTGAGCGGCGAATCGTGCGCCGCCGAATAATAGCCGGCGGTGATGAGCCCGATCATCTGGTCGCCGGCATCGTCGAGGCTGTCGTCGTCGCAGAGGTCGCCCGGCCCGAAGATCTTGATGCCGGTCTGGCCGAGCCCCTTCTCCTGGAACTGCCGGGTGAACACCGGCGCCAGCGGCCCCGGGAAATAGATGAAAGCACTGTCGGGCTTGAGGTCGGCGATGCGCTGCAAGGCCGGTGCGAAGTCCGGGCTCGCCAGCGGCACCCGCAGCGATTTGATGATCTCGCCGCCGACTTGGGTGAAGCGCGTCTTGAACGAGCTTTCGGCTTCGGTGCCCGGCGCCCACTCATTGACCAGAGTGACGACGCGCTTACTCCCGTTCTTGATCGCCCATTCGGCGATTGTCCAGGCCTGCGGCGCAATGATGAAACCGGCGCGCGCGAAATAGGGCGACTTGGTTGTGGTGATGGAGGCGCCCGAGCTCATGCAGATGGTCGCCTTCTTGGCCTCGGTGACGAGCTGCGCCACCGCAAGCGTACATGGCGTGATGCCCATGCCGACGATGTCGACCTTGTCGTTGACGATCATCTCCTGAACGATGCGCCGGGCATTGTCGGCGACACCGGCATCGTCGCGGATGATGAACTCGATCTTGCGGCCGGCGACACTGTCGCCGTGCTGCTGCTGGTAGACTTTCAAGCCCCCGGTGAGCAATTTGCCGACCACGGCGAAGCCGGCGCCGGACAGCGGCAGGCTGCAGCCGATCTTGAGCGTGGTGTCGGCGGCGATCGCAGGACTTGGAAATTGGCGCGCCAGTGCGCTTGCCGCCGCACTCGCGGCCATTCCCTTCAATACGGTACGACGACGCAACATGTGACTTCCCTCCCAGTTTGTTTTGTCGAAGACGTGGATGGCCGGAACAAGTCCGGCCATGACGTCCCGCGAATTGCCTATGCCGGCTCGAGATGCGGAATTTCCGGGCGTTCGCCTTTCGCTTTGCCGCTGATCGGCGGCCGCGGCAATTTCGATGTGCCCGCCTCCATCACGAAACTATGCTCCAGCGTGTACCACGGCGCCTTGACCTTCGGGTCGTACGGGCACGCGCCATCGTGACGCACATATTCGCCGATCAGGTGGCGCGTCACGCCGAATTGCACGTCGGTCTCGATGTTCTTGTCGTTCGGATCGTAGACCTGCGAGATCAAGGTCTTGAAGCCCAGGCTTATAGACCAAAAAGTGCAGATGCGACGGGCGCATATTGTGCCGCCCCGCCACGCGCAGCAATTCGCCGACCGGGCCGTCGATCGGGATCGGATAGCCGGCCGGCTTGATGCTGCGGAAATTGATGTGGCCGTCCTTGTCGGTGGTGAACTGGCCGCGCAGATTCATGTCGGCCTGCACCGGATCCTGGTTCTCGTAAAAGCCTTCGGTCGAGGAATGCCAGATATCGACCTTGGCGCCTTCGATCGGCTTGCCTTGCTTGTCCTTGAACCAGGCATCGACGAACAGCTCTTCGCCCGGCGTCGGCGAGCGGATGATGCTGTCGCCGTTCTTGGTCGGCGGCGAATCCATGCGCCAGAACGGGCCGAGCATATTGGCGTCGGTCTCGGTCTGGCCGCGATCGCCGTTGTTGAGCAGACAGACCAAAGGCGACAGGCCGAGCGAGCCGGCCATCAGCACCGCCTCGTTATGCGTCTCGTTGCTCTGCTGGCCGATCGCGTTGATATATTGCGCGGCGATGTGGAATTCCTCTTCCGTCAGCTTCACCTCGCGGGCGAAGGCGTGGAGGTGCTTGATCAGCGCGGCCATGATTTCGCGCAAGCGCGGATTTTTGATCCGCTCGTACTCCTTGAGCACGACGCTCGTGACGTCTTTCTCACTTTCGATAATCATTCTTCTTGCTCCGCAACGGCTATTCCGCTCGTCTAACGCGCAGTTTAATTCATCGGTTTGAAAATCGCCATGCGCAGCCTGCAGGGCGGGCGTGCACGGGCTTTCGCCCACTCACATCAGGCCGAGCTCGCGCAGCTCCCGCCGCAGCGTTTCCGGCATGGCGGCGGCCCCTTTCACGACCTTGGCGAGGTCGCGCGGGGCGTCCTTGTCGGCGAGGTAGCGCCAGCCCTGGAAGGCGCGGAATGGCCGCGGCACGACCAAAACGGGCTTCGGCTCGAGCACGATGCCGCAGCGGCCGATGCCGTCCTTGTCGACAAAGGGCCGCACGTCCTTGATGCGCTGGCGGCACATGACCTCGCCGCGGATCACCCAGAAGAGCGAGCCGCCGTCGACAAGCTCGTCGGCGCGCTTGGGCACCATGCGGGTGCGGTGGATGTGTTCGGGCTTTTCGCCGCGCTTTCGTTTCTCTTTGAGCTTTTGCTTGATCCAGTCTTCGAGGTCGGAGACCGAATCCGCGCCGACGCAAAGCTTGATGAGGTTGAGGGCCATGAACTTATTCTATCGCCTTCTTATCGGGTTCGAGCACCATGATTTCCGCGCCTTCCACAACTTGCGCGCCGGCGCCCACAGCCACTTGCGTCACCACGCCGTCGAACGGCGCGCGCAGCGTGTGCTCCATCTTCATCGCCTCAATCACGGCAAGACGTTGGCCGGCCGTCACGCGATCCCCAACTTCCGCGAGGACTTCCAAAACCTTGCCGTGCATCGGCGCCTTGATCACGCCGTCGCCAGAGCTTTCGCCGGCTGCGGCTGCGGAAAAGTCCTTCAGCCGCACGCGCGTCTGGCGGCCGTGGCGCAACACATAGGCATCGCCGCCGGCCTCGAACACCCTGGCGTCGGTTGCGGCGGCAATTCCATCTATCGTGACACGCGGCCCGTCGCCGCCATAGGTCAACGTCGCGTTTTCGCTCTCGCCGTCAATGACGATGGGAAGCGAGATCGAACGCACGCCGCCAAGCTGAAAGCCGTCGCGCGCCGACCACACCGCATCGAACTCGCCGGGCGTGTCGTCGGGAAGCGCCTCCTCGCCTCCGTGGCGCACCATGCTCACCAGTTGCGCGGCGCCGAGCGCGGCGGCGGCTTTATCTTGCGGCTGCGGCACGGCGCCGAGCGCTGCAAGATTGCGTTCGATGAAGCCGGTATCGACCTTGCCGTGCCGGAATTCGCCGGCGCGGCAAAGCTTTCCGAGAAACGCCAAATTGCTGCGCGGACCGGCGATCAGCGTGCGGTCGAGCGATGCGGCAAGCTGGTCGAGCGCAGCCTCCCGCGTCGGCGCATGCGCGATGAGCTTTGCGATCATGGCGTCGTAATACGGCGTCACTTCGCCGCCGGCCTCGACGCCAGAGTCGACGCGGATGTCCTTCGGCAAGTCCAGCGCCACGATCCGGCCGGTCGACGGCAGAAAGCCGTGCTCGGGATCCTCGGCATAGAGGCGTGCTTCGACGGCGTGACCGTCGAGGCGAATTTGATCTTGTGTGAGCGGCAGCTTTTCGCCGGCGGCGACGCGGAATTGCCATTCGACGAGATCGAGGCCGGTGACTTCCTCGGTGACCGGATGCTCGACCTGCAGCCGCGTATTCATTTCGATGAACCAGAACGCGTCGGCGCGAAGCCCCTTCGCGCCGTCGGCGACGAATTCCACCGTGCCGGCGCCGCTATAGCCGACGGCTTTCGCCGCCGCGACCGCGGCAGCGCCGATCTTGCCGCGCAGCTCCTCGGTCATGCCGGGCGCCGGCGCCTCCTCGATCACCTTCTGATGCCGCCGCTGCAAGCGAACAATCCCGCTCGCCGAGATGAATGGCGTTGCCGAAATTGTCGGCGAAGACCTGAACCTCGATATGGCGCGGCGAGAGAACGATATTTCTCGACCAGAACGCGGCTCGAGCCGAACGAGGATTGCGCCTCGCGCATCGCGCCTTCGAGCGCGGCGTCGAAATCGGCGTGCTTGTCGACGCGGCGCATGCCGCGGCCGCCGCCGCCGGCGGCCGGCTTGATCAGCACCGGATAGCCGATCTCGTAGGCTTTCTCCTTGAGAAATTTCGCGTCCTGCCGTTCGCCGTGATAGCCGGGCACGACCGGCACGCGCGCCTTCTCCATCAGCGCCTTGGCGAGATCCTTAAGCCCCATGGCGCGGATCGCGTCGGCCGGCGGGCCGACGAAGACGATCCCTGCTTGCGCGCAGGCTTCGGCGAAGTCGGCATTCTCGGACAGAAAGCCGTAGCCGGGATGGACGCATTCGGCGCCGGACTTTTTCGCCGCCGCGATCAGGCGTTCGCATTGAGGATAGCTCTGCCGCGGCTCGGCCTCGCCGATGAAATAGCGCCTCGTCGCACAGCCGCACGTGGAGCGCGCCGGCGTCCGCCGCCGAATAGACGGCGATGGTGCGCATCCCGAGGCGCTTGGCGGTGCGCGCGATGCGGCAGGCGATTTCGCCGCGATTGGCGATGAGGACGGATTTGAACATGCCGGGCGCATCCTAGCGGGCCTGAGATCGCTCGCTAGAGGGTCAGGGCGATGGGAATGTCAGAAGATCAATCACTGCTGCGGCGGCGAGGTGAACGGATTGAGCTGGACCGGCATGCCGGCGAGAGGCACTCCGCCCGATGGCGCGGCAGGGGCCGGCGCTGCAGGTGCGGATGGCGCACTTGCCGCCGGTCGCGGCGCGCTCGCACTGCCCGCCGGCGAGGCCAGCGTTGCGCCCGGATTCCACACCGGATCGACCGGCGCCGCAGGCGGCGCGGCCGCGGCTTGCGGAGCCGGTTGCGGCCCGGCTTGCGGTCCGGCTTGGGCAGGCGGATTGGCCGCCTGCTTGCGCTTGCCTTTCGACGACTGCGCCGCCGGTGCCGACGCCTGCGCCGCTGCGGCTTCGACCTTCGCGCTCGATTGCGCGCCGGCAGTGACCGCGGCTGCCGCGGCGTTCGGCGTCAACGGGCCGGCTGCTTTGGGCTCGGGATTCATGATGCTCACGGCCGGAATGGAATCGGCGGAGGGAAAGTCGATATTGAGCGCGCTCTTGCGCGGCGGTGCGGTGGGCCCGCCCGGCACAGCGGCGGTCGGCGTCGCGTCGGCAACCGGCACGCTCGGCGCCTGCGCCCAGGCGGTGAGATAGTGATCGAGATAGCGATCGAGCGTCTGGCCGCTCAGATTCGTGCGCACCTTGCTCGGGTCGGCCAACAGCGCCAGCGCCTTGCAATTATCGCTGGTGCAGCCGTCGCGCACCGCGAGCATATGCGCGACGAAACCGAACCGATCGGCTTGCAGCGCGTGGCGGAGCGGCAGCAAGGCGCCGTCGATATTGCCGCCGCCGCGCCTGGTATAGGCCGTCATGTCGGCAAGGAGCGAGAGCCGCGCCGCCACATAGGTCGTCGCCGTCGCCACGCTCGCCGGCGCTGCAAACAGCGCCCGCTCGCAGGCCGCTTCGACATTATCGCCGGCGAGCCCGTCGAGGCAGGCGAGCGGCGATCCCGGCGCCAGCGCCTGGACGTTGAGCTCCGCCGCGCGCGCTTCGAGCGCGCGGCGTTCGGCGTTCTGATCGCGAACATTCGCGGCATTGAGAAAGGCCCAGGCCAAGGTCGCGCCGAGAATGGCGCCGACGACCACGACGCTGACGCGCGCCACGGTGCGGGTGCGCGTCCAATCGAACGCCAGCGCGCAGACGAAAACGAGGAGCGCCGCCGATCCGGCCGCGACCCAGAGCCGAAGCGCCGAGCTTCCGATGTCGGGATCAAGGCCGAACATCAATCCCCGCCCCCAAACCTGCCGCCCTCATGCGGCACAGCGCCCGCACCCCGTCTTGCGGCAAACGCCATGCAGCTCATCCTTTGCAACAAACTGTGGCGCAGGCGCGGCACTGCGAGACCCCGGCCCAATTCAAGCACGTCGGGAACTTTAGTGCTCGAGTTCGAGCTGGCTTTCCTTGGCGACGCGCTCGAAGGCCTCGCCGGGATTTTTGATGCGATATTGATAATCGTCACCGTCCGACGGCAACAGCCGCACCACCTGATAGCTCCCGCTCGCGCCGGGGCGGCTGATCGGGCTCGACGTGTAAGACACCGTCTGGCCGACACGGTACTTGTGGGTGCGCAGCGGCCGGCTGCGCGCCGTCACTTCCGCGACGGAGACCGCGGCGAGGTCCGCGGACACGATCTTTTCCCGGTCGGGGAGCCTCACGACGTCGGAAATGGTCAACACTGCGGAGGTCCTCACTGCGGAGGTCCTCGCCACGGCCGAAATCTTCGTCGGGCTGGTTTTTTTCGCTATGCTGGGGGGCTTTGCAGACCGAACCGGCGCCGACTTTTTCGTCGCCTGGCGCGAAGCAGATTTCCGCGAGGCGGCAGCGCGAGTGGTCGACTTGCGAACCGCTGGACTCCGACTAGCCTTGGCAGGCCGTTTCTTCTTCACTGAACGCTTATTCATGGAACCGACTATATCATCCGAACCAACAAATGAGCAAAAAATATAATGCTTAAAAGCTGCATTTGGAGGGGTCGAACGCCCGCATGATTAAGATGGGCAAAGTCGTTATATATCAAATATATATGTGTATTTCTTGAATTGGGATTTGAGGCACTTCGGATCAGCGCTCGCGCTGCCATCGCCCGTTCTCGTCGGCGCGCCAATAAGTCACCTCGGCGCCGGCGGCTTTGGCCTCGGTCCACCGTGTCCGCGCGGTCGCGACAGCATCCGGATCGTCGCCGTCGAACAGCATGACGACACGCTCGTAGCCGGTGGCCTTCTCCGCCAGGTTCGCAGCCAGGTTCGCGCCATCGACGAGGAAGCGGACGGTCGCGCCGTTGGGATTTTCGTCGCCTGCGGTCAGCACGATCGGCTGCGCCGCAGCCTCGGCGTCGCGCCAGGTTCCATGCGGCAGGAAACTGTCGTCGCGCCAGGTCCACAGATGCGCGTCGAGCGCCTCGACGCGCTCGTCGGACGACGCTTGCACCACGACGCGCCAGCCGCGCTCGAGAGACTTTTGCAGGAGCGCCGGCAAGACCTGCTCCGGCGTCTGGCCCTTGAGATGATAGAACAGAACTTCCGTCATCCGCACTGCCCTCACCGCTCGTAATATTCTTCGACGAGGTGATCGAGCAGCCGCACGCCCCAGCCGGACGCCCAGCTTTTGTTGATCTCGGTCTGCGGCGAGCCCATCGCGGTGCCGGCGATGTCGAGATGCGCCCACGGCGTTTTGGCGACGAAGCGTTGCAGCAATTGCGCAGCCGTGATGGCGCCGCCCCAGCGGCCGCCGGTGTTCTTCATGTCGGCGAATTTGGAATCGATCATCTTGTCGTATTCGGGCCCGAGCGGCATGCGCCAGACCCGCTCCCCGATCGCCTCGCCGCATTTCGTCAAGCGCTCCGACAATTTGTCGTCGTTGCAGAACATGCCGGCATATTCCTGGCCGAGCGCCACGATGATGGCGCCGGTGAGCGTTGCCAGATTGACCATGAATTTCGGTTTGAAGCGTTTGTTGACGTAGTGCAGCACGTCGGCGAGCACGAGGCGGCCCTCGGCATCGGTATTGATGATCTCGATCGTCTGCCCCGACATCGTCTTGACGATGTCGCCCGGACGCTGCGCCTTGCCGTCCGGCATGTTTTCGACAAGCCCGATGGCACCGACGGCGTTGACCTTGGCGTTGCGGGCGGCGAGCGCGCGCATCAGCCCGACGACGCAAGCCGCACCTGCCATGTCGCCCTTCATGTCCTCCATGCCGGCCGCCGGCTTGATCGAAATGCCGCCAGAGTCGAAGCAGACGCCCTTGCCGATGAAGGCGATGGGATCGACGCCGCGCTTGCCGCCGTTCCAGCGCATGACGACGAGGCGCGATTCGTGAACCGAGCCTTGGCCGACGCCAAGGAGCGCGCCCATGCCGAGCTTCTTCATGGCCGGGACATCGAGCACTTCGACGGTGATGCCGAGCTTCGACAGGCCGGTGACGCGGCGCGCGAATTCGCCGGGATAGAGCACATTGGCCGGTTCGTTGACGAGATCGCGCGCGAACACGACGCTGTCGGCGATGGCCTGGGATTTTGCCCACGCCTTCTCGACCGCGGCGGGACTGGCACAGGCGAAGTTCACCTCGATCTTGCTCGGCCGCACGTCGTCGTCTTTGCGCTTGGTCTTGTAGAGATCGAACGTGTAGGCGCGCAGCCTGGCGCCGAGCGCCAGGTCCCCGACTTGATTGGGTTTCAGCGCGCCGGACCCGAATTCGGCGAAAATCGTCGCGGTCGGCGCCGCCGCCGGCACTTTGCCCATGGCCATGCCGCCAAGCTTGACGATATCGCGCGACTTTAACTCGCTGTCCTTGCCGATCCCGAGCACCACCACCCTCGGTAGGTTCAGTCCCGATGGCGCGACAATGTCGAGGCTGGACCCCTGTTTGCCGGTAAATCGGTCGGCCGCGGCCGCGCGGCGGATGAGATCGCCCAGCGGCGCCAGAACCCGTTGGGTCGCCGGGCCGAATTTTAGATTGTCCTCACAGAACACAACAAGAACACCGCGCGGACGCGCGAGGGGCGTAAAGCCGAATTTGAGAGCGACAGGCATCAGGCAATCCTTTGGACCGATCCTTCGCTCTCCCCCTCCCGGCTACCAATGCGAACAAATGCCGAAAACATGAGGGATCACGTCAGGGATCACATGGAGAACACTTCGGGGCACGCTTCGGGAAACGCTTGGGATCACTTCGGGAACATTTTGGCGCCCGGACGGGGGGCCGGCTTGGTGTCGGGTTGGTGTTGGCTTGGCGTTGTGACAGCGCCGTTATGAACCGGACCGCGGCGGCGTGCAAAGCACCCTTTTCGTTCCAAAATGACGCGTTTGCGCCGCCGCCTTTATCAAACGGCCGTATTAACGCTTTAGTGTGCATGTTCAATAGGTTTGCCTTGTGAATGTTCGATGGGTTTGCCTTGGCGAAGCCACTTTGTAACCGCATGAAAATAGCTGCTCTGGGGAGTTCGGTCCGCGGGGCGATGGGGCGTCGGGGGGCCGGCGCCACAATCGCGCGGACCGGCAGTGGGGAAGTTGAGTCCGATGGGGTCGATCGGCCGCTACATGTTTCGCGCCACGATGGGCGCGTTCTTGATCACCCTCGTCAGCCTGACCATCGTGATTTGGTTCACGCAGGCAATGCGCGAATTCGACCTGATCACGAGTCAGCGGCAGACGCTGCTGGTCTTCGTCGGCATCACCGGCCTGATCATTCCACTCCTGGTGATGATGATCGCGCCGATCGCGCTGGTCATGGCCTCGGCCCATGTCATCAATAAGCTGAGCTCGGATTCCGAAATCATCGTCATGAACGCCGCCGGCATTTCGCCGTGGCTGTTGTTGCGGCCGTTCCTGGTAGCGGCGGCCGTCGTTTCGGTTCTGCTCGCGGTGATCGCCGCTTACGTTTCGCCGCGCAGCTTGCGCGCCTTGCGCGATTGGAGCGCACAGGTGCGCGCCGACATCCTGACCAATATCGTCCAGCCCGGCCGCTTCACCACGGTCGGCGGCAATCTCACCTTCCACATCGCCGACCGGCGGCAGAACGGTCTTCTGATCGGCATCTTCGTCGACGATCGCCGCGATCCCAAAGAGCACTCGACCTATCTCGCCGAGCAGGGCGAGATCGTGAAAAACGACTCTGGCTCGTTCCTGGTGTTCCAGGGCGGCAGCATCCAGCGGCTCGAAGTCGGCCAGCGCGACCCGCGCATCGTGATGTTCGACCGCTACGCGTTCGATCTGTCGCAATTCACCGGCGGCGCGCAAAACGTCGTCTATACCGTGCGCGAGAAATATCTCTGGGATCTGCTTTGGCCCAAAGCCGACGACCCGCTCTATGTGGCGCAGTCGGATCAATATCTGTCGGAATTGCACGACCGCCTGTCGACACCGCTTTATCCGTTCGCCTTCGTCATCGTGGCTTTCGCCTTTCTCGGCCCGCCGCAGACCACGCGACAAAGCCGCTCGCTGGCCTTGATGGGCATGATCGCGACCGTCGCAGTGCTCCGCCTCATCGGCTTCGTCAGCGTGATCGTCGGCGTGCACGTGCCGAGCGTTCTTGCCTTGCAATATATCGCGCTGTTCGCCGCGATCGGCGGCGGGCTGTGGCAGATCGGCCGCGGCCGCGCCGTCGAGCCGGCGGCGGCCGTGTCGAAACTGGCGACCGCGGTCACCGACCGCATCGCCAAGGCAACGAGCTGAGAGGCGCCATGATCATCGGCGGCACGCTCTCGCGTTATTTCGGCATGCGGTTTCTCACCTCCGTCGTCGGCTCGTTCGTCGGCGTGGTCGCGCTGGCGGCAATGATCGACTATATCGAATTGATGCGGCGCGGCGCCGATTGGCCGAACGCGACGGCTTGGCTGCTTGCCAAAATCTCGATGTATCGCGTGCCGCAGCTCACCGAACGCATCATGCCGTTCTCGGTGCTGGTCGGCGCGATGTCGTGCTACCTGTCGCTGTCGCGCCGCCTTGAACTCGTGGTGGCGCGCGCCGCCGGCGTTTCGGCCTGGCAGTTCGTGGCGCCGGCGATGATCGGGGCCTTCGTGTTCGGCACCATCGCGACCACCGTCTACAATCCCATATCGGCCTCGCTGCACGAGCGCTCCAAGCGCCTTGAAGCCGACATGCAGGGTGAAAATCTTTCGGCGCTGCAGGGAAGCACCTCCGGTTTCTGGGTCCGCCAGAAAAGCGCCGACGGCTCGGCGATCATCAATGCCAATTCAAGCCGCGAGCAAGGCGCGACGCTCGGCGGCGTGAGCGTCTATACTTTCGACGGCGAGGGCCATTTCCAAACGCGCATCGAAGCCAAGAGCGCGACGCTGCAGCAGGGCTATTGGCAGCTCGACGATGCGCGCATCTACACCAGCGGCAAGGCGCCCGATATCGAGGACAGTTATCGGCTCGCCACCAATTTGACGCTCGAGCAGGTGCGGGAAAGCTTTGCCACGCCGGAAACCGTGCCGTTCTGGCAACTTCCCACTTACATCAGGATGGCGGATCACGCCGGCCTCGGCGCGGCAGGCTACCGGCTGCAATATCAGCTGCTGCTGGCGCGTCCCTTCCTGCTCGCCGCCATGGTCCTGCTCGCAGCATCCGTCAGCCTGCGCTTCTTCCGCATGGGCGGCGTGCAGAAGATGGTTTTGGGCGGCATTTCCGCCGGCTTTCTTTTGTTCGTTCTGTCGAAAATCACCGAGGACATGAGCAAGTCCGAACTCATGTCGCCGACGGCGGCGGCATGGATACCTGTTGTCGTTGGCGGCCTCACTGGATTTGTCGCGTTGTTGTACCAGGAGGACGGGTAGTGGCGCAGTTGCGTAGCCCTCTCTGTCCAAGTCTGTGGTGTGGCGTTCGAGTGAGTGCGACGGCTCTCGCTGCGCTCTTGCTATGTCTGATGAGCTTCCTGCTGGCGCCCGAGCCCGCGCTTGCGCAAGACGCGCCTGCGAGCCTCCTGCGTTTCGCGCCGCGACCGCCGCCGCCGCCGAAAAAGCCGTCGACGCCGTCGAACCAGCCGATGCTCGTTCAGGCGACCGAGATCAGATACGACTACACCAACAATTCCGTTGCCGCCGTCGGCAATGTGCAAATCTATTATGGCGGCGCGACCATCGAAGCCGACCAGGTCATCTACGACCAGAAAACCAAACGGCTGGTGGCGGAAGGCAATGTCAGGCTGACCGAGCCGGACGGCAAGATCACCTATGGCCAGAAGATCGATCTGACCGACGACTATCGCGACGGCTTCGTCAATTCGCTGCGGCTGGAGACGGTGGACGACACGCGCTTCGCCGCGTCCCGCGCCGATCGCTCGAAGGGCAATTACACGGTCCTGCAAAACGGCGTCTATACCGCGTGCCAACCTTGCAAGGACGATCCGAAGAAACCGCCGCTCTGGCAGGTTCAGGCCGCCCGGATCATCCATGACGAGAGCGAGAAGATGATCTACTTCGAGGACGCCCGCATCGAGTTCTTCGGCGTCCCGCTCGCCTATATCCCGTTCATGTCGGCGCCCGATCCGACGGTGAAGCGCAAGAGCGGATTTCTGTTTCCGGACATCTCGTTCGGCACCTCGCAGTTCGGCTACGGCATCGAACCGAAATATTTTTGGGCGCTCGCGCCCAATTACGATCTCACTCTGTCGACGCTGTTGACGACCAAGCAAGGTGCGATGGTCGAAGGCGAGTGGCGGCATCGCCTGATCAACGGATCGTATTCGATCAAAGCCGCCGGCATTTTCCAGCTCGATCCCGGCTATTTCGCCAGCCGCGACGGACCGTCGAGCCCGACCGCGAATACCTTCCGCGGCGTGATCCAATCCGCGGGACAATTCGCGTTGACCGACAAATGGACGTGGGGCTGGACCGGCATTCTCATGACCGACAGCCAGTTCCTGTACGACTATAAGCTCAGCTCAATCGCGGGCGCCTTCGATCCGTTTCAAACCGGGCTGGCGTCGGAGGGCGTGTCGCAGCTTTACCTGACCGGCGCCGGTGACCGCAGCTATTTCGACATCCGTGCGATGTATTATCTCGGCTTCTCCCAGTTCGACAATCAGGGGCAGATTCCGATCATTCACCCGGTCCTCGATTATTCCAATGTGCTCGGACACCAAGTGCTGGGCGGCGAATTCAGTTACAAATTCAACCTCACGAGCCTCACCCGCCAGGACGCGGAATTCGACGCCACCAACACGACCGCCGCCAACGGCGGCGGCTGCGCCAGTCCGACCGCCGACACCGCAATCCCGACCAATTGTTTGCTGCGTGCAATACCCGGAACCTACACACGTTTCTCGGCGCAAGCCGATTGGCGCCGGACCTTGGTGACCGACAACGGCCAGATGATCACGCCATTCTTCCAATTGCGCGGCGACGTCGCGTCGCTCCAGGTCGACGATCAGCCGGGCGTGTCGAATTACATCGCCACCGGCGACAGCCAATTGGTGCGCGCCATGCCGGCGGTCGGCGTGGAATATCGCTACCCGTTCGTCGACGTCCAGCCCTGGGGCACGCAGACCGCCGAGCCGATCGCGCAGGTCATCATCCGCCCCAACGAAACTGATATCGGCAAATTCCCCAACGAAGACGCGCAGAGCCTGGTGTTCAGCGACACCAATCTGTTCTCGGTCGACAAATATTCCGGCTATGACCGCGTCGAAGGCGGCAGCCGCGCCAATGTGGGCTTCCAATATACCGCGCAGATCAACCGCGCCGGTTCGCTCAATGTGCTGTTCGGGGAGTCCTACTCGCTGTTCGGTCAGAACTCATTCGAGCAGGGCGACATCACCAATACCGGCCTTGAAAGCGGGCTCGACAAGCGGGCTTCCGACTATGTCGGCCGCGTCAGCTATCAGCCGAACGCGGTCTACGCGTTCACCGCGCGCGCCCGCTTCGACCAGCAGACCTTCACACCGCAACGCCTCGAATTCGAAAGCCGCGCCAATTTCGAGCGCTGGACCCTGCAGCTTCTCTACGGCGACTATGCGGCGCAACCGGAATTGGGCTTCCTGACGCGCCGTGAAGGCATTCTCGGCGGCGCGTCATTCAAGGTCACCTCGAACTGGATCGTGCTCGGCTCCGCCCGGTACGACCTCGTCAACGACCAATTCGACCAGACGCGGGTCGGGCTCGGCTATGTCGACGACTGCTTCATGTTGTCGTTGAACTGGCTTGAGGGCTATACCTATACGCCGACCCAGGCCCCGGTCCGAAACTCAACGATCATGTTCCAGTTCAGCTTGCGGACCCTGGGGCCAGATGTCCTAGCGCCGATCGCCTCCTCGTTCTAAATTTTGCCGCAGGTCTGCAACTATGATTCTGCAGCAATGATTCAGACCGGAATGGGGGCACAGGAGGTAACTGCCGGCGGCGCGCCGGTGGTTGAGGGAGAGCAGAAAGCGATGACGCAGATCCCGGTCCGCGCCCGCCATGGCGCGCAGATGACGGCGGTGCTTGTCCTGCTGGCAGGACTGGCCCTCGGTCCCGTGTTCAGTACCGCGGCCGACGCGCAGGCGGTCGTGCTGCTCGTCGACGGTCAGCCGATTACGGCGCTCGACATCGAGCAGCGTTCGAAATTCATCGTTCATGAGCACGCATAAGATGCCGTCGCGCCAGGAGGTGATCGACGGCCTTATCGACGAGATTTTGGAGATACGCGAAGCCAAACACTACACCATCGACCCGCCGGATTCCGACGTGAATGAAGCCTTCAACGGCGTGGCCAGCAACATGAACATGCGACGCGCAGAAGCTGACGCAACTGCTGGCGAATGGCGGCGCGAGCGCGGCCACGCTGAAGCAAAAGCTGCGCGCGCAAATGGCCTGGTCCGGTCTCGTGCGCGGCCGCTACAAGGCGAGCCTCGAAATTCCCGACAGCGACGTCGAGGCACAGATGCATCTGCACGATCCCAATGACACCAATCAGGTCGGCTACGAATACATCTTGCGCCCCGTCCTTCTGGTGGTGCCCCACGGCTCTCCCGATGCCGCCTTCGACACCCGCAAGCACGAAGCGGAAGCCTTGCGCGGCCGCTTCGCCGATTGCACTTCCGGCATTCCCTTTGCCCGCGCGCTCAAGGAGGTCGCGGTGCGCGATCCGGTCAGCAAGTTGTCGGGGGATTTTTCCGAGGAACTGCGCGGCATTCTGGACAAGACGGATGTCGGCCATCTGACACCGCCCGAGCAGACCTCCGAGGGAATCCAGATGTTTGCGGTCTGCTCCAAGAAGGAATCGAAAAACGATGCGCCGGGCATGCAGAGAATGCGCGACCAGCTGTTCGAACAGAAATTCGGCGTCCGGGCCAAGCGCTATCTGGCGGATTTGCGGCGCGCGGCGATGATCGAGTACAAATAGCCCCAGATAGGCTTGTAGCCGCAGATAGACTTGTAGCCCCCAGATAGACTTGGCGCAGAACCGCATAGACTTGGAGGAGAACCGCTCCGGACGACCAGGTCGGCGTTGCGATCATGGTTCGATATTGCTTGGAACATGGTCTTGCGGGAGGACCGATTTCTCCTTGGCGGATCGTGCGGTAGAAGAAACATCGTGCAACCTCTTGTCCTGACGCTCGGCGAGCCCGCGGGCATCGGCCCCGACCTCACGCTTTCGATCTGGCGGCGGCGCGCCGAACTCGACATTGCGCCGTTCTACATCGTCGCCGACCCCGATTTCCTGCGCCGGCGCGCCGCGAAACTCGGCCTCGATGTGCCGCTCGTCGCCGTGACGCCGGCATCGGCGGCCGCGAGCTTTCGGACGGCGCTGCCGGTCGTGCCGCTCGACGTCGCGGTCAGTGCCGAACCCGGCCATCCCGACCGGTCGAGCGCGCCGGCCGCCGTCGCCTCGATCCGCCGCGCCACGGCCGACGTCATGGCCGGCGCAGCGTCAGCCGTCGTCACCAATCCGATCGCCAAGAACGTGCTCTACGATTGGGGCTTTGCCGAACCCGGCCATACTGAATTTCTGGCCAAACTGGTGCAGGAAGCGACCGGAAAGGCGCTGCGCCCGGTAATGATGCTGTGGTCGCCGGAGCTTGCCGTCGTGCCGGTGACGATCCATCTGCCGCTCAAGGAAATCTTCCGCAAGCTTTCGGCCGAGCTCATCGTCGAGACCGGCCGCATTGTCGCTCGCGATCTGTCGCGCGCGTTTCGGGCTGCCGGCATCCGCGTCTCGTCATCGCCGGCCTCAATCCGCATGCCGGCGAAGCGGGCAATCTCGGCGAGGAGGACGGCACGATCGTCGCGCCCGCCGTGGCGCAGCTCGCGGCCGACGGCATCGACGTCAGAGGACCGCTGCCCGCCGACTCCTTGTTCCACGAGCGGGCGCGCGCAACCTACGATGCGGCTTTGTGCATGTATCACGATCAGGCACTGATCCCGATCAAGACGCTCGCCTTCGATCACGCCGTCAATGTCACGCTCGGTTTGCCTTTCGTGCGCACCTCGCCCGATCACGGCACCGCCTTCGATATCGCCGGCACCGGGGGCGCCGATCCGGCGAGCCTGATCGCGGCGCTGCGTTTGGCGAAGCGGCTCGCCGCGGCGGAAAACGCCGAACGCTTGCCGGCCTCGTGACCCGGCTCGTGACTGGCTCATGACCGGCGCGCTCGACAGCCTGCCGCCGCTGCGGGACGTGATCCGCCGGCACGGTCTCACCGCCAGGAAATCGCTCGGACAGAATTTTTTGTTCGATCTCAATCTCGCCGCGCGCATCGCCCGCGCCGCGGGACCGCTTGACGGCGTCACGGTGTTCGAGGTCGGACCCGGACCCGGCGGGCTCACCCGCGCGCTGCTCGCGCTCGGCGCCGCGCGCGTCATTGCCGTCGAGCGCGACGACCGCGCGATCGCAGCCTTGCAGGAGATCGCAGCGCTTTATCCGGGCCGTCTCGATATCGCGGCCGCGGACGCACTGACCTTCGATCCGGCCGAGCGGCTTCGCCACGGCCCGGCGCGGATCGTCGCCAATCTGCCTTACAATATCGCAACCGCGCTGCTCGTCGGCTGGCTCTGCGTCGAGCCGTGGCCGCCCTGGTACGATTGCGCCGTTCTCATGTTCCAGCGCGAAGTCGCCGAGCGCATCGTCGCGGCGCATGGCTCGAAAAGTTACGGGCGGCTGTCCGTCCTGGTGCAGTGGCGCAGCGAGCCGCGGATCATGTTCGACGTCAACGCCTCGGCCTTCGTGCCGCCGCCGAAAGTCACATCCTCGATCGTGCGTATCGTGCCGCGCGCGGAGCCGCTCGCCGTGCGATCGCAAGCTCTTGGAGCGGGTCACCCAGGCCGCGTTCGGGCAACGGCGCAAAATGCTGCGGCAGAGCCTGCGTTCGCTCGGCGCGGATGCGGCGGCGCTCCTCGAAGCCGCGGGGCTCGAACCGACGGCACGGGCCGAGGAGATTCCCGTCGCGGGATTTGTGGCGCTGGCGCAGGCTCTCGCCGCGAGCCGCGTTGAAGCATGATCCCGAAAAGTGGAAGCCGGTTTTCGGAAAAGATCATGCTCAAACGAAAACTCGACCGTGATCCGATTCATTGAATTGGATCACGGTCTAGAGGCATGATGTCTGCGCGTCCGGCCCTTGAAAGGCAAAAGCGTCAATGAGCAAATTTCATCGCCAATCGCTCGTCGCCTATGGTCAGCCGCTGTGCGAGACCATCGCGGATCGCCCGGCCCCGCGCGGCAGCGAAGTTCTGGTGCGCGTGGAATGTTGCGGCGTCTGCCATTCCGACCTGCACATCCAGGACGGCTATTTCGATCTGGGCGGCGGCAAGCAGCTCGACATCACCAAAGACCGCACGCTGCCGTTCACGCTCGGCCATGAGATCGCCGGCACTATTGAAGCCGCCGGCGACGCGGCCGACGGCGCGGTGGTCGGCCATCGCGTCGCGGTCTATCCATGGATCGGCTGCGGCACATGCGCCGCCTGCCGCGCCGGCAACGAGAATTTGTGCTCCAATCATCATCACCTCGGCGTCGCCGTCGACGGCGGCTATGCCACGCATGTCCTGGTGCCGCATCCGCGCTATCTTCTCGACTACGCGCCGCTGTCGCCGTTCTTCGCCGGGCCGCTGATGTGCTCGGGGCTGACCGCCTATGCGGCGCTCAAGCGGCTCGCCGTCCGCAACAAAGACGCTGCCGGTGCTGCTGGTCGGGCTCGGCGGCGTCGGCATGATGGGGCTTGCCATCGCCCGCGTGCTGTTTCGCCAGGCGCCGATCGTCGCCGACATCGACCCGGAAAAACGCGCGGCGGCGCTCGCGGCCGGCGCGGCGCTGGCCTTCGATCCGTCCGATCCGCAAGCGCGGCGCGCGGTCATGGCGGCGACCGGCGGCGTGCTCGCGGCCTGCGACTTCGTCGGCTCCGACAAATCGCTGCAATTTTCGACCGGCGTGCTCGCGCGCGGCGGCAACGTCATCGTGACCGGACTGCTCGGCGGCAATTTCTCGATCGCCGCCGCCATGATCCCGATCAAGGCGATGACGATCGAGGGCTCGATCACCGGCACGCTCGCCGAGGCGCGCGAGCTTATCGACCTGGCGCGCACCGGCAAGCTTACGACCATCCCGACGCACGACCGTCCGCTCAAGGAGGCGCAGGCTTCGCTCGAGGCGCTGCGCGCGGGGCGCGTCGTCGGCCGCACTGTGCTCGCGTGCTAGAGCATGATCCCGAAAAGCGGAAACCGGTTTCCCGCCTTCGCGAAGCCCGCTTCGGCGGACGAAGGAAGGTCGGAAAAGATCATGCTCAAACGTAAAATCTGGACCCTGATCCGATTCAATAAAATCGGATCACGGTCTAGGACACGCCGGCAGGGGCTACAGTTTTGCTTGCAGGCTGCGCACGAAACCGGAAAGACCGATCTGCCGCTCGCGCTTGAGCCGTTCCGCGGCGAGGATCGCGCGCGCTTCGGCAAAAGCCTCGTCCTTGTCGCTATTGACGATGACGTAGTCGTATTCCGGCCAGTGGCTCATCTCGCCGCCGGCCTTGGCCATGCGCGCCCCGATGACAGTCCTGCTGTCCTGCGCCCGGGTCTTCAGCCGCCGCTCCAGTTCCTTCGCCGTCGGCGGCAGGATGAACACGCTGACCAGATCGTCGCGCGCTTTTTCGCGAAGCTGCTGCGTGCCTTGCCAATCGATGTCGAACAAAACGTCGCGGCCGTCGGCCAAGGCCTTGATCACCGGCCGGCGCGGCGTGCCGTAGCTATGGCCGAAGACTTCGGCCCATTCCAGCAATTCGTTCTTCTTCACCATGGCATCGAAACGGCCGCGATCGATGAAGTGATAATCGCGTCCGTCGATCTCGCCGGGCCGCTTCGGCCGCGTCGTCACCGACACCGACAGCGCGATCTTGCGATCGGATTTGAGCAATAGCCGCGACAGCGTCGTCTTGCCGGCGCCGGACGGCGACGACAAGACGAACATCAGGCCGCGCCGCGCAATTCTCTTTTGATTTCGCCGCGGCCCCGCCATGGTCTATTCCACGTTCTGCACCTGCTCGCGGAATTGCTCGACCGCGACTTTGAGCTCAAGGCCGATATTCGTCAGTTCGACGTCGTTCGCCTTGGCGCACAAAGTATTTGCTTCGCGGTTGAATTCCTGCGCGAGAAAATCGAGGCGGCGGCCGACGGCGCCGCCCTGCCCGATCAGATGGCGCGCCTGGGCGACATGCGCCGCCAGGCGGTCGAGTTCTTCGCGCACGTCGGCCTTGGACGCCATCATGATCGCTTCCTGATGCAGCCGGTCGGGGTCGAAACGCTCGGATTGCTCCAGCAAGCGTTGCGATCTGTTCGGCAAGCCGCGCGCGGATCGCTTCCGGCTGGCGGGCCGGCGATTTGTCGGCGCGCTGCGCGAGCGCGGCGATCTCGTCGAGGCGCGCCGACAACACCCGGCCGAGCGCCGCGCCCTCATGGCGGCGCATCTCGCCGAGCGCATCGATGACCGTCGCAAAACCTGCGGTCACCGCGGCCTCGGCGCCGCGCCGCTCGTCCTCGCGTTCCTCGGAATCGCTGACCTCGATGACGCCCTTGAGCGCGAGCAATCCGTCCAAGGTCGGCGGCGATGCTTCCATCTTCGGCGCGAGCTGCTTCATCGTCGCCAGGACCGCGTCGAGCACGGCTGAATTGATGCGCACGACCGGCACCGCGCCGCTGCGTTCGACGGTCAGATTGGCTTGCACCGATCCGCGGGTCAGTGCTTGCGCGGCGCGGGCGCGCACCGGCACTTCGATCGCGTCCCAGCCGGGCGGCAAACGCAGCCGCAGGTCGAGCCCCTTGCCGTTGACCGATTTGATCTCCCAAGCCCAGCTATAAGGGCCGGACACGCCATGGCCGCGAGCAAATCCGGTCATGCTCGAAAGCGCCACAGTCTGCGCAGTGCTCTGCGCCATGAAAAGACATCCCCCGGTTCGGCTGCAATCGCGGCTGATGAATCGATTTCGCGGCCGAACTTAACGGCGGCCCCACGCGGTCACAAGTGCGCTGCAAGCTTAATCGGAACGCCGCGATCAACGCGTGGGAGCGGCGATGGACGGATTTTGCGGTCGGGGTTTCGCGGGCGCCCGCAACGGCGCCGCAGTCCCGGTGGATGGGACAGCCGCCGCAGCGGGTGCGGCCGCGGACGCCGAAGCCGGCGCCGAATTCATCTGCGTATCGAGCGGCGCCTGATCTTTCTGATCGGTTTCCATCGCGCGCAGCCGCGCGACGTTCTTTTGATGCTGCTCGTAGGTCTCGGCAAAGGCGTGGCCGCCGGTGCCGTCGGCGACGAAATACAGTTCCCGCGTGCGCGCCGGATTGGCGGCGGCTTCGAGCGAGGCGCGGCCCGGATTGGTGATCGGCCCCGGCGGCAGGCCGGTGATGACATAAGTGTTGTACGGCGTCGGCTGTTCGATCTCGCTTTTGGTGATCGGCCGGCCGAGCGTGCCCTTGCCGCCGACCAGGCCGTAGATGATCGTCGGGTCGGATTGCAGCTTCATGTTCTGCTTCAGCCGATTGACGAAGACGGCGGCGACGCGCGTGCGCTCGTCGGGTTTGCCGGTTTCCTTCTCGACGATGGACGCCAGCACGACAAGCTGGTCCGGCGATTTCAGCGGCAGATCGGGCGAACGGTGGTCCCAAATCTCCTTGACCAGGCGCTGCTGCGCCTGCTGCATGCGCTGGATCATCTGATCGCGGGTCACGCCGCGGGTGAAATCATATGTATCGGGCAGCAATGTCCCCTCGCGAGGAATTTGCCTTGATATCGCCGATCAGAACGTTGTCGTCCGACAGGCGGGCGACGATCTGCTCGGACGTAAGACCTTCCGGAACGCTGACCTGGTGCTCGACGACCTTGCCTTCGACCATGGTCGCGACGACATCGCGCAGGCTCGCATGCGCCTTGAACTGGTACTCGCCGGCCTTGAGATCCTCGCGCGCCTTGAGCACCATCACGCCGCCGATGAACACATAGGGCTGGTCGATCACGCCTCGACGCTGCAGGACGTCGGCAATGTCGCGCATGCCGGAGCCCTTCGGGATATTGACGATGGTATCCTGCGCCAGCGGCCCCGGCTGTTCGAACCGCTGTTTGCCGACAAAGAGCAGAACACCCGATACGATGGCCAACAGCACGAAGATGCTGATGACCGCGTTGCCGATGACGACCAGCGGATGGCGGGCACCGGCCGAACGGCGCGCCGGCAAATCGACCGTATCCGGCTCGATCGCGGTGCGCGGGCTGCGCGGATTGATGCGGTTGATGTTGTTTGATTTCGATCGGCGCCGCGCCTATTCCCTTCGCTACGCGATCTGAGATCGGCGGCACCGGATCGCCGGCGCCGAGCGGCTTCTTGATTTGCTCGCGCGCCCGTGGCGGGATTGCAGCCTGCGGCGCAGACTGCGATCCGGGTGGCAGCGGTGCGGTTCGTTGTGTCACTGCGGGACGCGGCGTCGGTGCAGCCGTTGCCGCCGCACGAGGCGTTGCCGCGGCCGGTGCGGGCGCTGCCGGGCGTATCGCAGCAGTCGGGATAGATGGCGACCCGGGGCGGGCGGTAGAAGGTGGCGTCGCCGCAGATCCATTCGCCGGCCGCGCCGCCATCGGCGCCGGCGCCGGTTTCAGCAGATCGCCGACACTTGGTGGCTGGCGTGGCGCAGGATCCGGCGCAGGATTTGTCGCGGTGTTTGGCGACGGCACGGCTGGTCTCGCCGCTGCGCGCGGCGTCGCGGACGCGGATGTCGGTGTGAGCAGATCGCCGACCGTCGGCATCGCGGGTCGCGGCGACGGAGTTGCAGATTGTGCAGTGGGTTTGTCGGCGGCGCGCGCGGCGGCCGGCCGTAAAGTTGGCGCAGGTCGCTCGTTGCCGTCGGGCGGTGGATTGGATTCTGTCACCGCCGGGTGTCCACTTTTACAAGCTGCATCATCGACTTTGGGAGAAAGCCCCGCCCAACGCAAAGCAATGTTCGCAGATTCTGCCCGGTCTGCCCAGTGCTGGGGCGGAGGCAAATCAACAAGTGGATCGCAGGCGAGTGAGGAGCAAATATGGCGGAACGGTGATCCATTGCCTATTGCGCCGAGGCTGCGGAACACCAGCGACGCATTGGTGCCGCCAAACCCGAACGAATTGGACAGCGCGATATTGATCGGCCGCTTTTGCGCTTTGTGCGCGCACGAGGTCGATCGCGGTCGTGACCGACGGATTGTCGAGATTGATGGTCGGCGGCACGATCTCATCGCGCATCGCCGAGCAGGCAGAAGATCGCCTCGACCGCTCCGGCGGCGCCGAGCAGATGCCCGATCGAGGATTTGGTCGACGACATCGAGATGCGGCCGGCGGCATTGCCGACAACGCGCTCGACCGCCTTGAGCTCGATCTCGTCGCCGACCGGCGTCGAGGTGCCGTGCGCATTGATATAGTCGATATCGCCCACCGAAATGCCGGCGCGGCGAATCGCCGCCATCATGCAGCGATATGCGCCGTCGCCGTCCTCGGCCGGCGCGGTGATGTGATAGGCGTCGCCGGACAAACCGTAGCCGACGAGTTCGGCATAGATGCGCGCGCCGCGCTTTTTGGCGTGCTCGTATTCTTCGAGCACCACGGCGCCCGCGCCCTCGCCCATGACGAAGCCGTCGCGGTCGCGGTCATAGGGCCGCGACGCTTTTGCCGGCGTGTCGTTGAATCCGGTCGACAGCGCCCGGCACGCCGCAAAGCCGGCAAGCGAAATGCGATTGACCGGCGATTCCGTGCCGCCCGCCACCATCACGTCGGCGTCGCCGAGCGCGATCAGCCGGCCGGCGTCGCCGATGGCATGCGCGCCGGTCGAGCATGCGGTGACCACGGCATGATTGGGGCCCTTGAGCGAATGCGCGATCGACACATAGCCGGAGGCGAGATTGATCAGCCGGCCGGGAATAAAGAACGGCGACACCCGGCGCGGACCGCGGTCGCGCAACATCAGCGCCGTCTCGGCAATGCCTTCGACGCCGCCGATGCCGGACCCGATCAGAACGCCGCTGACGATCTGGTCGTCGTAGTCGCGCGGATGCCAATCGGCGTCATTGAGCGCCTGGGTCGCAGCCCCCATGGCGAAGACAATAAAGTCGTCGACCTTGCGCTGCTCCTTGGGCTCCATCCATTCGTCGGGATTGAAGGTGCCGTCGGAGCCGTCGCCGCGCGGAACCTGGCCGGCGATCTTGCAGGTGATGTCGGAGACGTCGAATTTCTCGATGCGCGCTGATGCCGCTCTCGCCGGCGAGTGAGGCGCTGCCATGTTTGCTCGACTCCGCAGCGCAAGCGGCGTCACCAAACCGAGACCTGTGACGACAACGCGTCTCATCAAGGGCGCTCCCGCCACGCCTCGCATTCGAGAATGCCAACGAGGCTACGCGCACCGAATCTGTTCGCGAATTGTCCACATGTCCGCCCGCGCAGTTTCGTGCGCGATTGCCGCGGTATCGTGCCCAATTCATAAGGTGATTGGCAGCAAAGACCATGGCAGCAAAGACCGGCGGTCAGCTTTTCGCGTTCTTTTCGAGAAACTTGATCGCGTCGCCCACCGTCAAAATCGTTTCGGCCGCATCATCGGGAATTTCGCAGCCGAATTCTTCCTCGAACGCCATGACGAGCTCGACGGTGTCGAGGCTGTCGGCGCCGAGATCGTCGATGAAGCTGGCGTTTTCCGTCACCTTGTCGGGCTCGACGCCGAGGTGCTCAACGACGATTTTCTTCACCCGCTCGCCAATGTCACTCATCGTTCCAACCTCATCTTTCAACGCGACCCAATCAACTGGTCTCGCAACCTAGTCTCGGATCTTCGTTGCACAAGCTTCTTCATTGAACCTGTCGACGGGGGCCGACAAGCTCAATTGGGTCGACACCGATCAGAGGCGGACGATGTTGCCCCGCGCTCCGGCATTCCGGCTCCCCCAGCCCGATTTTCGTTCGGTTACCACACTTCAAAAGCGTTGACCAGCGCGGGCGGCATCCCGTCCGCAGCGGTCCTATCGCCTTCAAATCATGACTTAAATCATGGCCATTCCGCCATTCACATGCAACGTCTGGCCGGTCATGTAGCCGGCTTCGTTCGAAGCCAGAAAAGCGACCGCGGCCGCGACCTCTTCCGTCGTTCCGGCGCGGTTCGCCGGGAATTTTCGCGACGATGACTTCGCGCTGCTTGTCGTTGAGCTTGTCGGTCATCGGCGTGACGATGAATCCGGGCGCGACGCAATTGGCGGTCACGCCGCGCTTGGCATATTCCTGCGCCATCGCCTTGATCATGCCGGTGATGCCGGCTTTGGCGGCGACATAATTGCCCTGCCCGGGATTGCCGGTCGCGCCCACCACCGAGGTGATCGCGATGACGCGGCCGAACCGCCGCCGCATCATGCCGCGCACCGCGGCGCGCGCCAGGCGGAACGTCGCGGTCAGATTGATGGCGATGACCTGATCCCAGTCCTCATCGCGCAATTGCACCAGCAGATTGTCGCGGGTGACGCCGGCATTGGCGACCAGAATGTCGAGCTGGCCCATGACTTCCTCGGCGCGCGGCACAAGCGCTTCGGTTTCGGCCGGATCGGCGAGATTGCAGGGCAAGACGTGCACGCGGTCGCCGAGTTCGGCGGCAAGCTTGTCGAGAACTTCGCGCCGGGTTCCGGAGATCGCGAGTGTCGCGCCCTGGGCATGCAGGGTGCGGGCGATGCTGCCGCCGATCGGGCCCGTCGCGCCGGTCACGAGCGCGGTCTTTCCGGTGAGATCGAACATCTGGTCTCCTGCCCTGCTCTCGAACGCGCATAGGCCTTAGCCGCGCGCCGCTTTGTACCGGCCGATATCGTCTGGCATGCCGATCGAGGACGCGGTTGCGGCCTCGGCGATGCGTTTGATCAAGCCCGTGAGCACTTTGCCGGCGCCGACCTCGTAGAACGACGTCACGCCCGCCTGCGCCATGAACATGAATGGATTCGCGCCAGCGCACCGTGCCGGTGACCTGTTCGACGAGGCACTTGCACGATCTGCGGCGGATCGCTGATCGGCCGCGCCAGCACATTGGCAACGAGCGGAACGACGGGCGGATTGACCGTGACTTTCGTCAAGCGCTTCGCGCCATGGCGTCGGCGGCCGGCTGCATCAGCGGGCAATGGAAGGGCGCGGAGACCGGCAGCAGCATCGCCCGCTTGGCGCCGCGCGCCTTGGCGACTTCCACCGCGCGCTCGACCGCGAGCTTGTCGCCCGACAGCACAACTTGGCCGCCGCCATTGTCGTTGGCCGCGGCGCAGACACCCGCGCTTGCCGCCTCGGCCGCGATCGATTTGCACATCGCCAAGCTCGAGCCCGATGAGAGCCGCCATGGCGCCCTCGCCGACCGGAACCGCCTTCTGCATGGCGCGCCCGCGGATACGCAGCAGCCGCGCGGCATCGGCGATCGAGAGCGCGCGCGCTGCGGCAAGCGCCGAATATTCGCCGAGCGAATGTCCGGCAACGAAAGCCGCGTCGCGCGCGAGATCGACGCCGGCCTCTTCTTCAAGCACGCGCATCGTGGCAAGCGAGACCGCCATCAGCGCCGGCTGGGCGTTTTCCGTCAGCGTAAGCGTTTCGCCCGGGCCGTTCCAAATAATGTCGCTGAGCCGCTCGCCGAGAGCCGCGTCGACTTCCTCGAAGACCGCCGCGCGCGCTCGGAAAAGCGTCGGCGAGCGCCTTGCCCATGCCGACGGTCTGGCTGCCCTGACCGGGAAAAACAAACGCCGTAGTCATTGACTTCATGCCGCCCCTTGCAGAGTCGCCGTCTCAGGAAGGGGCGAAAGATACCGCGAGTAGCCGAGATGTCAAGGGATTCGCGGCCAAGGCTGCCCCAGTAACAAAGCAACAACCGTGGATTGATAAGATCGGGAATTGACCGACAGGTCGCCCAATGGGGTTTGTGCGCAATGAGAGCGTCTTAAGAGCGTTTCGTGATGAGCAGTTTTCGCCGGTCACCGATGCGACCTCGCGCGCGCGCGCTCCGATCCGGCATTCCGCCAGAAGCTGCTCGCGCAGAACCTCGAAACGCTGCTCGCCAGGATCCAAAAGCGCGGCGAACGGCCCAGTCGGTCTACCGCCGGCCGAGGACAAGCAATTGCGCGAGGGCGTCGAACTCGCGGTCCGGCTTGCCGAACTGATCCAGAACGCGGACGCCCGCCATGGCGGCCTAAGCCGGCCCTTAGGCCGCCCTGGGCCGGCGCTCAAAACGGCCTCTGGCTCTTGCCTTTCTCGCTTTGCCGCGTATAAGGCCGCCTTCCGCTCGACCCCGGCCGGGGGCTGAACGGACGGCCGCGGTTATGACGATTATCTTTCGTAGCGGCAGGGCTACTGCTGGCTTTCGGGTCCGGCGTCCGGTGTCCCCGCCTTCAGAGCATTCGAGCCTTTCCCGAAGGGTTCGAGGGGCTTCGCGCCTGGGCGAGCACGACGAATGAGGAAAGGGCAGCCATGCCGCTCTATGAACACGTCTATCTTGCGCGCCAGGACGCCAGCGCGCAGCAGGTCGAGGAATTGACCGCGCAATTGAAGGGCGTCATCGAAGGCCTCGGCGGATCGATCAAGAAGACCGAATATTGGGGCGTGAAGTCCCTCTCCTATCGGCTGCGCAAGAACCGCAAGGCCCATTTCACGCTGATGGATCTCGACGCGCCGCCGGCGGCGATCAACGAAATCGAGCGGCTGGAGCGGCTCAACGAAGACGTGCTGCGCTATCTCACCATCAGGGTCGAAGCGCTCGAGGAAGGCCCCTCCGCCATGATGCGGCGCGCCGAGCGCGATCGTGACCGCGACGAGCGCCGCGGCGATCTGTGGCGACCGCGGCGACCGTTTGGTGGTGGCGGCGATCGTTTGGCGGTGATCGTGGCGACCGCGGCGATCGCGCGTGACCGGCGCGGCGCGACGCGATGCCGCCGACGGACGCCGAAACCGCAACGGAGGAATGACCATGGCCATGTCACCGCAAGGCGCGGGCGGCCGCCGTCCGTTCTTCCGCCGCCGCAAGAGCTGCCCGTTCTCGGGCGCCAACGCGCCCAAGATCGACTACAAGGACGTCAAGCTGTTGCAGCGTTTCGTCTCGGAGCGCGGCAAGATCGTGCCGAGCCGCATCACCGCCGTTTCGGCGAAGAAGCAGCGTGAACTCGCCCAGGCGATCAAGCGCGCGCGATTCCTGGGCCTCTTGCCCTACGTGATCCGCTAAAGGAGGCCGACATGGAAGTGATCCTCCTCGAACGCATCTCGCGGCTCGGCCAGATGGGCGAAGTGGTGCGCGTGAAAGACGGCTTTGCCCGCAATTTCCTGCTGCCGCATGGCAAGGCGCTGCGCGCCACCGACGAGAACCGCACGCGTTTCGAAGGCATGAAGGGCGACCTGCAGGCCCGCTCCGCCACGCTCAAAGCCGAGGCCGCTCAAGTCGCCGAGAAGATCGACGGCAAGAGCTTCACCGTGCTGCGCCAGGCCTCGGAATCGGGCCAGCTGTTCGGCTCGGTGTCGCCGCGCGATCTGGTGTGCCTGATCGCCGCGTCCGGGTTCCAGGTCACCCGCAATCAGATCGCGCTCAACACGCCGATCAAGACGATCGGCCAGCACAAGGTTCCGCTCGACGCTGCATCCGGAGATCGAGACGTCGATCACGATCATCGTCGCCCGCAACGAGGACGAGGCGGCGCGGATCGCGCCGCGGCGAGGACGTGACGCAGTTGCGCGAGCCGACCGAGCAAGAAGCCGCGGTCGTTGCAGCGGAGGCGTTCTTCGAGCCGGGCGCCGGCGAAGCCGCAAAGGCGGAAGAAGCGAGGACGCGGCCGAAGCCGCGCCCGCAGCCGACACCAAATAATCCGGCCCCCCAGATCAGGCTCAGCCAGGCTTTTTACTCAGCCAGGCTTGGCGCTGGTCAAGCTGGGCCGGATTTTTCTCAGTCTGGAATATTGTCGCGCGGAACCGGCGCGCTGTCGCTTGACGGCGCCTCGGCCGGCGCGGCCGCGCTGGCGGACGAGCCTCCGTCCGGGCTCGACATCGCGGCGCTTGGCGTGGGACCCGCTCCGGAACGGCACTCGGCGCGGCAGCCGTAGCCGCGGGCGGCGGCTCGGCCGGCGCACCCGGCTCGGTCGTGGCCGGCGTGGCATTGCGGGCGCCGTGGCGACCGGCGCAGTCTCAGGCGTAGCGATGGGCGCCGCCTGCGGTGCAGGCGGCGGAGTTTCCGGCTCCTGCCTTGAGCCCCGGCTTGCGGTGACCGGCCGCGGCTCATGTTTTCCGGCGGGCTTATGCCCTGGCGCGGCCGGATTGGCTCGGCCACCGGCTCTGCCTCAATTTTGGTGTCTGATCCGAAGGCTGCTGCAGTTTCGCGCTCGAAGCGGCTCCGGACGCCCCGGACGTCGCCGGCCTTCTCACCCGGCTTAGGTTCGCCCGCTTTAGCCTCCCCGGTTTTGGGCTCACCCACCCGGGCTTCAGACTTGCCGAAGGCGGCGGCCCACTCCCCGCGCCGAGAACATAGGCCGCAAGCGAGGCGGCCTGCTGGGGGCTCGACGTGTAGTGCTCGCGCAGAAAGCTCGCCAGCATGAGCGCTGTTCTGGCCGTTGGCCAAGCCCTTTCGCGGTCTTGTGGCAGGTCGCCGCAATCGTTCGCGAAGATCTCGGCCGGCGACTTGCCCTGGTCGATATTGACCTGGGCACGCGCCGGAGCGGCCGAAAGGACGAAAATCCATCCGGCGAAAACTGCGGCGAAAACCATGCGGCCAAGGCCGATCAGCGGCACAAGACGGCGGAACACACAGATCTCCCCGGGCTTTCTAGTCTAGCGATCATACTTGAACCAAAACGCCAAATGCGAGGCCGGCATTGCGGCGGACAGTCATACCTTCGCGGCATTGCTGGTCAACGAGGATTTTGTTTTAATGACGGCAACCTACGAGACATTGGAGCGCGATAGGCCGATTGAGCGGCAAAAATCGTCGCAAAGCGGGACGTAGCGCCAACTGTAGCATTTTGCGCGAGGGGGATTGCGCAAGGAGATTTGGTGAAGCGTGGAGGCGGCCGTGGATCGGTTGCTGCTTATATTTTTGCGTAGGTTCATTCGCCGCGGGTCCTTTAAAGTCACGACGGCGGGAGGCTCCACTTATACCCTGGGCGACGGTAGCGGACCGCCGGTCGCGGTGCGCTTTACCACCGCGGCGGCGGAACGCGCGGTGCTGTTCGATCCCGAATTGAAGCTCGGCGAGAGCCTATATGGACGGCAGGCTCGTCGTCGAGCGCGGCTCGATCGCCGATGTGCTGGCGGTTCTGCTGCGCCAGGAGCACAACGGGACGTCGAATTGGGCTTGGCTGCCGCGACTTGTCCGCTATCTGTTCCGCCGGCTTGCAGCAATACAATCTGCGGTCGCGGTCGCGCCAGAACGTCGCCCATCATTACGACCTCGACGGCAGGCTCTATTCGCTGTTTCTCGACGGCGACCAGCAATATAGCTGCGCCTATTTCGACACGCCCGACCAGTCGCTCGACGACGCCCAACTGGCCAAAAAGCGCCATCTGGCGGCCAAGCTGCGGCTGCCGCCCGGCGCCAAGGTGCTCGACATCGGCTGCGGCTGGGGCGGGCTTGCGCTCTATCTCGCCGAAATTGCCGGCGCCAAAGTCACCGGCATTACGCTGTCGCAAGAGCAGTTCCAGATCGCACAGAACCGCGCGCTCGAGCGCGGCCTGACGCAAGACACGAACTTCCGCCTCATCGACTATCGCGACGTCGACGGCCAATTCGACCGCATCGTATCGGTCGGCATGTTCGAACATGTCGGCGTCGGCTTTTACGACACTTTCTTCAGCAAATGCGCGAAGCTTCTCGCCGACGACGGCATCGGCGCTGCTGCACACGATCGGCCGCTCCAGCCCACCCGGCATCACCAATCCCTGGATTGCCAAATATATCTTTCCCGGCGGCTATATCCCGGCTTTGTCCGAAGTTCTGCCGGCGATCGAGCGCGCGCAGCTCGTCGTCACCGATGTCGAAGTCCTGCAACTGCATTACGCCGAGACGCTCAAGGCCTGGCGCGAGCGCTTTCTCGCGCACCGCGACGAAGTCGTGAAGCGGCTTTACGATCAGCGCTTCGTGCGCATGTGGGAATTCTACCTCGCCTGCTCCGAAATGGCGTTTCGCGAGTGCGACATGGTGGTGTTCCAGATCCAGATGGCCAAGCGCAAGGGCGTCGCACCGGCGACGCGCGATTACATCGCGCGCGAGGAAGCGCGTTTGCGCGCCCTCGAGGCTCGCCATGCTGTGCCGTTGCGTCTCGCCGGCGAGTAGCTGCCGCGTTCCGTCGCCTAATGCCGCCCGCGTCAAGCGTAATCGGAATCTATCGGCGCTGTCCCGCGGTGACGGTGGTTAGTGGGGACAGCGGCAATGAGCATTTCCAATCGCGGCGCCATAGGACTATCGAGAGCGTCCCTGTTGCGTGACGGTTGCGATTGCGCTGGGGAGTGCGGCCTCTTGAGCGCCGCTTTCGTTGAGTGATCCGCGATGTTGAGTAGCCACGATAAACGCGCCATGCGCCGTAAAACGGCCATAGCCTACGATTCTTTGATCGGGACCATGCCAGCATTCGATTCGACAGCACGCAAACAGGCTCCGCCGGAACCGACGTTCCGCACCGCGCCGCACAATATCGAGGCCGAGCAGGCGCTGCTTGGGGCTATCCTCGTCAATAACGAGGCGTTCTACCGCGTTTCCGACTTCCTCGAGCCGAAGCACTTCTTCGAACCGATCCATCAGCGCATTTACGAGCTTGCCGGCGGACTTGTCCGCGCCAATAAGCTCGCGACGCCGGTGACGTTGAAGACGTTCTTGCCGGGCGACGTCGACATCGCCGGCCTCTCGGTCAACCAATATCTGGCGCGGCTCGCCGCCGAGGCGACGACAATCATCAATGCCCAGGATTACGGCCGCACCGTCTATGACCTTTCGATCCGCCGCGACCTGATCACGATCGGCGAGGATATGGTCAATCTCGCCTATGACGCTCCGGTCGAACTCGACGCCGCTGCAGCCACATCGAGGACGCCGAGCGCAAACTCTACGAAATCGCCGAGACCGGCCGCTACGATTCCGGCTTTCAGCGCTTCGCCCAGGCGCTCACCACCGCGGTCGACATGGCGGCGCGCGCCTATCAGCGCGACGGCAGCCTGTCCGGGCTCGCGACCGGCCTGACCGATCTCGACGCGCGGATGGGCGGCCTGCAGCAGTCCGATCTGGTCATTCTCGCCGGCCGCCCCGGCATGGGCAAAACCGCGCTCGCCACCAATATCGCCTACAATGTCGCCAAAGCTTACGTGCCGGCGAAACGCGCGCCGACGGCCAAACGGCGAGCCGCCAATGGCGGCATCGTCGGCTTCTTCTCGCTGGAAATGTCGGCCGAGCAGCTTGCCACCCGTATCATCGCCGAGCAGACCGGAATCCCGTCGAACAAGATCCGCCGCGGCGGCATCGACGAAGGCGATTTCGAGAAGATCAAGGACGTTTCAATCGAGTTGCAGAACCTGCCGTTCTTTGTCGACGAAACCGGCGGTCTGTCGATCGGGCAATTGGCGGCGCGGGCGCGGCGGCTCAAGCGCCAGCGCGGGCTCGATCTCCTGGTCATCGACTACGTGCAGCTTCTGCACGGCTCGTCGCGCCGCTCCAGCGAAAACCGCGTGCAGGAAATCACCGAAATCACCACGCGGCTGAAGGCGCTTGCCAAGGAGCTCAACATTCCGATCCTGGCGCTGTCGCAATTGTCGCGCCAAGTCGAAAGCCGCGACGATAAACGCCCGCAGCTTTCCGACCTGCGCGAATCAGGCTCGATCGAACAGGACGCCGACGTCGTGATGTTCGTGTTTCGCGAGGAATATTATCACCAGATGCGCAAGCCCACCGAGGCCAACCGGGAAAAGTTCGCCGAATGGCTGGCGGAAGGCGAGCGCGTCGAGGGCAAGGCCGAAGTCATCATCGGCAAGCAGCGCCATGGACCGACCGGCACGGTCGAATTGCAGTTCGACGCCGCGGTCACGCGCTTTGCCAATCTCGACACGACGCATCGGCCGAGTTTCTAGGCCGAATTTCCGCGCGGTGCGCCGACCCGCTTTACCCCCGCCGCGGCAGCGGCCATAACGCGGTCATGGCCCGCGCAGATCCCAATCTCGGAACCGGCACCCGCCCCGGCAGCGCCTGAGACCGGCGGCACGCTGACCATCGATCTCGCCGCGATCGAGGCCAATTGGCGCACGCTCAAGCGCGAGCTTCTCACCGTCGAATGCGGCGCCGTCGTCAAGGCCAATGCCTATGGCCTTGGGCTCGAGCCCGTGACCGCGACGCTTGCCAAGGCCGGCTGCAAGACATTCTTTGTCGCCGACATCGCCGAAGCGCGCTCGGTGCGCTCGCGCGCCGGCGACGCCGACATTTATGTGCTCGACGGCTTTACGCCGGACTGGGGCGACGCGTTTCATCGAGATCAACGCCCGGCCGGTGATCAATTCGACCACCGAGCTTGCCGAATGGGACGCCTTCGTCAGCGCCCATGCCTGGCGCGGCGGCGCCGCTCTGCATATCGATACCGGCATGCGCCGGCTCGGCATTGCGCCGGACGAAGCCGCGGCTTTGGCGCCGCGCGCGCAAACCGAAAATCACGGCATCGCGCTGATCATGAGCCACCTCGCCTGCGCCGACACGCCCGATCATCCGCTCAATGCCGCGCAGATCAAATTGTTTCGCGAGCTGCACATGCTCTATGCCGGCATTCCGGCCTCGCTCGCCAATTCGTCCGGCATCTTTCTCGGCGACGCTGCGCATTTCGATCTGGCGCGGCCGGGGGCAGCGCTCTACGGCGTCAATCCCACGCCCGGCAGGCCCAATCCGATGCAGAATGTCGTCGAATTGACCGGCCGCATTTTGCAGATTGCGCAATGTCGCGCGCTGACGAAACGGTCGGTTACGGCGCGACGTGGACGGCAAAGCGCCCGACGCGGATTGCCGTGGTCGCGCTCGGCTACGCCGACGGGCTCGTTGCGCGCAGGCAGCGGCACCGACGAGCATCCCGGCGGCGCGGCCATCGTCGCCGGCAAAACGCTGCCCGATCGTCGGCCGGATCTCGATGGACCTCGTCTGCATCGATATTACCGATCTTCCCCACGGCGCCGTGCATCGCGGCGAGCACGCGATACTGATCGGCGGCGACATCGGCGTCGACGATGTCGCCGCATCCGCCGGCACCATCGGCTACGAAATTCTCACGCGACTGGGCCCCCGCTGCCATCTCGTCTATCGCGGCGCATAAGATGGCCGCGCGCGCACAGAACTTCGTCTGTCAGAGTTGCGGTGCGGCGACGCCGCGCTGGGCCGGCAAATGCGAAGTCGTGCGGCGAATGGAATTCGATCGTCGAGGAAGGCGCCGAGGGGCCGCGCCGCTCGTCGCGCAAAGGACGGCCGTTCGCGATCGAACAGATCAAGGGCGGCTCGGGCGATGAAGCGCCGCGGCTGCCGTCCGGCATTGCCGAATTCGACCGCGTGACCGGCGGCGGTCTGGTGCGCGGCTCGGTACTCTTGCTCGGCGGCGATCCGGGAATCGGCAAATCGACGTTGCTGCTCGACGTTGCGGCGGCCTTCGCGCGCAACAAGCACCGCTCCGTCTACATTTCCGGCGAAGAGGCGGTGGCTCAGGTGCGGCTGCGCGCCGAACGGCTCGGCTTGGCCGAAGCCGCGGTCGAGGTCGCGGCCGAAACATCGGTCGAAGATATCGTCGCGACACTGTCGCAAGGCGTAACGCCGCAGCTTCTGGTCATCGACTCGATCCAGACCATGTGGACGCAAACTGTCGAAGCTGTCGCCGGGCACGGTGACGCAAGTCCGCGGCTCGGCCGGCGAACTGATTCGCTTTGCCAAGCGCACCGGCGCCGCCGTGATCCTGGTCGGCCACGTTACCAAGGACGGCCAGATCGCCGGCCCCCGCGTCGTCGAGCACATGGTCGATGCCGTGATGTCGTTCGAGGGCGAAGGCTCGCAGCAATTCCGCATCCTGCGCGCCATGAAGAATCGATTCGGCCCGACCGACGAGATCGGCGTCTTCGAAATGACCGGGGTCGGGCCTGCGCGAAGTCGCAAATCCCTCCGAATTGTTTCTGTCCGAGCGCGACCTCGGCAGTCCGGGCACTGCGGTGTTTGCCGGAATCGAGGGCACGCGGCCGCTCTTGGTGGAAATCCAGGCGCTGGTCGCCCCGACCTCGCTCGGCACCCCGCGCCGCGCCGTGGTCGGCTGGGACCCCAATCGCCTCTCCATGGTGCTCGCGGTGCTGGAGGCGCATTGCGGCGTCCGCCTCTCCGGGCATGACGTCTATCTCAATGTCGCAGGCGGCATGCGCATCCAGGAGCCGGCGGCCGATCTCGCAGCTGCCGCCGCTTTGGTGTCCTCGCTCGCCCATGCGCCCCTTCCCGCCGATGCCGTCTATTTCGGCGAAGTCTCGCTGTCCGGCGCCGTGCGTCCGGTAGCGCAAACCGCGTCGCGCCTGAAAGAGGCGCAAAAGCTCGGCTTCACCAAAGCCGTCGTGCCGGAAGCCGCCCGTAACGAGGCGCCCGAGGGGTTTTCGCTGTCCGCCATCGGCGCGCTCGCGAATCTCGTGGCCGATATTGCCCGTGATGGGGTGCCGGCGCCGCGCCGCGTCGGCGGCCGTGAAGGTTAACCGGGCCTGTTGAACGCGTGAGAAGACGGGTGACGGCGTAACGGAGCCCGGCTATACACGCGGCGGACGGGCGGACCGACGTCAAGCGTAGCGCAGTTGAGGCTCCTGAAACCTTGCGGCAACCATGAGCAGGAACGTCGGGGCGGAAAACTGCATTTGGATCATAGAGTTGCTGGTGTCTTCTGGGATTCCGAGCTACGCATGAGGCCGTGCCGCCGGCGTCAGCGCATTTGGGAATCAGGACACGAGCAGGCGGGCTGGTAACCGATGCCGATTTCGCTGCTCGATATCATCCTCATCGTCGTGATGTTGATTTCCGGGCTGCTCGCGATGGTGCGCGGCTTCATGCGCGAGGTCCTCTCCATCACCGCCTGGGTGCTCGCCGCCGGCGTTACGCTTTATTCCTATGGCAAGCTCTTGCCGCTCGCCAAACAGTACTTCAACAACGATATCGTCGCCGCGGTCGCCGTGGTCGGCGGCGTCTTTCTGCTGACGCTGCTTATCGTCTCCGTCCTCACCATCAGGGTGTCGGACATGGTGCTCGACAGCCGCGTCGGCGCGCTCGATCGCACGCTCGGCTTCCTGTTCGGGCTCGGACGCGGCCTGATCATCGTCGTGATCGCTTTCCAATTCTTCACTTGGCTGGTGCCAGACCGTAGCCAGCCGGACTGGGTGAAAAGCGCCAAATCGCGGGTCGTCCTTGCCGGGACCGGACAATGGCTGATGTCGATGTTGCCGGATGACCCCGAAAGCACCATCTTAAACAAGCTGAAAAAATCGCATCCGGAAGATACCGACAATCCGGGCGCGACGCCGGATCAGCACAGCTAAGGGCCAGAAGGTCGCAAATCATGGGTTTGAAAATCATGACCGAACCTTCAGTCTTCGATCCCGATGCGGACCGGCTGCGCGAAGAATGCGGCGTCTTCGGAATTTTCGGCCATCCCGATGCGGCGGCCATCACCGCGCTCGGCCTGCACGCGCTGCAGCACCGCGGCCAGGAAGCCGCCGGCATCGTTTCCTTCGACGGCAAACGCTTCCACTCCGAGCGCCGCCTCGGCCTCGTCGGCGACACTTTCTCCCGCCGCGAAGTGATCGACCGCCTGCCCGGCACCACCGCGGTCGGCCATGTGCGCTATTCGACGACCGGCGAGACCATTTTACGCAACGTGCAACCGCTGTTTGCCGAATTGAACGCTGGCGGCTTCGCCGTTGGGCACAACGGCAATCTGACCAACGGCCTGACGCTGCGCCGCCAATTGGTGCGCGAAGGCGCCATGATGCAATCGACCACCGACACCGAGGTGATCCTGCATCTGGTCGCGCGCTCGAGCCGCAACCGCTTCGTCGACCGCCTGATCGAAGGCCTGCGCATGCTCGAAGGCTCCTATGCCTTCGTCGGTCTCACCAACAAGAAGCTGGTCGGCGCGCGCGATCCGCTCGGCATCCGGCCGTTGGTGCTGGGCCGGCTCGACGGCTGCCCGATCCTCACTTCCGAAACCTGCGCGCTCGACATTATCGGCGCGCAATATGTGCGTGATGTCGAGAACGGCGAAGTTTTGATCTTCGACGAGGAAGGCGCGCATTCGCACAAGCCGTTCCCGGCGATGCCGCCGCGGCCGTGCATTTTCGAATACATCTATTTCGCGCGGCCGGATTCGATCATCGGCGGCCGCAGCGTCTACAATGTGCGCAAATTAAGCGGCGCCGAGCTTGCCCGCGAGGCGCCGGCCTCAGCCGACGTCGTCGTGCCGGTGCCGGATTCCGGCGTGCCGGCGGCGATCGGCTATGCCCAGGAATTCGCGAATTCCCTACGAGCTCGGCATCATCCGCAATCACTATGTCGGCCGCACCTTCATCGAGCCGACCCAGCACATCCGTCAGCTCGGCGTTCGCCTCAAGCACAGCGCCAATCGCGCCGTCGTCGCCGGCAAGCGCATCGTGCTGATCGACGACTCGATCGTGCGCGGCACCACGTCGGTGAAGATCGTGCAGATGATGCGCGACGCCGGCGCCAGCGAGGTGCATTTCCGCATCGCTTCGCCGCCGATCAGGCATCCCGATTATTACGGTATCGACACGCCCGAGCAGGACAAGCTCCTTGCCGCCACCCACAGATCTCGAGGAGATGCGCAAATTCATCGGCGCGGATTCGCTCGCCTTCCTGTCGGTCGACGGCATCTACCGCGCCATGGGCGAGAAGACCCGCGATGCGGCGCGGCCGCAATTCACCGACCATTGCTTCACCGGCGAATACCCGACCGCGCTCACCGACCGCACGGCGCGGACGCGACGCCGCGCCAGCTCTCGCTCCTCGCCGAAGCGAGCTGACACGCCGTCCCGGCAAGCCCGCTTAGAACAAAGACGCCCACAGAAAAGCCGCCACCGCGGCAAATCCGAGCGCGGTGCGACCGGCATGCAGTCCCGCCCATTTCTCGATGAGCTCGCGCGTGGCGGTTCCGGCAAGAGCGGGATCGGTCGCCATCAGCCGATTGTTCGTGGGCATGATGCCGAGAAGCGTGTAAGGCCAGTTCGCAATCATGATGACCGCCCCCAGCAGCCACAGCCAAACACCGGTCTGCCACCACGTCAACAGCCCGAAGAGGAAGCCGGCGACGGCCAACGGCGCCTGCATGGCGAAGCCCCGCTTGTATGACGGCTGCCATTGCCGGAGCAGCGATCGGTCATCGAGGCAAAGCCGCGCCGGTTGTTCGGCGATATTGACGTAAAGTGCCGCACCGGCAAAAACGGCAGCAATAATGAGTGCGAGTTGCCCGGCAAGCATGATCTTTCCCCTTCGCGCGGCTTCCAGTTACAACGCACGCCACTCTAAAGATTGGATCGGGTCGCCAATATGTCAAAACCGCTTGCTGACCGTATTGCGCTTGTCACCGGGGCTTCGCGCGGCATCGGCCGGGCGACCGCGCTCGCTTTGGCGCGCGAGGGCGCGCATGTCGTTGCGGTGGCGCGCACCGTCGGCGGCCTCGAGGAAGTCGACGATGCGGCACGCGCGGCCGGCAGTTCGGCGACGCTGGTGCCGCTCGACATGCGCGACTATGCCGGGCTTTACCGGCTCGCTACAGCCCTCAACGAGCGCTACCAGCACCTCGATATTTTGATCGGCAACGCCGCGATCGCGGGCCAGCGCTCGCCGCTCGATCACATCGAACCGCAAGCCTGGGACGAGATATTCGCGATCAATGTGACGGCGAACTGGCATCTCATCCGCGCCATGGACCCGCTGCTCAAGCGCGCCAAAGCCCCTCGCGCCGTGTTCCTGACGTCCGGCGCGGCGACGAATGCGCGCGCTTATGCCGGTCCCTATTCGTCATCGAAAGCAGCGCTTGATGCGCTGGCGCGGACCTATGCCGCGGAAAGCTCATCGACGGCGCTGCGGGTCAATCTGTTCAATCCCGGCCCGACGCGCACGCGCATGCGAGCGCAGGTCATGCCGGGTGAAGATCCGATGACGTTGCCGACGGCGGAAGACGTCGCGGAAAAGATCGTCGCATTGTGCCAGCCGGAATTCTCGGAAACCGGCAAGCTTTACGACTTCCCTGCCCGCAAGCTCTTGCAATTCATGCCACCCGCTTAGAGCATGATCCCGAAAAGTGGGAACCGGTTTTCGGGCAAGATCATGCTCAAATGAAGTGCCGCGCGATCACCGCTGACGGCGCTTCTTGTGGGCATATGGATTGGCCTTGGCCCGCAGCGTGAGCCTGATCGGCGTGCCCGGCAGCGCGAAATTTTCGCGCAACCCATTGATCAAATAGCGGCGATAGGTTTCCGGCAGTGCTTCGGCGCGTGAGCAGAACAATACAAAGGTCGGCGGCCGCGCCTTCGGTTGCGTGATGTAATCGAGCCGGAAGCGGCGGCCGCTGACCGCAGGCGGCGGAGTGTTCGAAATCGCGTCGCCGAGGAAACGGTTGAGCGCCGCCGTCGGCAGTCGACGGTTCCACACCGCATGTGCCTTTAGCACCGCTTCCATCAGTCTATCGAGACCGTCTCCGGTCTTGGCCGAAAGGACGGCAACAGGAACACCCTTGATTTGCGGCAGCAGGCGATCGATCGACCCGCGCAGGCGCGACAGCGCGCCAGACTCGGCCTCGATCGCGTCCCATTTGTTGACCGCGATGACGCTCGCGCGTCCTTCCCGCTCGACCAGATCGGCAATGCGGATGTCCTGCTCTTCGAACGGTGTCTGCGCATCGACCAGCACGATGACCACTTCGGCGAAACGGATGGCGTTGAGCGTGTCGGCGACGGAAAGCTTTTCCAGTTTTTCATCGATCCGCGAACGGCGGCGCATGCCGGCAGTGTCATGGATGCGCATTTTCCGGCCGCGCCATTCGAGCTCGACCGCGATCGCGTCGCGCGTGATGCCGGCTTCCGGTCCGGTCAACAAGCGCTCCTCGCCGAGCAGGCGATTGATCAGCGTCGACTTGCCGGTATTGGGCCGGCCGACAATGGCGATGCGGATGGGATGTTCGTCGGAGGCGACGGCATCGTCGTCGTCCGCGGGCTCCGCCGTCGCTTCGGGCAGCGCCGCGCGCAGCGCGTCGTAGAGATCGGCCAAGCCCTCGCCGTGCTCGGCGCTGACGGCCACCGGATCGCCGAGCCCTATCGTATAGGCTTCGAACGCACCGTCGGCACCAGCGCGGCCTTCGCTCTTGTTGGCGACGAGAATGGCGGGTTTGCCCGACTTGCGCACCACGTCGGCGAAGGCGCGATCGGCCGGCGTCACGCCGGCCCGCGCATCGATGACGAAGAGCACGGCATCCGCCTGCGTCACCGCCGCCGCCGTCTGCGCCTGCATGCGCGCCGAGAGACTCTCGCGCTCGGCGTCTTCGAGGCCCGCAGTGTCGATTGCCGTAAATTCAAGATCGCCGAGCCTGGCGTCGCCCTCGCGGCGGTCGCGCGTCACCCCCGGCAGATCGTCGACCAGCGCCAGCCGGCGGCCGACCAGCCGGTTGAACAAAGTCGACTTGCCGACATTGGGACGGCCGACGATCGCAACAGTGAAGGACATGGCAGAAAATGCCTGAGCGTTTTGCGAGAAATTGAAGTCTTCATTCTAACCGAGACGGCGCGGCAAGGGGCGGTCGTTGCGCGGCATACCGCAACGGCTTCGACAACGACGCGCCGCCTATTGCGTCGTGGCCGGCGGGTTCGGCCAGTTCGGCTGCGCCGTCCTTTGCGCCGGTGCTGTTGCGGGCGGCGCCGGCCAATTGGTTTGCGACGATGCCTGCGCTGGCGCTGGAGCGGGCGCCGGCCAATTGCCTTGCCCGGACGACGACGCCTGCGCCGGCGACGGCCAATTGCCCTGCGCGCCCCCCTGATCTTGCGCCGGAGCGGCCGACCTCGAGCCGATGCTGATGCGTGTCGGGCCACTCGGAGCAGGCCCCGGCGCGGGGGTGCTCGCGAGTTTCGGCTTGGGTTTTGGTTTCGGCTTGGGCTTCGCTTCGGCCGTCACGGCCGGCGCACCTGTCGCGGCATTTGACGCGGCACCTGACGCGCTTCCTGGCGCCGCGCCTGCCGCCGGCGGTCCCGCGCCGGGAGCCGCCCCGCCGGGCGTTTGCGAGGCGTAAGCGTCGGACTGATCGGGCGGCGGCTGATAGCCTTTGACGAGATCCTGGGGGACGCCCGTGGTCGTGCCGGGAACGCCGCTCGGAAACACGGGTTCGCGTTGACCCGACACCTTTTTCTTGCCGTCGAACGCATCAGAGTTGAAAACCTCGGTGGGATCGAATTGGCCGCCCTTGGTGCAAGCGCCAAGGACCGGCATAAGCACCAGCGCGAGCAACGCACCGACGCGAACGAAGGATGGAATACGCTGCCCTTGCATCGCGTCAGCCCTTGCTGCTCGCGGCCGAAATAAGCTCGCTCAACACCTCGGCGCGGCTTCGCGCACCTGACGGCGATTGCGGATCGGTAATGATGAGATCGGTCCATTGCCGGGCCGCGGCCAAGTCGCCGGACTTCCAGGCGGACAGCGCCAAAATCTCGCGCGCGCTGTGGCGAAAAATGCGATCGGCCGCCGTCAACGGCTCAAGCCGCGTGCGAATTTCGGCATAGGGCGCGCTGTCGACGAGCAGAAAACCGGCACGCACCGCCGCCAGGTCCTCGATCGCTTGTCCGGCATTCTTGTCCGCCGCAATCTCGTCATAGGCGCCGATCGCAGCCTTGCTGTCAGTCCGCGCCAGCTCGGCGGCTTGGCGAAGCCGCGCCAACACGCGATAGCCGGCCGTGCCGTCGGTCGCGAGCTTGGCGAAGGCCGCTTCGGCCTCTTGGTGCTTCCCGGCTTCGGCGAGAGCCGTGGCTTGCTCGAAGGCGACGCCCGATTGCGCGGCCTGCTTCGCTTCCCACCATTCATAGCCGCGCCAGGCGCCAACGCCCACGATGACGAGAACGCACAGCGCGACGAGATAGGTGCCGTACCGCTCCCACAGCTTTTTGAGCTGTTCGCGACGGACTTCCTCGTCGACTTCGTTGAAAATATCGGTCACGGAACCCGTCCCAACCCCAACGCTAGCCCCAGCACTCTCTCACTCCGGGCGACCTGGCCGGGTCCATCCCGAACGGGAAAGCGGCCTTTTCGCGCGTGGCCACCCCTGCAAACCCTTGCCGCACCTAGTTTAATGATATGGCGCGAGCAAGGCAAAACCCGACCCGGCGAGCCTGCCACACGTATCGCAAAGGTCACACTCCAAAAAAATGTGGGATTGCTTCACCGTCGATCCTTGCTGCCGCCAATGGTTAATGCTGCAATTTCGGCGTCGAGGGTACACTGGCTGGGGGCGGCCATGTTCGGATCATCGCGGTACGCATCGGCGTCACTTGTTTTTTTGTTGAGTTGCATCGCGCTGGTCACCGGCCTGGGGCCGGCGGCGGCCGAGCCTCAACCGCCTTATCCTACGGGGTGTTGGCGGGTCGACTATTCAACTTATCTTCAACTCAACCAAAACGCCGCATACGGGAAGAATTCCGGCGTCAAAACTCAAGACCCCGCTCGTCCGGGTGTGGATTATTACTGGGAATGCGACTTTAACACAGCCGAAGAGTATGAACGCCAGCAATATCACAACGGCTTCGCGGGCCTCAATTTCGGCGTCGGCTTTGCCGGCATCGACGGTCACAACAATGTTGTCGAGTTCCCAAATGGGAGCAAAGTGCAATCGAACCAATTTGCGCCCGAGAACACGAATGGCTTCCTCAATGTGCAGGGCACTTTCTTATTCCCGATAACGACGCTGCCCATCCCGCAAATTGGATCTCCGGCCGGCAGTAGCATGCCGATCCTGTTTGGTCCCTACGGTTCTTTCTACCAGGGCCAGCAATCCGTCTCCCAACAATTGGGCAATTCCTTCCTCGGCACGACGACGAATACGATCTTTGTCGGCGGCGGCGAGATCGCAGCCCAGGTGATGTCCAACGCCATCGTTTATGGCAAGGGCGGGTTCGCCGAAGCTCGCGAGAGAAATTTCGTTTCCTTTGCGCCAGGCCAGACTTCGGCGACCCTTTGGGTGCCAGGCTTCGAGTGGGGCGGCGGCGTGAGAGTGGCCGATGTGAACCATCCCGGCATATTCATCTTCGCCGAGCTGTTGCATCAGGAATATCGGACGCAGTCGCTCCCCGGTGGCATTGCCTCGCCCAGTTTCAACTATAATTTCACCCGGAGCGACAATAAGGCCACGCTCGGAATTTCCTTCAACGCCACTGATTTTTGGGCCCAAGGAATAAATTTTGGAGCCACTCTTCCGCACTATTAGACCAGCGAACCGAGTTTAACGACTCGTGCTGATGCGGAAGCGGCGCATTTTCGGATCGCGTTCCGATTCCGCAGCGACCTAACTAGGTCTGCTTCTTCCGCATCGCATAGACATGCTCGGGACCTGGGAAGCTGCGGGCGCGTACCTCCTCCGCGTAGCCCTTCACCGCACGCTCGATCGAGGGCCCGAGTTCGCCGAAGCGCTTGACGAATTTCGGCACCCGCGGCGACAGGCCGAGCATATCCTCGAGCACCAGCACTTGGCCGTCGCAGGCGACGCTGGCGCCGATGCCGATGGTCGGAATCGGGATTTGTCCGGTGATGCGGCGGCCGAGCGGCTCGGCGATGGCTTCGAGCACGACCGAGAACGCGCCGGCATCCGACACCGCGCGCGCATCCGCCTCGATCGGCGCCCAGTCGCTTTCGTCGCGGCCCTGCGCGCGAAACGAGCCGATCGTATTGATCGCCTGCGGCGTCAAACCGACATGCGCCATCACCGGCACGCCGCGCTCGACCAGAAAGGCGATGGTCTCTGCCATGCGCCGGCCGCCTTCGATCTTGATGGCGCCGCAGCCGGTTTCCTTGAGCACCCGCGCCGCCGACGCGAAGGCTTGCTCCTTGGACGCCTCGTAGCTGCCGAACGGCAGATCGACCGTCACCAGCGCGCGCTTCGAGCCGCGCATCACGGCGTGACCCTGCAGGATCATCATGTCGAGCGTCACCGGCACGGTGGTTTCGAGCCCGTGCATCACCATGCCGAGCGAGTCGCCAACCAGGATGACGTCGCAATGCGCATCGACGATGCGCGCGGTATGCGCGTGATACGACGTCAGGCAGGCGATCGGTTCGCCGCCCTTGCGGGCGAGGATGTCGGGCGCGGTCAGTCTGCGAATTTCGTTTTGTACTGACATGACTCTGTACTGATCTGGTTGTTGTTCTGATCTGGCTATTGCCCGAACGCCGCCGTTCCAAATGCCGGCAGGCCGACGACGATGGGATGGAATACCAAGCCGAGCGCCAGATAGATAAGGGTGCCGACGACAATGGCAATGAGGTCGTTTTTGCCGCCGCCGAGGGGGATCGGCGGGGCGCCGGGATCGGTGCGATGCTTCAAGGTGATGCGGTCATACACCGCCCAAGCCAGGAACGATCCAAACAAGATGATACCGCCGAGATCGCCATTGGCGCAAAGATGAGCGAAGGCCCAGGTCTTGACCCCGACCAGCATCGGATGTTTGAGCACGCGCTTGATATTGCCGGGAATATAGGCGGCGGCGATCATGATGCTGGCCGGCCACATCAGTGCAATCACGATGTGGCGCGTCCAGAGCGGTGGATTCCACACGGTTATAAGACCCGCAGCGCGATAAGTGGCAAAGCCGTAGGCGATGAGGCCGATGCCGATAATCGAGACGAGCGAAAACAGCCCGCGATAGGGCCATTCGCCGATCCTGGCGACCAACACAGCGCGCTCATTGCGCCGTGTCACGAACACATGCGCGCCGAGGAAGATCACAAGGCCGAGAATTTCGGCGGCAAGTCCCATGCTAGATCAGCCCCGGATCGACCGGTTGCGGTCGCGGCCGGGATCATGGCTGCCACGCCTGCATTGTCAACGGCTTGTGCCGGCGGCGGAAATATCGCGGGAAGTGCCGGGAGCGGCGGCGCGGGCCAGAGCATGATCCCGAAAAGTGGAAGCCGGTTTTCGGAAAAGATCATGCTTAAATGAGAAAACTAGACCTTGATCCGCTTCAATCGAATTGGATCAAGGTCTAATTGCCGAATTTGAAATTCAGGCCGGCTTTGATTTCCTGAACATTGAGGTCGGCGTTCGAGGTCACGCTGCCCACAGCCGGCGTCGTGAAGTTCAGCGCTTTGGCGCCGAAGCCGAGATAATCGTATTCGAGACGCACCGACCAGTTGCGATTGAGCGCATATTCGACGCCGGCGCCCGCGGTCCAGCCGGTCCGCGTCAATGTCATGCTCGACGTATTCAGGGCGAGATCGGTCAAGCTGTCATGATCGTGGGCGATGGCGAGACCGCCTTTGCCGTAGACCAGAAGCCGGTCGAAGGCCGCACCCACGCGCCCGGTGACGGTCGACGTCCATTGCGTATTGGCGGTGAGCGCGTCGCCGAGCGAATCCGTGCCGTGGCTTTTCAGCCCGGTCCAGCTGAAATCACCTTCGAGGCCGAGCACGAGCCAGTTGAATTGCGAGTTGAAGCCGACCTGACCACCGCCGAGAAAGCCGCCTTTGTTGAAAGTGTTGGAGCCGCCTGTGAACGGATCGCTCCACGAAGAATCGGCAAAGCCGCCGCCGAGATGGCCGCCGACATAAAACCCGCTCCAGTCATAAACCGGCGGCGCGGAGACAACGGGTATCTGTGGCGCGGCCCTTGGCGCCGCCGGCAGATCGGCGGCTTGAGCGGAAAGAACGCACGCCAAAGCACTTGCAAAAATTCCCGCGGCGAGCGCAACGACGCCCGCGAACGCACGCGAATTCATCGAAATCTTTGGCCTCATCCCCAAACTTGCGCCCCCGCTGCGCGCATCCCGGCCCATTCCCCGACGGACCGGCCCGCCCTCTCGCTTTGCGCGCAAACAAACCGACGCATTCGGACAAAGCATGGTCGATTGGTGGCGTGAGATGACTGATTGATGGCAAGAAAATGGCAGCCGATCTTGCTGCACCGCCACAGAAACAGGGCGGCGAGCGGCGGCGTTGGTCGCGGAAATTAATTCGAGCCGCGGTCGCGTGAGAAGAGCGGCGCGCCGGATCAGCGCGAAGCGACTTGCGACTCGTAAAGCTCCGACTTGAAACCGACGAGCAACTTGCCGCCGCCGAGATCGAGAACCGGCCGCTTGATCATGGACGGCTGTGCGAGCATCAGCGCGACGGCCTTCGTCGCATCGAGCCCGCTCTTATCCCTGTCCGGCAATTTGCGAAACGTCGTTCCCGCCTGATTGAGCAATGTCTCCCAGCCGACTTTCTTGCTCCACGCTTCAAGCCGCTCGCGCTCGATGCCGGCGATCTTGTAGTCGTGAAACTCATAGTCGACGCCGCGCTTGTCGAGCCAGGCGCGCGCCTTCTTCATCGTGTCGCAGTTCTTGATGCCGTAGATCGTGAGCGATTTTGCTTTCGCCAACTTCGCCATATCGCGACGCCCCCCGAAAAGACCTGAAGGCCACAACGATACGATAGATCGCCGAATGCTGCGAGGCGCTTTACGCCTGGTCGGGCTCACGGCTCTCGATCGGCCGGGCGACAACGGCGAGCGCAACCAAGGTGCCGACGGCGCCGGAGAGCAAATATCCGCCCGACGACATGAGGCCGAACCGGCTCGACATGTAGAGCGCGAGGAAGGGCGCAAAGGCGGCGCCGACCAGCCAGGCGAGATCGGACGTCATGGCCGACGCCGTATAGCGGTAGCCTTTCGAGAAGCTCGACGCGACCGCGCCCGAGGCCTGGCCGAAGGACAGGCCGAGCAGGATGAAGCCGAGCACCACGAAGATCGATTCGCCGACATCGCCGCCGTCGAGCAATTGCGGCGCAAAGCCACTGAAGGCCGCAATCGCGCCTGCAGTGACGCTGAGCAGCATGCGCCGTCCAAAGCGGTCGGCGAGCACGCCCGAGGCGACAATCGCCACGACGCCGACGGCGGCGCCGATCGATTGAATGATCAAAAAGCGCGCCGGCGACTGCGGCGTGAACAGAAACACCCACGACAGCGGGAACACCGTCACCATGTGGAACAGCGCGAAGCTAGCGAGCGGCGCGAAGGCGCCGATGATGATATTGCGGCCTTCGGCCTTCATCGTTGCCGTGACCGGCGCTGGCTCGAGGTCGCGGCTCTCGAATTGCCGCTCGTATTCCGGCGTCATGACGATGCGCAGCCGCGCGAACAGCGCAACCACATTGATGGCGAAGGCGACGAAGAAGGCGTAGCGCCAGCCCCAATCGAAAAAATCGTCCGCCGAGAGATTGGCGACGAAATAAGCGAACAGGCAGCTTGCCACCATCAGGCCGAGCGGTGCACCGAGCTGCGGGATCATCGCGTACCAGCCGCGCTGCCGCTCCGGCGCGCTCATCGCCAACAGCGACGCAAGCCCGTCCCAGGCGCCGCCGAGTGCAAGCCCCTGCCCGACCCGGAACAGCCCGAGCAGCACCGCGGACCCGGCGCCGATCTCCGCGTAACCCGGCAGGAAGGCCATGGCGACCGTCGAACTGCCCAGCAAAAACAGCGCGACAGTCAACTTCACGCCGCGTCCATAGGTCCGGTCGATCGAGGTGAAGATGAAGGTGCCGATGGGACGGGCGACGAAGGCGAGCGCGAAGATCGCGAACGAATAGAGCGTGCCGCGCAGCGCATCGACCTCGGGGAAAACCAGCCGCGGAAACACCAGCACGGAGGCGATCGCGTAGACGAAGAAGTCGAAGAACTCCGACGTCCGGCCGATAATGACACCGATCGCGATCTCGCCCGGGTGAAGTTCATCATGACTGGAGTTCACATGGCCCGAGTTCGCAAGCCGCGCATCCGGTTCGACCGTAGTTGATGACGCCAATTCAACCTCCGAAAACTTGCCCCGAAAACCTGGCTCGATCCTGCCGTCGCCGACGGCAGCCGAGCGCCACTGATCCTCCGCGCCAAGCCATTAGGGGCTGCCAAAGGGCGCCGAGGAACCCCAAGGCAGCCATGCACGGCGCACACCGCACTTGCACAATAATCGCTTTGCTGCAATGCAGCTAGATATTGCGGCACTATGCCATATAATTAGCGTTGCATTGGCGGAATATCAGCCATACCATCTATGCTGCACTGCAGCTAGACATTAATATTGCAGTGCAGTAAAGCCGCTGTGCTGGGGGCGCGGCCACTATCGGACGATGGATCGCCCGAACCGTTAACAGGACCTGCCTTGAAGCGCCTTCGCATCATTGCCCTGCTGCCGTTCTTTGCCCTGCTGGGCGGTTGCAATCTGGTGGTCCTCGACCCCTCAGGCGACATCGCCGCGCGGCAGAGCGAGCTCTTGATCGAGTCCACCGTCTTGATGCTGCTCATCATCGTGCCGGTCATTGCGCTGACGCTCTTGTTCGCCTGGCGCTACCGCCAATCCAACAAGGCCGCCACTTACGCGCCCGATTGGGATCACTCGACACAGCTTGAGCTCGTCATCTGGGGGGCGCCGCTTCTCATTATCATTTGCCTCGGCGCGATGACCTGGATGGGCACGCATCTGCTCGATCCCTATCGCCCCATCGATCGCCTCGCTTCGGGAAAATCGCTCGGCGGCGCGAAAGAGCGCATCGAAGTCGACGTGGTCGCGCTCGACTGGAAGTGGCTCTTCATCTACCCGCAATACGGCATCGCCACGGTCAATGAGCTTGCCGCGCCGGTGAACCGCACGATCGATTTCCGCATCACCTCGTCGTCGGTGATGAATTCGTTTTCCATCCCCGCGCTCGCCGGCCAGATCTACGCTATGCCGGGCATGGAGACGACGCTTTATGCGGTGATGAACCAGGCCGGGACCTATGAGGGCTTTTCCGCCAATTACAGCGGCGCAGGTTTTTCCGGAATGCGCTTTGCCTTTCACAGCCTCGGCAACGACGACTTCGACAAATGGGTCGCGCAGGTGAAAGCGGGCGGCGGTTCGCTCGGCCGCAACGATTACCTCAAGCTCGAGCGGCCAAGCGAAAACGAGCCGGCGCGCGGCTATGCCAGCGTCGATCCCGGTCTCTACAACGCGATCCGCAATGAATGCGTCGAGCCGGGCAAGATGTGCCTCAATCAGATGGCTGAGATCGACGAAAAAGGCGGGCTCGGACTTGCCGGCATCAACAATGTTTTGCCGCTCGCCTACGACAAATTTGCCCGCCGCGGCGCTCTAGGCCCCGAAGCAAGCTACGTCACGAGCCTCTGCGATCCCGCGCATCCGATGGGCGCAAGTGCCGATGCGACGCCTGTCGCGGCGCAGGCTTCGCCGGCGCCAGCATCACCTGGAAACAGCGCACCGCTGCGCGGCGCCGGATTGCCGCGCCCGCCATTCGCGAGTTTCTTGAATTCGCCGTCCCCCGAGCGGCCGACCTCCACTTCGCTGCCGACGCCGTTGCCGGAACTACCGGCCGCGCCGGGCCGGCCGTCCAACACCTGACATCGCACGCGCCATGTTTGAAAACAATTCGACGCTCCTGAAATTCATCTTCGGCCGCTTCACGCTCGACGCGTTGCCGATCCACGAGCCGATCCTGGTCGCCACCTTCATCATGGTGGCGATCGGCGGCACTGCCGTGCTCGGCGCCATCACCTATTTCCGGCTCTGGGGCTATCTGTGGCGCGAGTGGTTCACCACGATCGACCACAAGCGGATCGGCATCATGTACATGGTGCTCGGCATCATCATGCTGCTGCGCGGCTTTGCCGACGCGCTGATGATGCGCGCGCAGCAAGCGGCCGCTTTCAACGGTTCGGAGGGATTTCTGCCGCCGCATCACTACGATCAGGTCTTCACCGCCCACGGCGTGATCATGATCTTCTTCGTGGCGATGCCGATGGTCACCGGGCTGATGAACTTCGTCGTGCCGCTGCAGATCGGCGCGCGCGACGTGTCGTTCCCGTTCCTCAACAATTTCAGCTTCTGGATGACGGTGGCCGGCGCGCTCATCGTCATGATCTCGCTGTTCGTCGGCGAGTTCGCGCGCACCGGCTGGCTCGCTTATCCGCCGCTCTCCGAATACGCCTACAGTCCCGACGTCGGCGTCGACTATTACATTTGGGGACTGCAGGTTGCGGGCGTCGGCACGCTGTTGTCTGGCGTCAACTTCGTTTGCACGATCGTCAAGATGCGCGCGCCCGGCATGACCATCATGCGGATGCCGATTTTCACCTGGACCGCGCTCTGCACCAACATCCTGATCGTCGCCGCCTTCCCGGTGCTGACCGCCGTGCTCGCGCTGCTCTCGCTCGACCGCTATCTCGGCACCAATTTCTTCACCAACGATTTCGGCGGCAACCCGATGATGTACGTGAACCTGATCTGGATCTGGGGCCATCCGGAGGTCTACATCCTCATCCTGCCGGCCTTCGGCGTGTTCTCGGAAGTGACCTCGACCTTCTGCGGCAAGCGGCTGTTCGGCTACACCTCGATGGTCTACGCCACCGTCGTCATCACCATCCTCTCCTATCTGGTGTGGCTGCATCACTTCTTCACGATGGGCTCCGGCGCCAGCGTGAATTCGTTCTTCGGCATCACCACGATGATCATCTCGATCCCGACCGGCGCCAAGATGTTCAACTGGCTGTTCACGATGTATCGCGGGCGCATCCGCTTCGAATTGCCGATGATGTGGACGATCGCCTTCATGATCACCTTCGTCATCGGCGGCATGACCGGCGTGCTGCTCGCCGTGCCGCCGGCCGACTTCGTGCTGCACAACAGCCTGTTCCTGATCGCGCATTTCCACAACGTCATCATCGGCGGCGTGCTGTTCGGCATGTTCGCCGGCATCAATTACTGGTTCCCGAAGGCGTTCGGCTTCAAGCTCGATCCGTTCTGGGGGAAGCTGCTCGTTCTGGTTCTGGGTCACGGCTTCTACTTCGCCTTCATGCCGCTATACGTGCTCGGCCTGATGGGCGTGACGCGGCGGCTGCGCGTATTCGACGATCCCCTCGCTGCAGATCTGGTTCATCATCGCCGCGTTCGGCGCGCTGTTGATCGCGGTCGGCATCGGCTGTTTCCTGATCCAGATCGCCGTCAGCGTGCTCAAGCGCGAAGAGCTGCGCGACACCACCGGCGATCCGTGGGACGGCCGCACGCTCGAATGGTCGACCTCCTCGCCGCCGCCGGCCTACAACTTCGCCTTCACGCCGATCGTCCATCGACCGATGCCTGGTGGGACATGAAGAAGCGCGGCTATCACCGTCCGCTCACCGGCTTCAAGCCGATCCACATGCCGAAGAACACGGCGACCGGCATCATTCTCGCCGGACTCTGCGTCGGCTTCGCGTTCGGCATGATCTGGTACATCTGGTGGCTCGCGGCCTTAAGCTTCGTCGCGGCGCTCGCGGTCGGCATCGGCCACACCTTCAACTACAAGCGCGAATACGACATTCCCGCCGACGACATCGCGCGCGCGGAAAGCGAGCGGACGCGGCTGCTCGGGGCGCAGGCATAACATGACAAGTCTGGCCGTAACCGGCGACGCCTTCGTCGCTCCCCCCGACACGACGAGTGCGGCGTACGGCGCCGCGACGGCGCCGCAGAAGAGCGCCGAAGCCCCGAGCTTCTACGTCCTCGACGAGCATCCGCACCCGGCGGGCTACAGCACCCAGCTCGGCTTCTGGCTCTACCTGATGAGCGACTGTTTGCTGTTCTCGGTGCTGTTCGCGACCTATGGCGTGCTCGGCGGCAACTACGCCGCCGGGCCGTCGCCGAAGGATCTGTTCGATCTGCCGCTGGTCGCGCTCAACACCACGATGCTCTTGTTGTCGTCGATCACTTACGGCTTCGCGATGCTGGAGATGCAGGACAATCGCGCCGGCCGCACCCAGATCTGGCTCGCCGTGACCGCCTGCTTCGGCCTCTGCTTCATCGGCATCGAGCTCTACGAGTTCGCCGACCTCATCCGCCAAGGCGCGACCCCGCAGCGCAGCGCCTTCCTGTCGTCGTTCTTCACCTTGGTCGGCACCCACGGCCTGCACGTCACCATGGGCCTCGTCTGGATGGCAACGCTGATGGTTCAGGTCGGCCAGCACGGCCTGATCGAGGCCAATCGCCGCCGGCTGATGTGCCTCTCCATGTTCTGGCACTTTCTCGACGTCGTCTGGATCGGCGTCTTCACCTTCGTCTATCTGATGGGAATGCTCCGATGAATTCCGATGCGCATGCCAGTCACGACGTAGGCACGATGCGGCTCACGGCGGGCAAAGTGGTGCGCACGGCGACAGCCACCAGCCCCATCTTACACTCGACGGCTACCTGATCGGCTTCGGCCTTTCGGTCATCCTGACCGCGATCCCGTTCTGGCTGGTGATGTCCGGCGTGCTCGAGAGCAAGAACGCCACCGCGTTCGCAATCACGATCCTCGCCGTGGCGCAGATCGTCGTCCACATGGTCTATTTCCTGCACCTCGACGCGCGATCCGAGGCCGGCTGGAACATGATGGCGCTGATCTTCACCGCCGTGATCCTGATCATCGCGCTGACCGGCTCGCTGTGGATCATGTATCACCTCAAGGTGAACATGATGCCGATGAATATGAATACGCTGCCTTAGGCGGCTTGCTCACTCACGGGCGGTCTTCATCGCGTGACTCGCACGCTGTGGATTTCGCTTTTTCCGGCGGTTTCTCTTTCGGCAAGCTCGCGAGCCACTTCGCACGCAGATATTGAAGGCCGGCCGGGAAACCGCTCGTCCATAAACGTCGCACTCGCGACGCGATCGATCCGAAAGTTGCGGAAATCCCGGCGCAGCTCGCACCAGCCGATCAGGATCCGCACCGCGTCGTGATAGCCGACGACGATGGGCCAGATGACGCGCTCGGTTTCGCGGTTCTCGCTGTCGAGATAGGCGAGCGCGATCTTTTTGCCCTGCCGGATCCAGGCGCGCGCTCGCGCCACGTCGAGTTCGTCGGGCGGGATTTTCCAGGCCGGCGGCGTGCGCTGCACCGGCATCGAGGACCAGCGGGCGCAGATTGTCCGGAATCGTCGCCGCGATCTTCGCCATGAGGTCGCGCGCGGCGCGGCCGAGCGCGGCATCGCCGTGGCCTGCGACCCATTGCGCGCCCAGCACTGCGGCCTCGACCTCCTCGGTGGTCAGCATCAGCGGCGGCAGATCGAAGCCGCCTTCGAGCACATAGCCGAAACCGGCCTCGCCGCGGATCGGCACCCGCTGGCCGATGAGCGCGGAAATATCGCGATAGATCGAGCGTTTTGAGGTCTCCAGCTCCTCGGCGAGCGCGGCCGCAGTCACCGGCCGGGTCGAACGGCGCAGGATCTGGATGATCTGAAACAGGCGGTCGGCGCGGCGCATGGAGCGACCATAACGGTGGCATGCTGACAGCATGGTGGCAACAGCCCCGCCCTAGGGTCCGCACCATACAAAACGGAGTTCCGACGATGCTGAAGACCTATCACGGCAGCTGCCATTGCGGCGCCATCCGCTATGAAGCCGATATCGATCTCGAGGCCGGCACCGGCAAATGCAACTGCTCGATCTGCACCAAGACGCGCAATTGGGGCGTCATCATTAAACCGGACGCGTTCCGGCTCATCTCCGGCGTGCATGATGTGAGCGACTATCAGTTCGCGACCAAGAGCGGGCACCATCTGTTCTGCAAGCACTGCGGCGTGCGGCCGTTCAGCCGCGGATATGTCGAGGCGATCGGCGGCGACTTTGTTTCCATCCAGCTCTGCACGCTCGATGACGTTACGCCGGAGGAACTCATCGACGCGCCCGTCAAATACTCCAACGGCAGAGACAATAATTGGTGGAACGCGCCGGAAGAGATGCGGCATCTTTGATCGCGATGGCGTCACCACTTCAGGAAACGCTGACTTCCCCTAAGCTCCAGCCCCATTGGGCAGCGGACATTCGCCACTACCTGCTGCATATGCTAAGCGGCCATACTTCCGCCGGTGCCACGCGGACTCGAACATACATCATTGGCGCAGTCCGAGATCAACAAGACGGCACCGCTTCGAGAATTTCCAAGACAGCTCTTAACCCCTACCCGAGCAGTTCCCCTACTCCCACTCAATCGTCCCCGGCGGCTTCGACGTCACGTCATACACGACGCGGTTGACGCCTTTGACCTCGTTGATGATCCGCGTCGCCACGCCGCCGATGAACGCCATGTCGAACGGATAGAAATCCGCCGTCATGCCGTCGGTCGAGGTCACGGCGCGAAGCCCGACGACGAAATCGTAGGTGCGGAAATCGCCCATGACGCCGACGGTGCGCACCGGCAAGAGCACCGCGAAGGCCTGCCAGATGTCGTCGTAGAGACCGGCGCGGCGGATTTCCTCGATGTAGATGTTGTCGGCGAGCCGCAGGATCTCGAGCTTTTCGCGGCTGATCGGGCCGGGGCAGCGGATGGCGAGGCCCGGACCTGGAAACGGATGGCGGCCGACGAACACGTCCGGCAGGCCGAGCTCGCGGCCGAGCGCGCGCACTTCGTCCTTGAACAGTTCGCGCAGCGGCTCGACGAGCTGCATGTTCATGCGCTCGGGCAGACCGCCGACATTGTGATGCGATTTGATGGTCACCGACGGGCCGCCGGTGAACGACACGCTCTCGATCACGTCGGGATAGAGCGTGCCTTGCGCGAGGAACTGAGCGCCGCCGATCTTCTTCGCCTCGGCCTCGAACACGTCGATGAACAATTTGCCGATGGTCTTGCGCTTTAATTCCGGATCGTCGACGCCGTCGAGCGCCTTGAGGAACGTCTCGGAAGCGTCGACGTGGACCAGCGGGATATTGTAGTGGCCGCGGAACAGCGCCACCACGTTCTCGGCTTCGCCCAAGCGCAACAGCCCGTGATCGACGAAGACGCAAGTGAGCTGCTCGCCGATGGCCTCGTGAATGAGCACCGCGGCGACCGCGGAATTGACGCCGCCGGACAGCCCGCAGATCACCCTGCCCTTGCCGACCTGGCGGCGGATTTTCTCGATGGCTTCGAGCTTGAACGCGCGCATCGTCCAGTCGCCGGTGCAGCGGGCGATCTTGCGCACGAAATTGCGCAGGATGGCGGCGCCGTGCGGCGTGTGCATCACTTCGAGATGAAATTGCGTGGCGTAGAATTGGCGCGCCTCGTCGGCGATCATGGCGATCGGCGCGTTGGCCGAGGTGCCGACGACCTTGAAACCTTTGGGCGGCGCGGTGACGCGGTCGCCGTGGCTCATCCACACCGGATATTTCTGGCCGACTTCCCACACGCCGTCGAACAGCGGCGTCGCCTCGGTGACCTCGACCTCGGCGCGGCCGAATTCGCGGTGATGCCCGGCCTCGACCTTGCCGCCGAGCTGCTGCGCCATGGCCTGCTCGCCGTAGCAGATGCCGAGGATCGGCACGCCGGCTTCGTAGATCGCCTTGGGCGCAAGCGGCGCGTCCTTCTCCAGCACCGAAGCCGGGCCGCCGGAGAGAATGACGCCTTTCGGCTTCATCTCGCGAAACGCGCTTTCAGCCTTCTGGAACGGCACGATCTCGCAATAGACCTTCTCCTCGCGCACCCGCCGCGCGATGAGCTGGGTGACCTGCGAGCCGAAATCGACGATGAGGATCTTGTCGTGTGTTTGCGATTGGGATCGCGAATCTTGCGCCATAGCGGGTTCTAAAGCACCCGCCGCGGCCTGTCGAGCAACAGAAGCCATTGTTTCAACCACAGCGCTTGAACGAGCAAAGTTACGCGGAACGCCGCAACATGCTGACGAAAAACCCGTCGGTTTCGGTCCGCCGCGGCGTCATCAGCAGGCCTTCGCCGGAAGTAAGCACGGCCCGGCCGAAAAGATAGGCGCGCTCGCCGAGCGCTTTGACCACATTGGCCGGCTTTTCCACGGAAAAATCGGGGTGGCGGCCGGCAAAGGCCCGGATCTGGTCGCCGTTCTCCTCGACCAAAGCGGAACAGGTAATGTAGACGATGCGGCCGCCTGGCTTGACCAGGCCGGCCGCGCGCTCGAGCACCGCCTCCTGCTGCTTGAGGCGCTCGGCGAGCGCCCCCGGGCGGATGCGCCATTTGGCGTCGGGATTGCGCCGCCACGTGCCGGTGCCGGTACAAGGCGCATCGATCAGCACCAGATCGGCACGGCCGGCGAGATCGGTCAGGATATCGGCCTCGCCGCTGCCCGCACCTTTGGGCGTCCGCACCTGGATGTCGCGCGCATCGGCACGCGCGATGCGCTCATGGATCGCCGCGAGGCGCCGCTTGTCGCTGTCGGTCGCATAGATCTGCCCGTGATTTTCCATGGCCGCGGCGAGCGCCAGCGTCTTGCCGCCGGCGCCGGCGCAGAGGTCGATCACCTGCTCGCCGGGCTTGGCGCCGGCCAGCAGGGCGGCGAGTTGCGAGCCCTCGTCCTGGATTTCGATCTGGCCCTTGAGATACGGCGGCTCGGCATGGATGCCCGGGCTTTTGGCGTCGGCCTTAAGCCGGATGCGAAGCCCGACCGGCGACCAGCGCGTCGGCTCGGCGCCGAGATGCGAAAGCCGCGGCACCATGTCGTCGCGCTCGGTCATAAGCGTGTTGACGCGCAGATCGAGCGGCGCGCGGCTCGCCAGCGCCTCGCCTTCGGCGGCGCGGTCATCGCCGAACATGCGCGCTAAATATGGATCGAGCCAATCCGGATAGTCGCCCTGAACATGCGCCGGCGCGGTCGCGAGCGTGTCGGCGTCAAGCGCTGTCTTTTCAGCATCCGTCAGCGGCGAAGGCGCAAAGCGCGCGCCGCTGCACAATGCTTCGATATCCGGCACACCAAGGCCGCGCTCGCGGCGCAACATGCCGATGAGCACGGCGCGCGGGCTCAGCCTCGCCCATCAGCCAGGCCGAAGACGCCTTGCGGCGCAGCGCGTCGTAGACCAGGCCGGCGATGGCGGCACGATCGCCCGAGCCGGCAAAGCGATGCGAGAGGCCCCAATCCTTGAGCGCATCGCCGGCCGGACGCCGCCGCGTCTCGATGTCGGCAAAAACCTCGATCGCAGCCGAAAGCCTCGCCGCAGGCGTCATCGAGTTGGCTGCATGGTGGGTCTCATATTCCTCACGGCAACGTCAGCACTTGAAAGATATAGATCACCCACATGATCGCGAGCACCACGGCGGAGACCGCGAACAGCGACCCGCGCAGCCGGACGATATTGTTGGTCACATGCACAAAGGCGTGCAGGATGCGGAAGATCACGAAGATCCAGGCCAGCACCACGAAAGCGACGCCGGCAAGATGCGTGATGTATTCCAGGATCGTCAAAACATAGAACAGAACCGGCAGTTCGAACTGGTTGGAAAACGAATAGGCGAATTGCTGCGTCTTCTTCGGCCAGTTCGGCTCGCGCAGCGCGATATCCTGCGGCCGCACCGCGCCCGATCCGAAATCGCGCGTGCGCATCGGGGCAAGACAAAACAACAAGACGAAGGTGAGGATCACCTCGACGAACAACGGCAACAGGATTGCTTGAACCGACATAGCCTCGCCCCCAATGACAGTCTTTGAACAAATATACTAGAGCTTCACGCTGATCGCCGTCTCGCCGTCGCCATCGACCAGCGCGCTGCGCCAGGATTTGCCGTCGAACAGCGCCTTCTTCACGGCATCCGCCGTGCCGCCGTGATTGAGATTGGCGGTGATCAGCGTGCCGCCGGTACGCAGCAAACCGCGCAGCGTCTTGTGCAACGAGGTCACCGGCGTGCCGCCGTCGAAAAAGGCGACGTCGTAACCGGGGTCGAGCGTCGGCAAGACGCTGGCGAAATCGCCCTCGTGCACGGTGATGCGGTGGTCCATCGCAGCGGCGGCGATATTGTCGCGAGCAAGCTGCACATGATCGGGATCGCGCTCGATCGTGTCGACGGTCGCGTCCGGCGCGCCAGACGCAAAGGATAGCGCCGTGTAGCCGAGTGCGGTGCCCAGTTCCAAAATGCGCCGCGCATTGGCCGCGCCGGCCAGGGCGGCGAGCAGCGGGCCATTATCATAAGGGTAAGCGCCGCAGCCGTGCTTGGCGCGGTGGGCGTTGGTCGCCGTGCGTATCTTTGCGAACGGATCGGCAGCCGGGCCGGACATCGGCAAGGTTACTCCCGGCTCGGATAGTTCGGGCTCTCGCGCGTGATGGTGACGTCGTGAACGTGACTCTCGCGCAGGCCGGCGCCGGAGATGCGCACGAACTCCGCCTTGTCGTGCAACTCGTCGATATTCTTGGCGCCGACATAGCCCATCGCGGCGCGCAAGCCGCCGGCGAGCTGATGCAGCACGTTGGCGACCGGGCCTTTGTAAGGCACCTGGCCCTCGATGCCCTCAGGGACAAGCTTGAGCGTGTCTTTGATCTCCTGCTGGAAGTAGCGATCGGCCGAGCCGCGCGCCATGGCGCCGACGGAGCCCATGCCGCGATAGGTCTTGTAGGAACGGCCCTGATAGAGAAATACCTCGCCCGGCGTCTCATCGGTGCCGGCGAGCAGCGATCCGACCATGGCGCAATCGCCGCCGGCGGCGATCGCCTTGGCGAGGTCGCCGGAATATTTGATGCCGCCGTCGGCGATCACCGGCGTCTTGGTCTCGCGCGCCACCTCGACTGCGTCCATGATGGCGGTGAGCTGCGGCACGCCGACGCCGGCGACGATGCGGGTGGTGCAGATCGAGCCCGGCCCGATCCCGACTTTGATGGAATCGGCGCCGGCATCGATCAGCGCCCTCGCCCCTTCGGCGGTCGCGATATTGCCGGCGACCACTTGGACCGCGTTCGACATGCGCTTGATGCGGGTGACGGATTCGAGCACGCGCCGGGAATGACCGTGCGCGGTATCGACCACGACGAGGTCGACGCCGGCCTCGATCAAGGCTTCGCTGCGCGCGTAGCCCGCTTCGCCGACCGAGGTCGCAGCAGCCACGCGGAGCCGGCCCTGCTCGTCCTTGCAGGCATTGGGGTTCGCCACCGCCTTCTCGATATCTTTCACGGTGATGAGGCCGACGCAGCGATACTGGGCATCGACGACCAGAAGCTTCTCGATGCGATGCTGGTGCAGGAGCCGCTTGGCTTCATTCTGATCGACGCTCTCGCGGACCGTGACGAGGCCGTCCTTGGTCATCAGTTCGGAGATCTTTTGCCGCTTATCGGTGGCAAAGCGCACGTCGCGATTGGTGAGGATACCGACAAGCTTGCCGGGACCTCGGCTCTGGCCGTTGCCGCCGCCTTCGACCACCGGGATGCCGGAAATGCGGTTTTCCTGCATCAGCTGCCAAGCGCCTCGGCGAGCGTCGCATCGGGGCGAATGGTGACGGGATTAACCACCATGCCGGATTCGAATTTCTTCACCTGCCGGACCTGCGCGGCTTGCGCGTCGGGCTCGAGATTGCGGTGAATGACGCCGATGCCGCCGGCCTGCGCCATGGCGATCGCCATATTGACTTCGCTCACGGTATCCATGGCCGAAGCGACGATCGGGATATTGAGGAGAATAGTGCGGGTAATCCGCGAGCGAATATCGACCTCCGACGGCATGACGTCGGACAGTCCCGGCTTCAACAGCACGTCGTCGAAGGTGTAAGCTTGGCGAAATAAGTCGCTTGAAACCGCTGCCATTGCCAACTCCGCATGGCCCGAATTTGTGGGCCAGCATATAGGGATGACGCCTCGCGGACGGAAGGAGTTTTAAGCCTTCGTCCGGCTCGCTCCGGCGTTTTCGGCCCGCTTTGGGTTGGCGGCGGTGGATAGCATGACTTGGCCGCAATGAACAGGCCCCGGTGCCGACTTAAGTGCGGATAACCGGGGCAAAACACTGGGGAGGAACACATGGTCCAGGCCATCAGCCGTCGCCAATTCGGCATACGTGCAGTGTCGATGGGCGCAGCGTCAGCGAGCGCGGGGCTCGCGGCCGGCAGCAGGCGCCTCCTGGCGCAGGCCGCGCCGGTAAAAATCCGTATCGGCTGGGTCGTGGTCCCGGCCTCGACCGCGCCGCTGGTGTTGGAGAAAAAGGACATCCTCAAGCATTTCGGCCAGTCCTATGTCGCCGAGGCGACACGCTTTGAAGGCACACCACCCGTCATCACGGCGCTCGCGGCGGGCCAGCTCGACGTCGGCCCGCTGGCCTTCTCCTCCTTCGGGCTTGCGATCGAGAACGCGCACATGGACGACTTGCGGGTGATCTGCGACGAAGTCCAGGACGGCGTGCCGGCCCATGGCACCAACGAATTCATGGCACTCAATGACGGCCCGGTGAAGACCGTCGCCGACCTCAAAGGCAAGGTGGTCGCCACCAATGCCATGGGCAGCGCGGTCGACGTCGCGATGCGGGCGATGCTGCACCGAAACGGCCTGGAGGCGAACAAGGACTACACCGTGGTCGAGGCGCCCTTCCCGGCCATGCGCGCCATGCTCGCCGAACGCAAGGCGGATCTCGTCAGCGCCGTGCCGCCGTTCTCGCTCGATCCGGAGTTGCGCGCCATGTCCCGCACGCTGTTCACGCAGAAGGACGCGTTCGGCGTCACACAGCTGACGATGTGGACGGCGCGCACCGATTTTATTGCGCAGAACCGGGCCGCGCTTGTCGATTTTCTCGAGGATACGATTCGCGCCGTCCGCTGGTACACCGATCCGAAGAACCACGACGAAGCCGTCGCCATTGTCGCGCGGCTGATCAAGGCGCCGCCGGCCCGGGTCGATTGGGCGTTTGGCAGCCGCGATCAATTCCGCGACCCGAGCTGCATTCCAAATCTCAAGGCGTTGCAGAGCAACCTGCAGCAGCAGAAGGAGGTTGGCCTGCTCAAGGGCGATATCGACGTTAGGAAATATTCCGACTTGAGCATGGTGGAGGAAGCGGCCAAACGGCTGACATAAATACAACGGACATGCTGCAGCCTCATTTCGCCGCGAAATCCCTGCCCCAGATGCCGCCGTCAAATTCTTACGACCGTGCCGTGCCGCTGATCATTGCCACGGCGCTGTTCATGGAAAACATGGATTCGACGGTCATCGCGACCTCGCTTCCGGCCATTGCGCGGGCGCTGACCACGAACCCGCTGACGCTCAAGCTCGCGGTGACATCCTACCTGCTCTCGCTCGCGATCTGCATCCCGGCGAGCGGCTGGACCGCGGATCGTCTTGGCGCCCGTAACGTCTTCCGCTTCGCCATCGGCGTCTTCGTACTCGGCTCAATCGGCTGCGCCGCCTCGCGCTCGCTCGACGAATTCGTGCTGGCGCGCGTCGTCCAGGGCGTGGGCGGGGCGATGATGACACCGGTCGGCCGCCTCATCATGGTGCGCACCGTCGACAAGAAGAACCTGCTCAACGCCATGTCGCTTGTCACCATGCCGGCGCTGATCGGCCCAATCGCCGGTCCGCCGCTCGGCGGCTTCATCACCACCTTTGCATCATGGCATTGGATATTTCTGATCAATGTGCCGATCGGGCTGGCCGGCATCGTGCTGGCGTCGCGCTATATCGCCAATGTCCGCGTCGAACACCGCGACCCGTTCGATTTTCTCGGCTTCGTGCTCTCGGGCCTTGCCGTCGCCGGGCTCGCCTTCGGCCTGTCCGCGATGGGGCTTGAATCGCTCCCGGTGAGCGTGGTCGCGGCGCTGATCTCCATCGGCGCCATCGCGGCGGTGGCCTATGTCATTCATGCGGGACGGACGCCGGCGCCGATCCTCGATCTCAATCTGCTGCGGCTGCCGACATTCCGCTCAAGCGTCGTTGGCGGCTTTCTGTTCCGGTTCGGCATCGGCGCTCTGCCGTTCCTCTTGCCGCTCTTGCTGCAAATCGGATTCAATCTCACGCCGTTTCAGTCCGGCCTCATTACCTTCACCAGCGCGCTCGGCTCGATGTTCATGAAAGCCGCGGTCGCAAGCGTGCTCAACCGGTTCGGCTATCGCAACGTGCTGCTCTACAATGCGCTGATCAGCAGCGCCTTCGTGCTCGCCTGCGCGACCTTCGTGCCTGGCATGCCGATTTGGGCGATGATCGTTATTCTCTTGTCCGGCGGCTTTTTCCGGTCGCTGCAATTCACCAGCATCAACACCATTGCCTATGCCGAAATCGAACCGGCGAAAATGAGCCGGGCCACCGCCCTGGTCGCTGCCGCGCAGCAATTGTCGTTGTCGACCGGCGTCGCCGTCGGCGCGCTGGCCGTCGAGACCACATTGTGGCTCAGGCAATCGACAACGATGACGGCTGCGGATTTTCCGCCGGCCTTCATCGTCGTCGGCCTGCTCTCGGCGAGCGCGATTTTCATCTTCTGGCAGCTTGCACCGGACGCCGGCGCGGAGCTTTCCGGCCGAGCCCGCCACGATCTAAAATAAATAGGCCGCCGAGCCGTAGCTCGGTTCTTTCAACTCCAAATCGCACGGGTGGACCCCATGCTCTTGCTCCGGTTTTCCAAGATCGCGATGATCGCCGCGCTCGCGGCTTTCGCATTCATCGTCACTTACGACAATATCGTCGATTACAACTCAAACTACGACTTCGTGTGGCACGTGCTGAGCATGGACACGACGTTTCCCAAAAATGAGCTGATGGATCGTGCGATCACGGACAAGCGTATCTGGACGGCCGCTTACGCGGCGATCATCGCGGTCGAAGGATTGACCTGCCTCCTCCTCGCGGTCGGCGCGCTGGCATTGCTAACGCGGCTCACGGCGCCGGCCGAGCGCTTTAACTGCGCCAAGGTCTGGGCCGTGGCGGGTTTGACCGTCGGCTTCGGCCTCTGGTTCTTCGGCTTTCTGGTGGTTGCGGGCGAATATTTTGCCATGTGGCAATCTCACACCTGGAACGGGCAAGAGGCCGCATTCCGTATCACCATGGTGATCCTCGGCGTGCTGATTTTCGTCACCCTGCCTGACCGCGACACCGTGTGACGCCCGCTGAGGCCTGTTCCCTTCACCGTTGAAGCCCGATAAGCTTTCGCTATTATGTCCATGTCGACCGGATACGCGCCGCAAGAAGCGCCGCAAGAAACGACACAGGAAATGCTCCAGGAAGCCAGCACGCCGCAAGGTTTTGCCGGCGGCATCGCGTCCCTTGCCGACGATCAGCTCTACGCGCTGCAAAATCCCTTTGCGCTCGACGGCCGGGTCAGCTGCTATCCGGCGAGCGCTCGCGGTTTCTCCGTCGTCAACAGCTACTTGCTGACGCAGAGCGACGCCGCGATGCTGATCGACACCGGCTTCGGCAAGGATGAGCCGGCGATCCGCAGCCAGATTGAATCGCTGATCGCGCCGGGACTGCCACTATCGATGTTCCCGCTTCGGCTCAACGAATTCATGTCGATCAACAACGTCGAGAGCTTCGCGGGGCATTTCAACGTCGAGACCTGCTACACCAGCAATGTCGACGCGGCGCTGTGGTTCGATTTCGGCGCCAAGACGGACGGCCGCGACATCCTCAAATCGATGAAGGTCACCGCGGTGACCCGGGCCGACACGATCGAGCTCGGCAAAACCGGCCGGGCGATCGACGTGATGCAGGCGCCGATCCGCCTGATCGCCACGCGCTGGCTCTACGACCGCGCGACCCGCACATTGTTTTCATCCGACATGTTCACTCACGTCTGGCGCGACACCGCGGCCGGGCCCTGGATCGTGCAAGAGACTGACAACAACTCGACCAACAACGACCTCACGTCGCTGCGCGACGTTCGCTCATTCATGCTGAACACGCGCTATTGGTGGCTGGAGGGCGTGTCGACCAACTCGATGCGGCGCGGCATCGGCAACATATTCGACAAATACGACATTGAAACCATCGCCCCCGGCTATGGCTGCATTCTGCGCGGCCGCACCGTGGTTGAGCGACACTACCGGATGCTCGATGAGTTTCTGAAATGTTGCGACAAGAGCGTGGCGGTGTCGCGCTACGTCACGCGCGACGAGGAGCGTTAAGACCATGCTCGACAAGATTGCGGCCAACCGAATGCCGCGCGAAATCGCGCCCGGCGTATTCTGGATCGGCGACTGCCTGGAGCAGCGCCACAAGGGCAAGATCTATCACGGCTACAATGCTGCCTTTCTGGTCGCCGGCGACGACGCGTCGATCCTGGTCGAAACCGGCCATCCCAAGGACTTCCCAGTCGTCGAGCGGCACATGAATGAATTGTTCGCCCGTGGCGTCGCGCCGCTGAAATATTTGTTCGTCACCCACCAGGAGACGCCGCATTGCGGCGGTCTTGGCCGCATCCTCAAGACGTTTCCCGACGTGCTGTTGTGCGGCGACGTCAGCGACTACCACCTCGCGTTCCCGCAATACGAACACCGCATGCGGTGGATGAAGGAAGGCGACGAGATCGACCTCGGCGGCCGGACCCTGATGGCGGTCGAGCCGGTGATCCGCGACCTGCGCACCACGTGGTGGGGTTTTGATACAAGCGAGCGCGTGCTGTTCCCCGGCGACGGCTTCGCTTACAGCCACTATCACGAGGACGGCCACTGCGGCCTGGTCGCCGAAGAAGCGGTTTCACTCGATCTGCCGGATGTCTCGTCGACCTTCGCGGACCTTGCTTTGTTCTGGACCAAGTTCGCCGACATGAATGTGTATTGCGATCGGCTCGACCATTTGATCGAACGGCTCGGCGTCAAGACCATCGCACCGACCCACGGCCTGCCGATCACCGACGTGAAAACCACGGTGCCGAAAGTTCAGGCCGGACTGAAGGCCGCGGCGCTCCTGCCGGAGTCCGGGACCAACGAGAAGGCGCCGGTGCCGGCTGCTTGAGCGAGGCCGCTGCTACTGCGCCGCGATGTGGTTGGCGTGGATCACGTCGCCCCAGAGCTTGATCTCCCGCGTGAGCAACGCGCTCGCCGCCTCGGGCGTTTCCTCGTTGGGCGCGAATTCATCCATGCCGCCGTCGGCGAAGGTCTTTTGCACCTTGGCGTCGGCAAGGGCTGAGCGGAGCGCGGTATTGAGCTTATCGACGATCGGACGCGGCGTGCCGGCGGGCGCGAGCAGCATGTGCCAGAAATCGATATTGAGTTTCTCGTAACCGAGTTCGCCCATCGTCGGCAGGTCGGGCAAGCCGACGAACCGCTTCCGGCCGATGACGGCATAGGCTTTGAGCCTGCCGGCCTTGACCAGGGGCCCGGAGACCACCGCCGATTGCGATTCCAGATCCACTTGGTCCGCCAAGAGATCGACGAGCGCCGGGCCGGCGCCACGATAGGGCACCTGCGTGACTTTCACGCCGAGCTCCTGGGCGACCAGCACTCCGGCCAAATGACCGAACGAGCCGACGCCGGGATGCCCGATTTGAATCTCCCGTCCGGGCTCTTTCATCCAGCTTAAAAGCTCCTTGAAGTTGTTCGGCGGCAGCGAGGGGCGTCCCGTCAGCGTCGAAGCGGCGGTGTTGATCAGGCCGATGGTGACGAAATCCTTTTCGGCATCAAACGTGAGGCTTGAATACATCGACATGCCCGCCGCCAGCGCCACCTGATGAATCAGCAACGTATAGCCGTCGGGGTCGGCGCGGGCGGCCTTGGCGGCGGCAATCATGCCGCCGGCGCCGCCGATATTTTCGACCACGATGGGCTGGCCCAGCGATTGCTCCATGGGGTTCTGGAGGATGCGTGCGATCGCGTCGGTCGCGCCGCCGGGCGCGAACGGCACCAGCAAAGTGATGGGGTGATTGGGATAAGTCTGCGCCAAAGCGGCGCCGGTTGCCAAAAGACAGGCTGGCAAAAGACAGGCTGCCAAAAGGCGTGCGGAGAAAAGCGCCGCCGCAAGCGCGCGGGCTAAAATCACGATTCCTCCCTGCGGCCGTCTATGATTTTTGTTTAGCGGCGGCCGCCGACATACTCACCCATTTGCCTGCCCTTTCGCAAGACGGTTACGTCGCGAACAAGACTGCTGAGGGCGACGGACCGGCCTCAAGCAGCGTAGGCGATGGGAACGGAAGGCTCTTTGTCCCATTCGGCAATAGGATCGTAGCCCCAGACCCAGTCGGCGGTGCCGTGGACGCTGCCCTTGCCGGCGGCGATTGACGCCTTCTGCGCCAAGCTATCGTGCATGTGCTTGAAGCGGGCATTGGAGAACGAGAGTCGCTGCACCCCATGAACGCGAGGGATGCGGACGCGCCGGAAATTGCTAAAGGCCTCAACCGAGTTGCGGCGAGCTTGGAGCCAGCACCCGAGGATATAGGCGTCCTCGAACGCCTGACAGGCGCCTTGCCCGGCATTGGGCAGCATGGCATGCGCGGCGTCGCCGATGAGCTGGATCCGGCCGCGTCCCCAGTTCTGCGTCAGCGGCCGGGTGAAGAGGCCCCATTTTGAGCATTCGGTCACGAGGCTGAGCAATTTCGCGAGCCGCGGCTCGGGTTCGGGAAAGCTCAAACGCATTTCGTCGGGATCGCCACGGGTCGACCAGCCCTCCTCGACCCATTTGTCGGTGTCTTCCTGCGTGACGATGTTCACGAGCTTCTCGCCGCGGATGTAATACGCCAGGAGATGACAACCGGGACCCACCCACTGGACATGTCCGGTCGGCTCGAGCACATCGGGCGGAACATCGCGGCCATCGAGGAGTGCGCGCCAGACCATTTGCCCGGTGTAGGTCGGATTGTCTTGGCCGTAGAGAGCTTGGCGGATGGCCGAGCGCACACCGTCGGCACCGATCACGAATTCGGCCTCGACCTTGGCTCCGTTGGCGAAGGCGAGCCCGACGCTGTCGCTTTGCTCCTCGATCCCGACGAGTCGATGGTCCAGATGGACCAGGCGGCGATCCAGCCCGCTCGCCAATGCATCCAGCAAATCGGCGCGGTGAAACGTGTAGTAAGGCGCGCCGAGACGGGCTGCGGTTTTGCGCCGGTCATTGAATTCAAGAAACTCACCGGTTTGCATGTTCCGCGTGTAGATGCCTGGGGAGGAATTAGCCACGGCGGCGACCTTTTCGCCGAGCCCGATGGCGAGAAGCGCCCGCGTCGCGTTCGGGGCAATATTAACGGCGGCACCGACCTCTCCCAAGGCGGCAGATGCTTCAAAGACCTCAGCCTCAATTCCGAAACGGGCCAACGCATTCGCGACCGCCAGTCCAGCGAGACCGCCCCCGACAATTGCCATACGTGTCATAACGTCCACCATTCCATAGAGCGGTGTGCAAGCGCCTGCTGAATAGAGCTCATGCGACAACCCACAAGGTTCATCGATACTAACAAGCCGGCATGCGTGCGTCGATTGCCGATTTCCGGCGTCTTAACGTGCGCTGACGCCGCGGTCGGACGGTGGCGATTTTGAAGCAGGAGAAACTCGACATAGAATGCGACGGCGGTTCTCCGGAGTCAGTTCCTGATCAACCGCTTCGGGAGGGCATTTTGAAGCGGAAAATAATCAGCGTCTTGGTCGCGCTCAGCGCGCATCTGCTGTTGCTTCATGGCGCGCAAGCGTTCCCGGATCGGCCGATCAAGCTGATCGTAGCCTCGCCTGCCGGGTCACCACCGGACGTCATGGCGCGGCTTCTGTCGGACAAGATGGCGGGCGTTCTCGGACAGCCTGTGATTGTGGAGAACCGCCCGGGGGCTGGCGGCACCATCGGAGCCAAAATGGTCCTCACCGCGGAGCCAGACGGCTACACGATGCTGATGGGAAGCACGAGCACGCTTCTGATCGCGCCCGCGGTCTACAAGAACGTCGGCTACGATGCCGGAACATTTGCGCCGATCTCTCGCGTCGCGGACACCAGCGAGGTTCTCGCCGTGCATCCGTCGGTGGCCGCCACATCGGTTGCCGAATTGATCAGCCTGGCGAAGAAACATCCGGGTGAGCTGAACTACGCCTCCGCCGGAAATGGAACGCTGCCGCATATCGAAGGTGAACTGCTGAAGGCGAGCGCGAACATCGAGATGAACCATGTTCCTTATAGCGGCGGCGGTAACGCCCTGACGGGCCTGCTGGCCGGACAGGTCCAGGTCATGTTCTCCGTCCTGACGCAGATGCTGCCATATATCCAGGAAGGCCGCCTGCGCGGATTGGCGATTTCAAGCGCAACCCGCAGCAAGCTTGCACCGGAAATTCCTACGATGGTCGAGAGCGGCTTCGACCAGTTCGTCACGACCTCGATCAATGGACTCGTCGCTCCCCCCAACACGCCAATCGAAATCAGACGGCAGCTGAGCGAAGCCGTGAAAGCCGCGCTCGCCTCGGCTGACGTTCAGCGGTCATTATCGAACATGGGCGGCGAGGCGCGACCGTCATCGCCGGAAGAATTCGCGTCTTACCTGACAGGGGCGCAACAGCACTGGGGTCGCATCATAGCGGCTACGCACATCTCGATTGATTGAGGGCCGCTCGCCTGGTCAGCGTTTTTCCGGCAGTCTTTGCAGATAGTTCTGCCATGGCCGATCGGCGTCGAAATTTTCCGTCGAATTGAATTCCAGTTCCGATTCGTTGAGCGGCGTGATCTTCGAACTGAGCGCCAATGCGGCGCTTTGCGCCTGCGCATCGATGTGGGTGTAGATGGTCCGAACGGTGGCCTCTCGCACCGAACGTCCCACGACGGTATCGCCGTGACCTCGCATCAGGATGACTGGATTGGCGCCAAGCGTCCTGGCGAGCGCGTCCCCCAGCTGTGAATTACGGACCAACATGCCGCGCTGCTTTTCGGACGCGTTTGCATCGCGGATCTCGAACAGCGGTGTTTCCGGGGGCAGGAAACCGGCTTGGGCCACTACGGGCTTCAGTGCCACACCGGCGACGCCGAATGGGATGACCGCCAAATCGTGCGTATGGATGACGGACTGGACATCGCTCCGGGCCTTGTAGATTTGGCAGTGGATATAGCGCTCCCCGTTCAGCCGCGGCGCATCGGCTGAGATGGGCTTGCAGTCGAGTCCGACCTCGACGATGTCGTCACGGGCGACGAGCGCGGGCGCCATGGCGCGCGGCATAAAAAAGTGCTCGGGATTCTTGGCGGAGCGCGCGCTGATGTGACCGAAACTGTCTAAGATCCCCTCGTTCGCCAGAATGTGACTCGCAGTCACGATATCCGCAATTCGGGCTTCATCATCGTTGGCTGGATCGCTTTGCGCGCGACTTTGGGCATGACATGGCGCGGCGGAGAAGGCGGCGGCGAATAGGAGAGCGGCGCAGGCAATGATCGTTTCTTTCATCAACACGGTACTCTCTTGGCTTGAGGTTCAGCCCCGCATTTGTGAATCCACGCCCTAATCCGCCGCGCTTCGCCCGCGAAAGCCGCGCGCCAACAGATAAAGCTCCGCCGAATCGGTACGGCTCGCCGGCGGCTTGACGTGCTTGACGGTTTCAAAATCGCGCTTGAGCTCGGCGAGAAGCGTCGCCTCGGTGCCGCCTTGCAGCACCTTGCAGAGAAACGAGCCGCCCTTGTCCAGCACTTCACGGGCAAAGAGCGTCGCGGCCTCGGCCAGCGCCATGATGCGTAAGTGATCGGTCGGGCGATGGCCGGTGGCATTGGCCGCCATGTCGGATAAAACCACATCGGCCTTGCCGCCCAGCATCCCCTTGAGTCGGTCGGGCGCCGTCGCATCGAGAAAATCGAGCTTCAAGAACTCGACACCCGTCATCGGCTTGAAGTCGAGAATATCGAGCGCAATGATGCGGCCCTTGGCGCCGATGCGTTTGGCGGCGATTTCGCTCCAGCCGCCGGGCGCGGCGCCGAGATCGACGACGCGCGCGCCTTGCTTGAGCAGGTGATATTTGTCGTCGATCTCAGTGAGCTTGAAGGCTGCGCGCGAACGAAAGCCTTCCTTCTTGGCGCGCGCGACATAAGGATCGGCGAGCTGGCGTTCGAGCCAGGTGCGCGAGGATAATGTGCGGCGTTTCTCGTCCTTGAGCCGCGCCATCAAAGACCCCTGCTTTGGCGCATGTCCCGCTCGGAAAAGCGGTTCCCACTTTTCCGGGACATGCGCTAAGCCTCCCCCCACACGCCGTCTTCGCGCATCATTTCGACCAGCATGCCCTCGCGCAACCCGCGATCGGCGACGCGCAGACGCTGACATGGGAAAGCGCGGCGGATGGCATCGAGGATGGCGCAACCGGCGAGCACCAGGTCGGCGCGCTCGGCGCCGATGCAGGGATTGGCGGCGCGCTCGTCAAAGCTCATCGCCATGAGCTCGTCGACGACGCCGGAGATTTCATGGTCGGCGAGCCAGCAGCCGTCGACGCGCCGGCGATCGTAGCGCCGCAGCCGCAGATAAACGCCGGCGATGGTGGTTACCGTCCCCGACGTGCCGAGCATATGGAAGCCGTTGAGATCGCAGCGATGGTCGTTGGCAAAATTCGCGACGAAGCCCGCGACCTCGTCGACCATGGCGTCATAGATTTCCTGCGACACCGCTTTGCCGCCATAGCGCTCGGCGAGCGTGACGACGCCGATCGGCATCGATGCCCAACCGACAATGTCGGGCGCCGGCGGGCCGCGCCGGCCGGGCCCGGAGCGATTGAGCCGCACCAGTTCGGACGAGCCGCCGCCGATGTCGAACAGGATGACGCCCGAGGCCGCCGGATCGAACAGTTCGGTGCAGCCGGTCGCCGCGAGCCGCGCCTCGGTCGCGGAATTGATGATCTCGAGCTCGAGACCGGCCTCTTTGGCGACGCGGTTCCTGAATTCCTCGCCGTTCTCGGCGGCGCGGCAGGCCTCCGTGGCAATGAGCCGCGCCCGCATGACGCCGCGCGCCTGCATTTTGTCGCGGCAAATCTGCAGTGCCTCGACCGCACGCGTGATGGCCGCCTCGCTGATGCGGCGCGACGCCGCGATCGCCTTCGCCGAGGCGGATGATTCGCGAGAATGCGTCGACGACGCGGAAGCCGTCGCCGGTCGGGCGCGCCACCAGGAGCCGGCAATTATTGGTGCCGAGATCGAGCGCCGCATAGGTCGCGGAACGATCGGGCGCGTGCCCGTCGTTGCGATGGGCGTCGCGCCGAATGCCGTACGGCGTGCGGCGACCCCAGCGAGGCCTGTTCGAAGCCCCATTCGAAGCCAGCTGGGCGTCGAGGCCGCCCGGCGGCGGAACCTCGTCGTTCATCCAATGCCTTCCCAATGCCTTCCCGCCGTGCCGGAGCCGGTTTTGTCAAAAACGGCTGCGACGGCGCGGTCCATAACCAAGCCTAAATCGGGCAAACTGTAACAGGGGCGGCAGCGAGGGCAATATGCCGGCGTTTGCGGCCAAAACCGTGCCTTTTGGGCTTAGGTGCCATGTTTCTTGCCCAGTTGCCCGCTTTGTCCAAGTCCACTATGTCACCATAGCTGCCTTATCCGGGATTAAATCGTCATGACTTTTCAGCAGTCCGCCGTGAAACCGGCCCAGGACGCGGCGGATCAATTGACCGCCGACAGATTAGCGACCGAGAAATACGCGGTCGGCCAGTCGGTGCCCCGCAAAGAGGACCCCATGCTGCTGCGGGGGCTCGGACATTATACTGACGACGTCAGCCTGCCCGGCCAGGTCTATGCGGTGATGGTGCGCAGCCAGGTGGCCCACGGCCGTCATCCGTTCCATCGACAAGGCCGCGGCGCTGGCGATGCCGGGCGTGCTCGGCGTCTATATCGCCGCCGACCTGCAAGGCTACGGCCCGCTGAAATGCGTCGTGCCGTTCAACAATCGCGACGGCTCGCCGATGAAGAAGCCGCTGCGTGAGGCGCTGGCCAAAGACAAAGTGCGTTATGTCGGCGACCCGTTCGCCTTTGTCGTCGCCGAGACGGTGCTGCAGGCGAAGGACGCGGCGGAAGCGGTCACGGTCGATATCGACGCACTGCCGTCAGTGACCTCGGCGGAAGACGCGGCGAAAGATGGCGCGCCTCTCCTCTACGATGATGTCCCGAACAACGTCGCGCTCGACTATCACTATGGCGACGCCGACGCCGTCAACGCGGCCTTCGCCGCGGCGGCGCATGTCACGCGGCTCCGCCTCGTCAACAGCCGGCTTGTCGTCGCCGCGATGGAGCCGCGCGCGGCCGTCGCGTCATATGGCGGCAATCGCTTCACGCTGCATGTCGGCACCCAAGGCGTGTTCGGCATGCGCGCCAATCTCGCCGAGGCGATGGGCGTGACGCCGAAGGAAATGCATGTCCTCACCGGCCAGGTCGGCGGCTCGTTCGGCATGAAGGCCGCGGTGTTTCCCGAATATATTTGTTTGCTGCATGCGGCGCGCGCGCTCGGCCGTCCGGTGAAATGGACCGATGAGCGCTCGGGAAGCTTCGTGTCGGACAGCCACGGCCGCAATCACGACGTCGATGCCGAGCTCGCGCTCGACAAGGACGGCACGTTCCTTGCGGTTCGCCTGACGAGCTTTGCCAATGTCGGCGCGTTCCTCTCGCCGGTCGCGCCGATGCCCGGCACGATCAATGCGGTGAAGAACGTGCAGGGCATGTACCGCACGCCGCAGATCGAAGTCTCGACCAAGGTCGTGTTCACGAACACCTCGCACGTTTCGGCCTATCGCGGCGCCGGCCGCCCCGAGGGCAATTATTATATGGAGCGGCTGGTCGATGCCGCCGCCGCCGAGATGGGCATCGACCGCATGGCGCTGCGCAAGCGCAACCAGATCCGGCCGGCGGAATTGCCGAAGAAGACCGCGGCCGCCACGACCTATGACAGCGGCGATTTCGTCGCCCTGACCAAACAGGCCTACGAGCTTGCCGACGGCAAAGGCTTCGCCAAGCGCAAGCGCGAGAGCAAGAAACGCGGCAAGCTGCGCGGCTTTGGCGTCGGCAACTTTCTCGAAGTCACCGCCCCGCCGTCGAAGGAACTCGCCGGCATTACCTTTAATGCCGACGGCTCGGTGACGCTGACCACCGGCACGCTCGATTTCGGCATGGGGCACGCGACGCCGTTCGCGCAGGTTCTCAGCGAGCGGCTCGGCGTCCCGTTCGACAAGATCTCGCTGCTGCAAGGCGACAGCGATCGCTTGAGTTTCGGCGGCGGCTCCGGCGGCTCGAAATCGCTGATGCATAGCGGCACCGCGATCGTCGAAGCCTCGGCAAAAGTCATCGAGAAAGGCAAGGAAGCGGCCAGCCACGTTCTGGAAACCGCCGTCGCCGATATCACCTTCGAGCGCGGGCGCTTCACCATCGTCGGCACCGACCGCAGCATTTCGATCATGGAACTGGCGCAGAAGCTCGGCAACGGCGCGAACCTGCCGCCCGACGCGCCGAAATCGCTCGACGTCGACCATATCAGCGACGGCCCGAGCGCCTCGACCTATCCCAACGGCTGCCATATCGCCGAAGTCGAGGTCGATCCGGAAACCGGATCCGTCGAAGTGGTCAGCTATTCCTGCGTCAACGACTTCGGCGTCGTCGTCAATCCGATGATCGTTGCCGGCCAGCTCCACGGCGGCGTCGTCCAAGGCATCGGCCAGGCGCTGATGGAGAAGACCGTCTATGACAGCGACGGCCAGCTTCTCACCGGCTCGTTCATGGATTACGCGATGCCGCGTGCGGTCGACGTGCCGTCCTTCGTGCTCGAGGATCACCCTGCCCCGGCGAAGACCAATCCGCTCGGCGTCAAAGGCTGCGGCGAAGCCGGCTGCGCCGGCGCGCTGACCTCGATCATGAATGCCGTCATCGATGCGCTTGCGGAGCGCGGCATCCGCCATATCGATATGCCGCTGACGCCGGCGATCATCTGGCAGGCGCTGCGCGACGCCGACGCCAAAGCGAATTCGGCACGCCCGCAATGACGGAAGCGACGGAAGCCTTTTCAGGCCGCGCCATCCGGCCGGCCGAGTCGCGGCTTATCGCCGGCGTTTGCGCCGCGCATATGATGAGCCATTATTATATGCTGATGCTGGCGCCGCTCTTGGCGTTCATCCGCGGCGACTTCAATGTCACCTATACGGAACTGGCGTTGGCGCTGACCGTGTTCAACGTCGTCTCCGGCCTCTTGCAAACGCCGGTCGGCTTCCTGGTCGACCGCATCGGCGCGCGCGTCGTGCTGCTTTCGGGACTGTTTCTCAGCAGCATCAGCTTCGCGATTGCCGGCGTCGCGGATTCCTACTGGGTCTTCATCGCGATGTACGGCGTCGCCGGCCTCGGCAACACCGTCTATCACCCCGCCGATTATTCGCTGCTGTCGCACCACGCGCCGTCGGAACGGCTCGGCCAAGTCTTCTCGTTCCACACCTTCGCCGGCATGGTCGGCTCGGCCGTCGCTCCGGTCACGCTGCTCTATATGCAGAGCCAGTTCGGCTGGCGCGGCGCCTATATCGGCGCTGCGATTTTCGGCCTGATCGTTCTCGTCGTGCTGGTCGCGCAGCCGGAGCCCGCGGCTGAGCCCAAGCCCGCGGCCAAGCACGCGCCCAAGAACGCGCCCAAGCCGCGGGCAAGGCGCCGCCCGATCCGGTCGATACCGGCTGGCGGCTCCTGCTGTCGCCGCCGATCCTGCTCAACCTCGGCTTCTTCGTCATGATCTCGCTCATGGGGGGCGGGCTGAACACTTATCTCGTCGTAGCGCTTAGCGCGCTGCATGCGACGCCGCCGGCGGTCGGCAATATGGCGCTGACCTCGCTCTTGTCCATGAGCGCCGCCGGCGTCCTTGTCGGCGGTATTCTCGCCGGGCGTACTTCGCGCCATGCCACGGTCGCGGCGTTGGGCTTGACGGTCGGCGGCATCGTGACGGCGCTGGTCGGGCTGGTCGATTTCGGGTCGGTCCTCCTCGTCATCATCATGGGCTTCAGCGGCTTCTGCGTCGGCGTGACCTATCCGTCGCGCGACATGCTGGTGCGCTCGGTCACGCCGCCCGGCGCCTACGGCAAGGTGTTCGGCTTCGTCTCCACCGGCTTTAATATCGGGGCGAGCATCGCGCCGATCATGTACGGCATGTTGATGGACCACGGCCTGCCGCGCGCGGTGTTCTTCGTGTCGGCGGCCGTGAGTCTCCTCTGCGTTTCAACCGTCACACTCGGATTTTCGGGCCGAAAAATACGCTGAACCGACAACCGGCGGTGACACCGTCTCTTTCGCTCTGCTAATCTCGCCGACAACAACATTATGGGACGATCAAGGAGTATCCGATGAAGCTCTGCCGCTATGACGACGATCGTCTGGGCGTGGTGCGCGGCGACCTGGTGCACGATGTCACCGAGGCGCAAACCGAAATCCGCAAATCGGCGTCCTATGTGATGCGCGGCGATGCTGTCGTCGCCGCTTTGCCGCAATGGCGCGAGCGGATCGAACGCATGGCGGACAAGGCCCCCGGCAAACCGATAGCGCAGGTGAAACTCCTTTCCCCGGTGGCGCGCCCGACCAAGCTGACTTGCGCGCCGACGAACTACCAGGCGCATATCAACGAGATGCAGGCCGCAGCCGCCCAGCCTGGTTCGCAGGTCGTCGCCCACCAGTCGCCGAAAATCCTCGACGCCGGAATGTTTCTCAAATCCAATTCGTCCCTCGTCGGCCCCTCGGAGGGAATCCCGCTGCGCTTCCCGGATCGCCGCAACGACCACGAGATCGAACTGGTCATGGTGATCGGCAAGGCCGGCAGCGACATTCCGCAGGCGACGGCGCTCGACCATGTCGCCTGCTACTGCCTCGGCCTCGACATCACCGTGCGCGGCCGCGAGGACAGAAGCTTTCGCAAATCGGTCGACGGCTACGCCGTCGCCGGCCCCTGGATGGTGACGGCCGACGAAATTCCGGACCCCGACGCGCTGCCGCTCACGCTCACCGTCAATGGCGAGGTGCGGCAGAACAGCAATACCAACGACCTGATCTACAATTGCCGCCGGCTGATCGAATTCGCCTCGTCGTTCTACACGCTCTATCCGGGCGATTTGCTCTATACTGGCACGCCCGAAGGCGTCGGCCCGGTGAAACCCGGCGACGTCATCGTTTGCCGCTCCGCTCCCGTGCTTGGCGAGCTCAAGATCGGCGTGCGGGCGCACAAGCTTGGAGAAGCGGCCTAGTTCGCGCATTCGATCACGAGCATCAGCTCCCACAGGACAAGTTCCGATGTTGGAAATCAAACGCGCCGGCCATTCGACGCTCACCACGCCCGATCTCGAACGGACGCTCGATCACTTCACCCGGATCATCGGGCTGAGCGTCGCCGCGCGGGAAAAGAACCGGGTCATCCTCGCCACCAAATCCGGCCTCGAAGCGATCGTGCTCGAGCACGGCAGCACGGTCGATGCGCCGCGGCTGGCGTTGCAGATCACGCCGGGCAGCGATCCCGGCGAAGTCGCCTCGCGGCTGAAGAAAGCCGGCATCAAGAGCGAAAAGCGAAGCGACATCACGCCCGGCATCAAGGAGGCGATCGCCTTCACCGATCCCAAGGGCACGGTGATCGAAGTCTTTTCCGATTTCGGCTTTGCGCCGCGGGACGACAATTTCAACGGCGTGATGCCGCTCAAACTCGGCCACGTCGCCTATCAATGCCCCGACGTGCAGGGCATCGTGAAATTCTACTGCGATGTGCTCGGCTTTCGCGTCTCGGACTGGCGCGGCGATTTCTTCGCCTTCCTGCGCTGCAGCCGCGACCATCACACCGTGAATTTCCTGCGCGACCCCAAGACCGCGATCCATCACATCGCCTTCGAGGTGCGCGACTGGACCGACATCAAGCGCGCCTCCGATTTCCTGGCGCAAAGCAATGTCCACCTCACCTGGGGACCGCTGCGCCACATCATCGGGCACAACATCGCCATCTATCACAAGAACCCGGACGGCGTGGTGATCGAGTTCTATTGCGAGATGGACCAGATGTACGACGAGGATCTCGGCTTCTTCGAGCCCCGCCCCTGGCACCAGGACCGCCCGCAGCGGCCGAAAGTGTGGGGCGACGGCACGCTGTCGAACTGGTGGGGACCGATGTCGCACAGCCCCAATCGCACCCATCCGGAGCCGGCGGAGCCGGCGGACGACCCGGCGCGCAGGTTTGCGACAACGGTCGCGGCCAAGGCGCGCAGCCAGAAAAAGACAAGCCGGCCAAGCGGTTCGGGACGCCGCCGGCGTCGCTGAGAACCCCGAAGTCCCCTCGCCGGCCGGCTTTCGAGACTTGGAAAGGCAGACGAATTGCCCTAGATCAGGGCGCGACGCGGACGCCGCCGATTCAGGTCTATGGCCGGGACATCATCGGACCGCCGCGAGGATTGGGGAATAGTTCAACGGTAGAACTGCGGACTCTGACTCCGTCAATCTAGGTTCGAATCCTAGTTCCCCAGCCAAGCTCCTCGACAACCTCCACCATCACTGAGCGCCGGGCGCCTCCTCCAGGCGAAGGTGCAGTTTGCGAGCGGCGGATAGAAACTTATCTGGAAGCACGAAGGCAACGATGCCCATGCCCGCGCCGCCTAAATATAGTTCGATAAACCGCTCCTCGATGCCAAGTTGCTCAAGAATGCCGTTGAGACTGGCGAGTAAGTCCGAAAGGTTGATCCAGCTTCCGTTACTCTCGAAAGTAAGCGAATAGTGATTGCCTTGATGCCGCAAGCCTAGACCCACATCGCCGTTTGGCTTGGTTGTTTGCACAACCTCATCTACGACAAATCGTTGGCCGGTAGCCTTGGCCAGATAATGAATTGTGCATGTGTGATCTGCCGGTGAATGAACACCCTCGCAATCAAATCCGAGCTAAGCGTTGGCCGAGAATACTAAGAACAACACTGAATGCATCAGGCTCCTGTTGCCACCTGACCTCGAGTTTCTGAATCGCCTCCTCGCTCAACAACTCAACACCGACGCAAGCGGGTTGGATCTTAGCTGCTGCCTGTCTCGGTCCGATGCCTGATTGCAACCAGTGAGCCGTCATCTCGGCCTCGAAATCGAGCTGCGACATAACTCACTCCGAAAAACTTCTTTTGCCCAAATACGAGAATTAAAAGACAAGGGAAGCGGCCAGATTTTGACAGAACCTTACGGCTTCCGCGGTTATCGTGGTTACTGCGAAGGGTGATCCGTACACGCGATCAAAGTCTCGGCGACAATGCGCGCCCGCCGCAAGTGCTCGAGGTTCGTGGGATCGAACCGTTCCGTAGTGACGCTCATCAGGAGCCCGCCATCTGCCGTGCGTTCAGTCAGGATTTCGGACGTCAGCCTGAGGCCGGCGGCAAGTTCAGCCGAGAGATATGCAATCCAAGGAATGTGGAAAATGGAATATGGGAACGTCGGGTCGCTCGGAACGGCCGTTGCGCTGTCTATCCTAGTGGCCTTCAAGTTCCCTATCTGAATCGGAACCTCGACTGTGTCTAATCTAAATGCCGGCGCACAGACCCATGGTGCGTGCCAGATCGTATTGATCGCGAGTAGCGCCGCCTTGAACAGCGGATAAGTCACGATCGACAGATCGGTCGCGTCGCCATAATCGCCGAACTCAAGCCATGTGCCGCCATCGTATTTCCCGCCCGCATTGGCCTTGAACCCCACACTTCTCGGATCCTTGAACACGCCGGCCGAGGCGACCGCGTGATAGCCGTCATTCGGCGAGGGTTGATCGAAATCGTCACGAACAACGTTGCTTTCGATCGTTGCGGCGACGCGCGAGCGCGCCGTAGCGAGAGAGAGACGAGGACATGTCGCGGATATTGACGATCTCCCAGTCTGTGAAGATGGGATCAATAGTGCTCAACGCGTCGAGCGTTTCGATGAACTTCACACTTATCGCCGCCGTCGTTTCTGGGCGTCCCCGCCAGCTGGAACGAATAGAGTAACGATAATTCATCTGGTTCTTCATGGCCTTTTCCACTCTGCATGTACAAGAATGATCCTCTCGCGGCCTTCACCGGCGTCCTTGAAGAGCTTCTCCGCAATCTTTGCTGTTTCCGCCTCGGCAAAAACCCACACCACCGGTCGCCCACCGCTTGCTTCAACCTGTCGGAGCGATTGTTCTAGAAATCCATCTACCACGGATTTCTTGCCCTGCGAAAAATCTAAAACGCCGGCATGCTCCCACTTGAACTCGAACAAGATACCGGTCTTTTTCTGACAATCGTCGTAGGTGACCGGGGCACCACTTCTCTCAGGGTTTGGTAGTTCGTAGACATAGCCGCTCGGTGTTTGCGCGCGCGGATTGATTAGCCCCTTGAGATAGTCTTCGTACTGTCTGGCTAAGATTCTTTTCGTATGGTATGCCTCTGTCACTACCGGGCCTGTCCGGAACGGGCGGCTCCGGGCACAATTTAGGCTCGTCTTGCTTGACCAGATCGGGGACTGCGGCAGCGACATCAATGGCGATCTCACCGCCGGCAAGCACGCGCCCAATCGCCTGCCCGTCCTGGTCGCGAAATACGTCGCCGTCCAAATATGCCGAGAAAGTGCGTTGAGCTCCGCCCGGACGGTTATAAGTGAGGTGAAGTTGCGCCTCGTCGCGATTCCAGGAGTACCGTAACCCCGGTATGTCCGGAACGTCACCTTCGACATGGATGTCATTGGGAGACGGGATGAACAATAGTCCAAACACCGCAGCAGCGGCACCAGCCGGAGTGGCGACGCGCAGAGCGCGAAATGCATACGCACCGAGCTCAGCCACTTGAGCTGCGGTAAGCTCGCCTAGGAAGCTGCTTGCAGGAGGCGACGGTATTTTCACCGGAGGAGGCGTCGGCATTCTGCTGAGCTGGGATGATCCACCCGTCCCTGCTCCGTCCATGTCCTCCTTAGCGGTATTTGCTGCGGGCGCGTCGGTGGCATCTCCCGCTTCACCCCCACTGTCGGTCCACTCGCCGCTGGTTCTGCCGCTCCCCGCCGGAACACGTGGCTCCGCGGGGTTGTAGGCCTTCTCGACTGCATCAATGTAACGCGGGTCGAGACGCAATGCCTTGAAGACGTCGAGCGGAGATGCCCCACACATCAGCGCGCAACGGGCCATGAACAGCCGATAGGCCGCTACCTGAACATCATGGAGCAGCTGCAAGCCCGAGTGCGAGAGATGAACGTAGGCAAGACAGTCGTCGCCGTCGCCCCAAGCCTTCGCCGCACGCTCGATATTGCCCATTACGGAGGGAGCCACCGCTCTGCCGCAAGCAGCCGAGAGCAGCGCCAGCACCTGCGCTTCCCGGCCTTGCAAACTGTGCAGCCGGCGCGGCCCGCGCGCCGGAACAATCACTGTGCCGCCTCCCAGCACGAGGCCCTCGGGTGCAAACATCAATACAGGACTGATGGCGCCGGCTCGCTTGTGCGTATACCATTCGCCACGCAAGTGTTTGTGCAACACGCGCTTCCTCCGTTTTCAGATTCTGGGATGAGCGATTACGGGCGGCCGCGACCCTGCGGCTTCGCGTCACAGCGCTAAGGCAAATGGGATTAAGTCGACGATCGGGCGTTCAAACTGAAGTGCGCCCGTTAAGGCTCTCGCATAAGTGGCAATGTCGGCGGCGAGCGGCAAAACAAAAGCCTCTGCAAGCTTTGCCGCGCCGGTAAGCGCAGTGACGCTTCCAGATTCGGCTCAGCAAGTTTGGGAAATTAGGTTTGATCGCCCCTATCGTGCGGAGGCAACGAATGCGGCAGCAAAACAGATAGCAGCTATGCGAATACGACCTCGGGCGCGCGCCACACATCGCGCAGCCGCGCGCCCGAAGACGTCGTTCGCACATCAGTTCTTCCGGCCCTGCTCGGCTTCGATCGCGGCTTGGATGGCTTCTTCGTGATACCAGCCGCTGCCCGACGAAAGCTTCACGCCCTGCGGCAACTCAAGACCGGTCGCCGCCACGGAAGCGTCCTGCTCGCGAATGGCGTAACGGCCCCTCGGCGGGAACGTATAGATCGTCGCCGATGTACGAGACAAACTCGTCGACATTTTCGGCTCCTTCGGTCAGCGCGCGCCTTCGTTCGCTGCGCGTGCAGTTGAATGATTCTGCTCTTCGTCCGTTAATATAATGCTTTGCTCGAATTTTGCTCGGTATGCCTCACATCAAATCAGCGCATGACTACAATATGTGCAGAGCCGTTTTTGCTTATTGGACTTGCATCTGCGCTGCGCTGCATTGCCGTTGAATTGATGCGGCCGCCATGCTGCACCGCGATGACGACGCCGATTGGCACATTAAATGCTTGAATTTGGCCGGGAGGCGGCGGCCGGGCGCCCTTTGGCGGCTGCGCACGCATCAGCAGACCCCTCACACTTGCGCATCGGTTCAAGTTGCGCAGCAGCTGAAGAGAGATGGTAATGACCAAATACAGACTCGAGTACATCTGGCTCGACGGCTATACGCCGGTGCCAAACCTGCGCGGCAAGACGCAGCTCAAAGACTTCGACTCGTTTCCGACGCTGGATCAGCTTCCGCTCTGGGGCTTCGACGGCTCTTCGACCATGCAGGCGGAAGGCTCAAATTCCGACTGCGTGCTCAAGCCGGTCGCGGTCTATCCGGACGGCGCCCGCACCAACGGCGTGCTGGTGATGTGCGAAGTCATGCTGCCCGACACCAAGACGCCGCACCCGTCGAACAAGCGCGCCACCATCCTCGACGACGAGGGCGCCTGGTTCGGTTACGAACAGGAATACTTCTTCTACAAAGACGGCCGCCCGCTCGGCTTCCCGGCAAGCGGCTATCCGGCGCCGCAGGGCCCCTACTATACCGGCGTCGGCTACAAAAATGTCGGCGACATCGCCCGCAAGATGGTCGAGGAACACCTCGATCTCTGTCTCGCCGCCGGCATCAACCACGAAGGCATCAATTCCGAAGTGGCCAAGGGCCAATGGGAATTCCAGATCTTCGGCAAAGGCTCGAAGACCGCCGCCGACCAAATGTGGATGGCGCGTTACCTGATGCTGCGCTTGACTGAAAAATACGGCGTCGACATCGAATTCCACTGCAAGCCGCTCGGCGATACCGACTGGAACGGCTCCGGCATGCACGCCAACTTCTCGACCAAATATATGCGTGAAGTCGGCGGCAAGGACTATTTCGAGGCGCTGATGAAGGCGTTCGAGGTCGCTCGCGAGGACCACATCGCGGTCTACGGCCCGGATAACCATATGCGGCTGACCGGCAAGCACGAGACCGCAGCGATCCATCAGTTCACTTACGGCATCGCCGACCGTGGCGCGTCGATCCGTGTGCCGCATAGCTTCGCCAACAACGGCTATAAGGGCTACCTGGAAGATCGCCGCCCGAATTCTCAAGGCGACCCCTACCAGATCGCCTCGCAGATCCTCAAGACGGTCGCGTCCGTTCCGACCGCCGGCTTGGCGAGCGCGGCTGCCTAATCTTCCGCACGTCGGCTTGAAACAACAGAAGCGTGAGGGTCCACCCGGGCCCTCACGCTCATAGTTTGTGCAACAATTTTTCAGAAGCGTTCGGCGTCGGTTTTCTTGGCTGTGGAAGCCGGCGCCGCGAGGGGGGTACTGGCATCCCTCCCTGCGGGGGAGGTACTTGGCGTCCCTCCCCCGATTCCCGTGTCACGCCTGCATCGATCAAGCGCACATTATTCGTCGGCGGCAATGGAGCGGCCAGCAGCCTGCAAACAGCGTGCAGGCGCCATCATCGGTGCGCTCCATAAACTTCTCATCAAATGCGTCGTTCATCTATGTGTCATACTGAATTTTCTGTGCAATGGCAAGAGAAAGATCGGTGTTTGACGACCAGCTGTTCCGCGTTGGCCGCTTGAATCGAGCTCGCGTCGACTCACTCCCGCCGCATTCCATTCAAAACTGTGACCGAGCGGAAAAGATCGCGCACGATGCCGCGTGTCTGCCGATCGGACCATGCGCGGAGATTTCTCATCAAACTGCCGAAAAGCTTTGTCGGTTACAACTCTTGTTCCATTTAAATCAAGCGTGAAAGTTCCGACCCCCGAGCCGAGCGTGTTCAACGCGAGATTCGTATGAAGGTTGTCGGAGGGCTTCCTAATTGTCGCGAGATTAAATCGTAGTTTTGTGACTGGTTCACATCGGCTTGCAATCTCAACATCTTTTATTTTTCCGTTTGACCGTGTCTTCTTCAGCACATTGTTCCAAGAGCATCTTTTCTTCACGATCATGCACGAAGAATGTCTCTCGTAAGTGCGTCAAGTTGACATAACCTCGACGTCTATTCACTCGCGTCAATTGGCTGCTGGAACTGGCAAGCCAATTGTCCGGATCGTTTTTAGTTTTTTGACGACCGTTCAAAGGAGGAATTAGCGCAACAAGGGGTGTCTAGCCAAAACAGCGCTGTCTGCATTGGGGCCAACTGAGGGTGTGCGTTGGGGCTCAATAGCGGAGACCAGTTATGGCGACATACGATCTAACCGCGTCGGAGCTAAGCGGCCTACTGCTAACGGAGAACATAAGTCCGGCGATCACACAATCGATCATCAATTACCTCGACACGAACGGGGGATTCACCGGACCAGGAGGCACGACAAACGTTCAGGAAGGGGGGCCTCTTAGTCCAAGCACGCAAGTTCTTCTCGTCGATACGCCTACTGCCACCGTTGCTACCGACGCAAACTTGCTATCCATCGTGGATATCGCGGACGCGTCGCTGACCGTGACCGGAAGCAAGAACGTGCTTGTGGCCACGGGCGACGGCAACGATCGCCTCGATCTAAGCGGCACATCGGGTCGAGATGTTGTGCTGGCTGGGTCGGGCAACGACACTATATTCGGCGGAACTGGAGCCGACACGATCACTGTCGGCGACGGCAACGATATCATTCACGGCTCTAGCCGGCGCTCACAGCCAGATCATGGTCGGTGACGGCAACGATACGCTGTTCACCGGCAATGGAACTGCCGATACCTTGACTGCCGGCAGCGGCAACGACGCCGTGCACGTCGGCAGCGGCAATGCCAATTCCATCACGCTCGGCGACGGCAATGACACGCTCACCGGCGCGACCGGGAACCATGACACGCTGACCGGCGGCGACGGCAACGACAGCGTGCACTTCGGCAACGGCAATGCCAACTCCATCAAGTTCGGCGACGGCAACGATACGATAACCGGCGGTCACGGCAATCACGACACCATCACCACCGGCAGCGGCGACGATCTCATCCACGGCGGCAACGGCAATAATGACCTGATCAAGGCCGGCGGCGGTGCCGACACGATCTTCACCGGTAATGGCAACAAGGATACGGTCATTGGCGGCAGCGGCAATGACACCATCCACAGCGGTTCCGGATCCGACAGCCTCTTTGGCGGCGCCGGCAATGACCTGTTCGACGTCGGCAGATCCGGCAACGACACCATCAACGGCGGTAGCGGTGACAATGCCGTCAAGTTCGATGACAGTTCCAAAAATGCCGACATCTCGCACCATGGCGGCGTGACGACGGTCACGTTCGACGATACTAATCAGACGACGAGCATCAGCAACGTTCAAGAGCTGATCTTCACCGACAAGATCGAGCACATCTAACACCGTGCAAAATTAAGATTGTGCCCGTTGAGGTCAGAAGTGCTTGGCAAACGAAAAAAGAGCCCCGCCGGCCGAGGCCAGGCGGGGCTCAGGTTTGAGAGTAATGTCGAACGGCGTTCCGGGGTTCAATGTTCGGGCGGAGTTACCTTCTCATCACCTGCTCCGGAGAACTCCATCTCTCGTTCGTCGAACAGCGGATCGTCTTCTTCCGCCAGATGTCCGCGGGTGGGAACAAGCCGGCGGCCGAGGCTATGCCGCTTTTGCCCGCGCTTGCGCATACTCTCGCCCAATGATTTCGCCTATTGAAAATGCGCCAGCGTCGCCGTCACCGCCCACTTGATGCCGGCTTCCAGAATCCAACCAAGGACGACGACCCCGGCGATGCCGATTGACGCCCACGTCGCCAATTTCGAGCGCGTCAATTCCAACGCGGCCACCGAGGGCCGGACCATGGCGACCGCAGCGGCGTGCTGATCGAGTTTCTCCGCCAATTCGCGCAGCGCCATGGAATTGTCGGCGTGCCGCCGCGCCTGCAGTTTGCCGCTCTCGTCCATGCGCCGTTTCAGCTCGCGCACGCTTGTCTCCAGTGCACCGATCGCGCGGCTGATTTCATCGAGCTTTCCGGCCATACGCGCCCCGTCTGGTTCGAGTGGATTTACTCGGCGCCCGTTGCACGGTCCCACCACAGCTGCTCTTCCTGCGGCGTCCAGCTTTGCGGGGCGAAAGCGCCCTTGGCGATGACGGTCTTGGCGATGGCCGGGTCGAGTTGCGGGAAAACCTGCTTGGCGAGGTCTTCCAGAAGCGGCAACACCATCGGCTCGACCTGTTCGAGCGCCACAAGGACCGGTGCGCCGGCCTTGACGATCTGCGCGACCTGCGGTGCGAGATGCAGATACGGCATCAATGTGAGAACGAGCTGGATCAATGCGCTCATGTTGGCTCCCTGTTTTTGCCTAATTTCCTGCTTTCGCGGCCGTTTGCGCCGCCTTCCCTGCGGAGACCGCCGCCGCGGTGGCGTTCACGGCGCTCGCGATGTTGGTCGGGTGCGCCTGACAATAAGACTGGATCGCCGCATCGACGCCGGTCAGGCCGGCGCCCGCCGCACTGCTCGTGCCTATCGCCACCGCCAGCGCTTGACCGACCGCGACGAGCGAGTTGCAATTATTGGCGAGCGCGGTGGAGACGGTGGCGATCGAGCTATCCACCAGCGCAACATCGGCATTGAATTGCGCCACGCCGGCCTGGAACTGCGCCTGTTCGGCAGGCGTGCAACCGGCGAGCGCGCAAGCGGCCGCAAATGCGGCAAGCATGAGCTTGCACATGAGGTCTCTCTTTCTTTGTTTGAGTAAGTCTTGGTCGCAGGTCTTAATCGTAGGTCGCGACGCCGCGCGCCTGACGTTAACCCTTGGTGTCGTTGAAAAATTTTACCTTGCCTTTGGTGCTCACGTGTCCACCTGCCCAATGATTGCAATTGTTTTCGGAGTGCTTGCCGGAACGGGCCCGCCGTCCTTCATCCCGCGACGAAACGCGCGCGGCCGCGGCGTCGCTGTTATGGCGACGCCGCGGCCGGCGTAAGGATGTTGGAGGAGGCCTGAAAGTGCAGCGGGCGCAGTTCTGCAAAACCCGCATGCGCGCGATGAAATGCGCCGTAAATCGCAAGCTGTCAATTGACGCCGCCGGCCGCTCGTCACGGTTTTGGTGACCAAATCATTGATCGGATGGAGGAATATTTTTTTTCGCTCGCGCGCCGTTTTTCGGTCCGCCGGCGGCTGGAAGGCGCGGCACTCGATCATGATTCTCAGCGCGATTCGGAGAAGGCTTGTTGATGGCGCGGCACAAAAGGCAGCGGCGCTATCACAAACGGCGCAGATTGACCGCGATCTCGCGGATCAGCTTGACCTTGTAGCGCTCCATCCATTTCGCATAAGGCAGGACGCGCTCGCCGCGGGCGCTGGTTTCGAGCCGGTATTGCCGATACGACTGATTGACCGATTTGAGCGCGCCGGCTTGCTGCTGCCGTTCGATTTCTTCATCGAGGCGGGCTAGAGCGCGCATGGCTTCCTGCTCCAGGTCGGCATCGCTCTGCATGGAAACCGCGAGCTGCCGGGCCGTGCGGATGACTGCGTCGCAAGCGAGCGAGGATTCGCCGGACGCTCTATCGCGCAGGCGGACAAACGAGCGCCCGGCGCTATCGGCGACACATTCGGCTTCCGCCGCGCGCCGGCACCACCAGCGCGCCACAACGCTTTCGTCAGGTTGAAGCTCGCGATCCTCCTTTAACGCAGCGATGCGCACGCTGCCGGAGCCGGTGATCACGGCGACGGCGGCCAGCGCTAAGCCTTCGCGATAGGCCGCGATCAGCCCATCCATGACAGTATCTCCGAAGAAACGGCCGCGTCGCTAACGGACGAGGACGCGATGGCGAATGAGCTCGCTCGCGATGATGCGGAAGCCTTGCAGCTTTCGCATATTGAAGGTCCGCCGCGTGACCTTGATCCGCTTCACGGCCAGGTCGATATCGACCTCAAAGGCGGCCCACAGCGCGCCGAGATTGACGGCGCGGGCGACGTGATGAAACTCAGGCCCGCCGAGATAGGCAGAAGGCCAATGCAAAGCCTCCTCCATCCGCGCAATCTCAGCCGGCGCCGGCGGGATTCGCACATAATTGCGCATCCGCGCCATGCGCTCGAGCTCGTGCGTTTCAAGCTGCGCGTTGAGGTCGCCGCGGTCGTAGAGATAGACCGGCATCGAATTGATATAGCCGCGCGGCCGCGTCGGCATCGGCAGTCGCGACAAGACCCGAAAGCCCTCCTCCATGCGCTCCATGACATGAAGAAACGACCAGCGGTCCGGCACCGTTCTGTTGCGCATGAGTGGCGCCGGTTCCGCCTGCCCGATGGCGCCGAGAATGCCGGAGCGCTCGCCGCGCAGCTCGGCGCGCGCCGCCTGCGCTGCGCGTGCCGCCAAACTCGGATCTGCGCCGCCGTTCGGCTGACCGGTTGAATCGTCTTGCGATCGATGGGGTGATTTCATGACATGTCGGCCCGGCGGTTGATCAAGCGGCTTGCGAAACGACGCGCCACGGTGTGACGGTATGAGCTGGCGCGATGACATAGGCGCGTTGCATGTGATGAGCGCAGTACGGCCGCTTGTTCTCAAGGTCGGCACCGCCGGCACCGCAAAAGAAGAAATTCTTGGCTCCGGGCCGCCCGTGCGGCCAGCGGCAGCAATCATTGGTCAGTTCAAAGAGCGACTTGTACGTTGATGCGCGCGACGGCTTTGCGGCGGGTTCCGCTTCAACGCCGCGACGCCGCGCCGGTCCGCTCTTGCGCACTGTTTGCTGAGTGGCATTTGCCTTTGGCTTTGCTCCAGTTGCCTTTTGCTTTGCTCCCGCTGTGGGCGATCTGCCGGTATGGGGCGGTCCAAGCCGCAGCCGAAAGATTTTTCCGAGCACGGCCGAGCGCGAAATGCCGCCAAGCTTCTTGGCGATCGCGCTCGCGGTTTTGCCCTCCGCCCAAAGCCGTTTCAACAGATCGATACGTTCATCGCTCCATGGTCCGCGCGCATCGGCTGTCCATCCCCGGTTGACTTACGCTCGAGATTAGTCACATAAACAGTGACTAATGGTGCCGTCAAGTCACCGTTTTAGATGCTATACCTTTTGCACCGAATCCGTGACAATACGGCCATGGCACGACGCGCAAAATCGACCAAGCAATGGACCGGGATCTATCACGCCCGCGTCGCGCGCGGCATGAGCCGCAGCGAACTGGTGCGGCTCTCGGGCGTGTCCAAGCAGCAATTGTCGCGGCTCGAAAACGGCCAGATCAGGATGCGGCTCGATCACTTAAAGCCGTTTGCCAGTCACTTGGGCTATACGCCGGAGCAAATCCTGCTGTGGGGCCGCTATCCCGGCACCGGCGGCAGCCACATCGAATCAAGCGACGTGCTGCGCGAAGACGGGCCGCATGACGAGGCGGTCGGCCCGGCGGCGGGCCAGATCCCGGAGCTCGACACCCGCGCCGGGCTTGGCGGCGGCGGCGTTCCGGCGCGCGAAGTGCGCAAGGAAGGACGCCACGCCGACCCCGTAAAATCAGAGGGTTGGATGTTTCCGCCGAGTTTCGTCCGCGAGCAATTGCACACCTCGGCGGCGCGGCTCCTGGTGCTCGACACCAACGGCGACAGCATGGCGCCGACGATCCTGTCGGGCGAACGGGTCGTGGTCGATACCGGCCACAAGACCCCGACCCCCGACGGCCTTTACGCCATCCGCAATTCGTTCGAAGGCGTCGTCGTCAAGCGCCTGCAATTGCTGCGCTCGGCGAAGCCCGTGCGGGTGAAAATCATTTCCGACAATACCAATCACGCGACCGAAGAAGTGCCGCTCGCCGAGCTCGAGATCGTCGGCAAGGTGTTGTGCTGCCTCAAGCTGTTTTAGCGGCGAGGGCGTTCCTCCAATCCCAATCGAATCCGGCACGGACGAATCGGCGACTCGCTGGATTTTGTCCGAATACGCTGTCTCTATTTTAGAGACGAAGGCTTGACAATCGTCACCGTTTACGTTACATACCCGGCTGTCAACCAGCTTAGGGCTAGCCTGATGCCGCACCGGCCACGCGCGGAGCGTGACTCTGAATTTGCGCGCGCTGCCGCGCGCAACACTGACGGCTCGAGCCAACCGCTCAGCAATGGACCGGGCGCTGGCGCAAATCGGCGCCGCCTTCGGCGAAGCCGCCGCGGTGAACGATTTCAAGCTTCGCGTCGAGCGTCTGCTGCGGCTTGGGCCTGCAGCATCCCGCCGTGCGCGCGCGTTTCGCAGCACGCGCCGACAGGCTGTCCGGCCGCGATCTCGCGGCGGCGATCGCAACGGTCGAGCGCTGGTGGCGGGATGAACGAAAAGCCTTCCAGGTCGCCAGCGCGTTCGGCTACGGCAACCGGCTCGTCGCTCGAAGTCCTGCGCGAACTGCGCCTCGCGCTCCGCCTCATGCGCTTCAAAGCGAATGCACGCGGAATTCGGCGCGATCGTCGCCGCGTTGCGTGACGACGTTATGGTGCAGGCGGCTGAATGATCAGGTCGTGTCTCAGTTTGATTAAGGCGAAGCAACCAGCAACGCGGAACGCTTGTCAATGACGGCCTTCATTTCAGCGTCGTCTATGAGGCGCACGATGTCGCCCATGTCCATCAGCTTGTCGGTCAAACCGGCCGTCATCGCTGGCGTCGTGCGGTGCGCCTTATGAAGGCGAACCCAATTGTACCACACGAAGTAGAGTGCCAGCGAATGGCAATGGTTCTCGACTTTTTTCGAAAAAGCATTCGTCAATCGCGTGAAGCGTCGCATCCGCATCGTGAGATTGTGCCGTTGGTGTAGGACGTGCTGACGTGCGCCGGGTCGGGGTTGCCTTCGATCCGCGTCTTGCGAGCGCCGATGCACTCGGCGGGGCTATATCGCATTTCACCCTCTGCGCTGTCGCCGTAGAGTTTTACAAGCATCGCATAATCAACATCAGAGCCAAACGCGCCTTCGACCGCCTCAAGGTAAGCACGATGGCCGTCTGCCGTCAGCTGAACGCGGTTCGCCAAACGGGAGCGAGGTCGTCCATGAACGTCATGGCATAGCCGTGGTCGCGACCGCCGACGGTCCACGAAATTATCAGCTTGTGGTCGCGTCGTAGGCGGTCGACGTCCAAAGGTCGCCCGCCTCGCCCCGCTTGTGCTCTGGCGTGTTTTTCGCTTTGGTGTAGCAGAAACTCCATATTTCATCGCATTGGACGCGTTTGGCTGCGACGTTCTTGACCATGCTGTCATGGAAGGCTGCACATGCGGTGCCTGCATCGACTAGAAGCTTGGTGACGGTGTTGATCGAAACGTCAGCGACACGGGAATAGACCGGAGGGAGGAACCCTCGACCAAGAGGCTAAGGATTTGAATGCGCTTCTAATCGGGAGCTTGTTCATGCCCCAAATAATATGAACTTTATGCTTGTCAGTCAAGCAAAAAGTTCATTAACCACACTTAAGCTAATAACGAAAATAATGGCGTCGAATTAAAGGAGATGGATCATGGCCGAGGTTCTAAGGGCGTTGGAAATGTTCAACGAATTGGTGCAGAAGCGCTTTATTATCCCGGCAAGCGAGCACCATTCCTTGAAGGACATGTCCCTTTACCGTACCGTTCCCAGCATTATGACAGTTGGTTCTGGAACGGCTTCATTCTCGACGGGACGTGCCGATGCCGAATTGGACAGCACTTCAGAAGGAAATAGCGAGCACCAAGCCTGAAGGTGACCTTTCATCTGTCGATATTGTTAGACGTAAGTATCTGGCAAAATTACATAATCTGACAGAACGCAACATAATTGCGTACTATTCCGGCTTTTTGAGCAAGCCGAAGATCGAAGGCGTCGAGATCAACGACGAGGACAAGAACGGCTTTATGCTGTGCGTCCACAAGTTGGACAAAAGCAAAGGTCTCGATCTTCTCTTGCACACGCCCGGCGGCGACGGGGCCGCAACGGAATCGCCTGATTTTCTACCTCAAGGAAATATTCGGCGACAATATCCGGGCAGTCGTCCCGCAAATCGCAATGTCGGCCGGCACGATCATCGCTTGCTCTTGCAAGTCTATCCTTATGGGCAAGCACTCCAATATTGGCCCCGTCGATCCGCAATTCGGAGGAATACCGGCCATCGGCATCGTGAAAGAGCTGGAGATGGCCTATAAGCAAATACAAGTCGACAACAGGTATGCGCTAGTCTGGAATCCTATCCTGCAAAACATCACGCCCTCGTTTGTTCAGCAGTGCGAATGGGCAATCGAGAGAGGAAAGGACCTGATTGGGACCGCGCTCGAAAACGGCATGTTTAAGGATGCGCCCGCCGATAAGAAGAAAGACCTGGTGGAACAGGCGGTAAAGCGGCTCTCGGAATTGACCGACAATAAAACCCACAGCAAGCATTTTCACTACAACGATTGCATAGACATGGGTCTAAACGTGGAAATGCTCGAAGATAAGGGAAGTGGTGAATTACAGGACCTAGTTCTGACGGTGCACCACTGCTTCATGACTACGCTGAGCAACACCGCAGCCTTCAAGATTATCGAAAATCACCTTGGTCGCGCGCAAGTCAAACAGCAACAACAGATGCTAATCCAACAGCGCGGGCTGCCGACGTTCAATCTTCCACCCGAATTGGTGGCCGAATTGATGAAAGAAGTGAAGGAAAAGCAAGGCTCAGCGTGAGCGAGCCGCCCACCGCATCGAGGCGGCTTTTTTCGCGATCTCACTACGCTCCTTGGCCGACAGTTTCTTTGCCCGTGCTTTGCCGCCTTTGAGGCCACCAAGTCGCGCCAGCGCCGATGCGGCGTTCGATTTCGTATCCTCGATTTCGCCTGTCGCGATCTTGGCGATCATGACGGCCCGCGCGTTCACATCGGCGGTGCTCTCGCCACGGGGGCCCTTAGCCATTGTTGCGACCTCGCACTTTTCCCATGTGAGAACTATACGGCGAGTGAGCCTAGGCCGCTAGGCTAGGCTTGCCTTAATCAAACTGAGACACGACCAATGATCAATCCGGCTTGACGACGCGGATATGCAGTTCGCGCAATTGCTTCGGCGTCACTTCCGACGGCGCGCCCATCATCAGATCTTCGGCGCGCTGGTTCATCGGGAACAGCACGACTTCGCGCAGATTCTCCTCGCCGCACAACAGCATGACGATGCGGTCGATGCCGGGCGCGATGCCGCCATGCGGCGGCGCGCCGAGCGACAGCGCGTGCAGCATGCCGCCGAATTTCTGCTCCAGCACGCTCTCGTCATAGCCGGCGATGGCGAACGCCTTCTTCATCACGTCGGGGCGATGATTGCGGATGGCGCCGGACGACAGTTCAACGCCGTTGCAGACGATGTCGTATTGGATCGCCTTGAGCGCCAGAATCTTGTCGTGGTCCGTCGGATCGAGCGCCAAGAAATTCCTCGACCGGCATGTTCGGCATCGAGAACGGATTGTGGGAGAAGTCGATCTTCTTCTCCTCCTCGTTCCATTCGTACATCGGGAAGTCGACGATCCAGCACAGTTCGAAGCGGTCCTTCTGCACGAGGCCGAGCTCTTCGCCGATCTTGGTGCGCGCCGGTCCGGCGAATTTGACGAAAGCTCTGCGGCTCGCCGGCGACGAAGAACACCGCGTCGCCGTCCTTGTCAAGCCGAGCTGCGTCGCGCAGACTGCTTCGGTCCGTCTCCGGGCCCGAGATTGTTGGCGACCGGACCGCGGCCGACGCACTGGCGCCGTTGTCGGACGCGCCAGAAAATATAGCCGAGCCCCGGCTGGCCTTCGCCTTGCGCCCAGGAGTTCATGCGGTCGCAGAACGCGCGCGAGCCGCCGCCCGGCGCCGGAATCGCCCACACCGCGCCCTTGGCACTGGTCTCGAGAATGCGGGCGAAAATCTTGAAGCCCGAGCCGCGGAAAATCTCCGAGACGTCCTGCATCACGATCGGATTGCGCAGATCCGGCTTGTCGGTGCCGTATTTGCGCGATCGCCTCGGCGTAAGGGATGAGCGGGAATTTCGGCGTCACCGGCTTGCCGTCGGCAAATTCCTCGAACACGCCGCGCATCACCGGCTCGACCGCGTCGAACACATCCTCCTGGGTGACGAAGCTCATCTCGAGATCGAGCTGATAGAACTCGCCGGGCGAACGGTCGGCGCGCGCGTCCTCGTCGCGGAAGCACGGCGCGATCTGGAAATAGCGATCGAAGCCCGACACCATGATGAGCTGCTTGAACTGCTGCGGCGCCTGCGGCAGCGCATAGAACTTGCCGGGATGGATGCGCGACGGCACCAGATAGTCGCGCGCGCCTTCCGGCGACGAGGCGGTCAGGATCGGCGTCTGGAATTCGAAGAAGCCCTGCTCCTTCATGCGCCGGCGGATCGAGTCGATGACCGCGCCGCGCTTCATGATGTTGTGGTGCAGATGCTCGCGGCGCAGATCGAGGAAGCGGTATTTGAGCCGGATCTCCTCGGGATATTCCTGGTCGCCGAACACCGGCATCGGCAGTTCGCCGGCCGGGCCCAGCACCTCGATCTCGCGGATATAGACCTCGACCGCGCCGGTCGGCAGGTCGGGATTTTCGGTGCCGGCCGGGCGGCGGCGCACCTTGCCGTCGATCCGCACCACCCATTCCGAGCGCAGCGTCTCGGCGACCTTGAAGGCCGGGCTGTCCGGATCGGCCACCACCTGGGTCAGGCCGTAATGGTCGCGCAGGTCGATGAACAGCACGCCGCCATGGTCGCGGATGCGGTGGCACCAGCCGGACAGCCGGACCTCGGCGCCGATGTCGCTCTCGCGGAGCGCGCCGCAGGTATGGGTGCGGTAGCGATGCATGCTCAATTCCGCCACATGGCGTCGGGAAAGTAGGCGCACAACCACATGCGTCGCGCCGATTTGTCAAGCCGGGCCGTCACGCCACGGAGGCGTTTGGCAGCCCGGTCGCCGGACCGCCTCGACAGAATGGCGCCGATCTGCACATAGTCACGCGAGCGGAGAAGCAGCGAATGCCAAGCGGCAAGACCAAGGCCGCGGCGGCGGCACCGACGATGACGACGGCCGAAGCCGTCGTCGCCACGCTGATCGGCCACGGCCTCGACACGATCTACGCGCTGCCGGGCGTGCAGAACGACCATCTGTTCGACGCGCTGTTCAAGTTCTCGGACCGGCTCCGCACCATCCACACCCGCCACGAGCAGGGCGCCGCCTATATGGCGCTCGGCGCGGCGCTCGCGACCGGCAAGCCGCAGGCCTATGCGGTCGTGCCCGGGCCCGGCCTGCTCAATTCCGCGGCCGCGCTGCTCACCGCCTATTCGATGAATGCGCCGGTGCTGGCGCTGGTCGGGCAAATTCCCGACGCGCGACATCGGCCGGGGGCTCGGCCATCTGCACGAGATCCGCGACCAGGCCGGCATCATCGCGCGGCTGGTCGATCACGCGGCGCTGATCCGCAAGCCCGAACAGGCGTCGCGCCTGGCCGCGCAGGCGCTGCGCGCGATGCGCACCGGCCGGCCCGGCCCGGCCGCGCTCGAATGCGCGATCGACGTCTGGGGCAAATCCGGCGCCGGTGGCGCTGCAAGCGCCGCTGCCGGTGCCGCAGCCGAAGATCGACACGGACGCGGTCCGCCGGGCGGCGAAGCGGCTCGGCGCGGCCAAGCGACCGATGATCGTCTGCGGCGGCGGCGCGCAGGACGCGTCCGCCGAAGTCACCGCGCTCTCCGCCATGCTGCAGGCGCCGGTGCTCGGCTATCGGCGCGGCCGCGGCGTGCTCGACAGCCGCGATCCGTTGAGCGTCACGCTGCCGCTCGGCCGCGAACTGTGGGGCGAGGCCGACGTGGTGCTGGCGGTCGGCACGCGGCTGCTGATCCAGTTGCACGCAGTGGGGCATCGACGCGATCTCGCCGATCATCCGCATCGACGCCGATCCCGAGGAGCACGACCGCCTGCACCAGCCCGGCCGTGGCGCTCACCGGCGACGCCAAGCCGATCCTGCAGCGTCTGCTCGCGGAACTGCCGGCGCACAATGCCAAGCGCGCTTCGCGCACGGCCGAAATGCAGGAGCGCCAGGCCGCGTGGCGCAAGCGGCTGGAGAAGCTCGCGCCGCAGATCGCCTTTCTCGACGCGATCCGCGCCGAACTGCCCGAGGACGGCATTTTCGTCGATGAGGTCACCCAGATCGGCTTTGCCGCGCGGCTGGCCTTTCCGGTCTACAAGCCGCGCACGTTTCTCTCGCCCGGCTATCAGGACAATCTCGGCTGGGGCTTTGCCACCGCGCTCGGCGCGCAGCACGCGCGGCCCGACGTGCCGGTGGTGGCGATCACCGGCGACGGCGGCTTTCATGTTCACCGCGAACGAGATGGCGACCGCGATGCGCCACCGCATTCCGCTGGTCACGGTCGTGTTCAACGACGGCGCCTTCGGCAACGTGCGCCGCATCCAGCAGGAGCGCTACGGCAACCGGCTGATCGGCAGCGATCTCGCCAATCCGGATTTCGTCGCCTTTGCCAAAAGCTTCGGCGCCGAGGCCGAGCGCGTGACACAGCCCCGACGAATTGCGCCAGCGCGCTGCGCCGCGCCTTCGCCCATCGCGACGGCCCGACCCTGATCGAGGTGCCGGTCGGCCCATTGCCCAGCCCCTGGGAGTTCATCCATGATGGACCGAATACGGGGCGGCTAGCGCGGCAAATGATGCCGATCGACCGGCGCACGTCTGCGGGACCGCTTGCGCCCTGTCAGCCTTGCCACGCCCGTGGCAACTGAACGACACTATCAGCATACCAATGACGTTCGATTCCGTAGCCACCATCCGCAATGCAGCCGATCACGACGACGTCCGAACTGGCCGCCGCCTGCGCGCCGGATGGCGCGGCATCCCTTCGTGACCGTCGATACCGAGTTTCTGCGCGAGACCACCTATTACCCGCTGCTCTGCGTGGCGCAGATGGCCTCGGCCGACGAGGCTGTGGTGATCGACGCGCTGGCGCCGGGCATCGATCTCGCGCCGTTCTACGAGCTGATGGCCGACGAGAAGGTGATGAAGGTCTTTCACGCCGCGCGCCAGGACATCGAAATCGTCTGGCACGCGGCCAAGCTCATTCCGCATCCGATCTTCGACACCCAGGTCGCCGCCATGGTGCTCGGCTACGGCGATTCCATCTCCTACGACCAGCTGGTGCAGCGCATCACCGGCGACACGCTCGACAAATCGCACCGCTTCACCGACTGGACGCGCCGGCCGCTGTCGGAAGCGCAGCTTGCCTACGCCGTTTCCGACGTGACGCATCTGCGCGACGTCTATCTTGGCGCTGGTCGCCGATCTCGAGCGCCGCGGCCGCGGCGACTGGGTCGCAGGACGAGATGCGCGTGCTCACCTCGCCCGAGACCTACCGCATGGATCCGGAGAACGCCTGGCAGCGGCTGAAGACGCGCGTGCGCAAGCCGAAGGAGCTCGCCGTACTGATCGAAGTCGCGGCCTGGCGCGAGCGCGAGGCGCAGGCGCGCGACGTGCCGCGCTCGCGCGTGCTCAAGGACGAGGTGATCGGCGACATCGCCGTGCAGGCGCCGACCACGCTCGAGAGGCTCAAGCACCTGCGCTCGCTGCCGAAAGGATTTGAACGCTCGCGCTGGGGCGAGGCCATCGTCGCAGCGGTGAAGCGCGGCCTGGCGCGCGATCCCAAGACGCTTGCCGCATCAGGCGCGCGTCCAGCCGGCGCCAATGGCGCGGCGACCGTCGAACTGCTCAAAGTGCTGCTGCGCATGATCTCGGAGCGCCACCACGTCGCCGCCAAGGTGATCGCCACCGTCGACGATCTCGAACGCATCGCCGCCGACGACGACGCCGAAGTCCCGGCGCTGATGGGCTGGCGGCGCGAACTGTTCGGCGAGAAGGCGCTGGCGCTCAAGCACGGCAAGCTCGCGCTCGCCGTCGAAAAGGGCCGGGTCGCGGCGATCGAGCGCGACTAGGCGCGGAGCAATTTGCGGCGTCCGCCATTCCCCCGAAAGCGGACATCGATTGCGGCTGCCGGAATGCCCGCTAAGGGCCATTAGCGGACATTCCGCTGAACCACGTTTGCAGACTTTAACTGCTGCAAGAAATCGTGACCTCAAATGCGCCCAAGCAACATCAGAATGACAACAATGATCAGGATTGTGCCGAGAACACCAACTCCACCGTGTCCGAAGCCGTAACCGTATCCGCCGAAGCGACCACTAAAGCCGCCCAAAAGGAAGATAACGAGGATGATAACGAGAATGAGTCCTAGCGACATGATCTTATTGTCCCCTTCACCGAATTGATTTTTCTAATTGTGAACGCGAGCGATCATCATCCCGATAGCAAGGACAACCACTGCTTCCGCCATGTAAAGCCACAGCGCTCGCTGTGCGAATGTGATCATGAAATCTGTTTTGGTCATGACGTGCACGATCCCAGCCTTGAGATTGCTGGTCCAATGGAATCTAACTAGGTTGGATTTCTGACTGCTAGATCAACGCGCAACCTAAGCGATAGTTCCCTCTCGCGAGAGATATTAGCGATAGAGGCGCTTAGCTGGAAAGCACGGTTGCAGTGAGCCGAATTCCCAGAGGCGGGTTTCGAACGCGCAACGCGCAGACCGTCTAGCGCATTGGCTCTACCCATTGTGCACGCGATGGCCCCGGCTCGAACGCATCACCGAAGTATTGGGTTTCATGGGCCACTTGTCCGCCATGAAATTCCATGATGCTGACCACGTACGACGGCTGGCCATCATATGTCAGCACAAATTCTGTGATCCAAAGATCATCTGTGCCCAGGATGCGTTTGACGTTGAACCGCTTTTTGTTCGGCTGAGCGGCCCGTGACAACTGGATGCGTCGCCGGCCACGGATTCGTTCTCCTGACTGCGGATAATCGAGTATTGCATCGTCGCAATAAATCTCATGTTCCGTTTCGAAATCGCTCGCATCGGATGCCGCCCAGTGACGTTCGAGAGCAGCGCGAATATCTAGACTTGTCATCAAAATCACCTCGATCGCAGTCACCTGGATCGCAATGACCTGGACCCGTGTGCAGCTGTCAGAGAGTTTGAGCTCCACTGAGCATAGTCGGAATGAGCTCGGCAACGGTAGGGGTGGATATGTGGCTTGCTCCCACTCATCGGCGGAATGCGATGTCCGACCTGGGTCGTTAGCTGCCGCGCCGTCTCACGGCGGCCGCTTTACCCCCAATACCATCGCTTTAAATGTGAGCGATTTTGCTCAGACTTGGGTGGGACGGCCGCTACGCTTCGCGTCTTCAAGCTGGGTCTGATCTCGCCACAGTTCGGCAATGGAGACGTTCCGCCGAATTTAGAGGGATATGTTTTCATGTCGGTAACACCGCTGTTTCCAGGTGCGTCGAACCCTCAAAAAACCGCCCAAGATGATCTAGAACGGGAGATAGCGACGCGCTTCGGCCTCGTTCCGAATTTTTTTCGCTCTTCTCCTGACGCTCCGTTGGTTATGCACGATTTATGGGCGTTCGCGAAGTCGGCCTATCTCGACACTCCGATCCCAACGCTCTTTAAGGAGCGGCTTTTTGTTTACCTCTCTCGCTTCTGCGAACTGCGATATTGCATTACCCGACACTGCGGATTTTTGTTAGGGCTTGGTCGGGCCGCAGGCGACCCCAGTGCGCAAGCAATGACGATAGATCAGGTCGTTCGATTGCTTCAGCGACCCTTGCCTACCGCAGAACGCACTGAGGCGGCACTTGCACGATTGGAAACTATCGGAAAGCCGATCGACTGGCCCTCGCCCGAAACCTCACACGATGAGGACCTGCTAACCTGCGCCACCGTGCTGTTTCTTCAGCCGGCGCGGGCCGTTCGAGCGAAGCATGTCCTGCGCATAGCGCTCGGCGGCGAAAAGTTCGAGTTACTGGTCGCATTCCTGACTTTTGTCCGCTCGGCTCACTATTGGACATTAATGCACCCGGAACTTGCCCTTGAAGATGACGTGAAAGAGCTTCTGCGCGAGCATGAAGAACTCGCCCGAATGCTGTTGGAGGATGCGGAAGCGGGCCATTGCGAGATGGGAACGCGACTGTTCGAGGAACTTGAGTCGCTGCGCGATCTTAACGAGCGACAAGAGCTCGAGAAGGCAAAACGTGCACTTGAGGAAATTGGACGGCAAAAAGACTTGCTGATGAAGGAGGTCGACCACCGCGTCAAGAACAGCTTGCAAATCGTGTCCAGCCTTCTGCATTTGCAAGCTAAGACAGCAGGGGCCGCAGCAAGTCAGTTTCACAACGCTGCTGCCCGCGTCGCTGCCATCGCTACTGTCCATCAACAGCTTCACAGATATGACGACGTCGGAACAGTGTCGCTCGACCGTTTCCTCATTGAACTTTGTCAGGGGATTGCAACCGCGTCGAGCAGTACCGACCGAACGTGGCCGCTTGTCGTAGATGCCGATCCAATTGTCATCGCAACTGACATCGCAGTGCCGCTCGCGCTCATCGTGAACGAACTGGTGACCAACGCAATTCAGCATTCGAGACCTGCCAGTAGAGCGGGAGCGTGCACATTGCGCTCAAGCAGCAGCAGGACAATTATTCGATTAGCGTATCCGACCCCGGAAGCGGCCCTACGGCCGCTCAAACCGCCGCCGACCTTGGCACTCGACACACTGGATTAGGTACTCGAATTGTCGATACGCTGGCTCGCCAAATCAATGCTACGGTCTCACGCGAACTATCAGCGACAGGATACAAGGTCACAGTAGCCGTCTCTCGCCGAGCTGCGGAGGCTACAATCGGACCGCACAGCCTCTTGCGAGAAGGGGCTTTTAGCTCCGCGTAAGTACCTGTGCAAAAAGCAAGCCCGCACGACATCAACAAGATCGCGCGTCAATTGGGGAATTGGCGTCTCGTCAGTGCAGCGGCTCGTGAGCGCGGAGCATTTGTGACTACGAGACGCTGGGGCCGACTGTCCCGCCCCCGATTTAATAGCGCGACTTTTCGGCGGTTTCCTGACGATCGAGTTCATGTTCAAGCGCTCTGATCTCGGTTTGAATTTTTTCCACCACGTACTATATTCGCCGCCATTAACTCATTTCGCGCCATGTCATCTTTTGGAAGTCCAGTGTCACTCGCAAAGGATGCCTGATATTTTTTTATTGCGGAAATAACGCCGTGGCTATCAGAAAGGGCTGATAAAATCTTCTGCCCCGAGAGCTGAGTGTAATGCATAAAAAGTTCTCCTAGCGTGTTCGACGGTTAGGCGGTGAGTTTGGGCTCCAAGTGAAGCATTAGACTTTCTTCGCAAGGCATCGCCTTGCACGCCACTCCTGCCCCGGTGTCATCCCGGCAGCACGAGCCAGCGCCGTAGCCTGCGCCAACCCTACCTGACCTACATAGGCACGAACCGTTTCACAGTTTACGTGCGGCAATTCATTCCAACGAGCCTGACCAAAATCTTGTTTATCGGCCGCCGACCCGGGACTCGCGGCCACGACGAAAATCATAATTAACAGTGCGGTTTTCATCTCGGTCGCTTCGGGCGCTGTGGCAGGCTATTTCATCCACGCGCGAATTTGCGCATAGCCCATCGTCTTCGATTGTCAGGGGTTCTCTTCGTCTAGACAACAACCTCAACCGCATTTAGTTCAAATTTGCAGTCGTCGATG
>CAVXHE010000010.1:0-204658 GCA_963761595.1 uncultured Alphaproteobacteria bacterium
CGGTCAGCGCCTTCAAGAGCGCGCTGCTCACGGCCAAGTCGATTGCCTATAGCGACGGCCCGAGCGGGGCCTATATCGCCGGCCTGCTCGAGCAACTCGGCATTGCCGCCGACATGAAGCCGAAAACCAAGCTCACCAGTCGGCCAGTGGCCGAGCTGGTCGCCGAAGGCGACGCCGAAATCGGGCTGCAGCAGATCGTGGCGATCCTGCCGGTCAAAGGCGCCGAACTGGTCGGCCCGCTGCCGGCCGAATTGCAGAATGTCATTATATACGCGGCGGGGATCGCAGCCCGGGCCAATGCGCCTGCAGTGGCGCGCGCGTTTGTCGCCTTTACCAAGACGCCGCAAGCGGCACGGCTCATCCGAGCCAAGGGCATGGAGCCCGGTTGAGCGCAAGCTGGCAAAGCCACCGGCCGGCAACGCAGATGTGCTTGCGCCATCGCGCTTTTATGCCCATATGCGCTTGACTTGGGGCAGTTACGCCGATACATACCGCCCACTTTTGACAGGCGGTGAGCTTCGCCAGTCGGAACGGCCTGCCGGGTCCCCGTATAAGCTATTGAAAGTAGTCGCCTTTTGGCGCTTTCGAGGCTCGTCGGACGTGGCGTGACGCCTCGACGAAGGAAGCTCAAACGCTGTCTCTGACTTCGGAAAGTCAGTTAATCGGGTGCAAGACCGCGATCGTTTCGTGGTCCTCTGCAAAGCCAAGCGCTCCTCCGCACCGTTTCGCGGGTGGTGCGATTTGGTTTTGCGCCTACGCATTTTGCGGCAGGCGTAAAAGGGCGCGAGCCCGTCTGTGACGGAATGGGCGTTAAGCCCCGTGTGAATGAACAAAGGGGCGCGAGCCCCGCATTGGAGCTTGAACGAGCAATGCCGACGATTAACCAGCTCATTCGCAAGCCGCGCGTTACGCAGCGCGCGAAGAAGAAGGTCCCGGCTCTGCAGCAAAGCCCGCAGAAGCGCGGCGTCTGCACGCGCGTCTATACGACGACGCCGAAGAAGCCGAACTCGGCGCTGCGCAAGGTCGCCAAGGTGCGGCTGACCAATGGCTTCGAAGTGATCGGATATATCCCGGGCGAGGGCCATAACCTGCAGGAGCACTCGGTGGTCATGATCCGCGGCGGCCGCGTCAAGGATCTGCCTGGCGTGCGCTACCACATCCTGCGCGGCGTGCTCGACACCCAGGGCGTCAAAAACCGCAAACAGCGCCGGTCGAAATACGGCGCGAAACGTCCGAAGTAAGGAAACAACGAGATGTCCCGCCGCCATAAGGCAGACAAACGCGAGATCCTCCCGGACCCGAAATTCGGGAACGTCGTGGTCACCAAGTTCATGAACTCCGTCATGCATGCCGGCAAGAAGTCGGCGGCGGAGACCATCGTGTACGGCGCGTTCGACATCATCGAAGGCAAGACCCGCGGCAATCCGGTCGGCGTGTTCCAGCAGGCGCTCGATAACGTCATGCCGTCGATCGAAGTGCGCTCGCGGCGCGTCGGCGGCGCCACCTATCAGGTGCCGGTCGAAGTGCGCACCTCGCGGCGCCAGGCGCTCGGCATCCGCTGGATCATTTCGGCGGCGCGCGAACGTAACGAAAAAACCATGACCGAGCGGCTCTCGGCCGAACTGCTCGATGCGTCGAATGGCAGGGGGAACGCCGTCAAGAAGCGCGAAGACACGCATCGGATGGCGGAAGCTAACCGTGCATTCTCGCACTATCGCTGGTGAGCGAAGGATAAATCCCCATGCCCCGCACAAATCCCATCGAGGACTATCGCAATTTCGGCATCATGGCGCACATCGATGCCGGCAAGACCACGACCACCGAGCGCGTCCTCTATTACACCGGCAAGAATCACAAGATTGGCGAGGTGCATGAAGGCGCCGCGACCATGGATTGGATGGAGCAGGAACAGGAGCGCGGCATCACCATTACGTCGGCCGCGACGACTGCGCAGTGGAACGGCAAGCGCCTTAACATCATCGACACGCCCGGCCACGTCGATTTCACCATCGAAGTGGAGCGTTCGCTGCGCGTCCTCGACGGCGCGGTCTGCGTGCTCGATTCCAACCAGGGCGTCGAGCCGCAGACCGAGACGGTGTGGCGGCAGGGCGACCGTTATAATGTTCCGCGCATCGTCTTCGCCAACAAGATGGACAAGATCGGCGCTGACTTCTTTCTGTGCCTGAGAGACATCGTCGACCGCCTCGGCGCCAAGCCGGTGGCGATCCAGCTGCCGATCGGCGCCGAGAACACGTTCAAGGGCGTGATCGATCTCGTCCGCATGGTCGGCGTGGTGTGGGACGAGGAGACGCTCGGCGCGAAATATAGCGACGTCGAAATTCCGGCCGATCTGATGGATCAGGCCAAGGAATATCGCGAGAAACTGGTCGAAGCCGCCGTCGAGCTCGACGATGACGCGATGTCGGCCTACCTCGATGGCAAGGAACCTGACGTCGCTACGCTCAAGCGCCTGATCCGAAAGGCGACCATTGGAGGCAAGTTCTTTCCGGTGCTGTGCGGCTCCGCGTTCAAGAACAAGGGCGTGCAGCCACTCCTCGATGCCGTCGTCGACTATCTGCCGTCGCCGGTCGACGTGCCGGCGGTGAAGGGCGTCGATCTCAAAGGTAACGAGGTCGAGCGCAAGTCTTCGGACGACGAGCCACTGGCGCTGCTCGCATTCAAGATCATGGACGATCCGTTCGTCGGCACCATCACGTTCTGCCGCATCTATTCGGGCAAGCTCGAGAGCAGCACCGGCGTGATGAATTCGACGAAGGATCGCAAGGAACGCGTCGGCCGCATGCTGCTGATGCATGCGAACAACCGCGAAGACATCAAGGAGGCCTTTGCCGGCGATATCGTCGCGCTGGCCGGGCTGAAAGAGGTCCGCACCGGCGACACGCTGTGCGATCCGCAGAAGCCGGTGATCCTGGAAAAGATGGAATTCCCCGAGCCGGTCATCGAAATCGCGATCGAGCCGAAATCGAAGGCCGACCAGGAGAAGCTCGGCGTCGCTTTGGCCAAGCTCGTGGCCGAGGATCCGTCTTTCCGCGTTCACACCGATCAGGAATCCGGCCAGACCATCATCAAGGGCATGGGCGAGCTTCATCTCGACATCAAGGTCGATATCCTAAAGCGCACCTATAAGGTCGACGCCAATATCGGCGCGCCGCAGGTCGCCTACCGCGAGAAGATCACGCGGTCGGCGACGGTCGATTTCACCCATAAGAAGCAGACCGGCGGCCACGGCCAATATGCGAAGGTCAAGATCGTGGCCGAGCCGTCCGAGCCAGGCGCCGGTTTCGTGTTCGAGAACGAGATCGTTGGCGGCTCGGTGCCGAAGGAATTCATCCCTGCCGTCGAGAAGGGCCTCGAAGGCGTGCTGGGCTCCGGCGTGCTCGCCCAATTCCCGGTCGTCGATATCAAAGTCTCGCTGGTCGACGGCGACTCGCATGACGTCGATTCGTCGGCGATGGCCTTTGAGATCTGCGCGCGCGGTGCCATGCGCGAGGCCCTGCAAAAGGGCGGCCCAGTGCTGCTCGAGCCGGTCATGAAAGTCGAAGTGGTGACGCCGGAGGACTATACCGGGTCGGTCATCGGCGATCTGAATTCGCGGCGCGGCCAAATTCAGGGCCAGGACATGCGCGGCAACGCCAACGTCATCTCGGCGATGGTGCCGCTCGCCAACATGTTCTCTTACGTCAACACCTTGCGCTCCATGTCTCAGGGGCGCGCCACATTCACGATGCAATTCGACCACTACGCAGAAGTGCCGAAGGCAATCGCCGAAGAAGTTCAGGCGAAGTTCGCCTAACGACGAAAGTCAAACGGATTAAGCAGGAGCCGTAACGGAGAGCCCCATGGCTAAGGAAAAATTCAACCGCACCAAACCGCATTGCAATATCGGTACGATCGGCCACGTCGATCACGGCAAGACGTCGCTGACCGCGGCGATCACCAAGGTATTGGCGGAAACCGGCGGGGCGACTTTCACCGCCTACGATCAGATCGACAAGGCGCCGGAAGAGAAGGCGCGCGGCATCACGATCGCGACCGCGCATGTCGAATACGAGACCGAGAAGCGCCACTATGCGCATGTCGACTGCCCCGGGCACGCCGACTATGTGAAGAACATGATCACCGGCGCCGCGCAAATGGACGGCGCGATCCTCGTGGTCAGCGCCGCCGACGGCCCGATGCCGCAGACCCGCGAGCACATTCTGCTCGCCCGCCAGGTCGGCGTGCCGGCGCTGGTCGTGTTCCTCAACAAGGTCGACATGGTCGACGATCCGGAACTGCTCGAGCTCGTCGAGCTCGAAGTCCGCGAGCTGCTGTCGAAGTACAATTTCCCCGGCGACAAGATTCCGGTCGTCAAGGGCTCGGCGCTGATGGCGCTTGAAGGCAAGGATCCGAAGCTCGGCCATGACGCGATCCTCGAGCTGATGAAGGCGGTCGACGCCAACATCCCGCAGCCGGAGCGCCCGAAGGATCAGCCGTTCCTGATGCCGGTCGAAGACGTGTTCTCGATCTCCGGCCGCGGCACGGTCTGCACCGGCCGTATCGAGCGCGGCATCATCAAGGTCGGCGAGGAAGTCGAGATCGTGGGCATCAAGCCGACGATCAAGACCACCGTCACCGGCGTCGAAATGTTCCGGAAACTGCTCGACCAGGGCGAGGCCGGCGACAATGTCGGCTGCCTTCTGCGCGGCACTAAACGCGAAGAAATCGAACGCGGCCAAGTTTTGTGCAAGCCCGGCTCCGTGAAGCCGCACACCAAGTTCAAGGCCGAGGCCTACATCCTCACCAAGGAAGAGGGTGGCCGCCACACGCCGTTCTTCACCAATTATCGTCCGCAATTCTATTTCCGCACCACGGACGTGACCGGCGTCGTGACGCTGCCGGCAGGCACCGAAATGGTGATGCCGGGCGACAATATCGCCATGGAAGTGACGCTGATCGTGCCGATCGCCATGGAAGAGAAACTGCGCTTCGCCATTCGCGAAGGTGGCCGCACCGTCGGCGCCGGCGTGGTGGCGAGCATCATCGAGTAGGGATCAACGCATCGTCATGGCCGGGTTTCGTCCCGGCCATATCGATCTCATGAGCGCAGTTCTCATGAGCACGGCTGGTTGCGAGTTAATTGGGATTGCCGGATCGGATCCGGCAATGACGAGGCAGAGAGACGGGACCATGAACGGCCAGAACATAAGAATCCGGCTCAAGGCGTTCGATCACCGCATCCTCGATGCGTCGACACGCGAGATCGTCAATACGGCCAAGCGTACCGGCGCGCAGGTGCGTGGACCCATTCCGCTGCCGACCAAGATCGAGAAATTCACCGTCAACCGCTCGCCGCACGTCGATAAGAAGAGTCGGGAACAGTTCGAAATGCGCACGCACAAGCGTCTGCTCGACATCGTCGATCCGACGCCGCAAACGGTCGATGCGCTGATGAAACTCGATCTGGCCGCCGGCGTCGACGTCGAGATCAAGCTCTAAGGTTTGGAGAAGAGAGAAATGCGTTCCGGGGTTCTTGCCCAAAAGGTCGGGATGACGCGTCTCTTCACCGAGACCGGCGAGCATGTGCCGGTCACGGTGTTGCGGCTCGGCAATTGCCAGGTGGTGGGCCACCGCACCAAAGAGAAGAACGGCTATGTCGCGCTGCAGCTCGGCGCCGGCCAGCGCAAGGTGCAGCGCACGACCAAAGCGGATCGCGGCAACTTCGCCGTCGCCAAGGTCGAGCCCAAGCGCAAGCTTGCGGAATTCCGCGTCGACGACGACGCGTTGATCCCGATCGGCGCCGAAATCACGGCGGATCATTTCGTCGTCGGCCAATTCGTCGACGTCACCGGCACTTCGACCGGTAAGGGTTTTGCCGGCGGTATGAAGCGCTGGAATTTCGCCGGCCTTCGCGCCAGCCACGGCGTGTCGATCTCGCACCGTTCGATCGGTTCGACCGGCGGCCGTCAGGATCCCGGCAAGACCTTCAAGAACAAGAAGATGCCCGGCCATCTCGGTGTCGACCGCGTGACCACGCTCAATCTTAAAGTCCGCCAGACCGACGTCGCGCGCGGGCTGATCCTGGTCGAAGGCGCCGTGCCCGGCGTCAAAGGCGGCTGGATCACGGTGCGCGACGCGGTGAAGAAGAAGCCGCCGGCCGGCCTGCCGAAGCCCGGCAAGTTCAAGCTCGCCGATAACGAGTCGACGGCGCCCGTATCCGTCGGCCAGGACGCGGCCGCCGGCCAGGATGCTTCGGCGGCTCAAGTGGGGGAGGGCGCGTGATGGAACTCAAAGTCACCTCCCTCGACGGCAAGGAAGCCGGCTCGGTCACGTTGTCCGACACCATATTCGGGCTCGAGCCGCGCACCGATCTCATTCATCGCTGCGTGGTGTGGCAGCTCGCCAAGCGTCGGCGCGGCACCCACGAGGTGCAGAACCGCGCCGACGTGCACCGCACCGGCAAGAAGATGTACCGGCAGAAGGGCACGGGTTCGGCCCGTCACGGTTCGGCGCGCGTCAATCTGTTCCGCGGCGGCGGCCGGTCGTTCGGCCCGCATACCCGCAGCCACGAAATCGGCCTGCCGAAGAAGGTCCGCGCGCTGGCGCTGCGCCACGCGCTCTCGGCCAAGGCCAAAGACGGCGGCATTCTCGTCATCGATGCGCTCTCGGTGAAGGAAGCCAAGACCAAGGCGCTGCGCGGTCACTTCGACAAGCTCGGCGTGTCGAATGCGCTGTTCATCGACGGTGCCGAAGTGTCGGCCGACGTCCGCAGTGCGGCGCGCAACATCCCGAATATCGACGTGCTGCCGGTCGCCGGCATCAATGTCTACGACATCATGCGGCGGCATAAGCTCGTGCTCACGCGCGCAGCCGTCGATGCCTTGGAGGCGCGATTCAAATGACGACCACCGATCCGCGCCATTACGACGTCATCGTCGCGCCGCTCATCACCGAAAAGGCGACCAACGCTTCCGAGCACAACAAGGTCGTGTTCAAGGTCGCCATGACCGCGACCAAGCCGCAGATCAAGGAAGCGGTCGAAAAGCTGTTCGACGTCAAGGTGAAGAGCGTGAACACGCTGCGCCGCCGCGGCAAATGGAAAGTATTCAAGGGCCGTTTGGGCCAGCAGTCTGACACCAAGCGCGCGATCGTGACCCTCGAAGAGGGCCAATCGATCGACGTTACCACGGGGCTGTAAGGAGCGGGCGATGGCACTCAAATCCTATAATCCGACCACGCCCGGTCAGCGCCAATTGGTGCTGGTCAATCGCGCCGGTCTGCACACCGGCCAGCCGGTCAAGGCGCTCACCGAGGGCAAGGCCTCGACGGGCGGCCGCAACAATAATGGCCGGATCACGTCGCGCTTTCGCGGCGGCGGCCACAAGCAGGCCTACCGCAAGATCGACTTCAAGCGCCGCAAGTTCGATATGCCGGCCAAGGTCGAGCGGCTCGAATACGATCCGAACCGCACCGCCTTCATCGCGCTTGTCAAATACGAGGACGGCGAGCTCGCCTACATCCTGGCGCCGCAGCGCCTGTCGGCCGGCGACACCATCATTGCCGGCGAGCATGTCGACGTGAAGCCGGGCAATGCGATGCCGATCTCAAGCATTCCGGTCGGCACCATCGTCCACAATATCGAGATCAAGATCGGCAAGGGCGGCCAAATCGCGCGTTCGGCCGGCGCCTATGCGCAGATCGTCGGCCGCGACGGCGAATACGTGATCTTGCGGCTGAATTCCGGCGAGCAGCGCTTGGTTCACGGCCGCTGCATCGCCAGCATCGGCGCAGTGTCGAACCCCGACAATATGAACGTGTCGATCGGCAAAGCCGGACGCAATCGCTGGATGGGTTGGCGCGGCCATGTGCGCGGCGAGACCATGAACCCGGTCGATCACCCGCACGGCGGCCGCACCCGCGGCGGCCGGCATCCGGTGACGCCGTGGGGCAAGCCGACCAAGGGCAGGAAGACGCGCAAGAACAAGTCGACGGCGAAGTTCATCATGGTGGATCGCCGCGCCCGCAAGAAGAAGAGCTAGGAGCGATCATGACGCGTTCAGTCTGGAAGGGTCCGTTTGTCGACGGTTATCTGCTGAAAAAGGCGGATGCCGCTCGCGCGTCCGGGCGTCATGACCTGATCCGAATCTGGTCGCGGCGCTCGACCATCCTGCCGCAATTCGTCGGTCTGAGCTTCGGCGTCTACAACGGGCAGAAGCACATCCCGGTGATCGTCACCGAGGAAATGGTCGGCCACAAATTCGGTGAATTCGCCCCGACGCGGTCGTTCTACGGCCATTCGTCGGATCGCAAGGCCAAGCGTTCCGCCGCCGCGCCTGCCGCCGCGCCGGCGGCGGCATCCGGCTCGTAAGGCGCGAGGAGGCGTTCATGAGCAAGAAAAAGCGCGACCGCGATCTCGCCGAGAACGAGGCCAAGGCCATCGCGCGCTCGCTGCGGATCAGCCCGCAGAAGCTCAATCTTCTCGCCCAGCTCATTCGCGGCAAGAAGGTCGCGACCGCGCTCGCCGAGCTCGAATTCTCGCGCAAGCGCATCGCGCGTGACGTGCGCAAGTGTCTGGAATCCGCGATCGCGAACGCGGAAAACAATCATGACCTCGACGTCGACGATCTCATCGTCGCCGAGGCGCATGTCGGCAAGGGGCTGGTGATGAAGCGGCATTCGCCGCGCGCCCGCGGCCGGTCCGGAGCGATTTTAAAGCCGTTCTCGCATCTCACCATCGTGGTGCGCGAAGTCGAAGCGCAGGCACAGGCTTAAAGAGGGCGGCAGGAGCAGAACATGGGTCAGAAGGTCAATCCGATCGGGCTTCGTCTCGGCATCAACCGCACCTGGGATTCGCGCTGGTACGCCGGCAAGGCGAGTTACGGTACGCTGCTGCACGAGGACATGAAGATCCGCAAGATCCTGATGGCCGAGCTCAAGCAGGCCGCGGTGTCCAAGATCGTGATCGAGCGCCCGCACAAGAAATGCCGCGTCACCATCCAATCGGCGCGCCCGGGCGTCGTCATCGGCAAGAAGGGCGCCGACATCGAGAAGCTGCGCCGCAAGGTCGCCGCCGTGACCGACAGCGACGTCGTCATCAATATCGTCGAGATCCGCAAGCCCGAACTTGACGCCCAGCTGGTCGCCGAATCGATCGCCCAGCAGCTCGAGCGCCGCGTCGCGTTCCGCCGCGCCATGAAGCGCGCCGTGCAATCGGCGATGCGGCTCGGCGCCGGCGGCATCCGCATCAATTGCTCGGGCCGTCTCGGCGGCGCCGAAATCGCGCGCATGGAGTGGTACCGCGAGGGCCGCGTGCCGCTGCACACGCTGCGCGCCGACGTCGATTACGGCGTCGCCACCGCGTTCACGACCTACGGCACCTGCGGCGTCAAGGTCTGGATCTTTAAAGGCGAGATCATGGAACACGACCCGATGGCGCAGGATAAGCGCATGGCCGAAGGCGATGCCGGACGGCCGCGCCGCGATGCGGCGTAACGGGGCAATGAAGAAGAAAGCTTAAAGTCATGCTGCAACCGACGCGAACGAAATTCCGCAAGGCGCACAAGGGACGCATCAAAGGCGTCGCCTCAAGTGCGATCGACCTTGCCTTCGGCCAGTTCGGGCTCAAAGCGATGGAGCCGGAGCGGGTGACCGCGCGCCAGATCGAGGCGGCGCGGCGGGCGCTGACGCGGCATATGAAGCGCGCCGGCCGGGTCTGGATCCGCATGTTTCCGGACGTACCGGTGTCGAAGAAGCCGCTCGAGGTTCGCATGGGCTCCGGCAAAGGCGCGCCGGAATTGTGGGTTGCCCGCGTCAAGCCGGGCCGCATTCTGTTTGAGATCGACGGCGTACCGATGCAGATCGCCAAGGAGGCGCTGGCGCTCGCCGCCGCCAAATTGCCGATCAAGACGCGTTTCGTCGAGCGGATCAGCGAGTAAGTCATGAAACCGGCCGATATCAGAGCGATGACGATCGATCAGATCGACGACGAGGTGCTCAAGCTGAAGAAGGAGCACTTCAACCTGCGTTTCCAGCGCGCCAGCGGCCAGTTGGAGAACACCGCGCGCGTGCGCGAGGTGCGCCGCGATATCGCGCGGCTCAAGACCATCGCGCGTAACAAGCGCCCAGCCTCGCCGAAAGCCGGCGCGGCGAAGAGTTAAGAGGAACAAGATGCCAAAGCGTACCCTCCAGGGCGTCGTGGTGAGCGACAAGCAAGCGAAGACGCTGGTCGTCAAAGTCGAGCGCCGTTACACCCATCCGCTCTTTAAGAAGACGGTGCGCAGTTCGAAGAAGTACTACGCGCACGACGAGAAGAACGAGTTCAAAGTCGGCGACATCGTGTGGATCGAGGAGCACCGCCCGATCTCCAAGCTCAAGCGTTGGGCCGTGGTGCGGGGCGAGAAGAAGAAAGCGTCGTGAACGTCATGGCATACAACAAGTGGGGTAACCCATGATCCAGATGCAAACCAATCTCGACGTGGCGGATAATTCCGGCGCGCGTCGTGTCATGTGCATCAAGGTGCTTGGCGGCAGCAAGCGCAAATACGCCACCATCGGCGACGTCATCGTCGTGTCGGTGAAGGAAGCGATCCCGCGCGGCCGCGTCAAAAAAGGCGACGTGATGAAGGCGGTGATCGTGCGTATCGCCAAAGACATCAAGCGCGCGGACGGCTCGGTCATCCGTTTCGACCGCAATGCCGCGGTGCTGATCAATCCGCAGATGGAGCCGGTCGGCACCCGCATTTTCGGTCCGGTGCCGCGCGAACTGCGGGCGAAGAACCACATGAAGATCATCTCGCTTGCCCCCGAGGTGCTGTGATGGCGGCAAAGATCAAAAAAGGCGACACCGTCATCGTGATCACCGGGCGCGACAAGGGCAAGAGCGGCGAGGTCATCGAGATGCGCCGCGACGAGGGTCGCGTGCTGGTGCGCGGGATCAATATGGTCAAGCGGCATCAGCGCCAGAGCGCGACGCAGGAGGGCGGCATCATCTCCAAGGAGGCGCCGATCCACCTGTCGAATGTGGCGCTGACCGATCCGAAGGACGGTAAGCCGACGCGGGTCGGATTCAAAATCGTGGGCAAAGGCGAGGAGCGCAAGAAAGTGCGCGTCGCCAAGCGCTCGGAAGTCGAGATCGATGGCTGATACAGACGAGAAGAAGGTTAAGGCCAAGGGCAGCCCGGACAAGGGCAGGTCGGACAAAGGCAAGCCGGAACAGGCGCCGCGGCCGCAGTCGGCCGAACAGATGGCCAGAGCCGGCAAGGACGACAAGAGGGCGGCGAAGCAGGCGCGGAGCGATAAGGCTGCGGCATCGGCCGGCAAGCCGGCTGCGCCGCGCGCTCCGGAAGAGCGCGTGCCGGCGCGGCTCAAGGTCGAGTTCGACGAGAAGATCCGCAACAAGCTCGCCGAGCAATTCGGCTTCAAGAACCGCTTCCAGATTCCGGTGCTCGACAAGGTCGTCATCAATATGGGCATCGGCGAAGGCGTCGCCGACCGCAAGAAGGTCGACAATGCCGCGGCTGATCTGGCGATGATCGCCGGCCAGAAGCCGGTCATCACCAAGTCGCGCAAGTCCATCGCCACCTACAAGCTGCGCGACGGCCAGGCGATCGGCTGCAAGGTGACGCTGCGCAAGACGCGCATGTACGAATTTATCGACCGCCTCATCAATATCGCGCTGCCGCGCGTGCGCGACTTCCGCGGGCTCAATCCGAAGAGTTTTGACGGCCGCGGCAACTATTCGCTCGGCATCAAGGAACACATCGTGTTCCCCGAGATCGACTACGACAAGGTCGCCGACGTGTGGGGCATGGACATCACGGTCTGCACCACCGCGCGCAGCGACGAGGAAGCGCGCGCTTTGTTGACGGCGTTCAATTTTCCGTTCCGGCAGTGAGGCCGAAAGCCTCAGACGCGGAGCACTAGGAGCACGAAATGGCGAAGAAGAGTTCGATCGAGAAGAACAACCGGCGCCGCCGGATGTCGAAGAAGTTTGCCGGCCGGCGGGCGCGGCTCAAAGAGATCGTCCAGGACAAGTCGAAGCCCGTCGAGGAGCGCTTCGCCGCGACCTTGAAGCTTGCCGAACTGCCGCGCAACTCGTCCGCCACCCGGATCCGCAACCGCTGCGAACTGACCGGCCGGCCGCGCGCCTTCTACCGCAAGCACAAGCTGTCGCGCATCGCGCTCCGCGAACTCGGCTCCAAAGGGCTGATCCCGGGCCTCGTGAAGTCGAGCTGGTAAGGAGGATCGCACCATGCCCATGAACGATCCCGTTGGCGATCTGTTGACCCGCATCCGCAACGCGCAGATGCGCAACAAGTCGAAGGTCACGAGCCCGAATTCCAAGCTCCGCGAGAGCCTGCTCGAAGTGCTCAAGAACGAAGGCTATATCCGCGGCTATGCCGTGGTCGAGAAGGACGGCCGCTCGGAGATCGAGATCGAGCTGAAATATTTCGACGGCGAACCGGTCATCCGCGAGATCGAGCGGGTGTCGAAACCCGGCCGCCGCGTCTATACCTCGGTCAAGAACATGCCGCGCATCAATAACGGCCTCGGCGTGACCATCGTTTCGACGCCGAAAGGCGTCATGGCTGACCACGACGCCCGCGACGCCAATGTCGGCGGCGAAATACTGTGCACGGTGTTCTGATGTCTCGTATCGGCAAGAAACCCATCGCGGTGCCTTCGGGCGTGACCGCCAATGTCGAGGGCCAGACCGTGAAGGTCAAAGGCCCTAAAGGCGCGCTGTCGGTCGCGCTGCACGACGACGTTGCGGTCAAGCTCGAGGGCGGCCAGATCAAGATCGATCCGCGTTTCGAAACCAAGCGCGCGCGCTCGCAATGGGGCACGTCGCGGACGCTGGTGTCCAACCTGATCTCAGGCGTCACCAAGGGTTTCGAGCAGCGGCTCGAGATCAACGGCGTCGGCTACCGCGCCGCGGTGCAGGGCAAGAACCTGCAGATCGCGCTCGGCTATAGCCACGACATCGTCTATCCGATCCCGGAAGGCATCACGATCGTGACGCCCAAGCCCGTCGAGATCGTCATCACCGGCTCTGACCGCCAGAAGGTCGGCCAGGTCGCCGCCGAGATCCGCGAATATCGCCGGCCGGAGCCCTATAAGGGCAAAGGCATCAAATATTCCGACGAGCGCATCTTCCGTAAGGAAGGCAAGAAGAAGTAACGGAGCCCGCGATGACCAAACTCAGCGACAGGATCATGCGGCGCAAGGGGCGTGTGCGCGGCGCATTGCGCATCGCGGCCGGCGCGCGCAAGCGGTTGTCCGTGCATCGCTCGTCCAAGCACATCTATGCGCAAGTGATCGACGACGATGAAGGCGTCACGCTCGTCTCGGCGTCTTCGATCGAGAAGCCGCAGCGCGAAGGTCTCAAGACCGGCGCCAGCGTCGATGCGGCGAAGGCGGTGGGCAAGCTCATCGCCGAGCGCGCGCAGCAAAAAGGCATCAAGGACGTGATCTTCGACCGTGGCGGCTATCTCTACCACGGCCGGGTCAAGGCGCTTGCCGAGGCCGCCCGCGAGGGCGGACTGAATTTCTAATTCATTGGATCGACAACAAGGCACACCAATATGGCACGTGAACCCCGCGAGCGAAGAAACGAAGACCGCGACAGCGAGTTCGTCGACAAGCTCGTGCATATCAACCGCGTCGCCAAAGTGGTGAAGGGCGGACGCCGTTTCGGCTTCGCTGCTTTGGTCGTGGTCGGCGACCAGAAGGGCCGGGTCGGCTTCGGCCACGGCAAGGCGCGCGAAGTGCCGGAGGCGATCCGCAAGGCGACGGAGGCCGCCAAACGCGGCCTGACGCGGGTGCCGCTGCGCGAAGGCCGCACGCTGCATCACGACGTCGCCGGCCGCCACGGCGCCGGCAAGGTCTTTCTGCGCGCCGCCCCTCCCGGCACCGGCATCATCGCCGGCGGCCCGATGCGCGCGGTGTTCGAGACGCTCGGCATGCAGGACGTCGTCGCCAAGTCGCTCGGCACGTCGAACCCCTACAATGTCGTGCGCGCCACGTTCGATGCGCTGAAGCACCAGGATTCGCCGCGCTCGGTCGCTGCGCGCCGCAATGTGAAGGTCTCGACGCTGCAGGCCCGCCGCCGCGACGGCGACGCCGAACAGACGTCGGCCGATTGAGCTATTGAGAGCTGCGCGAGCAAGCTGAGGAATCAAGCCAGGAATCGAGCCATGAGTGCTGACAAAAAAGCAGGCAAGACCGTAAAGGTCCGGCAAACCGGGAGCGCGTCGCGCCGGATTCACACCCAGCGCGAAACGCTGATTGGGCTCAAGCTCAACAAGATCGGCCGCGAGGCCGAGCTTACGGATACGCCGGCGGTCCGCGGCATGATCGCCAAGGTCGCCCATCTTGTTGAAGTGGTGGAGAAATAGCCGATGAAACTTTCCGAACTCTCCGGCCGGCCGGGCGCCCGCAAGACGCGAAAGCGCATTGGGCGCGGCATCGGCTCAGGCAAAGGCAAGACCGGCGGACGCGGCGGCAAAGGCCAGACCGCGCGGTCCGGCGTGCGCATCAAGGGCTTCGAGGGCGGCCAGATGCCGCTGCACCGGCGCCTGCCCAAGCGCGGCTTCAAGAACACCGCGTTCGCGCTCAAGCTCAATGAAGTGAATCTCGGCCGCATCCAGACCGCGATCGACGCCAAGCTCATCGATGCCACAGCCAGGATCGACGGCGCCGCTCTGGTGAAGGCCGGGCTGCTGCGCCGGGAGAAGGACGGCGTGCGGCTCCTTGGCGCGGGCGAAATCAAGGCAAAAGTCACCCTTTCGGTCTATGGTGCGTCGAAATCGGCCGTGGCCGCGGTGGAAAAGGCCGGCGGTTCGGTCGAAATCCTCGCCCGCAAGGCGGAGACGAGCGAGAAGGCAGCCTGACGCCGATATAGGTCGCGCCTATATAGGGCGGGGGCGCGGGCGGATAGCTCGCAGCAATCTCGGCATACGGAGCTTGGCGGATGGTCTCTGCAGCGGAACAACTGGCAGCCAATCTCAATTTCGGCGCGCTGGCCAAGGCCGACGAGCTCAAGAAGCGGATCTGGTTCACGCTGGGCGCGCTCTTGGTCTACCGGCTCGGCACCTACATCCCGCTGCCCGGCATCGATCCCAATGCCTGGGACCAGATTTTCCAGTCCCAGCAGGGCGGCATCCTCGGCATGTTCAATATGTTCGCCGGCGGCGGCATCCACCGCATGGCGATCTTCGCGCTCAACATCATGCCGTATATCTCGGCCTCGATCATCATCCAGCTGATGACGACGGTGTCGCCGACGCTCGAAGCGCTCAAGAAAGAGGGCGAGGCCGGCCGCAAGATGATCAACCAGTATACCCGCTATCTCACGGTGATACTGGCGGCGTTCCAGGCCTATGGCATTGCCGTCGGCCTTGAAGGCGCCAGCCGCGTGGTCAGCGATCCCGGCCTGTTCTTCCGCATTTCGACGGTGATCACGCTCACCGGCGGCACCATGTTCCTGATGTGGCTCGGCGAGCAGATCACCCAGCGCGGCATCGGCAACGGCACCTCGCTCATCATCATGTCGGGCATCGTCGCGCAATTGCCGTCGGCCATCGCCGGCACGCTCGAGCTCGGCCGCCAGGGCGCGCTCTCGACCGGGCTCATTCTCATCGTCATCCTGATGGCGGCGGCCGTCATCACCTTCATCGTGTTCATGGAGCGGGCGCAGCGCCGGCTCTTGATCCAGTATCCCAAACGCCAGGTCGGCAACCGCATGTTCGAGGGCCAATCCTCGCATCTGCCGCTCAAGCTCAACACCTCGGGCGTCATTCCGCCGATCTTTGCCTCGTCGCTCCTCTTGCTGCCGACGACCATCGCCAATTTCACCGCCGGCCAGGGCCCGAGCTGGCTCACCGCCGTCACGACGCAGCTCGCCCATGGGCGGCCGCTGTTTCTGGCGCTTTATGTCGGGCTGATCGTGTTTTTCGCCTTCTTCTACACGGCGATCGTGTTCAATCCGACGGAGACCGCCGACAATCTCAAGAAACACGGCGGCTTCATCCCGGGCATCCGGCCGGGGGAACGAACGGCCGAATATATCGATTACGTCCTGTCGCGGATCACGGTGATCGGGGCAGCCTATCTGGCGGTGGTTTGCCTGTTCCCCGAGATTCTGATTTCCTATGCGGCGGTGCCGTTCTATTTCGGCGGCACTTCGCTCCTGATCGTGGTCAGCGTGACCATGGATACGGTGGCGCAAGTCCAAGGCTATCTGCTGGCCCACCAGTACGAAGGCCTTATAAAAAGATCGAAACTGAGGGGACGCCGTAGATGAGATTGATCCTGCTCGGCCCGCCGGGGGCTGGCAAGGGAACGCAGGCCCTGCGTCTCGTCGCCAAATACGGAATAGTGCAGCTATCGACAGGTGACATGCTTCGCGCCGCCGTGAAGGCGGGCAGCCCCGTCGGCCGCCAAGTTCAAGAGACCATGGCGCGCGGCGAACTCTGCCCGGACGACCTCGTCGTCGGGCTCATCGGGCAGCGCATTGACGAGCCGGACGCCCGTAAGGGCTTCATCCTCGACGGCTTTCCGCGCACCGCGCCTCAGGCCGAGGCGCTCGACCGTATCCTGGCAGGGAAGGGGCTCGACCTCGACGCCGTGATCGAATTGCGGGTCGACGAGGCGGCGCTGGTCCGCCGGATCGAAAGCCGGATCGCCGAGATGAAGGCCCGCGGCGAGAAGCTCCGCGACGACGACAATCCCGACGTCCTGCACAAGCGGCTTACGGCCTATCGCGAATTGACCGCGCCGCTGATCGCCTATTACCGGCAGCGGGGCATTCTACGCTCGGTCAACGGCATGGCGCCGATCACGGAAGTTACCGCCGCCATCGACCAGGCGCTCGCCGATGCTGCCGGCCAGCCGGCGCATGAGGCCGAAAGCAAAAAAAAAAGCAAAGAACTAAGCTCGTAAAGCCGCGGCGGGCCGGCAGTTCAAAGGGCAGGACCACGCGAAACGGTCCCTCGAAGCGAAGGGCTCTCAGTGGAACTATAGGAAAAAAAGCCGCAAGGCGCGGGGTGGCGGCGCGCAAACGGGCCGGAACCCGCAAAACATTGGCGCCTAAATCGGCCGCCAAGCGGAAAGCGTAGGAAAACTGCCCGCCGCTAACCGAGTTCGAACACGAAATCGCTAGTTGAGGTTGACGACTGCGCCTTGAATCCATTAATAAGCCACGAATATCCAGTCGGAGAATGAGCAGCGATGCCAGGCCGCAACGGCAGGCAGGCGTTGCCTTTGACGTTTGTGGCCTTCTCAGGTGACAACAGGACCTCAGGAAAGCGGCCGGGCTTGGCTGGCCGCTGCAAGGAGTAACTGACGTGGCTCGTATCGCTGGCGTCAATCTGCCGACCAACAAGCGCATCGTGATTGCGCTGCAATATATCTATGGGATTGGCGGCGCCAAATCCAAAGAGATCCTGGACAAAGTATCGATCCCGGAATCGCGCCGGGTGTCGCAATTGACCGACCAGGAAGTGCTGCAGCTGCGCGAAGTCATCGACCGCGACTATATGGTCGAGGGCGATCTGCGGCGCGAAGTCGCCATGAACATCAAGCGGCTGATGGATCTTGGCTGCTATCGCGGGCTGCGCCACCGCCGCGGTCTTCCCGTGCGCGGCCAGCGCACTCATACCAACGCCCGGACCCGCAAGGGGCCGGCCAAGGCTATTGCCGGCAAGAAAAAATAGCGCGTGGGACACATTGTTATGACGGCGTCGGAGCCGAGCGCTTCGCGCCGCGAAAGGGTTCAGAATGGGTAAGGAAGCGACGCGCGTCCGCAAACGCGAACGCAAGAACATCGCGTCAGGCGTCGCGCACGTCAACGCGTCGTTCAACAACACCATGATCACGATCACCGACGTGCAGGGCAACACCATTGCCTGGTCGTCGGCCGGCACGATGGGCTTCAAGGGCTCGCGCAAGTCGACGCCTTATGCCGCCCAGGTCGCCGCCGAAGACGCCGCCAAGAAGGCGCAAGAGCACGGCATGCGCACGCTCGAAGTCGAGGTCGCCGGTCCCGGCTCGGGCCGTGAATCGGCGCTTCGCTCACTGCAATCCGCGGGCTTCACGATCACGTCGATCCGCGACGTGACGCCGATCCCGCATAACGGCTGCCGCCCGCGCAAGCGGCGGCGCGTATAGGACATCCGGCCGATGGACGAAGTGCAACATCTGCCGCCGCAAGATTTTGGCCCCACGGAGCGGAATGGGGCGCGCGACACGATCGCGCCGCGCAACGCGATGGGTGACAACGTGACGATTCAGAAGAATTGGCAGGAACTGATCAGGCCCAACAAGTTGCAGGTCAGCCCCGGTGCCGATACGCGGCGCGCGGCGACTGTCATTGCCGAGCCGTTGGAGCGCGGCTTCGGCGTGACGCTGGGCAACGCGTTGCGGCGCATCTTGCTGTCGTCGCTGCAAGGCGCCGCGGTCCAGTCGGTGCATATCGACGGCGTGCTGCACGAATTCTCCTCGATCGCGGGCGTGCGCGAGGACGTCACCGACATCGTGCTCAACATCAAAGACATCGCCATCAAGATGCAGGGCGACGGCCCCAAGCGCATGGTGGTGAAGAAGCAGGGTCCCGGCACGGTGACCGCCAGCGACATTCAGACCGTCGGCGACATCGTCGTGCTCAATCCGGATCTCGTGCTGTGCACGCTCGACGAAGGCGCCGAGATCCGCATGGAATTCACGGTCAATACCGGCAAGGGCTATGTGCCGGCCGAGCGCAACCGTCCGGAAGACGCGCCGATCGGGCTGATCCCGGTCGACAGCCTGTTCTCGCCGGTGCGCAAGGTGTCCTACAAGGTCGAGAACACCCGCGAGGGCCAGATCCTCGACTACGACAAGCTGACGCTGACCATCGAGACCAACGGCGCCGTGAGCCCGGAAGACGCGCTCGCTTATGCCGCGCGCATCCTGCAGGACCAGCTCAACGTGTTCGTGAATTTCGAGGAGCCCAAGCGCGAGACCACGCACGAGGCGATCCCCGATCTCGCCTTCAACCCGGCCTTCCTCAAGAAGGTCGACGAGCTCGAGCTGTCGGTGCGTTCGGCGAACTGTCTGAAGAACGACAACATCGTCTATATCGGCGACCTCGTTCAGAAGACCGAAGCGGAGATGCTGCGCACGCCGAATTTCGGCCGCAAGTCGCTCAACGAGATCAAGGAAGTGCTGGTGCAGATGGGTCTGCATCTCGGCATGGAAGTCCCCGGCTGGCCGCCGGAGAACATCGAAGAATTGGCCAAGCGCTTTGAGGATCACTACTGAGAACGTCATGGCCGGGCCTGTCCCGGCCATCTCGATGAAGATAGCGATGCCTTGCCATTGAGACCGGGATGCCCGGCACAAGGCCGGGCATGACGACTGGGTAAACGGCAGGAATGGCGTTATGAATCACGGCAAATCACACCGCAAGTTCAACCGGCGTTCGGATCATCGCCGTTCGATGCTGGCAAATCTTGCCGCCTCGCTGATCAAGCACGAGCAGATCACGACGACGCTGCCGAAGGCCAAGGATCTGCGCCCGATCGTCGAGAAGCTGGTCACGCTCGGCAAGCGCGGCGGGCTCCATGCGCGCCGCCAGGCCATCGCGGAGATGCGCGACATCGCCATGGTCAAGAAGCTCTTCGAGGTGATCGGCCCGCGCTACAAGGAGCGCAACGGCGGCTATACCCGCGTCATGAAGGCCGGCTTCCGTTACGGCAATTCTGCCCCGGTCGCGGTGATCGAGTTTGTCGATCGCGACGTCGATGCCAAGGGGCTCGATTCCGGTCCGGTCCAGGAGCGCGCCGCCGAAGCGACGGCGCCCGCCGCGGCGTAGTAAGCCAACCAGCGCGAGGCGCGTCGTTAGCGCCCTTCTTAGGCCTCGGTCGACTGCCTATATCTGGGCGCATTGATTGGGGTCTTTATGCCGCGTCTGCCGATCTCCGCCATCACGGCACTTGCCGTTGCCCTGTTCGCGCTAGAGGCGCCGAGTGCGCAGGCGCAGAATGCCGTCGATCGGCAAGTGCCGGGCTCGATGGGCCAGTTGCAGCTGTCCTTTGCGCCGATCGTCAAGCGCGTGGCGCCGGCGGTGGTCAATGTCTACGCCGCTCATGTCGTCGAGAACCAGAATCCGTTCATGTCGGATCCGTTCTTCCGCCAGTTCTTCGGCGGCGGCATGCCGCGCGAACTGGTGCAGCGCTCGCTCGGCTCCGGCGTCATCGTCGATCCGTCGGGCCTCGTCGTCACCAATTATCACGTGATCGCCGATGCCAGCGACGTGAAGATCGCGCTCTCCGACAAGCGCGAATTCGGAGCCGACGTGGTGCTCAAGGATCAGCGCAGCGATCTCGCGGTCCTGCGCATCAAGGGCGCGACCGAGCGTTTCCCGACGCTGCAATTCGCCAATTCCGACGATCTTGCCGTCGGCGACGTGGTGCTCGCGATCGGCGATCCGTTCGGTGTCGGCCAGACCGTTACCCACGGCATCGTCTCGGCGGTGGCGCGGACGCAAGTCGGCATCAGCGACTATCAGTTCTTCATCCAGACCGACGCCGCCATCAATCCCGGCAATTCCGGCGGCGCACTGGTCGATATGAGCGGCCGGCTCGTCGGCATCAACTCGGCGATCTATTCGCGCTCCGGCGGCTCGCAGGGCATCGGTTTTGCCATCCCCGCCAACGGCGTGCGTGTCGTCGTCGCCTCGGCGGAGGGCGGCTCGAGCGCGGTGAAACGCGCTTGGCTCGGCGCCAAGCTGCAAGAGGTGACGCCGGAGATCGCCGACAGCCTCGGGCTTAAACGCCCGAGCGGCGCGCTGATCGCGAGCCTGGTGCCGGGCAGCCCCGCGGCGCGGGCCGGGCTCAAGACCGGCGACCTCCTCGTGTCCATCGACGGGGTCGACATCGAAGACCCCAATGCCTTCGACTATCGCTTTGCCACCAAGCCGATCGGCGGCGCCGCGCAAGTCGGCGTGGTGCGGCAGGGCCGCAATTTCGTCGTGCCGATCGGTCTCGAGCCGCTGCCCGATACGCCGCGCGATGAAGTGGAAATCCACGCGCGCTCGCCGTTCCTCGGCGCCACGGTCGCCAACCTGTCGCCGGCTTTGGCCGACGAATTGCAGCTCGATCCGCAGACCGAAGGCGTCGTGATCACCGCTATTGCCGACGGCTCGACGGCGCAGAATATCGGCTTCCGCAAGGGCGATGTCGTGCTCTCCGTCAACAATCAGAAAATCACCAAGTCCGGCGATCTCGAACGCGCGACCAACAATGGCGGCCACCAATGGCGCGTCACCATCGTGCGCGGCGGCCAGCAGATTTCCGTGATGTTTACCGGATGAGCTCCCGTCCCAAATCGACGGGACCGAACCTGTTCGCCGCGAGCGGGCTCGATCGTGATGCGCCGCGGCCTCTTGCCGACAAGCTCCGCCCTGACAAGCTCGCCGATGTGGTCGGCCAGGATCATTTGCTCGGTCCGGACGGCACGCTCACCCGCATGCTGCAGACGCGTTCGCTCGGCTCGCTGATCTTCTGGGGGCCGCCCGGCACCGGCAAGACCACGGTGGCTCGGCTTCTGGCGCACGCCACCGAGCTTTATTTCGAGCAGATTTCGGCGATCTTTTCCGGCGTCGCCGACTTGAAGAAAGTGTTCGACGCCGCGCGGCTGCGCCGCGAGACCGGGCAGGGCACGCTGCTCTTCGTCGACGAGATCCACCGCTTCAACCGGGCTCAGCAGGAACTCGTTCCTGCCGGTGATGGAAGACGGCACCATCGTGCTGGTCGGCGCCACTACCGAGAACCCGTCGTTCGAACTGATCGCGCCGCTTTTGTCGCGCGCCCGCGTCCTGGTGTTCAAATCGCTCGACGAGACGGCGGTCGAGAAACTGCTGCATCGCGCCGAGGCGATCGAGGGCAAGAAACTGCCGCTCGACGATCAAGCGCGCGCCTCGCTGATCCGCATGGCCGACGGCGACGGCCGCGCCGCGCTCACGCTCACCGAAGAAGTCTGGCGCGCCGCGCGCCAGGGCGAGACTTTCGACGCCGCGGCCCTGCAACAGGTGGTGCAGCGCCGCGCGCCGATCTACGACAAGAAACAGGATGGCCATTACAATCTGATCAGCGCGCTGCACAAATCGGTGCGCGGCTCCGATGCCGATGCCGCGCTCTATTATCTCTGCCGCATGCTCGATGCCGGCGAGGACCCGCTTTATCTGGCGCGCCGCATCGTGCGCATGGCGGTCGAGGATATCGGGCTCGCCGACCCGCAGGCGCTGGTCGTCGCCAATGCGGCGAAGGAGGCTTACGATTTCCTGGGCAGCCCCGAGGGCGAGCTCGCCATTGCCGAAGCCTTGATCTATGTCGCGACCGCGCCGAAATCGAACGCAACATATCTCGCTTTCGGCGAAGCCATGCGTACCGCCAAAGCAGCCGGCTCGCTGTTGCCGCCCAAGCACGTGCTGAATGCGCCGACGAAGCTCATGAAAGCCGAGGGCTACGGCTCGGGCTACGAATACGACCACGACGCGCCGGACGCCTTTTCCGGCCAGGACTATTTCCCCGAAGCGCTCGGCCGCAAGCAATTCTACGATCCGCCCGAGCGCGGCTTTGAGCGTGAAATCAAAAAGCGGCTGGACTATTGGACGAAGCTGCGGCGGGAACGGAGTGAAATCGTGAGAGGCAGTCGCGGACCACGCCACCCGGGCGGCGGACGGCAGATGGCGGGGCCAAGGGACCAGCAGCGCCACAAGCAGCGTCAATTCCGGCCCGCCGAGGGGGCGCCACGCGGCAGTGCCCCCCGCAAGCCGGGCAAGACAATCGGCAAGCCTGGAGGCAAGCCTGGCGCGCGTCCTTCGCGTCCCGGCCCGGCCAAATTCGGCAATGGCGGCCGCCGTCCTGAGCGCCCCGCGCGCGCACCCTTCGAGGCCAAGGAACGCCGCGCGCCGCAGGAGGATGCCCAACGGAGGGAGACGCCGCCACCCGCGCCGCAATTGCCCACAAGCGTGCAAAACGTCACCGTCACCGCCGACGAGAACGGCATGCGGGTCGATCGCTTTTTCGAAGCGCGGTTTCCAGGCTTGAGCTTCTCGCACATCCAGCGCGTCATCCGCAAAGGCGAGGTGCGCGTCAACGGCAAGCGCACCGAGCCGAAGGGCCGGCTCGAGGCCGGGCAGACGGTGCGCATTCCGCCGCTGCGGCTCGATGCGCCTAAGGCGCGGACGATGGGCAATGCGGCCGACCAGAAGACCGCCGACTTTCTCAAATCGATTACGCTCTACGAAGATGCCGATGTGCTCGTGCTCAACAAGCCGATGGGGCTTGCGGTGCAGGGCGGCTCCGGCACCACGCGGCATCTTGACGGCATGCTGGAAGTGTTGCGCGACGCGCACGGCCAGCGGCCGCGGCTGGTGCACCGGCTCGATAAGGACACCGCAGGCTGTCTTCTGGTCGCCAAAACGCGCTTTGCGGCGTCGGCTCTCGCCAAGACATTCCGCTCGCGCTCGGCGCGGAAAATCTATTGGGCGCTGGTCGCCGGCGTGCCGAAGCTGCCGCAGGGGCGCATTTCGACTTTCCTCGCCAAGGAAGAGCGCGAGGACGAGAGCTTCATGCGCATTGCGAAGCACGGCGAGAAGGGCGCGAGCCACGCCATCACCTACTACGCGGTGGTGGAGACTTCGGGCCGCGCGCTGGCCTGGATTTCGCTCAAGCCGGTGACCGGCCGCACCCATCAACTGCGCGCGCACATGTCGCATATCGATCATCCGATCGTCGGCGATCCGAAATATTTTTCGATCGAGAATTGGGAACTGCCGGGCGGCATGCAGGACAAGCTGCATCTGCTGGCGCGCCGCATCGCGGTGCCGCATCCGCGCGGCGGGGTGATCGACGTCACGGCGCCGTTGCCGCCGCATATGCTGCAGTCATGGAACCTGCTCGGGCTCGACGCCAAGCGCTACGATCCGATCGAAGACGCGCCGGAAGAATAGGTCGCGGCTGGGGTTGATATCGGCGGGTGTCGATCCCAAGTGTCGCCTGTTGCGGTGGGCTGGGCGACGAAGGAGAGAGCCATGAGCTTTCATGTGCAGCCCCGTCCCGCACCGATGCGCCTGATCCTTCTCGCATTTCTATCCGCGACCGCATTCTCGCGACTGCCGTTTACAGCGCGCAGGCCCGCGATTTCGAGATGGGCGGCGACGGCAACTACAACATCATGGCGCCCGAGCCCGGCACGGGGCCGCGTGACATCGTGCGCAATAGGCACGGGCGGACGTCATCGCGCCATTCACAATCGCTGACGGCGACGCACAAGGCGAACCAGGAGGGGAACCGTGAGGCGACACAAAACGCGGCTCCGGCCATAGATACGCCGGAGCAAATAGAAACCTACAAACGCAACCGCCGTACATTCGCCGCACGAGGGTCTTCGGGCTTGGTCCTGCCGACGCCTTTGCCGGGGCCGACGCATTATGCGCCGACCGGCCCGACGACCGTGACGCTGCCAAATGTGCAGCAAGAGCAGCCGCCGACCATTCTTCCAGGCTCGGGGCGCGTAATTCCGAACCTGCCGCACGGCAACGAGACGTTCCAGGACCGCGCTTCGCGCTGCGCCTTCCAATCGAGCATCAACAATGTGCCGGGCGGGCAAATGAGCAGCTATATGCATAATTGCGCCATGTAGTCTGCATTCGCGTTCCGGCCGGTGTTGCAAAACCCGGCCGGTTTTTATTGCCTTGACAGGCAACCAAATGGTTGCATATTGTGATTATGGATGACGTGTTCAAGGCCGATGATGTTTTTAAAGCACTGGCCGATGCCAGCCGCCGCGAGCTGCTCGATCGGTTGCGGGCGGAGAACGGCCAGACGCTGAGCGAGCTCTGCGCGCGTCTCGACATGACGCGGCAGGCGGTGAGCAAGCATCTGGTGATCCTGGAAGACGCGAATCTCGTCGCCACGGTGCGGCGCGGCCGCGAGAAGCTGCACTACCTCAATCCGGTGCCGATCCACGAGATCGGCGAACGCTGGATCGGCAAGTTCGAACGCTCACGCCTCCAGGCGCTGAGCGACATGAAGCAAGCGTTGGAAGAAGGGGCGGGAGAGAACGATGAGCAAGCCGAAGTTCGTGTACGTCACCTACATTCGCACCACGCCTGAAAAGCTATGGGCGGCGCTGACCGATCCGCAAACGATCAGGAAATACTGGTTCAACATCACGGCCGAATGCAACTTTGAGCCGGGCTCGCCATGGTGTCTCAAGTTTGAGGACGGCCGCACCGCCGACACCGGCGAAATTCTGGAGTCCGACCCGCCGAGGCGGCTGGTAATCCGCTGGCGCAATGAATTCAAGCCGGAGCTGAAGGCGGAAGGCTATTCGCGCTGCACGATGGAGATCGAGATGGCGGACTACTATCCGGACTTTGGCGGCAAGGCGGCGAAGCTCACCATTACGCACGAACTGGAAGGCGAGGGCACGAAGCTCATCGAGGCGGTTTCCGGCGGCTGGCCGAAGGTCCTGTCGAACCTCAAGTCGCTACTCGAGACCGGCGACGTCGCGTTCCAGACGGGGTCTTAGAGCCATGGTTGACGTCAGCCAGTTCAAGCCTAAGACCGTCTACGTGATCTATATCGCCGCCACACCCGAGAAGGTGTGGGAGGCGCTGACCTCGTCGGAGTTCACCAAGAAATATTTCTGGGACCGCACCATCGAGCTCGAGCCGAAACTTGGCGGAAGCTTCGCATTGCGCCTGCCGGACGGCACCGTGAACGTGCAAGGCAAGGTCATCGCCTGGGATCCGCCGCGTAAGCTCGGGGTGACCTGGCAAGTCAAATGGCCCGTGGAATTCGGCAAGCTTCCCGAATGTCACGTCATCTACGAGATCGCGCCGGCCGGCGACGCCGTGCGGCTGATCATGACGGAATTCCATTCCTGGCAAGTGCCCGATGCAATCCTCTCCGGCGGCCGCATGGGCTGGCCGGCGGTGCTGTCAGGGCTGAAGAGCTTGCTTGAGACCGGCAAGGCGCCAGTGATCAAGATGGAGCCGCCCAAGGAGATGATCGAAGCGATCAAGAACCTCAAGCTCTAATGGTCCAATGGAGGCGACGATCAGCGCAAGCCGGCGTTGATCTTGTCCAGCGCCGCCGAGCCCGGGCACAGCTCCTTCTCGTTGAGCGCATTGAGCGGTGCCGTGACCGTATTGAGGTGGCCGTGCAGATCGTCGGACTCTTGTTCGACATAGAGCAGGCCGGTGACGACCTGTCCCTTGGCGGCGTGGTGCTGGATGAAGCTCATGGCGGCAAGACGGTCGTGCACGTCGTATTCGGCGTCGATCTTGCGCAGCGCCACCGTCGTGCCGTCGTGCTGCTCGACCATTTCGACGCTGCCCGGCGCGTAATCGATCTTGATCGGCGCGCGGCCGGTGATGACGTCGAGCCGGTTCACCGCCTCGTTGTGCTCGCGCACATAATCGAAGCTCTTGGTCGAGCCGGCGTGATTGTTGAAGGCGACGCAGGGCGAGATCACGTCGAGCAAAGCCGCGCCCTTATGCTCGATCGCCGCCTTGATGATCGGCACCAGCTGTTTCTTGTCGCCGGAGAACGAGCGCGCGACGAAGGTGGCGCCAAGCTGCAGAGCGAGCCCGACCATGTCGATGGCGCTGTCGTTATTGATGATGCCGCGCTTGGATTTCGAGCCGCGGTCGGCGGTGGCGGAGAACTGGCCCTTGGTCAGGCCGTACACGCCGTTATTCTCGACGATATAGACCATATTGACGCCGCGGCGCATGCAATGGGCGAACTGGCCGAGCCCGATCGAAGCGGAGTCGCCGTCGCCCGACACGCCGAGATAGACCAGGTCGCGATTGGCGAGATTGGCGCCGGTGAGCACCGACGGCATGCGGCCGTGCACCGAATTGAAGCCGTGCGAGGCGTTGAGGAAATAATCCGGCGTCTTCGACGAGCAGCCGATGCCGGAAATCTTCGCCACGCGATGCGGCTCGATCGCGAGCTCGAAGCACGCTTCGATGATCGAGGCGGTGATCGAATCGTGGCCGCAGCCGGCGCACAAAGTCGAAATCTTGCCCTCGTAGTCGCGGCGCGTATAGCCGAGCGTATTTTTCGGCAGTTCCGGGTGATGGAATTGCGGTTTGGCGAGGTAGGTCATGACACAACCTTCCGGAGCGGCGTGACTTTCAAGGCGTCGAGATGTTCGCTGATGGCGCGCGCGATAGCGCGCGCGGTGATCGGCGTGCCGTCATAGTGCAGGATCGGCACCAGCCGCACCGGGTCGATGCTGCATTCGTTGACGATCAGCGAGCGCAATTGCGCATCGCGGTTCTGCTCGACGACGAAGATGAAGTCGTGGTCGGCGATGAAGCTCGACACGCTCGAATGGAACGGGAAGGCGCGCACCCGCATGCGGTCGAGATGCTGGCCTTTGGCTTCGAGCAATTGGATCGCCTCATCCATCGCCGGCGAGGTCGAGCCGAAATAGATCACGCCATATTTGGTCGGCTTCTGTGCATTAGCGAGGAGCGGACGCGGCACCAGATCCTTGGCGGTTTCGAACTTGCGCAAGAGCCGCTGCATATTGTCGGCATAGGCCGCGCCGTCCTCGGTATAGCGCGCGTAGCGGTCGCGCGAGGTGCCGCGGGTGAAGAAGGCGCCCTTGCTCGGATGCGTGCCCGGATAGGTGCGGTAGGGGATGCCGTCGCCGTCGACGTCGAGATAGCGGCCAAAGTCCTTGCCGGCTTCGAGTGCGGCCGCCGTCATCACCTTGCCGCGGTCGAATTTGCGCGCGTCGTCCCAGGCGAGCGGGCGGCACAGCCGATGGTTCATGCCGATATCGAGATCGATCATGACGAAAACCGGGGTCTGCAGCCGGTCGGCGAGATCGAAGGAGATGGCGCCGAATTCGAAGGTTTCGGCCGGATCCTCGGGGAAGAGGAGGACGTGCTTGGTATCGCCGTGCGAGGCATAGGCGCAGGACAGGATATCGGTCTGCTGCGTGCGCGTCGGCATGCCGGTCGAGGGTCCGGCGCGCTGCACGTCGAACACGACGGAGGGAATCTCGGCGAAATAGGCGAGGCCCAAGAACTCCTGCATCAGCGAAATGCCCGGGCCTGACGTGGCCGTGAAGGCGCGCGCGCCGTTCCAACCGGCGCCGATCACGATGCCGATCGAGGCGAGCTCATCCTCGGCCTGCACGATGGCGAATTTGTTCTGCTTTGAGTCGGCATCGACGCGCAGCCGATTGCAATAGCGGGTAAAGGCTTCGGCAAGCGAGGACGACGGCGTGATCGGATACCAAGCGCAGACCGTGGCACCGCCATAGACCGCACCCAGGGCGGCTGCGGCGTTGCCCTCGATGAAAATCCGGTCGCCGACCTTGTTAGTGCGCTTGAGGCGCAGCCCGAGCGGGTGTTCGAGATTGAGCATCACCCAATCGCGGCCGAGATGCAGCGCATGCTTATTGGCGTCGAACAGCTTCTCCTTGCCCTTGTATTGCTCGGCGATCAGCTTCTCGATCTCGCCGACATCCATGTCGAGCAGTGCCGAAAGCGCGCCGAGATAGATGATGTTCTTGAACAGCTGGCGCTGGCGCGGATCGGTATATTCGCGATTGGCGATGGCCGTGAGCGGCACGCCGATGACGGTGATGTCGTCGCGGAATTTCGACGCCGGCAGCGGCTTGGTCGAATCGTACATCAGATAGCCGCCGGGCTCGATACCGGCGACGTCCTTGTCCCAGGTCTGCGGATTCATCGCCACCATGAGATCGGTGCCGCCGCGGGCGCCGAGATGGCCGGCTTCCGAGATGCGCACTTCGTACCAGGTCGGCAGGCCCTGGATGTTGGAGGGGAAAATATTGCGCGGTGCGACCGGGATGCCCATGCGCAGCACGGCGCGGGCGAACATTTCATTGGCGCTCGCTGACCCCGAGCCGTTGACATTGGCGAACCGGACGACGAAGTCGTTTACGCTTTGGAGTGGCATGCTTGTTCCGCGTGAGTCATGTTGATCAGGTATTTCTGCATGTCCCAGGCGCCGGTCGGGCAACGCTCGGCGCACAGCCCGCAATGCAGGCAGACGTCCTCGTCTTTCACCATGACGCGGCCGGTCTTGAGATTGTTGGCGACGTAGAGGTCCTGGGTCAGGTTCTTCGCCGGCGCCTGCAGCCGCGCCCGCAGATCGGTTTCTTCGCCATTGCCGGTGAAGGTGATGCAATCCATCGGGCAGATATCGACGCAGGCGTCGCATTCAATGCAGAGCTGGCCGGTGAAGACCGTTTGCACATCGCAATTAAGGCAGCGCTCGGATTCCTTCAGTGCGAGCTCGATGTCATAGCCGAGCTCGACCTCCGCCTTGATGTCGCGCAGCGCCACGACCTTGTCGCGATGCGGCACCCGATAGCGCTTATCGGGCGCGATCTCGTTGTCGTAAGACCACTCGTGGATGCCCATCTTCTGGCTGGAGATGCCGACATGCGGCGCCGGCCGCACGCTGACGTCTTCGCCGCGGCAGAAGCGGTCGATCGAGATCGCCGCCTCACGGCCGTGCGCCACCGCCCAGATGATGTTTTTCGGTCCGAAGGCAGCGTCGCCGCCGAAGAACACTTTGGGATTGGTTGAGACGAAAGTCGTCGGATCGACCTTGGGCATGTCCCATTTGTCGAACTCGATGCCGCAATCGCGCTCGATCCAGGGAAACGAGTTTTCCTGGCCGACGGCGACCAGGACATCGTCGCAGGGGAAGGTCTCGTCCGGCTCTCCGGTCGGCGCCAGGGTGCGGCGGCCCTTGTCGTCGCGCACCGCCTTGACCTTCTCGAACACGACGCCGGTGAGCTTGCCGTTGTCGTGGGTGAATTCCTTCGGCACCAGATAATTGAAGATCGGGATGTCTTCGTGCATGGCGTCCTCCTTCTCCCAGGGAGACGCCTTCATCTCCTCGAAGCCGGAACGCACGATGACTTTGACATCCTCGCCGCCGAGCCGGCGCGAGGAACGGCAGCAATCCATTGCGGTATTGCCGCCGCCAAGGACGATGACGCGCTTGCCAATCTTGTCGATATGTCCGAACGAGACGCTCGAGAGCCAATCGATGCCGATATGGATGTTCTTCTTGGCTTCCTTGCGGCCGGGAATGTCGAGATCGCGGCCGCGTGGCGCGCCGCAGCCGACAAAGATGGCGTCGAAATCGTCGGCGAGCAGCGCCTTCAAACTATCGATGCGCTTGTTGCCGCGGAATTCGATGCCGAGATTGAGGATGTAGTCGCATTCCTCGTCGATCACCGTTTCCGGCAGCCGGAACTTCGGGATCTGCGTGCGCATCATGCCGCCGGATTTCGGATCCTGGTCGAACACGACGCATTCGTAACCCATCGGCGCGAGATCGCGCGCCACCGCGAGCGAGGCTGGTCCGCCGCCGACCAGCGCGATGCGCTTGCCGTTCTTTTTCTCGGCGGGCTTCGGCAGGCGGTCGCGGATGTCGTCCTTGAAGTCGGCGGCGACGCGCTTGAGCCGGCAGATCGCGACCGGATCTTTTTCGACGCGGCCGCGTCGGCAGGCCGGCTCGCAGGGGCGGTCGCAGGTGCGTCCGAGAATTCCCGGAAACACATTCGATTCCCAATTGATCATGTAGGCGTCGCTGTAGCGGCCCGCGGCGATCAAACGGATATATTCAGGAACCGGCGTATGCGCCGGACAGGCCCACTGGCAATCCACGACCTTGTGGAAATAATCCGGGACCGAAATATCGGTGGGTTTCATTGACTCCTCGTGCACGCAGCACCCGCTCTTAACCCGGCGGTAGGCACGCTGCTGCGTGGATTTTATTCCCTCCCGGACAAGCCCCGTCGCCGAATCCGGACCGGGATAGTAGTCGAGCGGGGGTAGGATTTCTACCGCTTCTGCTTGTTATAACAGGGTTTTCCGCCGCTCCGCCGTTAACAAAAGCGCGACTGGCAGGGCGGCCGCGTGTGGCCTTAACAGCGCCTCTTGCCGGCGCTAGACCTGCAGGATAACTCTTTGAAAGAATGAGATAAAATAGGATAGAATGGCGGCCATGCGCGAGCTTTTCGAGATCGCCAAACCCGAGGACCCGATGGTGGCGGCGCGCCGCAACGCCCGTCCGGCGCTCCGGCGGCGCTTTTACGAGCACGCGCAGCGCCGCAAGCGGCCCCGAGGGCCACGCCGTGTATCTCGACGATAAGCCCGTGCGCACGCCGGCGCGGCGGCCGCTCGCGGCGCCGACGCTGCCGCTGGCGCAAGCGATCGCCGCGGAATGGGAGGCGCAGCGCGACAAGATCGATCCAGCCAATATGCCGCTGACGCGGCTTGCCAACGCCATCATCGACGGCGTCGCCGACGCGCCCGGCCCGGTCAAAGCGGAGATCGAAAAATACCTCGCGTCGGACCTTCTGTTCTACCGCGCCGAACGGTCCGCAAGAATTGCGCGAGCGTCAGGCGCGGCATTGGGATCCGATTTTGCTCGCGGCGAAAGCCACATTCGGCGCCGATTTCAAGACCGGCGAGGGGGTCGTCCACGTCACCCAGCCCGCGGCCGCGCTGCAGGCGGCCAGCGCTGCCATTCCCGACGATGCGTGGCGGCTCGGCGCACTGCACGTGATGACGACGCTCACGGGCTCGGCGCTGCTCGCGCTCGCCGTGCTGCGCGGCGAACTCTCCGTCGACGCCGCATGGCGCGCGGCGCATGTCGACGAGGATTGGAACATGGAGCAATGGGGTCGCGACGAGGAGGCGCTTGGGCGCCGCGCCTTCCGTTTTGCCGAGATGCAGGCGGCAGCGCGTGTGCTCGAAAATCTGGTTTGAAGGGCGCGCCGAAATTATTCGGCCCGGACACGCTTGCGCTCATCCGGGCCGCAATTCCAGGCTGACTTTAAGTTCAACGCCCCCGCTGGCTGGATCGCGATCACCTTAACAGCGGCGGGGGCGCCGCGACGCCCGCGCACTGAGGCGCGATGTCGCACAGCACGGCGGTATCGCTCAACCGCCGGTTACACTCATATGGCGGGGCAGCGCCGGCCGCTGATGGCGGCGGTCGATGATGAAATCGTGGCCCTTGGGTTTGCGGCCGATCGCCTCGTCGATGGCGGCGAACAAGAGATCGTTGCTTTCCGACGCGCGGAGCGGTTTGCGCAAATCGGCGGCGTCGTCCTGGCCGAGGCACATATAGAGCGTGCCGGTGCAAGTGAGCCGCACGCGATTGCAGGATTCGCAGAAATTATGGGTCATCGGCGTGATGAAGCCGAGCGTGCCGCCGGTCTCGGCGACGCGCACATAGCGCGCCGGGCCGCCGGTGCGGTAGTCGATCTCGTCGAGCGTGAATCGCTCGGCAAGCCGCGCGCGCACCATCGACAGCGGCAGATATTGCTCGAGACGGCCTTCGCCGATTTCGCCGAGCGGCATGACTTCGATCAGCGTCAGATCCATGCCGCGGCCATGCGCCCAGGCGATGAGTTCCGGCACTTCGTCGTCGTTGACGCCGTGCAGCGCCACGGTGTTGATCTTGATTTTCAGGCCGGCCGCATGCGCTGCATCGATCCCGGCAAGCACTTGGCCCAAATCGCCCCAGCGCGTGATGGCGCGGAATTTGTCGGCATCGAGCGTGTCGAGCGACACATTGATGCGGCGCATGCCGTGCGCTTTCAGATCGGCGGCGTATTTGGCGAGCTGCGAGCCGTTGGTGGTCAGCGTCAATTCGTCGAGATCGCCGCTCGCCAAGTGCCGCGACAGCGATTGCACGAGCGTCATGATGCCGCGGCGCACCAGCGGCTCGCCGCCGGTTAGGCGTAGTTTCTTGACGCCGCGCGCAATGAAAGCCGAGCAGAGGCGGTCGAGCTCTTCGAGCGTCAGCACTTCGGCTTTCGGCAGGAACGACATGTTTTCCGCCATGCAATAGACACAGCGGAAATCGCAGCGGTCGGTCACCGAGACGCGCAGATAGCTGATGGCGCGGCCGAACGGGTCGACCAGAAGCGGTCTCCCGGGCGCGCTTTTCAGTTCGTGTGGCCGCACGTTTTCCATGCCTTTCGGATCATGCCTCTCAGATAATGCCGGATTTTGGCGGATAAACCCCTGACGGTCCAGGAATTTCCCCCGCCGCGGCCGCCCGGCGCGGCTACTGGGCGGCGGCTTCGATCCCGCGGATGGCCGCTTCAAGCTCGGAATATGCGCCAATGAGGCGGTTCGGCCGCAAACTCTCGATCGGCACCTCGCTATAGCCGAAAGTGACGGCGATGACCGGCAGCGCCGCGGCGCGGGCGGTGCGTATGTCGGTCCCGGAATTGCCGACCATGATGGCGCGGTCGGGTGCGCCGCCGGCTTTGCGGATGGTGCGCCTTAAGATTTCCGGGTCGGGCTTTTGCACGCCGAACGTGTCCTGGCCGCAGATCGGCGGCAAAGTGCCTGGTAAGTTTGAGCGTGTCCAGAAGCCGCACCGACAGCCATTCGAGCTTGTTGGTGCATACCGCGAGCCGATAACCGTCAGCGGCGAGGCGATCCAGCGCCGCCTCGAGCTCCGGAAAAGGGCGCGAATGATCGGCGATATGCGCGGCATAATGTTCGATAAAGCGGCAAACATCCGGTCGAGCTCTGGCTTGAATCGGGCCTGGAGCTGTCGCGGCCTTCGGCGGTCAGCGCCCGTTCGATCATGCCGCGCGCGCCGCCGCCGATCATCTGGCGCGCGTCATCATAGACAACGGGCGGCAGGCCTTCGCGGGCGAGGATGAAGTTGAGCGTCGAGATGAGATCGGGCGCGGTATCGATCAGCGTGCCGTCGAGATCGAAGACGATGGTGAGCATGGCTTGGGTGAGTATGGCTTGGGTGAGTATGGCTTCGGTGAGTATGGCTTGGGCGAGCATGGCCTGGTTGAGTATGGCATTCGCCTAACCGGCGGCCGGGCGCTAGGCAAGCCTTCTAAAGCAAGCCTCTAGGATCAATGCCGGAAGGCGGCTACACACCGTTTCATGACCGGGACAATGAACGCCGACGCGCAAAAACGGGCCGCCGCCGCCCGCGCGATCGAATTCGTGCGGCCGGGCATGCGGCTCGGGCTCGGCACCGGCTCGACCGCCCAGCACTTTGTCGAATTGCTGGCCGAGCGGGTGCGAGCCGGCCTCGACGTCGTTGCCGTGCCGACTTCGGAGGCGACGCGCGCCCAGGCGGAGCGGCTTGGCATCGCGCTGACCACGCTCGACGAGACGCCGGAACTCGATCTGACCGTCGACGGCGCCGACGAGATCGCGCCCGATCTGACCCTGATCAAAGGCGGCGGCGGGGCGCTGTTGCGCGAGAAGATCGTGGCCTCGGCGTCCGCGAGGATGATCGTCATCGCCGACGAATCGAAATTGGTCGCGGTCTTGGGCCGCTTTCCGCTGCCGATCGAGATCGTGCCGTTCGGCGCCGCGGCGACCCGCCGCGCCGTCGAGGCCGCCCCGCCGCTGCCGGCTGTCCGGGGCCGGCGCTCTGCCGCGCCAGGGCGAGACGGCCATGCTTTCGTCACGGATGGCGGGCACTGGCTGCTCGACGCCCAGTTGCAGCGTATTGCCGAGCCGAAGACGCTGGCGGCGCGGCTTTCTGCGATCCCCGGCGTCGATGGAACATGGCTTGTTCATCGGCCTCGCGTGGACTGCTATTGTCGCCGGTCCGGACGGGGTGCGCCTGATCGAGCGGCCCTGATCATCAGCACGAAAGGGAGTGCGCCTATGATCGCCTATCTATTCACTGTCTTGCCACGCGACTTGCGGGCAAGCGACACGCCTGGTCGCGCTTCATAGCCGCAGCCCTGCTCGCGCTCGCCGTCGCCGGCGCAGCCTGTCCCGCCGCGGCCCAAAATGCCGCGCCGCCTGCCGCCGCGCCGGCGCCGTCGCCGGGCGCGCTGCTCTGGCCAAGCAGATCGTCGAGGTCAAAGATGTCATGGATGTATTCGAGCCGATCGTGCGCGGCGTCGTCGAAAAGACCAAGAACGTGTTTCATGCAGACCAATTCATGTGGTCGAAGGATCTCAACGAGGCCGCGGTCAATGTTGAGAAGCAATACGAGCCACGCGTCACCGAACTCGTCGATGCGCAGCGCGCGCATCTATGCGAGCCATTTCACCGAGCCGGAATTGAAGCGAAATCCTGACGTTCTACCAGTCGCCGCTCGGCCAGAAGGTGATCGCTCGAGGAGCCGAAAGTGCTCGACCAGAGCATGATCTTGCCGGCAACTGGGCGGACAATCTCTCGTCAGGACGTCGTCAGCCGCATGCGCGTTGAAATGAAGAAGCGCGGCCACGATATGTAGTACGAAATTATCATGGCCGATCACGACGTCGATCTTTTCGTCATCGGCGGCGGTTCGGGCGGCGTGCGCGCCGCGCGCATCGCCGCCGAGCATGGCGCGCGCGTCATGGTCGCCGAGGAATATCGCCTCGGCGGCACCTGCGTCATCCGCGGCTGCGTGCCGAAAAAGCTTCTGGTCTATGCGTCGCGCTTCCGCGGCGAATTCGAGGATGCCGCCGGCTTCGGCTGGACCGTGCCGCAGTCCTCGTTCGATTGGACGACGCTGATCGCCAACAAGGATCGCGAGATCGCGCGGCTCGAAGCGGCCTATGGCGCGACGCTCGGCAAGGCCGGCGTGAAGGTCGTCAAAAGCCGGGCCGTGCTCGCCGATCCTCATACGATTGAACTTGGCGAATGGCGAGCGCGTCCGCGCGGCCTATATCCTGATCTCGACCGGCGGCACGCCGAGCTTCGGCGATCCGATTCCCGGCATCGAGCATGCCATCTCCTCGAACGAGGCGTTTCATCTGACCGAATTTCCGCGCCGCGTGGTGATCCAGGGCGGCGGCTATATCGCCGTCGAATTCGCCGGAATTTTTGCCGGGCTCGGCTCGCATGTGACGCTGGTCTATCGCGGCGAGAATATCCTGCGCGGCTTCGACGACGACGTGCGCCAGCATTTGCGCGTGGAGATGGAGGAGCACGGCATCAGGGTGGTTACCGGCCGCAACGTCGCGGCGATCGAGCAGTCAGGCGCGCATTATTCGGTGCATCTCTCCGACGGCAATCACGTGCCGGCCGACCGCGTCATGTTCGCGACCGGCCGCGTGCCGAACGTCGCCAAGATCGGGCTCAAGGAAGCCGGCGTCGAGATCGCCAAGAACGGCGGCATCGCGGTCGACGAATATTCGCGCACCACGGTGCCGAACATCTACGCCGTCGGCGACGTCACCAACCGCATCAATCTGACGCCGGTCGCCATCCGCGAAGGTCATGCCTTCGCCGACACGGTGTTCGGCGGCAAGCCGACCGCGGTCGATCACACCAATGTGCCGACGGCGGTGTTCTCCGAGCCCGAAGATCGGCGCGGTCGGTCTCACCGAGGCGCGAGGCCCGCGCGCGGCTGGCGCAGACCGACATCTACAAGGCGATGTTCAGGCCGCTGAAGGCGACGCTGTCCGGCCGCGACACCACCGTGCTGATGAAGCTCGTGGTCGATGGCCTGACCGACCGGGTGGTCGGCTGCCACGTCGTCGGCGAGGGCGCGGCCGAGATGGTCCAGATCGCCGCCATCGCGGTGAAGATGCGGCGCCACCAAGGCCGACTTCGACGCCACCATGGCGCTGCATCCGACCGCCGCCGAGGAGCTGGTCACCATGCGCAAGAGGACCGCGAGCTACGCCCGCGAAGCCGCCGAATAGGCGGCTTTGGCGGGCTGTCGCAGCCGACGCGCCGTGTATATATCCGCCGTCATTCCGGCCGAGCCGTCAAGCGGCGAGAGCCGGAATCCATAACCACCGTTCGTGACTATGGCTTCCAGGCTCGCGGTACGCCCGCGCCCGGAGTGACGGTTTGGAGATGCGTGATGTCGAGCGGTCCAATGCGGCCGAAGTGGAGCCCGGATTCCTGGCGTCGAAGCCGATCGTGCAGGTGCCGGATTATCCCGACCCGAAGGCGCTCGCCGACGTCGAGGCGCAGCTTGCGACCTTTCCGCCGCTGGTTTTTGCCGGCGAGGCGCGCAATCTGAAAAAGGCGCTGGCGCAGGTCGCCGCCGGCGACGCTGTTCCTGCTGCAGGGCGGCGATTGCGCCGAGAGCTTTGCCGAGCACGGCGCCAACAATATCCGCGATTTCTTCCGCCTGTTCCTGCAGATGGCGGTGGTGCTGACCTATGCCGCGGCTTCGCCGGTGGTGAAGGTCGGCCGCATCGCCGGGCAATTCGCCAAGCCGCGCACGTCGCCGACCGAGAAGCGCGACGGCGTCGAGCTGCCGGTCTATCGCGGCGACATCATCAACGGCACCGACTTCACGCCGGAGGCGCGCACGCCCGATCCGCGCCGGCAGCTGGAGGCCTATCGCCAGTCGGCGGCGACGCTCAATCTGTTGCGCGCCTTCGCCGACCGGCGGCTACGCCAATCTGTCGAACGCGCATCAATGGATGCTGTCCTTCGTCAAGGACAGCCCGCAGTCGAAGCGTTATCAGGAACTCGCCGACCACCTCACCGAGGCGCTCGACTTCATGCGCGCCTGCGGCATCGATCCCGAAGCTGCATCCGGAAATGCGCACGACCGATTTCTTCACCAGCCACGAGGCGCTGCTGCTCGGCTACGAGCAGGCCTTCACGCGCGTCGATTCGACGACCGGCGACTGGTACTGCACCTCCGGCCACATGGTGTGGATCGGCGACCGCACCCGCCAGCCCGACCACGCCCATGTCGAATTCTGCCGCGGCATCAAAAATCCGCTCGGCCTCAAGACCGGGCCGACGCAGAAGCCGGACGAGCTGCTCAAGCTGATCGACATCCTCGATCCGGACAACGAGCCCGGCCGGCTGACGCTGATCTGCCGCGTCGGCGCCGACAAGGCCGCCGAATCTGCTGCCGCCGCTGGTGCGCGCGGTGAAGCGCGAAGGCCGCAATGTGGTGTGGTCGTGCGATCCGATGCACGGCAACACGATCACCTCGGTGACCGGCTACAAGACCCGGCCGTTCGATCAGATCCTCAAGGAGGTGCGGGCGTTTTTTCAAGTCCATGCCGCCGAAGGCACCATTGCCGGCGGCGTGCATCTGGAAATGACCGGCCAGAACGTCACCGAATGCACCGGCGGCGCGCGCGCCATCAGCGAGGAGGATCTCAACGACCGCTATCACACGGTCTGCGATCCGCGGCTCAATGCCGAGCAGTCGCTCGACCTCGCGTTCCTGCTGGCCGATCTGCTCAAATCCGAGCGGCAGGCCAAGGCGAAGCCGTTGCCCGCGGTGGCGGCGCTTTAGATACGGGTATAGCGATGCTGCCATCCGGTCTGGGTTGCCCGACCGGCGCGTCCGGCGCTAAACCTTCGCCATGAACGAGCGTCCCGCCGACCGTCTCGCCATTGCCGTGGCGCAGCTCAACCCGATCGTCGGCGACGTCGCCGGCAATCTGGAGCGCGCCCGCAAGGCGCGCGCGCGAGGCCGCGCGCGACGGCGCCGACATCATCGCCTTTTCCGAACTGTTCATCGCCGGCTATCCGCCCGAGGATCTGGTGCTCAAGCCGGCGTTCCAGGCGGCCTGCCGCGCGGCCGTCGAGGCGCTGGCGCGCGAGACCGCCGACGGCGGCCCGGCCGTCCTGATCGGCACGCCCTGGGTCGAGGACGGCAAGCTCTACAACGCCTATGCGCTGCTCGCCGGCGGCCGGATCGAGGCGATCCGCTTCAAGGTCAATCTGCCGAATTACGGCGTGTTCGACGAGAAGCGCGTCTTCGCCGCCGGCCCGTTGCCGGGGCCGGTGAACTTTCGCGGCGTGCGGCTCGGCCTGCCGGTCTGCGAGGATACCTGGACCGACTGGGGCGACTACGAGAACGTCGTCGAATGCCTGGCCGAAACCGGCGCCGAGATCCTGGTCGTGCCGAACGGCTCGCCCTATTGGCGCGACAAGGCCGACGTGCGGCTCAACGTCGCGGTCGCGCGCGTCACCGAATCCGGCCTGCCGCTGATCTACGTCAATCAGGTCGGCGGCCAGGACGAACTGGTGTTCGACGGCGCCTCGTTCGCGCTCAATGCCGACCGCTCGATCGCGTTCCAGCTGCCGGCGTTTCGCGAAGTGGTCGTGACGACGCATTGGTCGCGCATCGATGGCGCATGGCGCTGCGCGCAAGGGCCGATCGCGCCGGCCGAGGAAGCCGGACAAGGCCGATTACACCGCCTGCGTGCTGGGCCTGCGCGACTATGTCGACAAGAACGGCTTCAAGGGCGTCGTGCTCGGCCTGTCCGGCGGCATCGATTCGGCGCTGTGCGCGGCGATGGCGACCGATGCGCTCGGCGCCGAGCGCGTGCGCTGCGTGATGCTGCCGTATCCGCTACACGTCGCAGGAATCGCTCGACGATGCCGCCGCGATCGCCCGCGCGCTCGGCGTGCGCTACGACGTCGTGCCGATCGAGAGCGCCGTGCAGCGGGCTCGAGGCGGCGCTCGCCGGCGTGTTTGCCGGCGCGCCGCGCGACGTCACCGAGGAAAATCTGCAGGCGCGCGCCCGCGGCACCATCCTGATGGCGATCTCCAACAAATTCGGCCTGATGGTGGTGACGACCGGCAACAAGTCGGAAATGTCGGTCGGCTACGCCACGCTCTACGGCGACATGAACGGCGGCTTCAATCCGATCAAGGATCTCTACAAGACCGAGGTCTATCGGCTGGCGCGGCTGCGCAATGCGCTGGAAGCCGGACGGCGCGCTCGGTCCCGACGGCGACGGTCATTCCGGAAAACGTGCATCACGCGCGCGCCGAGCGCCGAGCTGCGCGAGAACCAGACCGACCAGGATACGCTGCCGCCCTACGACGTGCTCGATCAGATCCTCGAGCGGCTGGTCGAGCGCGAGGAGCCGACCGCCACCATCGTCGCCGCCGGCTTCGACCGCGACACCGTGATGAAGGTCGAGCGCATGCTCTATCTCGCCGAATACAAGCGCCGCCAGGCCGCGCCGGGCGTGAAGGTGACGCTGAAGAATTTCGGCCGCGACCGCCGCTATCCGATCGTCAATCGCTTCCGCGATCCCGGCACGCCGCTGCCGGAGCCCGACCGCACGCGTCGCCAAGGGTGCGGCCATGGCGAAAGCGGGCGCGGTCGGATTTTTGACGCGCCGTTCGCGCTGCGCGGTCAGCGCGACGGCGGCTGCGACTGCTGCTGCAATTGCTGTTGCATCTGCATCTGACTGGCCGACAGGAAGGGCGGTCCGACCGTGCGCACCGTGCGCTTGGCCGGGTCGGTGCTCCGCCGTCGCTGGCGCAGCGACGGCCGCCGCTGTCGCGCTCGGCTGGCTTGCGCGGCCGGCGCTGCCGGCCTTGCCGCCTGTGCTTGCGGCGCTTGCGACAGCGCCTTGGCGTTTTGGTCGGTCACGACGATGTCGCCGCTCTCGAGCGTGGTGGCGTCGTCGGCATTCTTCAGCGCGTCGGCCCAGCTCTGGCCCGGCCTGCGGCACGAGCAGCCGGCCGTGAGTTCCTTGCGATAGCGGAAGGCGTTCGGCAGCGCGGTGTAGGGCTGGCCGCTGTTCGACACCGCCTGCTCCATGTCCTCGCCCGGATTGCGGAACGAATAGAGCGCGACTTCGCAGGCGGGGCACAGCCGCTGGCAGGTGCTTCTCGTCGTCGGCGAAGCGGCTCGGCACCGTCGAATAGGAGATCGGGAAATAATAGCCGTCGCAGGTGCGCACGCAGACGGTATGGTAGGTGCCGGACGGCGCGCCGTCGCCGCTCGGATTGACGACCGTGCCGCTGCCGAACAGCGCGTCGAAGAAGCCCTGCGGGCCGCCGACGAAGCGGCGGCCGCGGTGTATTGCGCGCCGCAATTGTTTTGCGCCAAGTGCCCGATCAGCGCGCGGCGCTGGCCGTCCTGGTCGGTCGCCGCCGCTTTTGAGCTGCTCGAGATCGCTCATCATGCGGTCGAGATTGCCGCGCATCTGCTGGATCTGCGAGGTGAGCGGTCCGCATTGCGGCGACAGGCCGAGAACAGCGCGAAGAAATCCTTCGCCCGCGCAGCCGGCTTTGTGCGCCTGCGCGACGGTGCGGTCGAGATCGGCCTGCTGCTTGGCGATGGCGTCTTCGGAGCGTTTGATCTGGTCGGCGCGCGCCGGGTCGGCGGCGCCTTGGTCGATCGTGGCAAGCTGGCCTTCAAGGCGCACGCAAACCGGATTCGACGCCTGCCGCGCTGGTCGCGGAGCGGCCTGTAGGCGGGCCGCCTGGATTGGCGGCGACTGGCGGCGACTTGGCGCTGCTTGACGTGCGGCTGATGGCGGCGGCAGATAGCCGTGCGGCATGCCCTGCGCGAAGGCGGCCGTAGCGGCCAGCAATCCGATGAGGGCGCCAAGCGTGTCGCGCATGCAGTCGCGATCGCGGTCGAACCGGCGCGTTGCAACTGGCTCGGCATAAGCCGCTCGATTATGACTGAATCCGTTCATGGGGTTGCGACAAGCCCCGAATGGTGACTGTGAAGGCAGCGGTCAAGCTGCCGCAATCGCGTCGATCTAAAGTGCTGGACTGCCCCGACTGGCCGCCGTCACTCCGCGTCCGGCTGATTTTCCGGGCGCGCTCTGTCGAAGGCGGGAAGCGCCAGGCAGGCGGCGTCGGCGGCGACGATTTTTGGGAACTTGTCCAGCGGAACTTTCAGCCGCCGCGCATTGTAGACCTGCGGCACCAGGCAGATGTCGGCGAGCGTGACCTCGTTGCCGCAGAGCATAGGGGCCGGGCTCGATCAGCGCCTCCAGCGCCTCGAAGCCCGCGATCACCCAGTGATGGTACCAGGCGTCGATCGCGCTTTGCTCCTGGCCCATCTCGTTCTTCAGATAGCGCAGCGGGCCGGTATTGTTCAGCGGATGGATGTCGCAGGCGATGAGCTCGGCCAGCGCGCGCACTTTGGCGCGGGCGATCGGATCCTTGGGCAACAGCGGCGGCTGCGGATGCGTCTCGTCGAGATATTCGATGATGGCGAGCGACTGGATCAGCGTATCGCCGCGTCGGCGTGACCAGAACCGGCACGCGCATCTGCGGATTGACGGCGCGGAATTCCGGCCGTTTGTTGTGGCCGCCGTCCTTGACCAGATGGATCGGACGACCGTCTCATAGGCGATGCCCTTGAGATTGAGCGCGATGCGCACCCGGTACGCGGCCGACGAGCGGAAATAGGAATAGAGCTTCACGTGTCCTCCTGCGCACGTCGGCCGTCGTCTCCTCGATGCGCTTCGGCGACGAGTTGCGCGGAGCGGTCGGTGAGTTGCTTAAGCGCGCGATGGAACGCCTCGCGGTCGCTCGGCGTCAGAATCTCGGTGAGCCGGCGGGCGAAATCGAGCGCGTGCGGCGCGAGTTCCTCGTAGATCGCCCGGCCGGCCGGCGGTGAGCGAGAGGAAGCGACTCGCGCATGTCGGCGCGGTTGACGCGCCGCGCCAGGAGCTTGCGCTTTTCCAGGAGCGCCACCGCCCGCGATACTTTGGTCTTGTGCATATGGGTGTGGCGCCGATGGCCTTGCCGTTCATCCGCCGTACTGGCCGAGCGTCACCAGCACCCGCCATTCCGGAATGCCGATGCGGTAGCGCCGCGCGTAAACCCGCGACAAGCGCTTGGGAGACAGCGTCGTCACGACTTGAGCTGATAGGGCAGGAATTGTTCGAGCTTCAGCGCGGCTTGTTCGCTCGCTGCTGAAGACTTAGCGACGTCGTCTTCGAAGTCGCGTTCCCTCGCCTTTTGACCATCCATCGACCACCCAATTTTGGGTCCAGATGTTGGGTGCGCCGTCCCCTCGCGCCCACTCGAGGTCAAAACGCAGCCGTTTCTAAGGATGGACGAACTTATGCGCCGCGCAACGGGATGCGGCGGCGTCTCCCGATAACAGATTAAGAGAACGAATTATTGGGTTAGCATCTCAATAGAGCATGATCTTCTCGGACCCCGGCTTCTACGCTCGGATCAAGCCCAAGGACAGGGTTTTTCCGGATCATGCTCCGGCTCTTGGATCAGCGCGAACACTCGATGGCGACAAAGTTATCGCAAGCGTCGCCGCGGCACGAGCCCGACGTGCTGGTCGGGATGGCGCCGGTGATGTCGTCGCGGTCGACTTTGCGAAACGACATTGCCTGGGCAAATTCGTGCGAGTGGCAATAGGCGTTCGCCACCGTCGCGCCGCAGCTGGAGCCGGAGGCGAGGCAATTGTCGACGCCGTAGCCGTCGCCGTCATTGGCGATGATGAAGATGCGCTTTTCCGCCTGCGCGGACGCGGCGGCCAAAAGCACGGACATCGCGGCGCAGGCCGCAATCGCGAATCGCATGGTTCCCCCAACCGGCGCAGTTCCCGCCACGTCCAGATCCGCCCGCCCGAACGACAGGCGCGGCCAACTCGGCCCTACCCCGATAGGGTTCGAGAATGCGGCTGCGGGGTTAAGCTTTCGTTAAGTGACATCATTCCGGCGACGCAAACCGCGGGGCGCGGTTCGCTCTCATGATTTGCGCAAGCGAGCAACGCACGACGGTGACGGCTTTCCGCATTTCCACAGGGCGCGGCGCGTTTTCTCGGGCGGGCGTGGCGGTCCGGTGACACATTGCGGGTGCGCCAAACCTTCCAGTGGCATGCCGGTGGGCCGGACCTTGACGCGATGCGCCCGACCAATCATTGTGCGCGCCATGACCGGCCCGAATACAGATCTGCGGCATTTGCCGAGAGATTATTAGCTAGCGACATCGCTGGCTGCGGCCGTCTTTTCTCATTAGATCGAGACCGATAGACGCCCGGCCAAGAGGTCCGAGGTGTACCATTTGATTTCGGTGGAATGAGATTCGCGGCGATGGAACTGAAACTCTACGATACGCTGACGCGCGAGAAGCGGGCTTTCGAGCCGCTCGATCCGGCCCATGTGCGCATGTATGTGTGCGGGCCGACGGTCTACGACTTCGCCCATATCGGCAATGCGCGGCCGGTGATCGTGTTTGACGTGCTGTTCCGCCTGCTGCGCCATATCTACGGCGAGGCGCACGTCACTTATGTGCGCAACATCACCGACGTCGACGACAAGATCAACGCGCGCGCGGCGGAAGAATATCCGGCGCTGCCGCTCAATGAGGCGATCCGCAAGGTCACCGAGAAGACCGACAGGCAATTCCACGACGACGTTGCAGCGCTCGGCTGCTTGAAGCCTTCGGTCGAGCCGCGCGCCACCGAGCACATCGCCGAAATGCGCGTCGCTGATCGAGCGCCTCATCGCTTCGGGCAATGCCTATGTCGCCGAGGACAATGTGCTGTTCAGCGTGCCGTCGATGCCGGATTACGGCATGCTGTCGAAGCGGCCGCTCGACGAGATGATCGCCGGCGCCCGCGTCGATGTTGCGCCGTATAAGAAAGACCCGCAGGATTTCATCCTGTGGAAACCGTCAAAGCCGGACGAGCCGGCCTGGCCGTCACCCGCTGGGATCGCCGCGCCCGGCCGGCCCGGCTGGCATATCGAATGCTCGGCGATGTCGTGGAAATATCTCGGCGAGACCTTCGACATCCATGGCGGCGGCATCGATCTCGTCTTTCCGCACCATGAAAACGAGATCGCGCAATCGCGCTGCGCTTTCCACACGCCGGTGATGGCGAATTACTGGATGCACAACGGCTTCCTCCAGGTCGAAGGCGAGAAGATGTCGAAGTCGCTCGGCAACTTCGTGACGATCCATGAGTTGCTGAAGGATTGGCCGGGAGAGGTCGTGCGTCTTACGATGCTGCAGACGCATTATCGCCAGCCGATCAGTTGGACCGTCTTAGGCTTGCGCGAGGCGCAGAAAACTCTCGATCTTTGGTACGGTCTCACCGGCGACGTTGCGCCCGGCTATCTGTGCGCCGATGCGCTCGACGCGCTGGCCGACGATCTCAACACGCCGAAGGCGCTTGCGGCCTTGCACGAATTGCGCGGCGAGGCGGCGAAAGGCGCAAAGCCCGCGGCCGCTTGCTTGAAGGCGAGCGCGCAATTGATCGGTCTCCTGCAACAGACATCGGCGCAGTGGTCGGCGTTCCGGCCGGCTTCGATCGCGGTGGACGAGGGCAAGGTCGCGGGCCTGATCGAAGCGCGCAATGCCGCGCGCAAAGTGAAGGATTTTAAGGAATCCGACCGCATCCGCGACGAACTCGCCAAAATGGGCGTCGTGCTCAAGGACTCCAAGGACGGCACCACCTGGGAGATCGCGCGATGAACCCCCGCGAAACCCCAAAGCTCGCGTTGCGGCCGATGCTGCCGACCGACGCGCCGTTCCTCGCGGAAATCTTCCGCGCCAGCATCGAGGAACTAACCGCCGACGATTACAGCCCAGCACAGCAGGAGGCCTGGGCGTCGGTCGCCGACGACGAGGAGGAATTCGCGGCAAAACTTGCCGGCGCGTTGACGCTGGTCGCGACTTTCGGCGGCGCCGCCATAGGCTTCGCGGCGCTTGCCGACAACACGCGCATCGACATGCTCTATGTGCATCCGACGGCGACAGGGCAGGGGGCCGGCGCCATGCTCTGCGACGCGCTGGAGAAGCTCGCCACCGCGCGCGGCGCCAAGGAACTGACTGTCGATTCAAGCGACACGGCAAACGGCTTTTTCGAAAAGCGCGGCTATACGGCCAAGAGCCGCAACACGGTCACCATCGCCGGCGAATGGCTTGCCAATACCACCATGGTCAAGCCGCTCGCCGCCAAAGAAGCCGGCAAGGAAGCTCCCAAGGAGAGCGCATCATGAAGGGCCCCGAGACGCCGTTTCCGCGCCATTGGCTTTATTATCTGATCTTGAAATACGCGGTGATCGCGGGGGCGGTCGTCGTGACCTTCTATACCTTCTACCGCCTCTATCGCGGCTAGAGCATGATCCCGAAAAGCGGGAACCGGTTTTCGGAAAAGATCATGCTCAAACGGAAAGACTAGATCGGATTATCTTCATGACCGAACCACGCTCGACCTTTTTCGGCTTGCGCACGCACCACCTGGTCATTGCGCTGGTCGCCATATTGATCGCCGTTGCTTTGGCGTCGAATTATCATCTCTGGTGAGAGCGTAGCATGTCACGAGAGCGGCTTTATTTGTTCGACACGACGCTGCGCGATGGCGCGCAGACCAACGGCGTTGACTTCACGCTCGCCGACAAGCTCACCATTGCGCGCATGCTCGACGACCTCGGCGTCGATTATGTCGAGGGCGGCTATCCCGGCGCCAATCCGACCGATACCAATTTTTTCGCTGAGAAGCGGCCGATGCGGGCGAAATTCACGGCATTCGGCATGACGCGGCGGCCGGGGCGTTCGGCGTCGAACGACCCGGGCCTGGTGGCGCTTCTCGACGCGCAGGCTGACGCGATCTGCTTCGTCGCCAAATCCTGGGACTATCACGTCCGCGTCGCGCTTGAGACGACCGAGGAGGAAAACCTCGCCTCGATCCGCGACAGCGTGCGCGCCGCCAAGGCCAAAGGCCGCGAAGTGCTGCTCGACTGCGAGCATTTCTTCGACGGCTATAAGGCGAAGCCCGCTTACGCCTTGGCCTGCGCACAGGCCGCTTACCAGGAGGGCGCGCGTTGGGTCGTGCTCTGCGACACCAATGGCGGCACGCTGCCGCACGAGGTCGAGCGCATTGTCGGCGAGGTCTGCGCAAAGATTCCCGGCAGCCATGTCGGCATCCATGCCCATAACGATACCGAACAGGCGGTGGCGAATTCGTTTGCCGCGGTGCGCGCCGGCGCGCGGCAAATCCAGGGCACGTTGAACGGGCTCGGCGAGCGCTGCGGCAATGCCAATCTGGTGTCCATCATCCCGACGCTGAAGCTCAAGAAGGAATATGCCGATCAATTCGAGATCGGCGTGGCGGACGAGGCGCTGGCGCGGCTCCTGCGCGTCTCGCACGCGCTCGACGAGCTCCTCAACCGTTCCCCGGACCGCCATGCGCCTTATGTCGGCGAGAGCGCCTTTGCCACCAAGGCCGGCATTCATGCCTCGGCGATCGTCAAGGAGCCTGCGACCTACGAGCACGTCGCGCCGGAGCGCGTCGGCAACAAGCGAAAGCTCCTGGTGTCGGATCAGGCCGGCCGCTCCAACGTGCTCGCCGAGCTCGACCGCATCGGGCTTGCGATCGACAAGGACGATCCCCGCGTGACGCGGCTCCTTGACGAGGTCAAGGAACGCGAGGCGATCGGCTATGCCTATGAAATCAGCCGACGCGTCATTTGAGTTGCTGGCGCGGCGTTCGCTCGGCCAGGTGCCGCATTATTTCGACGTCGAGAAATTCGACGTCAATGTCGAGAAGCGCACCAACGCCAAAGGCGAGCCGGTCACGGTGAGCCAGGCGGTGGTGAAGATCAAAGTCGGCAACGAGGAACTGATCTCGGTCGCCGAGGGCATCGGCCCGGTCAACGCGCTCGATCTCGCGCTGCGCAAGGATCTCGGCAAGTATCAGAGCTTCATCACCGGGCTCGAACTCACCGATTACCGCGTGCGTATCCTCAATGGCGGCACGCAGGCGGTCACGCGCGTCCTGATCGAAAGCTCGGACGAGACCGGCGAGCGCTGGACCACGGTCGGCGTCTCCGCCAACATCATCGACGCCTCGTTCCAGGCGCTGATGGATTCCATTGTCTATAAGCTCGTGAAGTCCGGCGCGCCGGCGTGACGCGATGATCGACCACGTTTCCATCGCGGTGCGCGATCTAAAACAGGCCGAGGCATTTTATGCGGCGTTGCTGGCGCCGCTCGGCATGACCAAATTGCGCGAATGGCCGGATGCCGCGGTCGGCTACGGCAAGAATTATCCCGACTTCTGGATCAACCGCCGCGAGACGATGGACCGCGTCACCGACGACAGCGGCGTGCACATTTGTTTGCGGGCGCCGGACAGCTCAGCCGTCGACGCCTTCTATGCCGCGGCCCTTAAAGCCGGCGGCACGTCCGACGGCGCGCCGGGGCTGCGCAGCAAATATCACCTGAGCTATTACGCAGCCTTCATCCGCGATCCCGACGGCAATCGCATCGAGGCGGTGACGTTCTTGCCGAGTGATCCGTCATCCTGAGTTGGCCGCGCAGCGGCCCTCGAAGGATGCCGGCCGCTGCGCCCGGGCCGTCGCCCCGACGAAATCGGGCTTGCCCGATTTCGCATCGTTGATGGTCAAGTCGGCAACAGCCGACTTGATTGGCTCGCTGCGCTCGCACCTCAGGGTAACGGACGTCACATCTTCTCCGCCGGGACCGCCATCTCGGTGTCGACATCGGCTACGCCGCGCGCGGCTTCGCGCAGCTTCGGCAAAATGTCCTCGACCCGGTCGGCCATGAGCAGCGTGCTGTTGAGGCTGCTATAGATGAAGCCGAGCCGGTCCATGTGATCGATGAGAGCGTGGAACGGCTCCCAGAAGCCGTTGATATTGGCAAGCAGCACCGGCTTCTTGTGCCGGCCAATTTGGGCCCAAGTCAGTTGCTCGACCAACTCTTCGAGCGTGCCGACCCCGCCGGGCAGCGCGACAAACGCGTCGGCGTGCTCGAACATCTTGCGTTTGCGCTCATGCATGTCGCGGGTGACGATCATGTCGTCGGTGAGCGGTTTCGGGCGCTCTTTGCCGGTCAGAAATTCCGGAATGATGCCGGTGACTTTGCCGCCATGGTCGAGCACGGCGCGCGCGAGCGTGCCCATCATGCCGACCGAGCCGCCGCCATAGACGAGCCGCACGCCGTTCTGCGCCAGCGTTTTGCCTAACGCCTTGGCGGCTTCAGCGAAGGCCGGATCCGAGCCCGGGCTCGACCCGCAATAGACGCACACCGCATTGATTTTGCTCATGGAGTGTCACTCATTGAGCGGTAGATGTGGCCTCGATTCGGCCGCCCTGCAAGCGTTTTGGGTGGGCTCTCCGGTGCCGAGGCCCAGCGCCGGTGCAGAGCAGGGCGAGAACCTCTATATGACGGTCAACACGCGGTGAGGGAGGGCAGCCTCCGGTTTCCGGAGCGGTTGCTTTTTCGAGACCGGCAAAGCGGCGACAAAGTACACCAAAAGATTTGCGATGAGAGATTTTCAACGGCCGGCAGAGCATCTCAAGCGCGAGGTGCGCAACGATGGCGGGACCTTGCTGTCCACGCTGGTCGATCTGTGGCCCTATATCTGGCCGACCGACCGGCGCGACCTCAAGGCGCGGGTCGTCGCCGCGACCGCGCTGCTCTTCCTCGCCAAGTTCGCCACCATGGCGGTGCCGTTCACCTTCAAATGGGCGACCGATGCGCTCGCCGGCCGCGGCACGGCGCCGGTGGCGCCCGACAATTGGTTCGTCTGGGTCTTCGCCGCGCCGGTCGTGCTCACGCTCGCCTATGGCGGCGTGCGCGTCGTCATGGCGCTGTTGACGCAATGGCGCGACGGCATTTTCGCCAAAGTGGCGATGAACGCGGTGCGGCGGCTGGCGATGCTCACGTTCGAGCATATGCATCTTTTGTCGTTGCGCTTTCATCTCGAGCGCAAGACCGGCGGGCTCACCCGCGTCCTCGAACGCGGCCGGAACGCCATCGAGACCATCGTGCGCATGATCCTCTTGCAGCTTGCGCCGACCGTCGTCGAATTGGTTTTGATCGTCGGCGTGCTGCTGTTTCATTTCGACTGGCGCTATGTCGCCGTCATCGGCGTAACCGTCGCGGTCTATATGTGGTTCACCTATGTCGTGACCGAGTGGCGCATCAATATCCGCCGCAAGATGAACGACAGCGACAGCGACGCCAATGCCAAGGCGATCGACTCGCTGCTCAACTACGAAACCGTCAAATATTTCTCCGCCGAGGAGCGCGAAGCCAAGCGCTACGATCGCTCGATGGCGCGTTACGAGGATGCCAGCGTCAAAGCCTATGTGTCGCTCACGGTGATGAATGCCGGGCAGGCGGTGATTTTCACCATCGGGCTCGCCGCGGTGATGATCTTGTGCGCCTACGGCGTCGAGCAGCACACCAATACGGTCGGCGATTTCGTCATGATCAATGCCATGATGATCCAGCTTTACGTGCCGCTGAATTTCATGGGCATGGTCTATCGCGAGATCAAACAGGCGCTGATCGACATCGAGACCATGTTCAAGGTTCTGAAACGCAAGCCGGAGATCGTAGACCGGCCGGGCGCGACGGCGCTCGCCGTGGCGGCCGGCGCCATCCGCTTCGAGAACGTATCGTTTTCTTACGAGCCGGACCGGCAGATTCTCAAAGGCGTGAGTTTCGATGTCGCGGCGGGACATAGAGTGGCTATTGTCGGGCCGTCCGGCGCCGGCAAGTCGACGATCTCGCGGCTGTTGTTCCGTTTCTACGACGTCAGCGGCGGCCGCATCCTGATCGACGGCCAGGACATCCGCGACGTCACGCAGACGTCGCTGCGCGCCGCGATCGGCATGGTGCCGCAGGATACGGTGCTGTTCAACGACACCATCCGCTACAACATCCGCTACGGGCGCTGGGACGCGAGCGACGCCGAGGTCGAGGAAGCGGCACGCCAGGCGCAAATCGACGGCTTCATCAGTCGCGCGCCGAAGGGCTACGAAACCGAGGTCGGTGAGCGCGGCTTGAAGCTTTCCGGCGGCGAGAAGCAGCGCGTCGCCATCGCCCGCACCATCTTGAAGGGCCCGCCGATACTCTTGCTCGACGAAGCGACCTCGGCGCTCGACAGCCACACCGAAAAAGACATCCAGGACGAGCTCGACCGGGTGTCGCGCAATCGCACCACGCTCGTCATCGCGCACCGGCTGTCGACCATCGTCGATGCCGACGAGATCCTCGTGCTCGACCGCGGCACGATCGCCGAGCGCGGTACGCATCATGAGCTCCTCGCCCAAGGCGGGCTTTACGCCAGCATGTGGAACCGGCAGCGCGAAGCGCAGATGGCACGGGAAATCCTGGCCGAAGTGGAGGAGGCCGGTTCGCCGCCCGCGTCAGAGCAGCCGGAAGAGCGCGACGATGTGAAGGACCTTCTGTCGGCCGTGGATGCCGCGGAGTAGGCTCAAGTCTATTTCGGCAGCAAGTCTATTTCAGCAGCGCGAAATTGAGTATGAGGACGACGACAGCCCCCAAATAGACCAGGGCCAGCCGTCCGCGACGGTCTGTATCGTCCTCGCCGGTGAGATCGGATTCCGGCTCGCCGACAAACTCAGTCGGCAGCGATGAAATCAGGGCGTAACTCAATATGCCTGCCGCAATGGCCGTATCGAACGAGGACGTATTAGTCACCACGACCACGGTGATTGCGGCGGGCAGAAAGAACAACACGCGCCCAAGGGGCTGTTCGCCCGATCCCGCACCGGCTTTGGGCGTCGTGCCGGCTGCTGCGGCGGGCGGCTTGAATCTCTGGGCGAATGACCCCGCGATAATCATCAATCCAACGAAGAATAGTGCGGGCATGACGGCGAATTTCGGTATCCATTCGGAAATCGGCCGGCCATGTTGGATTGAGATTGCGCCGATGACGGCAAAGACGAGGAAGCCTCCCGCAACCGTAGCCGCGGTCCAGCCCGAGCGGCCGCCGGCATTCCAACCAACATGGTTCTCCGCGTAGTAAACCACCGGGGAAACTCCGGCGAGAGGCGCGATGATGTTGAAAGCAGAGTCCGTCCAAAGACTACGTTCGATAATGGATTTTTTTGTTGGCTCCGGCAGGCTTTCGCCCGGGTTTCCCTTTCTGAGATATTCCACCGGACTTCCAGCTATATCCATCATCATGATGAAGAAGACGGCGATGGCGAACGGCAGGCAATCGAACCAGTATTGCGTGTCGGAGAGTTTTTCAAACGGGGCATTTGGTCCGGTCCAAATCCAATACAAGCCCGGTGCGGGGTTCATTTGCTTCGCCAGATGCAACCAAAGACATACCGGAATCATCACGAAAACTGACAATATGAGGGATGACAAATCCAGAATTTCCACATTCGCTGCGTCTCTCGGATTCTTCTTCACGTAGAGTGCGCAGATCGCTTTGACGATGAGAATGGTCGCAAGGCCGGCCAAGAAAGCGACGATGGTAATGTGATAACCGATTGTGTTGCCGGTGCCTCCGGCCGAAGTTGATGCGACGTCCTGCGTTGCAGTTATCGAAACTTTGACCAGGAGGCCGCCGACGCCGGCTTTGATGGCGGCGAAAATCTGCGGCGGAATGGCCTGGATCAAATTCTTGCGTGCAGGCGCTATCGACAACAAAAAGACCGCGAGCGAGACTGCCCCGCACGTGACGAGCAGATGCTCCCAAGGGACGTGCCGGCTGTCGGCGTATTGCGCCAAGAACAGATTTAATCCCATACCGCAAGCGACAGCGGTTGGCGTGCCAAGCCAACAGCCCGCGACAGCGCTGGCGGCAAACGCGATCATGCAGGTCCAGAGCAAAACCGGTCCGGCTGCCATGCCTGTCGGTTCCAGCACGACGGGATTGGTGAAAATGATATAGGACATCGCGGTGAAGGTGGCTAAGCCCGCAATGATGTCCGTCCTGCGATTGGATTTGACGGTGGTGACGCTCATTCACCGCTCCTAAAAATCGAACGGGCGAATTTCCAGTGCGACGGGTCTTGATCGCTGGCGGCCCGAGACCTTTCTACAACTTAGCATTGTTATATGGTCGACGTTATAGTTTTTTGACGTCGCCGCCGGTGCGGCAAGCCGGTTGCCGGTTTCGACCGTGTGCAGTACCGGTTTCGGCCTGAAATGCAGCGCGATTCACAGCGATGACTGCCGGCGTGCCGGGAGCATCGCGCTAGGATTTTCCCCATGTCCGTCATCAACTCGATCAAGAAGCAACTGGTGCCGATCCATCCGGAGGGCTATCCCTTCGTCGGCGGCTTTGCCTTTGTCAGCATCGTGCTGTTGTGGCTGTGGCCGCCGCTCGGCTGGCTGGCGACGCTCGCGACCCTGTGGTGCGCCTATTTCTTCCGCGATCCGCCGCGGGTCACGCCGCTGCGCGACGGCATCGTCGTGGCGCCGGCGGACGGCCGCGTCAGCGCGATCGTCAATGCCGTGCCGCCGCAGGAGCTCGAGCTCGGCGACCGGCCGCTGCCGCGCATTTCCATTTTCATGAGCGTGTTCGATTGCCACGTCAATCGCAGCCCGGTGACCGGCCGCGTCGAACGCATCGTCTACCATGCCGGAAAATTCTTGAGCGCCGATCTCGACAAAGCAAGCGAAGACAATGAGCGCAATGCCTTCGTCATCGCCATGGGTAATGGCCAGCGCATCGCCGCCATTCAGATCGCGGGCCTGGTGGCGCGGCGGATCGTGCCGTTCGTCCGCCAAGGCGAGGCGGTCGCCGCGGGAGAGCGCATCGGCATGATCCGCTTCGGCTCCCGCGTCGATGTCTATCTGCCCGAGGGCACGCGGCCGCTCGCCGCCGAGGGCCAGACCGCGATTGCCGGCGAAACAGTGATCGCCGACCTCGCGGCGGCCGAGCCCGGACGCAGCTTCCGCGTGACGTGAGGGCGCGTTAACGACGCGGGCGCGCCGCGTGGCGGGCGGGTGCGGAAACGGCTATATTCGCTTCAGCGAGGTAACGAACTTGGCCATCCAACCCAACGGCTACGGCGACCCACGGCGGCGCCGGTTCCGCCGCATCCCGGTGCGCACGCTGGCGCCGAACATGGTGACGCTCTTGGCGCTGTGTGCGGGCTTGACCGCGATTCGCATGGCGTTCGAGGACCGCTATGTCCTTGCGGTCGCGGCCATCGTCTTTGCGGCCATCCTCGACGGTCTCGACGGCCGCCTGGCGCGGTTCCTCAAGGGAACTTCGCGTTTCGGCGCCGAGCTCGACAGCCTGTCGGACTTCGTCAATTTCGGCGTCGCGCCGGCGCTGATCCTCTATTTCTGGGGCCTGCACGATCTGAAATCGGCCGGCTGGATCGCGGCCATGGTGTTCGCCATCTGCGGCGCGCTCCGGCTCGCGCGTTTCAATGTCATGATCGACGATCCGGACCGGCCCGTTTGGGCGGCGAACTTCTTCGTCGGCATACCGGCGCCGGCCGGCGCCATCACGGTGCTCCTGCCGATCTATCTGGCCTTCCTCGGCGTGCCGCGTTCGGGTGTTTTGACCTGGCTCACTCTCATTTACACGCTAGTGATCGCTTCGCTGATGGTGTCGCGGCTGCCGGTATTTTCCGGCAAGCGCGTCGGCACCCGCGTGCCGCCGGAAATGGTCGGACCGCTCATCGTCCTCGTGGTGCTCAGCATCGCGCTCTTGATCGCCTATCCATGGATCGTGCTGACGGCCGGCACGCTGGCTTATCTCGTGGCGCTGCCGTTCGGCTACTTGTCCTATCGCAATTACGAGCGGCGATCGGCCGAGGCACAGGCTGAAGCGGCGGCGCCGCACGCGCCCGGCGTCGTGGTCAATATGATCCGGCCCGCCGACGACAACGATCGTCCATCGCGTCGCAACTGATAATCGGATTTGCGTCCACGCAGGGATGCAAGAGGGGCCGCTAGGGGGCGAAGGGTTTCATGCGAATTGCCCGGCGCACCTTTCTCGCGTCCACGGCGGCGGCCATCGCGGCCCCCGCCGTGATGCGCCTGGCGCGAGCGGACGCGCCGCAGGTTGTGCTCAAGCTGCATCACTTCATGTCGTCGGTATCGAGCGCGCACGACAAATTCATCGTGCCTTGGGCGCGCAAGGTGCAGGCCGATTCCAACGGCCGCATCCGCATCGACGTTTTTCCCTCGATGCAGCTCGGCGGCGCACCGGCGCATCTGTTCGACCAGGCGCGCGACGGCGATGCCGATATCGTGTGGACGGCGCCGGGGCTGACGCCGGGGCGATTTCCGAAGATCGAGATGTTCGATCTGCCGTTCGTGCCGTCGCGCCGCGCGCTGGTCTCTTCGAAAGCCTTGCAGGATTTCGCCGCAGTCAATCTGAAAGACGAGTTTCGCGAGGTCCGTCCGATCTGTTTTTCCTGCGCCGATCGCGGCGTGATCCATGCCAATGCGCCGATCCGCACCGTGGAGGACATCAAGGATCTGAAAATTCACGTGGCGACGCGGCTCGCCGGCGAGGCGCTGCATCTGCTCGGCGCGGCGCCCGTGCCGATGCCGATGGGGCAGCTTGCGCTTGCGGTCAATCAACACGTCATCGACGGCTGCCTCGACCCCTGGCACCTGATGCCGGCGCTGCGGCTCAACGACATCCTCAAGACGCATACGGAATTTTCCGACCTGTCGCCGAGCAGCACGACCTTCGTGCTGGCGATGAATAGTGCCGCCTATGACCGGCTGCCGCGCGATCTCAAAGCCGTGATCGACGGCAATTCAGGCCTTGTGGCGGCGGGCTTGGCGGGCGCGATGTGGGACATCGAAGCTTCAAGCGTCGCCGACACGGTGGTGCGCGGCGGCGATTCCATCGTCACTCTGTTACCGGAAGCGGTGGCGCATTGGCGCAAGCTCACCGAGCCGGTCGTCGAAAAATGGCTCAAGGAGATGAAAGAGCAGAAAGTCGACGGCGGTAAGCTCCTCGCCGGCGCGCATACGTTCTTGGTGAAATACGTCAACGAACCGGAGCCGCAGCCGCCGCAACCACCGGCGCCGCAGCAACAAACCGCGCCGCCGCAGCAATCCGCGCCGCAAGCGGTGCCGCAACAGCCGCCGCAAGCCGGGCTCTCGACGCCGCCCAAAGTCACCGCGCCGGTGCCGACTGCACCTGCGCCGGCAGCGACATCGTCTGCAGCGTCGTCAGGCGGGCCCGTGGCCAACTCAATGGCCAACCCTGTGGCTAAACCCGTCGCGAAACCTCTGCCGCCGCAGCCACCTCAGCCGCCGGCGCCGCGTGTGGCGATGCCGTCTCGCGCGCCAGCCCCCGCGACGATTGCGAAACCGGTTCCTCCAGCAGCACCGACCGCGCCCGCCGCGGCGGCTCCGCCGTCCACGGCATCGGTTGCTCCCGCGGCGGCGAAACCCGCTGCCGCGCTCGCGCCCGCGCCTGCGCCGCCTCTATCCGCGCCGTCCGCCGCGTCGATCGCCCCCGTCGCAAAACCCGCCGCCGCACCTGTGCTCGCGCCACCGCCCGCGCCGCCTCTATCCGCGCCGTCGGCCGCATCGATCGCACCCGCTGCAAAACCTGCCGTCGCGCCTGTGCTTGCTCCAGCACCGACGCCACCGCCGACGGCGGCCGCCGCGCCGCCTCCACCGGTTCCGATGCCCGCACCTGTGCCGCCGGCGCCGAAGCCGATGCCCAAGTCGCTGGATATTCCGTTGTGAGCTTCTGCTAAGCCGTCATTGCGAGGAGAAAAACGACGAAGCAATCCAGTTCTCAGCCGCCAAGCTGGATTGCTTCGCTCCGCTCGCGATGACGGATCGAGCGCTTACAAATTCGGCGGATGGCCCGGCATCAAATCATATGGATGCGCCCACCCGGGCAGCGCTTTGATGCGATCGAGCCAGGCGGCGATATTCTTGTGCGCGGCGGCGATGTCGAAACCGAATTCCTCGGCCGGATAGTAGAGATAGGCGCAACACGAAATGTCGGCGATGGTCGGCCGGGCGCCGAGCACGAACGGCGTTTTGCCAAGCCGCTTGTCGAGAATGCCGAGACTGCCGTCGAAGCGTCCTTTCAGGAACGCCATCACCGCCGGGTCGCCGGCCGGCCGCGCGAAGTTTTTCAGGAAGCGGTACGGTCCGAGGAAACCGTTGAGCTTCTGATTGTCGAAAATGATCCAGCGCAGCGCTTCGAGCCGTTCGTCCTCGCCTTCCGGCTTGAACTTGCCGCTGTGGTCGGAGAGATAGGTCAGGATCACGCCGGATTGGCTGAGCTTCTTTGTGCCGTGCACCAGCACCGGCGCTTCGCCCAATTCGTTGACTTTGGCGCGGTACTGCGGCGTGCGCGTCTCGCCGCCCTTGAAGAAGTCGACATAGACCGGCTTCCAGTCGGCGCCGATGAGATTGAGCATCAGCGCGGCGCGATAGGCATTGCCCGATTGGGCGAAGCAATAGAGTTGATATTCCGGCATGTGAATGTCCCGTTTGAATGAGATGCTATCGCGTCAGCGCCACCGTGCCGCCGCCTAAGGCCTGTCCTTCAAAATGCCCATTGGCGAAGGAAAGCTCCACCAGCACTTCACCCTTGTGATTGCGGACGATCAGCTGATCGTGCTCGTAGCTCCATTTGCGGCTGGTGAAGAAATTGCCCGGACAGCCGCCGGCGGGCGCGATCGAGCCGTCGGAGGCGCCCGTCGAGCTGCCGAAGGTCATGGCGCAGGCGCCGCCGCCAGCGACCGAAAGCTTCCACTTGCCGGCGAGATCGACCGGAGGCGGCGCGGGCGGCGGCGGCGGGGTGGGCGCGGCTATGCTCGCTTGTTCGGGCTGGCCGCCGCCGAAGCGGTCGGCGCTCGTACAGGCGCTTAGTCCGAGCGCAATGGGGACGAGACACAGGATAATCGCTGCGGCTCTCGTCCCACCCGCGCTGCAATGTCCGATGCGCTTCATATCAGGTCGCTCAGCCATAAGAACGCGCCCAAGAAAGGCCAAATGTTGCGCCGCCGCAAGCTATCTTTCCCTCAGGCGTCCGGCGAAAGCGCCCCACTTGCGCCAATATTGCTGCGCGAAATCGGGGCAACTTGGGACCGAATGGGGACCTGTGTCGTGGGAGGCACATCAACATGAAATCGTCACAGAAAGTTTGCGCCGGGCGCGCGCCGTATCTTGCGGCGGCACTCGTCGCCGCCGTTGTCGCGTTTTCAGGCTTTGCTTATGGCGACGATACCGGACCCGCCGGCGCTCCTGCCGCCAGCGGCAATATCGGCAACGCGCCGGCTTCGCCGGTCGACGAATTTTCGCAGCGGCTCGAGGATTTTCAAAAGAGCGTCCCCGACCTGACCAAGAAAATCCAGGACGGCGCCGGCGCCATCGACGCCGCGACCGACATCGACAAGGCGCGCGCCGAGATCGACAGCCTGCGCCAGGACGTCTCGACGCTCCTTGGCGCGGTGTCCGACAACGGCCCGATCGCGCAGCTTGGCGGCAAGGCGCTCAATCATATCCGCGATAAGCTGCGGACCTTGGCGCAGGACGGCCGTTTCAAGCCGGAGGAGCGGCAATTTTTGCTCGACCAATGGCAGCGGCTGCAGGCCCAGACCGAAAACGCCACCAAGGAACTGCAGGACGCCCGCGCGCAATTCGCAGGCCTTCTGCAATCGCTGCAATCCAACGAGGATTTCATCGGCGAGCTTGTCGAGATCCGGCAGGCCGAGAAGGCGCTCGACGTCATCCGCGGCCTGACGCAGGACATCCGCAACGCCTCGACTCAACTCAACAAGCTGATCGGAGGAATCAAGCCGCCGGGTGCGTGAGTTGCGCCTAACTCGGTGTTTGATCGCGGCCGGAGCGATGGCGTGAAGAACAGCGCGATCATAGGACGTGTTGCCGGCGTGCTGGTGAGCGCCTTGATCGTCGGCGTCGCGGTCGTCGCCTGGAAGCCGTCAAGCGACGTCGGCTATGTCCAGATCAACACCGTGCCGGTCGCGCCGATGGCGCAGGCTTCGCTCTATTTCGACACGATCAGGCTCGCGCCGGTGAAGAACGGCACGGCGCTGTTGCGCCAAAGCACCGGCACGCTGATGCTGCGGACCGACGGTTACGGCAACAACCTCGTGCCGCTGTGCTCGATCGAGGTGAAGAAGGATCGCATCACCACGGTCACGGTCTCGGTCCTGGAACGCCCGCCGCGCTGCCAATGCCGCTTCAACTCGGGCGGCGACACGACGAACCGCATCTGCGTGAGTTGAGCGCGCGGCAAGCGCTGACGCTTGCCACACGATCAGCGGCGGTCTTTAGACCTCGGCCGCCACGGCATGCAGGCCGTAGGAGTCCACCAATTCCAGGCCGAGCCGGATCTGCTCGATCGGTCCGGCGCAGCGCGACGCAACGTCCTTGGAATAGACCTTGAAGCTCGGCAGCCCGGTCACGGCTTCGGAATCGTCGGCGCGGAAATTGACGAAGAGATGAACGAAATCCGCGTCCTTCTTGAACAGCGCGTAAGCCACGTCTTTCGGCGCGGTGCCGCGCAGCTCCCGGAACACGGCGCGCGATAGCGCCTCATTCGCTGCGATCTGATCCGGCTTGACGGTGTAACGGACGAATGTGAGCCGTTGCATGGCATTGCTCCTGGCGTTCTGGTGGCGCCGTCGTGCGGCGATAAAGGACAGACGCCGGAGCGGGGCGGAAGGATTCGCGGCTGGAATTTATTTTGCGGAGACGAATCCTTCGCGCCTGCGCAAACGTCTATCATCCAGAACCGGCCTCTAGAATCTGCTGCAGCGGAGTGAGACTTTTGGATAACGACGACTTTGCCCGGCTGGCGGCGGACTTTCGTCCGCGCCTGCATCGCTATTGCGCACGCATGGTCGGCTCCGCCTTCGAAGGCGAGGATGTCGTCCAAGACGCTTTGACGCATGCCATGGAGGCTTTGCCGATGGCAGGAAAGATCGAAAATCCCGAAGGCTGGCTGTTGCGCATCGCCCACAATGCAGCGCTTGATCTGTTGCGCCGCCGTAAGCGGCGCGGCATCGCCGACGGCGAAGACGCGCTCGCGAATATGGCGGATCAAGCGAGCGAAACCGACGCGCGCGTCGCGGCGACGGCAAGTCTCGGCGCGTTCATGCATCTGCCGACGCTGCAACGGTCGAGTGTGCTGCTGTCGGACGTTCTCGGCTATTCGCTGGCCGAGATCGTCGGCTTGCTTGATATCAGCCTTGCCGCGGTGAAGGCAGCGCTGCACCGCGGCCGGACGAAGCTTCGCGAACATGCCGATAGTATTACGGAAGCGGTGCCGCGCCTTGCCGAAGCCGACCGCATGCGTCTGCGCGCCTATGCCGACAAATTCAACGCCCGCGACTTTGACGCGCTGCGTGATCTCTTGTCCGAGGAGGTCCGTCTCGATCTGGTCAACCGCAGGCGCCTCGACGGACGAAAGGATGTTTCGCTCTACTTCACGCGTTACGGCGAAGTTTCCGGCTGGCATGTCGTGCCCGGCTGCGCCGAGGGCCGCACCGTGCTCCTCGTCAGCGATCCGGCCGTTGCCGCCGATGGCCCGGCCTACATCATCGTTCTCGACTGGATCGGCGACGAGATTGCCGCCATTCGCGATTTTCGTTACGCGCCCTATGTGATGGAGGGCTTGACCGTCGAGCGGCTCTGAAATGTCGCTTGGCCGTTACCACCGTACTTGGCCGAAGTCCGCTGTTGCATGCTCGGCGGAAGTGCGCCAGACATCGCGTCATGGCGGCAACCTCCAGAGCCCCTGCGATCAGGCGTGCGGCGATTCTTGCTCTCGGGCTCTTTTTTACGCCGCCGGTTTCCGGCGTCGTCGACGCGATCATCGGCACGGGCACGCCGCTCGTCCCGCGCAGCATCCGCAAGCTCGGCTTCATCTCTCGCGCAGAGGCACAGCCGGCCGTGCTCACGATATCGCAATCGGATGCGCTCCATGCTTACACCATAGCGCTCGACCGCTTTAAGTCGATCTTGAGCGAGCGGCGGGCGCAGATCAATGCGCATCAGCCGCTGCCGAGCGTGCCCGGGCAGGCGCTTTATCTCGCCCGCGTCGCCATGATGAGCGCGTATAAGGATCTCACCGACGCGCTGCCGTCGAAAATCGGGCGGCCCAATAAATTTAGAATTCCGCCGGCCTATTTCGATGCCGACCAAGAGCCGCTGCTCGATGAGTATATGAATTTGTTCAACATCATAGATGCGCCGCCCGTTAATGCGCAGAAATCTGAGACGCCATTTGCGGACGTTGTCGATCTGGCAACCGATATCGCGCGGGCCAAGGGCCTCGATCCGGCAAATGCCGCGATGGCGGGCCGCGTCAGCCTCGGCATCTTCTTTGCCGAGACCAACGGCATCCAAAACATCGGCAATGCGCGCTCGAATGCCTACAAGGGAAGCCTGCAGACGGGCCCAGCCGAAGATCAAAACGGCCAAAGGCGTTGGGCGGACATCAAATACGCGATCGCGGCGTTCGATCCCGCATTGATCGCACGCGACGCCAAGGAAGAGGCGCGCGCCGGCGCCTTGGATCATCGCTACAATCACTGGACCGCCGTGCGCGACGGCCTCATGAACGCGCATGCCGAGGTTTTCCGGCAAATACCGGCGATCGCGGCGGCATTGCCAAACCCGATCGATCAGATGAAGCTGTTCGAGCTCATCCAGATCATTCCCAGTCCAACCAAGGCCGCGCTGAGTTCGGGAAACCTGACCGGTTATAAAATTTCCGATCCAACGGTCATGGGCTATTTGCGCAACAATAGCATATTCGCCTTCGGCCGCGCCGACCGGGCCAAGACATCCGCGACGTTTCGCGAGATTCTCGACGCGATGTGGCTGTTCGACGACAAATTCGAACGCGCCCTCGCTAAATTCGCCGAGATCAAAGCGCGGCCGAAGGCTGCGCCCTAAAGGGTCACGCTCACCGCATCGTCGGGATAACGAACTCGGAGCCGCCTTTGGTGCCCGAGGGCCAGCGCGCGGTCACGGTCTTGGTCTTGGTGTAGAAGCGGATCGAGTCCGGGCCGTGCTGATTGAGATCGCCGAAGCCCGAGCGCTTCCAGCCGCCGAACGTGTAATAGGACAGCGGCACCGGAATCGCGAAATTGACGCCGACCATGCCGACCTGCACGCGGTTGGTGAAGTCGCGCGCGGTGTCGCCGTCGCGGGTGAAGATGGCGACGCCGTTGCCGTAGTCGTGCTCGGACGGCAGCCGAACCGCTTCTTCATAGTCCTTGGCGCGCACCACCGAGAGCACTGGGCCAAAAATCTCCTCTTTGTAGATTTTCATCTCCGGCGTCACCTCGTCGAACAGGCAACCGCCGATGAAATTGCCGTTCTCGTAGCCCTGCAGCTTGAAGTCGCGGCCGTCGACCACGAGCTTGGCGCCTTCCTTGACGCCGGTATCGATGTAGCCGCGCACTTTGTTGAGCAGCTCCCGCGTCACCATCGGGCCGTAGTCGGCCTGCTGGTCGGTCGACGGACCGATCTTGAGACCCTCGACGCGCGGAACGAGCTTTTCAATCAGCGTGTCCGCCGTCTTCTTGCCGACCGGCACGGCGACCGAGATCGCCATGCAGCGCTCGCCGGCCGAACCATAGCCGGCGCCGATCAGCGCATCGACCGCCTGATCCATGTCGGCGTCCGGCATCACGATCATGTGGTTCTTGGCGCCGCCGAAGCATTGCACCCTTTTGCCGTGCGCGGTGCCGGTCGAATAAATGTATTCGGCGATCGAGGATGAGCCGACGAAACCGATCGCTCTGACGCGCGCGTCGGTCAAAAGCGTATCCACTGCCTCTTTGTCGCCGTTGACGACGTTGAGCACGCCCGGCGGCAAACCGGCTTTCAGGAAAAGCTCGGCGAAGCGCATCGGCACCGAAGGATCGCGTTCCGACGGCTTGAGGATGAACGTATTGCCGCAGGCAATGGCCGGCGCGCATTTCCACAGCGGGATCATCGCCGGAAAATTGAACGGCGTGATGCCGGCGACGACGCCGAGCGGCTGGCGCATCGAATAAAGGTCGATGCCGGGGCCGGCGCTTTCGGTGTATTCGCCCTTCAACAGATGCGGAATGCCGCAGGCGAATTCGGCGACTTCGAGCCCGCGCTGGATGTCGCCCTTGGCATCGGGAAAAGTCTTGCCGTGTTCCGACGACAACAGCCGCGCCAGGTCGTCATATTCGCCCTGGATGAGCTCCAAAAACTTGAACATGACGCGGGCGCGGCGCTGCGGATTGGTGGCGGCCCAGCCCGGAAAGGCCGCCTGCGCATTGGCGATCGCGGCTTCGACCTCGGATTTGGCGGCGAGCGCGACCTTGGCCTGCACCTCGCCGGTGTTCGGGTTGAAGATGTCGCCGAAGCGGCCGGACGTCCCCTTCACCTCTTTGCCGCCGATAAAATGGCCGATCTCGCGCATAACCAGTCTCCCTCGTCCGTCCCCGGCGTTCGGGGCGCCGGATTTCTCGACAATAATGCCGTTTTGATCGGGCTATCTAGCGGCTTTTCGGGGTGCCGGTCATCCCCCTTTGCCGGCCATTCCGGCGAGGCAAAGCGTTAAGCGAACCGCGGTTTTGTGGCGCTCCGGAAGTTCCAACGGTAACCGTCCTTTAAGCGCAAGACCTTACGAATGGAGCCATTGTCTGGGCTCGGCTGGCAGAACGCCAGCCGCCGCGGGTTGGGTGCGTTTTCATGGACATTGCAACGGGCCTAGGCCTGCTCGCCGGGGCGACCGTGGTCATCACCGTGATGCTCATGGGTGGCGGCCTCAGCATGTTCGTTTCCGATCATGCCATCATCATCATTTTCGGCGGCTCGTTCGCCGCGACCTTGATCCGCTTTCCGCTGTCATCGATCTTTCACGGCCTGCCGCTCGGCATGAAGTTTGTGTTCACCATGCGCCGCATCTCGCAGCGCGAATTGGTGGACGAAATCGCCGGGCTTGCCGAGATCGCGCGCAAACAGGGTCCGATCGGCTTGGAAAAAGTCGAGGTCGAGGATCCCTATCTCGCCAAGGGCATCCGCTTCGTCGCCGACGGCTACGACACCGAGTTCATCCGCGACAATCTCGAGCGCGACCGCGACAACTTTCTCAGCCATCTCGACGAGGGGCAGAAAATCTATCGCGCGGTCGGCGACTGCGCGCCGGCCTTCGGCATGATCGGTACGCTGATCGGCATGGTGCAGATGTTCGCCAATATGACCGATCCGTCGAAACTCGGACCCTACATGGCGACCGCGCTCTTGGCGACGCTCTACGGCGCGGTGGTCGCCAACATCGTCTGTCTGCCGATCGCCGACAAGCTGCATCTCAAACTGGTCGACGAGGAAATCAACCGCACGCTGATCATCGACGGCGTGCTGATGATCAGAGAATCGAAGAGCCCGACGCTCGTGCGCGAAATGCTGATTGCTTATCTGCCGGAGAAGCACCGCGGCGAAGCCGAGCCTGAACCTGTCCCGGCTTAGCGATGGCACGGCGTAAGGAAGCCCACGGCGGTCACGGCTGGTTCGTCACCTTCGCCGACCTGATGGGCTTGCTGGTCAGCTTCTTCGTCATGCTGGTGGCGTTTTCCAACCAGGATCAGCAGAAGCTGCAGATCGTCGCCGGTTCGATGCGCGACGCTTTCGGCGTGCAGAACAATGTCCGCTATTCCGGCATCATCGAAGTTGACGGCTTGCCGACCCGGCCGAAGCTGAAAAACGCCGCCCACATCCAGCCCGAAGACGCTTCCGCCACGCCCACGCCCGACCAGAACGACCGCAATCAGAAATTCGGCAGCAAGTTTCAGCAGGACGAAGCTTTTGCGCTGGCTGCGGCCTCGCTGCGTCAGGCCTTGCAGGACATGCCGGAACTGGCCGAAGCCAGCAAACACATCATGTTCGAGGAAACCAAGGACGGGCTCGATATCGACATCGTCGACCAGGAAGGCCGCTCGATGTTCCCGGAAGGCTCCAAGGACCCCTATGAGCGCACGCGGCGGCTCGTCGAGAAGATCGCCGGGCCCTTGAAGGTGCTGCCCTATCGGATTTCGATTACCGGACACACCTCGGCGTCGCAATCCCCGCCGTCGGCGGATTACGGGCCGTGGAACCTCTCGGCCGACCGCGCCAATGCGGTGCGCCAGATCTTGGAAGAGCAGGGGCTGCCATCCAATAATATCTATTCGGTCGCCGGCAAGGCCGATACCGACCCCTTATTCCCGGATGACCCCTATATCGCCGCCAATCGGCGCGTGACCATTACCCTGATGCACGAGCCCCCGCCGGTGCCGCCGGATCTCACGCCCTAAGGCCGCGCCCCCAAAAAGATATTTCCGGGGATTGCGACTTAAGGTGAACGACGACGCTCCCGGGGTTCCGCGGAGCCGTTTGGCCCCACCGAGAACTTTCCGCCACGGTGCACCGACTAAATCTTTGATCCATTATAGCTAAATCGTGCGGCCCGCGGCTCGGCACTGGTCGCCGCCCGCTGCAACCCTTCCGTCAGTGCCTGGACTGCCCCGCGCCGGGAGGGTGCAGGATAAGTGCGGGAGGGTGGATGCGCGCAGCCGTCGCGCCCATAACCAGCCCGCGCTCGCGCATGACTCCGCGGCGCGAAGGGTGTATAGGCGCGGCCCTGCATCCCCCTCTGGATGCCGCACCAGGAGCAGGCCAGGTCCTGTTTCAAAATTCATGACAGACAGCGCGAGCGCTCCCGCAAGGAGCGATGTGCCGGCAAACGGCAGCGGCGAAGTGCGTTCTCACGCCGGCTTCTGGGGGCTCACGCTCGGCAGCATCGGCGTCGTCTATGGCGATATCGGCACGAGCCCCCTCTACGCCTTGCGTGAAGCGGTTCTTGCGGCCACGGGCGCGGATCACAGCGTGGTGGACCGCGGCACCATCCTCGGCGTGGTCTCGCTGATCCTGTGGGCGCTGTTCATCATCGTTACCCTCAAATACATCGTCATCCTGCTGCGCGCCGACAATAACGGTGAGGGCGGCACGCTCACTCTGATGGCGCTCGCCTCGCGCGCCGTCGGCCGCATGGGCAAGGCCGCAACAATCGTCGCGCTCCTCGGTATCGTCAGCGCGGCTTTGTTCTATGGCGACGCGGTGATCACGCCGGCTTTGTCGGTGCTTTCTGCGGTGGAAGGTATCGACGTCGCGACGCCCGCGTTCCACGAATATGTCGTGCCGCTGACAGTCGTCATTCTGCTGGTGCTGTTCACGGCGCAGTCGTTCGGCACCGCCAAAGTGGCGGCTTTGTTCGGCCCGATCATGGTGATCTGGTTCGTGGCGATCGCGCTGCCCGGCCTCGGCTGGATCGCGCGCGATCCCGGAATTCTGTGGGCGCTCAATCCATTCTACGGCGTGTTCTTCCTCACCCATCACGGCATTATCGGCCTTTACACGCTCGGCGCGGTTTTCCTGGCCGTGACCGGCGCCGAGGCGCTCTATGCCGATCTCGGCCATTTCGGCCGCGGTCCGATCCAGATCGCGTGGATTGCGCTCGTCTTGCCGTCGCTCGCGGTCAATTATCTGGGGCAGGGCGCTTTGGTCTTTGCCCAGCCGAAGACACTCGAAAATCCGTTCTTTCTGCTTTATCCCCACTGGGCGCTCTACCCGATGGTGGCGCTGGCGACCGCCGCCACCGTGATCGCAAGCCAGGCGGTGATCACCGGCGCCTATTCGCTGACCAGCCAGGCGATCCAGCTCGGTCTCCTGCCGCGGTTCGAAGTGCGCCACACCTCGGCGCAGACGGCCGGCCAGATTTTCATGCCGCGCGTCAATTCGCTGCTGCTGGTCGGCGTGCTGCTCTTGGTGGCGCTGTTCCGCTCGTCGAGCGCGCTGGCGTCGGCTTACGGCATCGCCGTCACCGGCACCATGGTCGTCACCTGCATGATGGCGTTCATCGTGATCTGGCGGATGTGGCGCTGGTCGCCGCTCGCGGCCGCGGCTCTGATCGTGCCGTTCCTCCTGATCGATCTCACCTTCCTGTCCGCCAATATGCTCAAAGTCATTCAGGGCGGCTGGGTGCCGCTGGCGCTCGGCGGCCTGGTGATGCTGGTGATGTATACTTGGCGGCGCGGCACCCGCATTCTCTTCGCCAAGACGCGCCGGCTCGAAACCCCGCTCGACGACCTCGTCCGTATCCTCGAGAAAAAACCGCCGCAGCGCGTGCCCGGCACCGCGGTTTTTCTCACCAGCGATCCGAAAAGCGCGCCGACCGCGCTGATGCACAGCCTCAAGCACTACAAGGTGCTGCACGAAAAGAACGTCATTCTGTCGGTCGAGACCACCCACACGCCGCGCGTCGATGCGGACAAGCGCGTGCGCATCGAGCCGGTCGGCTCGACCTTCATGCGGGTGCTGTTACGCTTCGGCTATATGGAGACGCCGAATATTCCCAAGGCGCTCGCGATCGCGCGCAAGCTCGGCTGGCATTTCGACATCATGTCGACGTCGTTCTTTTTGTCGCGGCGCACGCTGCGGCCGGCGCCGCGGCCGGGCATGCCGCTGTGGCAGGACCGGCTGTTCATCACGCTGGCGCGCTCCGCCAACGACGCCACCGATTATTTCCAGATTCCGACCGACCGTGTGGTCGAGGTCGGCACGCAGGTGACCATCTAGCTTGCGCACGATCTATTCGGAAAATAGGTTGTGGGGAGTGCTTTACCCCTGGCGAGGAGATCGGCGATGTCGGATCAAAATCTCAGCGTGCGCGATCTGACGCCCGAGGAGGTCGCGGCTGGGCTGCGCGACGGCCGCATGGTGCTGGTCGACGTGCGCGAGCCGAATGAAACGGCGGTGGAGCGCTTTCCCGATGCGGTGATTGTGCCGCTGTCCGACTTCGACCCGAGCGCCATTCCCGATCCGGAAGGCCGTGAAGTGGTATTCGCCTGCCGCTCCGGGCGGCGGTCCGTCACGGCTTCGCTTGCCGCGCAGCAGCACGGCTTTCCCTATGCGTCGCATCTCGCGGGCGGCATCCTCGCTTGGAAGGCCGCCGGACTGCCGACCGAGACGTGATGGCGTTGCGTTATAGCCCGCTCATTGCCGCGCTGGCTTGCGCCATCGTCATTCTATGCGTGCCGCAAGCGCAGCCCAAAGAGCGGGTCGTCAACTATTACAACTGGTCGGACTATCAGGACCCGACGATCCTCGACGCTTTCACCAAGGAAACTGGCATCAAGGTCCGCTTCGACACGTTCGATTCCAACGACACGCTCGAAGCCAAGCTGTTGGCCGGAGCATCGGGCTACGACGTCGTCGTGCCGAGCGCCTATTTCCTGGCGCGCCAGATCAGCGCCGGGATTTTCCAGAAGCTCGACAAGTCGAAGCTGCCCAATCTGCCGTCGGTCTGGCCGGAGATCGCCAATCGTCTCGCCTTCTACGATCCGGGCAACCAGTATGCCGTGGATTACATGTGGGGCACCACCGGCATCGGCTACAACGTCAAGAAGGTGAAGGAGGTTCTTGGTCCCGGCGCGGCGATCGATTCCTGGGACGACGTGTTCAACCCGGACAAGATCGCAGAGTTCAAGAATTGCGGCATCCATCTGCTCGATTCATCCGACGACATCATGTCGGCGGGTCTGCACTATCTGCATCTCGACCCCAACACCAGCGACGCGAGCGATCTGCAAAAGGTCACCGACCTCCTGCTCAAGATCAGGCCTTACGTCCGTAAATTCCATTCCTCGGAATATCTCAATGCGCTTGCCACCGGCGAGATCTGTTTCGTGGTTGGCTATTCCGGCGACATCAAACAGGCGCAGACGCGCGCCGCGCAGGCGAATTCCGGCGGCGGACATGGCGGCGTCGAGATCGGCTATTCGATCCCGAAAGAGGGCGCGCAATTGTGGTTCGATACGCTCGCCATCCCAAAAGACGCGCGCGATCCGCAAGAGGCGCACGAACTAATCAATTATCTGATCAAGCCCGACGTGGCGGCCAAGAACACCAACTACGTGTCTTACGCCAACGGCGACACGCCGAGCCAGTTCATCGACAAAGCGATCCTCGACGACCGCGCTGTCTATCCCGACGCCGCGACCATGGCGAAGCTCTATACGATCACCGCCCACGACGCGAAGACGCAGCGGCTGATCAACCGGCTGTGGACGAAGATCAAGACCGGCGAGTGAGGCGCTAAACGCGCCAGCGAGCGACCGTCGCGGCAGCTAATGACCGAGACGGACATACTCGATTACCGCTTTTGCCGCGCCATGTCCGCTTAGCGCGAATTATCTCCTGGTTTTCTTCGCGGGCTTTTTCGCGAAAATCGTGTTCCAGTTTTCCTTGTAGGCGGTGCTAACCGGTTTCTGGCCTTCCCCCCGGCTGTAGTTTGAAGTCGCGGCGGCAGCCTCGCCGCCATCGCTCTTGGATGCAGCTTCACCTAAAGCGCTTTTGTCCTTTGGGGCGGTCTCGCTTTTTGGAGCGGGGTCGGCTTTGGTTTTTTTGTCGTCGCTGGCCATCGTCTTTCCTAAGCTAAGTGGACGGATGTTTGACTTTACGAATTGGATGTGGGCTAGCGCAAGCATCCGAGATAGCGTCAGAGGATGTCCGCTTTTGGGATTATAGCAGACGTCGGATTTTCGAGCCGTCGCGGCAGCTTTTGACCCATACCGGAAGTCGAGCGGCCAAATTTGCTGTGCCGCGACGACTGCCCAAGCCGCTGGAAAGTTTGCCGATTGTTCCGAAGCGTTCCGAATCCGGATGATGAAGGGCCGGTGACTTTAAGGAGATAAGCCGCCCAAATCTTTTCATGGAACGTTCCGAATGTGCCGCATGTCGGTTGAGCGCTAATACCAGTGGTCACGGAGGCGGCCGGCTACCGAAGGGCCTGATTAACAGATTAACAACCGAGTTATTTATCACATTGGCAACCACGTTACTTATCAAGTTGGCAACTGCGTTATTTATCATCCTTGCAACTTGTGAATTTTATTGTCGGCTTTGGGATGCCGGGAACAGCGCGGCATCTGAAAGACGATCGGAAAGAGCTCTCTGTGCGCATGCCTGCGTGAATTTTGGCGAACGATTTCGTCGCCACCACTCGATTGATCGGCACGTCGCGCAAATAATTTCACGGCCGGGGGGATCGTGCCTAAGTTTTCTCGAGTGGCGGCGAGCAAACGACCGAATCTTTCCGTCGCGCACGCGCCTGAAATCGTTAACCATAGGCATCAGGCGACGCCTGCACTGGTATCGTTGTTCGGCCAGGGCGTGATGTTGCACCGCGCCGGGCGAATGGCTGACGCGGAAAGAATCTGCCGCGACATTCTGTCGGTGCATCCCGATCATTGCGACAGCCATCATCTGCTCGGCATAATACTGCACCAGCGCGGCGATCATGCCGGCGCCGTTCGGCAACTGGAGTTTGCCCTTGCGTTAAATCCGAACGATGTCGACGCGCTCAACAATCACGGGACCGCGCTCACCGCGCTGAGGCGGTTCGCAGAGGCGCTGGCGAGCTACGACCGCGCGCTGGCGCGGCGGCCGGATTATGCCGACGTGCATCATAATCGCGGCAACACCCTGCAGACGCTGAATCGGTTTGAGGAGGCGGTGGCGAGCTACGACCGCGCCGTTTCGCTGCGGCCGGCCCATGCCGAGGCGCTCTGCAATCGCGGCGCGGCGCTCCATGCGCTGCGGCGATTCGAACCGGCGCTGGGGAGTTATGACCGCGCTCTCGCGCTCCGGGCATCCTATGCCGAAGCGCTCTGCAACCGCGGCAACACCTTGCACGCGCTGAAACGGTTTACCGAGGCGCTGGCGAGCTGCGATCGGGCGCTGGCGCTACGGCCGGATTTCGCCGAGGCGCTCTGCAATCGCGGCGTCGCCCTGCAGGCGATGGAACGGTTCGACGAGGCGCTTGAGAGCTACGAGCGCGCCATCGCAGTGCGGCCCGACTATGCCGAGGCGCTGGCCAACCGAGCGGCGACGCTACACGCGCTGGAGCGGTTCGACGAGGCGCTGACGAGCTGTGATCGCGCGCTTGCTGGGCAGCCCTATTGTGGCGAGGCGCTCGCCAATCGCGGCGCGATCCTCAACGCCTTAAAGCGCTTCGATGAGGCGCTCGCGAGTTGCGACCACGCGCTGGCGATAGGCCCGGACCGCGCCGAGGCGCACCGCAACCGCGGCAATGCGCTGTACGGACTGAAGCGGCTCGATGAGGCGCTGGCGAGCTATGACTGCGCACTTGCGGTACGGCCGGACTACGCCGAGGCGCACCACAACCGAAGCGTGACGCTTTACGGGTTGAAACGCTTCGACGAAGCGCTGGCGAGCTGCGCTCGCGCGCTCGCAATTCGACCGGACTATGCCGAGGCTCATTTCAGCGAGGCGTGCTGCCGCTTGGCGGCTGGCGACTTCGCCCGCGGTTGGGAAAAGTACGAATGGCGCTGGGCGACGCGTGAACGCAAAAGCAACAGGCGCAACTTCGGCCAACCGTTGTGGCTCGGATCGAATGATCTTGCCGGCAAGGCCATACTGCTTCACGCCGAGCAGGGCTTTGGCGACACGATTCAGTTCTGCCGCTATGCGCCGCGCCTTGCGGAGCGCGGCGCACGCGTGATTCTGCAAGTGCAGGAGCCACTCCGCGCCCTGATGAATACGCTGCCGGGCATGGCGCAAATCCTATCGACGGACGATGCGCTGTCCGATTTCGATATTCATTGTCCGTTGCTCAGTCTACCGCTCGCGTTCGGCACGAAACTGGAAAGCATTCCGGCGCGGACGCCTTATCTGCATGCATCGCCCGACGCGGTGACGAATTGGAGCGCGCGCCTAGGTGCGAAAGAATGCCCCAGGGTCGGCCTGGTCTGGTCCGGCAGTGCGGCCGACCATAATCGATCGATCGGGCTGCAGGCTCTGGCGCCGCTCTTGGCTCTCAACCTATCCTATGTGAGCTTGCAGCGCGAGCTCCACGACGCCGACGCCGCAGTAGTGCAACGCCACCGCAATCTTGTCCATTTCGGCTACGAGCTGGAGAATTTCTCCGACACGGCGGCGCTCATGTCGAATCTGGACCTTATTATCTCGGTGGATACCGGCGCGGCCCATCTTGCCGGCGCCTTGGCAAAGCCGGTCTGGATTCTGTTGCCCTCCATCGCCGATTGGCGCTGGCTTGCCGATCGCGAAGATACGCCGTGGTATCCGACGGCCCGCTTGTTTCGCCAGGACGGGACGCAGAATTGGGATAATGTGCTCGCGCGCGTTGTCGCGGCGTTGCGGACGACGTTCGCTGTCCCTGATTGATCGAACGTCGCGTCGCGTGCGGCGATACGGCGTTCACGCCTCCTGCATTTCCCGCCCCAGCCATCCCGTAGCTCTGATGACAGCCGAACTATTGCTGCACAGCAAAATTACGCGAATGGGTCCAAAGCGGACGCTTGCGGCCAGCCAATCTGTGTCTGCTATTGGAGCAATAGCGGACGCCGCATATTGCCGCCGCCATGTCGCCTTTTGACCCGAAGCGGACATCCCAATTGATTATTGTTGGCGTTGCTTCGGCTGATGGGCTGAGCACAGTGCTTAAGCAAAACTCGCTTATGAGCTACCCGCCCCAACTCCGGGAGATCAAAGCGTAGCCAGCTCCCACCGCGAGTAGCCCCGCGACGACTTGGTTGATGCGCACTTTGCCGAACACGATGTCCGGACATTCACGGAGCGGCTCCAGAAAGAACCTCCCGACTCCATACCAGATCAGGACAGCCAAAGCGTAACTGCCAAGCCGCATTGCGCCAGGGCCAACCATCAAAAACGCTACCAGACCAGCGAGCCACCACGCCATTTCCAGAAACTGCACTGGAAGGCGTCGCTTTGTAACTCCACGCGTGTCGTGAAGGCATATGCTGAGAGGCGCATTTGACACCCGCCCGACACAACAGCCGTTGAATACGCATCCAAGTCTAACCCAGAATCCACCGGCGAGAACGCCAATTGCCATTTGATCCCACAGGACGGCTACCGGGATGCCCAACCAGGCTGCTGCAATAAAGGACGCTGGAACAACCGTGAAAAACGCGCCGAAGACGCTAAAGCCTCCCGTCTTGGTATTCCACAGCGCGCTTACTGAGCGCTGTCGTATATAGATCGGAGCATAAACTATCAGGTGATAAAGGCGCGCCCCGACCATTCCAACAAGCGCGCAGGCCATTGCAGCCAGTCCGACACACAATGGAGAGAGGCCCGAGGCGCCTGCCCACGCTGCCGTCGTCAGCGTCCCCGCATAGATGCCGACGCAGAGAAAGAACTTGTATGAGCTGACCGAACATCCAAAAAACGTGAAGAAACGCGGAAAGCGCGCATTTGCGGTGAAGACGATGGAGCTAACGTGCATTTCAAAACACCGTTACGCATCTGGTGATCAGGTGCGTCCCAACGGTTCCAATAGCGCCGGCGGTAATCGCCACATCTGCGAGATCGAACGCCGGCCAGAATTGCAGGCAGATGTAGTCGGTTATGCTGCCGGTCAAGGAACTTTCGACAGCATGGCTGAGTGACCCGCCGAGCAGCAGACCTGCGAATGCCCCAGACGAGGGAACCCACAAGCTGCCGATCACCAAAGCAATAGCGGCCGCAAGCCACAAGCACCATATCGCTGCGCCGCTCCATTGGGGCCTAAGTCGCCGTACCCATAGCCGCCCGGCGACCGTCCGCACGTTCCCGAACGCGCCGAGTGCAATCGCACGATCACCCAGGCGTCGGCGAAGCAGCAGTTTGATTGCCTGATCGCTCAGAAACACGGCCAGCAAAGTTACAGACAATACGTTCATGTTGGCCAAGTAACTGATTTCAAGCAGATCGAGGCGAAGTCGTTTCATGACCGGTGCCGAATTGTACATGCTGGGCACGTCCGTCGGCGCCGACCCGGATAGTGGTCGGCCAGCATTGAACACCATATTGCCTCGCTATCCGCTGCTGTGAATCTTGGACCAGCGCAAACGTCAGTCCCAGGCGCCGCTGGATTTCGGCGATGGCATCGCGGTTGTTGCCGCCGTGGAACGCGACGATAAAGGGTGTTTCTTTCCCAGCTTCGTATAGCCGTTGCAAGCGGCTGAGCTCGCTGAGGCACGGCGCCGACCAGGACTGCCAGAAATTCAACATGAACTCGCGCCCCCGAAGACGATGCAGGGCATATTGATCTCGATCAACCGTCTCGAACGAGGCGTCCGGCGTCCGATCGCCCTGCGCGATGGCCAATTGCAGCGGGCGGAACTGCGGCTCTGAGGTAGCAACAAGACGTTGATCGATGGCGGCCGCCAGCTGGTTAGGATCCAGCGTGCCTTCGTGCTTCCAAACAAACTCTCGTCTAGCATTGATGAGATAGGCTGACGGGCGCTTGCTGACAGCAAACATGCGGGTCCAGCCGCCTTCGTCGTCCTCGGTGAATTGCATGAGCAAGCGGCGCTCGCCGCTTAAGCCGAGTTTGCTTTCGAGGTCGCCTCGGGTTACGTCAAATGCTCCAGCCTGGAGGATGACAATCACCCTAAGGAGGGCGTTGTTTTTCAGCTGTGCAAGCGCAGCATTCAACGAGTGCAACGGAGCTTTCGTCTCCCAATCGACAAAATAGACCAGCACGTTTTGAGAAAGCGGCTCCTTGCGTGGAACGTTTTCTTGAGCGCTGACGTGCGCCGCGATCGCCTGCCTCAGCACCGTAGTATCCGCCAGATTCGGCTGCCAGACAGGTAAGGTGACCGGTCCCCACCACGACGGAGCATTGATTGCGGGCTCAAGTCCCCACACATTAAGACCACAAGTTGTTCCACCGGCAACCGCTGTTTGTTGTCCGCCCGGCGAAGTCTGCGTGCCTTCGATCCGCAGGCAAATCTGACTGAGTTGAGTGGCTGCCGCGGGCTTCGGGAAAATAAAGCGATGCTCGTCCACAAAGGACTTTTCCACGCCGCTCCATATATCGTTATTTGAGTACTCCACCCACGACCAGATGAAGCGATCGATATTTCCCGCCGGAATCCAGCTCTCGAACGCGGTGAACGATTGATTCGTCTCGCCAACGTCCACCACTGGGGCGTTGCGCGGTACACTTGTGATATCGCCGCGGACGATGACGCCGTCGACCGTGATTTCGACGCTCGTGTAGGACACCCCGCCGTTCTGATCGAAGGTGTCAACTCCTTTGACCAGCATGGCTCTTGCGTTGTCAAATGCACTCCTTACTGCCTGCTTGTTCGCGTCCAGTGCATTCTGGATTTGCGTGCTTACGACATTCACCGCAAGGTCGTGCGGTATGAACCACGACTGGTCGACATTGGGGCTTCCCACAGTCGCGGGAGTGATCGCCTGCGTGGGGATGTCCAGTACCAAAGTCACCAATTGCGTGAACGAGACCGACCCATTTGGCGACCACCATTTGTTGCCTGAGGCCGCAACCGTGCCGGAAATCGCGATCCCTCCATTCTGGAACGTCAGCGTGGGGCCCGAGGTGAAGCTCAAATGGTAGGTCACCGAGTCAGAGATCCCAAATGGACCACTGATTGTGATCGTAAAACTGTAGTTGTTAATCGCCTGACGCACGGCGTTGAGATCAATGAGGCTGCTCGCATATTCCTGGCTGACCGCAACGGCGAAACCGCTCGAACCGACAAACGACTGGCTAAGCGGTTGAACGCCGCTCGCAGGCGGTCCCGCGCCCGATAACTGAAATGGCAGAGCAATCACCTGGCTCGAACCGGATCCGAGTCCTTTGAAATGCGTGAATGGAAAACCCCGGGGCAGGTCCACGGGAAGCAACGTCAAGCCTTGGCGCAGCCCGCTGCGGACCTGCACAGAGAGCGTGTTCTGGTCGCCCAGGCTCAACCCGCTTCCGGGTGCCGCGATAAACTGAATCTTGGAGTTGTCGGACGAAGGCGTGATCAGCAGCCTGATCCCAAAGCGCCTCCGGTAAACTGTGCTGACCTCGAAGGCGGCTTGCACGTTGCCGTGGATGGGTGCCGGCAAGTCCATCGTGCCTGAATCAGGATAATAGACCGCGCGTATCTCGACGTTCACGTCGATTTCGGATGACGAGCCATTAGGCACCGTGACCGTAACGTTTGACGCCTGGAGATTGAAGGTCCCGCTCACCGTGCCGACAACAGGCGGGATGTTGCCCCAGCCCGCCCGGAGTGCCGCGAATGCGTCAGTCAGCATCTGAGCGGCGCCCGGGGGCGCCGCGGCGGTGAGCTGAGTTTGAATGTCGCGCACGCCAAGACCGGGTCCGGCGCGCTGGATCCCGGTCACCCAATCCTCGAACACGCCTGAAACGGGAAGCGTGGTGACTCTGGTCATCTAGCTGCCCTGTGTCGCTGTGCGGAGTCACTAGGGTGGCGTCCGGTATGCCTCCATTCTGGTGCAGCGTGCCAAGCAGCCCGTTGAGCTGCGGGATGGCAATCTCAAAAACCGCTTCGTAGTCGCCGGTTAGAGCGTTCGTCATGAACTACTATCCAACGAAGACATAGATGTTTGCGATGAGGTTGATAGCGCTGAGGGTGGGATCGCCGGTTGTAATCAGATTGTAGCCCGCGGATCGAGTTTGGAGCCCGGCCTCGGCGCCTGGTTTATAATAGACGGCAGCCTGCGTAATCGGCAGTGGATTGCTGGCCTTGACGCCAGATGCGGGCGAGACACTGTAATTGACAGCTATGAGCAGGGGTTTGCTCTTATCGAGCGTGTAGGCGACCGGCGCCAGAGCAACAACGGATCCCCCAGGGGGCATAATGAATGGCTGTGCGGGAAGCGGCACTTGCGTCAGATCGTTCGCGGGTTGCCACGGCTCGTTTGGCTGGCTCGGATCCGCCTGCGAGATATAGATTGCATCTATCGACGCACCGCTCACGGCGTCGGCTTGCAGGAGAATCTGGACCGAAGGGCCGTTCTTGGTCAGCGGATAACCGGACTCGATCCGCTGTACCTGGGTCATTCCCTCCGCGCCGGTCCCCTCGATCGTGGGAACAAGCATTCCATCGAACGTCAATTCGAATGTTTTGCCGGATACCGGAGGAGTGGACCAAGCTGGGGGGCTGTCGGCGGCGTTGTCAGCTTGATACTGGTACACGAGCGGCGGATTCTGATCGCTCTGGGTCGGTGTGGGGACGGTATCGGTGAACGGGGAGTTAGGCTGTACACCTAAGTTCGTCACGCTGTTGTCGAGATTGGTTCGTTGGAATGTGACTGAGGCGCTCCCGTTGATCCCCCAAGTCACTCTAATCGTATTGAAGCTAGTGCCGGTTGCTGCATCGATGGTGGGCTCCGGAAGTGACGCCGACCCGGGTTGAAAACTGCAGCCGGCAAAACCCAATACGAGAACGACCGGTGCGACGATCGCCGGAACGAGCAGCAACAGGATCAACCACTCGGCCATAAGCTCAAGCGTACTCCGCTCCGTTTCAGAAGTCATCGAGCATTTATGATTGCCACTATCAGCAATTAAACAGACCCGGCGAATGATGCGAAAACACAAACTACTCGACGGAACTTTGCTGCTGCCAAGCAGCCCGTTGAGCTGCGGGATGGCAATCTCAAAAACCGCTTCGTAGTCGCCGGTTAGAGCGTTCGTCATGAACTACTATCCAACGAAGACATAGATGTTTGCGATGAGGTTGATAGCGCTGAGGGTGGGATCGCCGGTTGTAATCAGATTGTAGCCCGCGGATCGAGTTTGGAGCCCGGCCTCGGCGCCTGGTTTATAATAGACGGCAGCCTGCGTAATCGGCAGTGGATTGCTGGCCTTGACGCCAGATGCGGGCGAGACACTGTAATTGACAGCTATGAGCAGGGGTTTGCTCTTATCGAGCGTGTAGGCGACCGGCGCCAGAGCAACAACGGATCCCCCAGGGGGCATAATGAATGGCTGTGCGGGAAGCGGCACTTGCGTCAGATCGTTCGCGGGTTGCCACGGCTCGTTTGGCTGGTTCAGATCCGCCTGCGAGATATAGATTGCATCTATCGACGCACCGCTCACGGCGTCGGCTTGCAGGAGAATCTGGACCGAAGGGCCGTTCTTGGTCAGCGGATAACCGGACTCGATCCGCTGTACCTGGGTCATTCCCTCCGCGCCGGTCCCCTCGATCGTGGGAACAAGCATTCCATCGAACGTCAATTCGAATGTTTTGCCGGATACCGCAGTAGACCAATCTGGGGGGCTGTCGACATTAGCCTGATACTGGTACACGAGCGGCGGATTCTGGTCGCTCTCGGTCGGTGTGGGGACGGTATCGGTGAACGGGGATGTAGGCTGTACACCTAAATCCGTCACGCTGTTGTCGAGATTGGTTCGTTGGAACGTGACTGAGGCGTTCCCGCTGAACCCCCAAGCCACACTAATCGTATTGAAGCTGGTGCCGGTTGCTGAATCGATGGTGGGCTCCGGAACCGGCACCGACCTGCCATGAAAACTGCAGCCGGCAAAACCCAATACGAGAACGACCGGTGCGACGATCGCCGGAACGAGCAGCAACAGGATCAACCACTCGGCCATAGGCTCAAGCGTACTCCGCTTCGTTTCAGAAGTCATCGCGCATTTGTGATTACCACTATCAGCAATTAAACAGACCCGGCGAATGATGCGAAAACACAAACTACTCGACGGAACTTTTCTGCTGGTGTGTGTGTTGAGCGGTGTGCCAGAAAATCACTCGCGTTGACTGTGTGTTGTTTTGCCGGATCGGGATACCAACCGCACATGACAAAGATTGTTACCGGCTGCTGTTGTCTAGTGCGCTTCACATGAATGAGGACGTGGTCTCTTTTCTATCTTGAGCGTCCTTCCTCAGATGCGGGCGAAAATTCAACTCCTTGGCTTCAAATCGTGTCATTGTGCCGGTTCGCTGCTTGACGACCTCGCTCTGAAAAACCAGGACGTAATTCGTGACCCAAGCGGCGCCCTACAGAGCTTATTCACCTCGGCCATTCCTCAAAGCCGAACGGTCCGATGTCGAGATCCTGTTCGGCGGACTGCACTGGCGCGCGGAACGGGTGATCGCGGCCGTATTTGAAAACCTCGGCTATCAGGCCCGCCCTCTGCCACCAGCCACCAAAGCTGATCTCCTCACCGGTCGCGAGCTCGCCGACATCGGGCAGTGTTGTCCCACGAGTTTTACCGCCGGCAATCTCGCCAACTATTTGCTGATGGAAAAACAACGGCTTGGCACTGAAGCCATCGCACAGCGCTATGTGCACGTCACGGCCGGCGCCTGCGGTGCATGTCGTTTTGGTCAGTATCATCAGAGCTATGAGTTAGCGCTTCGCAATCTGGGTCTTGAGGCGGTGCGCATGTTCCTGCTCTCACAAACCGACTTGGATCAAGGCGCAGTCGCGGGGGGCGGCCTCGAACTCAATATGCCGCTGACCATCGGTGTGCTCTGGGCCATATTATGTACCGACGTGCTCCAAAGCCTCGAATACCGGACGCGCCCCTACGAAATAACCAAAGGTCAGACTGACACGGTCGTGCGCGAGAGCGTCGACTACCTCTGTGAGGTCTTCCGCCGTCGGCCCCCGCAAGGACGGAAATGGAGTGTTCTGATCTGGCATCTGTGGACGGACTATTTCACCAAGGCGTTGCGTGATGTCTTCCGGCGGTTCGAGGCCATCGAGGTCGATCGGTTGCAGCCTAAGCCGGTGGTCAAGATCACGGGCGAGTTTTATCTCCAGACCGTTGAAGGCGACCCAAACTATAACATTCACCGTTGGCTGGAATCTGAAGGTGCGGAGGTTTACCCCGCTGCCATCGCCGTTTGGTTCGACTACCTCCTGCGCGTTCGAGCACAGCAGATCGAAGATTATGTCGGCATCGATCGGGGCGCGCGTGTCCGACTGTTACTGCTGCGAGGGCTGCAACTGACCTATGCCCATGCCTATCGCCGTCTAAGGCGGGCATTGGGCGACATTCCGCACGAGCTGCCGTCGCAGGCCGAATTGCGCCGTCTGGCATCGCCGTATTACCACCATCGCCTCAAGGGCGGCGAAGGGGACATGCTGATCGGCAAGGCGCTTTGGGCGCACTTGAACAAGAAAGCGCACATGATTTGTGAACTATCGCCCTACGGGTGCTTGCCAAACACTATGAGCATCGGAGCCATGGCTGCCGTACTCGGCAAGCATCCCGATCTTCTGTACGCTCCGCTTGAAATCAAAGGAGATGCGGAAGTCCATGCACTCTCCCGATGCCAGATGATCCTAACCGATGCAAAGAGGCGTGCGCAGGCGGAGTTTCAGGCGGCGCTCGAGGCGTCGGGTCTGACGCTCGCTATGGCACGCGAACGCCAGGACGCGCGTCCACGCGTCAACCGCGCTACTTACCAGGTCCCATCGTATGGCTGGGTCGGTGTTGGCGCCAACCTGCTGGCGCAATTCGCTCAAGAGGCGCGCGCGTGACAACCACAGGCATCGATGTCGGGTCGACAACCGTCAAAGCCGTCGTCACCGATGGAGATCACATCCTCTGGCAGGGCTATCGTCGTCATAACACGCGGCAAGCCGAGACGGTGCTTGAATTTCTCGGACAGATGGAAGCGGAATGCGGGCTTCGGCCCGGCCATGACCGCATCCTTTTGACCGGCTCCGGCGCAGGCTTCATAGCGCCTTTGGTGGGTGGCAAGCTTATTCAGGAGGTGGTCGCGGTCGCGGCCGCCGTGGAAAGGCTTCACTGCCACGTGAGCTTCGTTTCCGAGATCGGCGGCGAGGACATGAAGACCATCTTCCTCGCCCGCTCGGGACAGGCCAGGAGCAAGCAGGTCTACATGCAGTCGGCGTGCAGCGGCGGCACGGGAACGTTCATCGAGAAGACCGCACGAAAAATGCAGATCCAGTCGGACCAGCTCGCGCACATGCGCCATGCGGGCGTGACCCTGCACAAGGTCAGCTCAAAATGCGGAATCTTCGCGGAGGCCGACGCCAACACTCTCCTCAAAGCTGGCGTCCCAAATGAGGAGATCGTCGCCAGTCTCTTTGATGCAGTTGTTTGCCAGAACCTGGCAACTCTGACCAAGGGGAACACTCCGACGCCCGAAGTGCTGCTCCTAGGAGGACCAAATCTGTTCTTCAAGGGCCTGCAGGAAGCGTGGCGTCATCACCTTAAGAAGTTGTGGGCGGAGCGTAATGTTGCTCTGCCGGACGATCGTGATCCCGATGACCTCATTCAAATTCCCGAGCAAGCGCTCTATTACGCCAGCCTCGGCTGCGTCGCCATCGGCAATAGCGACCAGACCGCAGCCGGCATTTATACAGGGACCGAACGGCTGGAGTGGTGGGTCGCTCGTGGTCAGCATGAACTCAAGGCAAAGGAGGGAACGCGGGGGCTAGTCTCGAGCGCAGAAGAACTTCGCCGCTTTCTCGATCAATATGGAAAATGCGACCATCATTTCCGGCCTGGAATCCGTTCGTCCTCGACTGCCGAATATTCGCATGATGCGGCTGACGGCGTTCTGCTGGGCTGTGATTTCGGCAGCACCACCGCCAAAGCGGTGGTAATGACGAAGGACGGCGAACTTGCTGTTCACTTGCTATGGCTCGTCACACGGCAATCCGATCGAGGATGCGAAGGCGTTGATGCGGCAAATTCGCGACGCTGGGTACGATCGTATCAGCGCACTGGCAGTGACTGGCTACGGTAAAGACCTGCTCACGGATATTCTCGGCGCCGATCTTGCGGTGGTCGAGACCGTCGCTCATGCGCAGGCGGCGGTACACTTTTTCCCAGATGCGGATGTGATCTGCGACGTCGGCGGCTGCGACGTCAAAGTTATGATCCTGCGACAAGGCACGGTGGCCGACTTTCGGCTTAACTCGCAATGCTCGTCGGGCAATGGCGCCTTCTTGCAAGGCGTCGCCGAGCGTTATGATGTGCCGCTGGAGCGCTACGCGGAAAGAGCGTTTTCGGCCAACGCCATGCCAACGCTCGCTATGGGATGTGGCGTTTTTCTTCAGTCCGATATCGTCAATCAACAGCGAAAGGGCTGGTCGGCGGATGAAATAATGGCTTCGCTGGCGGCAATCCTGCCTGTCAACGTGTGGGTCTATGCCGGCCAATTGCAAAACCTGCGCGCGATCGGGAAGAAATTCGTGTTGCAGGGCGGTACCCACCGCAATTTAGCTGTGGTCAAGGCGCAGGTCGACTTTATCAAGAGTAAGGTGCCCGACGCGGAGATTGTGATTCATCCCTATTCAGGCGAGGCTGGCGCCATTGGCGCAGCACTGTGTGCGCGTGAAACATTGCGGTCTGGCGCGTCGAGCCGGTTCCGCGGATTTGAGGCCATCGGGTCGCTCGTCTACCGCAGCACGGCAAGTGACGACACGGTTTGCCGGTGGTGCAGTTGCAATTGCAAGCGCACCTTCATTGACGTGCAATTGCCGAACGCCGAGGGCCGTTCCTGGAGCAAAGTTCCGCTGCAAGAAGGGTGGCAACGCGTGATCAGTGGAAACGCTTGCCCAAAGGGACTGGTGGAAGACGTCGCCGAGATGCGTTTGGTCAAAGCGCAATTAGAGGAGGGCAGAAGTGCGCATCCCAATGTGGGAGAATTGGTTCGCCAGCAAGCCTTCCATCGTTGCAAAGCGCCGGTCTGATCTGCGCATCGGAATCCCGCGCGTCCTCAACATCTGGTCCACGCATCAGTTCTGGATCGGGTTCTTCAACGCGCTCGGCGTTAAACGAATTGTGTTCTCGTCCGAGACGACGGAAGAGCAGGGTCGAACCTTCGGGCGGGGGCGCGGGACGGTCGATTGCTGCCATCCCGTCAAGTGTATGTCGGGACACTATGGTGAGCTGGTATTCGGACAGAAGCGCAAGATCGACATCTTGTTCTCGCCGATGATCTACTCGCTGCCGTCATTTCTGGCCGGCCAAGTGGTTGACACGCTGTCGTGTCCACGTGTCATGGCGGCTCCCGAGAACATCAAGGCCGGATTTCTCAAAGAGCGCGACGTATTCGCCGAACTAGGCATCAGATATGTCGCGCCCTTCACCTGTCTTGCCGAACCTCGCCTCGTGCCGAAACAGCTGCATCAGGCACTCGCTGAAGCTGTTCCAGATCTGACCGTCGCTGAGACCAGCAATGCCGTTGCTGCGGGATATGCGGCACTAGAGCGTTTCAACGACACGGCGCGCAACGCAAGTAGCGATGTTCTGAGGCAGTGCGCCTCGCGTTCACAGCCCTGCATTCTGATCTTGGCTAGGCCCTACCACTTGGATCCCGGCATCGGTCATGAAATCGAGGTGGATCTGCAAGCCTATGGCTATCCGATCTTGTGGGCACAGTATCTGCCCACGGATACCGGACTTTTGCGGTGGCTGTTTTGTGAGGATCTGCGCTCGGGGGCAATTACCTCTCCGTTCGATATCAGCGACGTGTGGCCCTCGTCCTACAGCGGCAACACAAATGAAATTGTGTGGGCGGCCAAGGTCGGAGCGCGGCTGCCGTGGGTCACTTGTGTTATCCGCTTAACAAGCTACGAGTGCGGAATGGATCAGCCGACATTTACTCCGGTCCAACAGATCGTAGAAGCATCGGGTACCCTGTTTTTCTCGTTCCAGGATCTCGACTCCACCAAGCCTGCGGGCTCCGTGAAAATCCGCACCGAAACCATCGCACATTATCTGGAACGCCACTCGCAGCGCATCATGCAGCAGAAGCTGGCGCGCCTATCAGCGGCATGCCCGTTGATACCAGGCGAGAGCGGGTCCAATTGCGGGCCTGCTTACCCTTAGAGCCATGCGCCGATATAGGCCGTTGGCCGGCTTTCCTCGAAATCTTCCAGTTTGAAACTGGTTGGTTTGCGCCTGAAAATGTTGCGGCAATGTTCGTGCTCAACAGCGATGCTTCCTCATGTCCAAGGGTTCACGGTGAGCTTTGGGCTCACCGGTACGGGTGACTTAGAATATGCCTCTGCAAGTTGGTCGCTGCCGTCTTGGTGATTGTAACTGTCGAAGATGTCTGCTTCTGGCCCAAAGGGACATACCGACTGTGGCAATGAATGTCCGCTTTCGGGCGCAAAGCGGACATTGACCAACTGTGGTCCATCGATCTGAATTTATGAGTTCACGCCCTGGTTTTTCGGTTGGAGCATAATCTTTTCGGCAAACCGGTTTCCATTCTTTCGGATCATGCTCTAAACCTTGCGACAATAAGGCGCTCCGGCGGTGCGATTGCCCCTTGAATTTTCAGGCCATCGCTGCGCAGCATCCGGCGCTGTAAAAATTGAGGACAGGTAGGGGAGGGACATGCGTAAATTACCCGCATCAGCGGCGCCGTCACGGCGCGGCATCGTCAAGGCCGCTGCGGCTCTCGCCGCGGGCGTCGCCGCGCCGGCAATCCTTCGGGTCGGCTCGGCCTATGCCGCCTACCCCGATCGTCCGATCAAATTCGTGGTCGCCAATACGCCCGGCGGGCCGTCCGACATTGTCGGCCGCATTGTTACGGCAGCTCTGCAGCAATCGACCGGCAAGACTTTCATCATCGAGAACCGCGGCGGCGCCGGCGGCAATCTCGGCATGGAATATGTCGCCCATTCCGATCCGGACGGCTACACCATCCTGCTCGGCACTACCGCCTTTTCCGTCAATTACAGCCTCTATAATTCGCTGCCGTTCGATCCGATGAAGGATTTCGTCGCGGTCTCTGAATTGGGCGGCTCGCCCAATATCTATCTGGTCAAGCCGGACCTGCCGGCGAAGACCATGAAGGATTTCGTCGCGCTGGCGCGCTCCAGCCCGGAGAAATTCAACGCCTCGGTGCCGCCGATCGGCACCACGCCGCAATTGCAGATGGCGCTCCTGAAGGTGCGCGAAAAACTGCCGAACCTCGAAGAGGTGGTGTTCAAGGGCGGCGGTGATGCGGTCGAGGCGCTGATCGCCGGCACCGTGCAGATCTGTTCCGGCTCGGTGGCGCCGTCGGTGGCGCACATCAAAGCCGGCACCATGCGGGGGCTCGCGATTTGCGCCGATACGCGCTGGCCCGATCTGCCGGACACGCCGACCATGATCGAGTCCGGCTATCCGGATTTCGTCTTCGCCACCGACGCCATGCTGCTGGCGCCGGCGAAAACGCCGCCCGAGAACCTCAAATGGCTGGAAACCGAAACGCTCAAGGTTCTCAATACGCCCGAGATGAAGGACAAGATGTTTCAGAACGGCTTCCTGGTCCGGGCCAAAGGCGCGCAAGCGTGCTGGGCGCGCGTGACCAAGGAGATGGCCACGTTCAAACAAATCATCGATCAGGCCGGCATCAAGAAGCTTTGACGCCGGCCTTGATGTCGCCATGCGGCGTCAGCTGCGTTGCCAGACGCTGCCGGAATCGAACTGAATGGTCGAGCCGTCCGGCGAGAACATCGCGCCTTCGTGCCACCAGTCGATCCAGATGTGGCCGGGGTAATCGATCCAGCCATGCGCCGGCTGGCCGACTTCGTTGACGAGATTGAGATCCCAGCCGTTTTGCGTGACGAAGGCCTGGCCGTTGACCGGCACTTGGCAGTTCTGGACGCAGTGATAGGGCCCGGACAGACTGATCATCCACTGGGCCGATGCGCCGGTACTTGCAAGGCTGGTACCTGCACAGGCGAGCAAAGCCGCCGCCACGAGGAGTTTTAACTTCATAGACGCCTCCTGGAACCTTCTGCTTGTTTGGCCGCAATTATGACCGGACTAATTATGGCCCATGCTCCAGGCGGGCGGATACCGTCATGCCCGCCTTATCGGAGCGTTGGTTGACCGATCGTAAGTTGCAGGCATTAGTCGCAGCCAATGACGACAAGGTTCTGGTGAGGAACGCGATCGTGAAACCGCTTTGCTTTACCGCCAGCGGCGGTGCAGCCACAGCCATTGCTCGGGATATTGCCGGACCCAGCCTTCGATCACGGCGGTGATCGCCTGCGTCGTGCCTTTGACGTCGAATTTGCCGTCGGCGTCATAGACCGGCTCGACCTGCGGCGAGACTTCGCCCCAAAAACTGTTGCCGTCGGGCTTGCGCACGACGCGCATGCCGTAGATCGGCAGGCCGGTCTGGCGGGCGAGCATCGCGATCAGCGGATTGGCGAGGCATTTCCTGCCAAAGAACGTCACCTCGACGCCGCGCGTATAGTGCTGGTCGGCGAGCATGCCGACATGAGCGCCGGCTTGTGCCAGCCGCGCCAGCTTCACCGGCGCGTCGAGGCTGGCCGGGATCAATTCGCCCATCAGCGGCTCGCGCAATTTGATGATCACGTCGCTGACGGCGCCGATATTCGGTCGCCGGAACAGCACAGCGGATTTGACACCAATCAGATGCGCGCCGACGGCGGGCAGTTCCCAATTGGCGAAGTGGGCGGCAAAGCTGATCGTCGACTTGCCGCTTTTCATGATGGCGTCGAAGCGTTCCTGCGATTGCGGCGGATAGGTGATGACGTCGGGCGTCTGCGTGCCGAATCCGTCGACGCAAAATTCGTCGAGATGGGCAAACTCGATGGCGATGCGCCCGAGATTGTCCCACACGCCGCCGAGAATCTGTTCGATCTCGGCATCGGATTTTTCCGGAAACGCTAAGCGCAGATTCTCGCGGCCGAGACGATGCTCTTTGAAGAGGGGGCCGACCTTGCGCATCAGCGCGCCGGCGAAATTCGCCATGCGCCTTCTGTCGGTGTGCTTGATGGCGCCGAGCAGGCCAACCGTGAGCGCGCCCGCCACCTTGTCCAGCAGAGGTTTGAAGCGCGAGCGCGCCATTAGAACACGGTCCGGAAAAAAGAGAGCCGGATCATGCTCTAGAACATAACGATGATCTTGCCAAAAACCTGCCGGCTTTCGAGCCGCGCCAGGCCGCGCTCGAATTCGGAGAGCGGTACTTCGGTGTCGATCACCGGTGTCATGCCCGACGCCATTTTGGCGAGGCTCTCGCCGATATTGCGCAGCGAGCAGCCGAACGAGCCGAAAATGCGGTATTGCTGCAAATAGAGCTGGAACAGGTTGAATTGGATCGACTGGCCCGTGGTCGAGCCGCAGGTGACGAGCCGCCCGCCGCGCTTGAGGCAGAGCAGCGAGCCGTTGAACGTGTCCGGCCCGACATGCTCGAAGGCGACATCGACGCCCTTTTTGCCGGTGAGCTTGCGCACGATGGTTTCGAAACGGTCGGTGCGGTAATTGATGACGTGATCGGCGCCGAGCGCCTTGGCCTTTTCCGCCTTTGCATCGTCGCCGACGGTGGTGATCACGGTGGCGCCGATGGCCTTCGCCATCTTGATCGCGGTGGTGCCGATGCCGGAGCCGCCGGCTTGCACCAGAATGGTCTCGCCGGGCTCGAGCTTGGCATTGTCGAACAGCATGTGCTGCACGGTGCCGAAGGCGACCGGCGCGCAGGCGGCGTCGCGAAAGCTGACCTTGTCCGGGATCTTCACCACGAGCCGCGCCGGCATATTGACGAAGTCGCGGGCGAAGCCGTCGACATGGAAGCCCATGATGCTGCCGACGTTCTCGCACAAGTTATCGCGGCCTTCCTGGCAGGCTTTGCACTTGCCGCAGGTCAGCGCGCCATAGGTGACGACGCGGTCGCCGACTTTGGAGGTTGTGACGTCCGGACCAACTGCCACGATCTGGCCGGCCGCTTCGACGCCGACGATCAGCGGCAGCTTGCGCTTGGCAAAGGCCATGCCGCGCCAGCCCCAGACGTCGATATGGTTGATGCCGATGGCCTTGATGCCGATCTGCACTTCGCCCGGACCCGGCGCGGGCGGCGCGTCGATATCGACGATCTCGATCTTGCGGTCGCCGGTGAGCGTGAGCGCGCGCATTTTCTTGCCCCCTCCATTTCCTCCCCCGTTTACGGGGGAGGGTAGGGTGGGGGTCTCTTTATCCAATGTCGGTGTTGTGGTGCTCACGCCGGCTCCCGCGTCAGGACAAGCGAAATATTCTGGCCGCCGAAGCCGAAGGAATTCGAGATTGCGCGATTAAGACGAGCATCGCGGGCCACGTTCGGCACGACGTCGAGCGGGATCCCGGGATCGGGCACGCGATGATTGATGGTCGGCGGAATGCGCTGGTGGTCGAGCGTGAGCGCGGTGAACACCGCCTCCACCGCGCCCGCGGCGGTCAGCGTGTGGCCGATCATGGATTTGTTCGACGACATCGGAATAGTGCGGATGCGCTCGCCGAACACGGTCGAGACGCCGAGGCATTCCATCTTGTCGTTTTCCGGCGTCGAGGTGCCGTGGGCATTGATGTAGTCGATGTCTTCGGGGCCGACGCCGGCGTCGGCCAGCGCGATGCGCATGCAGGCGATGACCGGCTTGCCGTCCGGGCTCGATCGGGTGCGGTGAAACGAATCCGATTTCTCGCCGCAGCCTTCGAGGATGGCGAGCACTTTGGCGCCGCGCGCGACGGCATAGTCGTAGTCCTCGAGCACCAAAGCGCCCGCGCCTTCGGCGAGCACGAAACCGTCGCGGTTCTTGGAGAACGGTTTTGACGCCTGTTCCGGCGGATCGTTCTGCGTCGACAGCGCCGAGAGGAGCGAGAAGCGCACCAAGGATTCCGGCGTCAGCGAGCCGTCGGCGCCGACCGCAAGGACTGCCGTGCATTCGCCGCGGCGGATCGCCTCGACACCGAGCTGGATCGCGGTGCCGCCGGAGGCGCACGCCGTGGTCAGCGAAATGGGTGAGCCCTCGGTGCCAAAACGCGTCGCGAGGTGCTCGCCGATAATGCCGTATTTCAGTGTCTCGTAGATCGGCGCGAATTGCGGCTCGGCCGCCACCCGCATCAGGTCGGGATAGGTCGCGTCCTGGTCGGGCATGGCCTCTGCCGCCATCTGGCTGCGGTAGTGCCATTCGATTTCGAGCGGCGGCAGCGCCAGAAACAGCGGGCCGGGGAAGTGGCCCTTGGTGCCGATCGCCGCCTGCGCGATAGCTTCCTCGCAGGCGAGCGTCGCGATGCGCTCGGAGAGCTCGGCCGGCGGCATGTAGTCCTTGTAAACGTCATCGACGGTGCCGGCGATGGTGGTGCGCAGGCTGTCGAGCGGAAAGCGCGAAATGCGGCGGATGCCGGAGACGCCGGCGGAAAGTTTTGCCCAATTGTCGTCCTTGCCGACGCCGAGCGAGGTGACGACGCCCATGCCGGTAACGGCAATGACCGGGCGGCCGGCTTTGTCGCGATGCGCTGCCATAAACGCTCTCCTGTAATCCGCGTTCAGTTCACGCGTTCGAGCAAAGCGAGCCCTTCGCCGCGCCAATTGCCGACGCTGGTGACGACGACTTGGGAAAGCCCTGGCGGACTTGTGCCGGTATCTCCCGTCCCCGTCGGGGCGAACAGCTTGCCATGCTCGATCACGGTGCAGCCAATGGCAAGATTGGCCATGAACTGGGTATCGACCCCATGCCCGATATACGTACCCGTATTGCGAACCGGAAGGCCAATTTCCTTGAGTACGTGAGCCTCTGCGCGCGTCGCGGGCTCGAGGCCCGCGGCGCCGGAAACGATCGCAGCGTGTACACGATCGACCTGCGGCGAAATCGCCTCCCACTGGCGGCGCAGGCTCGCCTCGGCCTCGCCTTCGACGCGGGCATTGCGGTCGGAGAATACTTGCGAGATCCGCACGCGTGGCTTCGCGCCGCGCGCCAGCGCATGCTCCTTGCTTTCGAGCACCAGGAACGCGCCCATCGTGCCGAACGCGATGCCGCCGTTCGGGCCGCGATCCCACACGGCTGCGAACTTGTCCTTGAGCACGACGCCGCCGAGCTCGAAGGCGAGCAGCACGTCCCAGCGCGTGCCGTGATAGGCGCCGCCGACGAGCGTCAGCTCGCTCTGGCCGGCAGCGATCCGCGCCTGCGCGACGCGCACGGCATCGACGCCGGCTGGTTCCTCGCCCATGAAAGTGCGCGACGAGCCGACCACGCCATGGACCAGCGAGATATTGCCGGCGAGGAGGTTTGGCAGCTGCGCCAGAAAGAGCGTAGGGCGCAGGTCGCTCATCAAGCGCTCGTTGAGAAAGGCGCCGGGCGTATTGGTCTTGCGCAAGCCGGCCATGATCGCGGTATCGACCGCGATATCGCGCTCGCCGCCGCCGGCGGCGACGATCATGTCGGCATGATCGAGCAGTTCCGGATTGCCGAGAATGCCGGCGTCCGCAAGCGCCATGCCGGCGGAATAGACGCCGACCCGCTGCCAGGTCTCCATCTGCCGCTGATCGCTTTTCTTCGGGATATATTTGTCGAAACTCATCGGCCCGAGCTGATGCACGATGTAAGGCGCAAAGCTCTTGTCGTCGTAGGCCGGCGGCTCGCCGCTCTCGAGACGGCGCCAAGCCGCGTCAACGCCCTCGCCCAAACAGGTGAGGAGCCCGACGCCGGTGATCCACACCTCGCGGCGGTCGCTCACTTCGCGTACTCCTTCGCCGGGAAATTGATCCGCTCCGCCCATTCCCACAGGCCTTCGCGCAGTTCCTTGCTGGGATAAGGAATGATGCGATAGGTCAGCGTGGCGTCGCAGATCGGGGCGCCTTTGCACCAGCCCTTGGCCTCGCCGATGGCGTAGCCCGAGCCTTCGTGAATGACCCGGCCTTCGAATTCGAGTTCGTCGCCCGGGAACACCGCGTTGCGGATCTTGCCTTCCTTGACGCCGGCGAGCGCCGGCAGGCCGGTGAAGCCGGTGAGCGCGCTCACCAGCCAGCCCGTCGTTTGCGCCATGCACTCGATCAACAGCACGCCGGGCATCAGCGGATAGCCCGGGAAGTGGCCCACGAAGACCGGGCTCTCCATCGGCACTTTGCAGACCGCACGCGTCACGCGCTCGCCAACATCGACGAGCGTGAAGCGGTCGATCATCTGAAAATATTCAAGACGCATCTATGGCGCCTCAGGCGCCCTTGGCAGCGATCAGCTCGTCGATCCGCTCGCACAAGTTTTTCAGCACGAAATACTGGTCCGTCGTCGCCTTGCCGTCATTGACCTCCTGGGTCCATTGCTCGAGCGGCAGCTTGATGCCGAAAGCCTTGTCGATAGCGAAGGCAATGTCGAGAAAGTCGAGACTGTCGATCTCAAGATCATTGATGGCGTGAGATTCCGGCTTGATATTTTCACGCGGGATATCGCAAGTTTCCGCAATGATTTCAGCCACTTTATCGAAAGTAGTGGACATCGGGCGTGCTCTTTGGTCCGAAGGAATAAGCGCCGGCCCAGTCCGGCGCGAGCAGCCCGTGGTTCGGGCCCCTCAATGTGAATGCCCCCTATAGCGAAGGATGCTGGTAAGTTCAACGGCGGACGCCGTGATCTGGCTTGCCATTTGGGGCCCGCCGAAACGGCCAATTTTGCGTTTCCGCCAAGAACTTGCACCAGGGGCTTATTAGCGGGCACGCCGCCGGGCCGGCGCTTGCCGGCGCGCTTGATCGATCAAGCCATATTACCTAATGAACCCGCCGAGAGGTCCCGCAAAGGTCACCCAAGGTCGGTCATGCCGAAGGCGCAACAGGCTTACGGAACTGTGCGCAAGCGTTGTTTCGTGCAGATGACAGGCTACGAGCCGGTCGGAGCGGAACGTGCGCATCACCGCTTCATCCGCGAAATGGCGCGGTTTCAGAAGGCCTGGAACGTAAAGGGCGAGGTCTCCCCGCCGGTTGTGTCGGCCGACGGGGCGGTGGCGAGCTGGTCGGTTGAGTGCTGCGGCCCGAACTGGCGCGTCACCACCGATTTTCACTGGTTCCGCTGGGACGATTTCGTGCGCGCCGACGCTGCCGAAAGCGATTGGTGGCGCTTTCCGCTCGGGATCGCGGCGCTGATGGAATTCATCCTCAATGGCACCGTGGTCAAATATTTCATTGTCGCCTGGCGCTACGGCGGATTCTTCCTGTCGCCGCTCGTCTACGTGCTCGGCATGATGTGGGCGTCAATTGCCCTGACGCGCTTCGCGGTGGGCCATCTCGGCCTGCCGTATCGCCTGCTGCTCGCGCCGCTGTTGTGGTTTGCGTTCTTCGTCGTGTTCCGCTTCACCTTGGGACGCTTCTGGCATATCCGCTACGCGCTCGACGACTGGTATTTCGCGCGCGATCTCATTCATCGCGTCCGGCCCGGGCTGGAAGCGCGGCTCGATGCTCTCGCCGGCGCGCTGGTGCGCATCGTCGGACAGACCGACGCCGACGAGATCGTCATCGACGGTCACAGTCTGGGCGCGCCGCTTTCGCTCATCGTGCTCGATCGCGCGCTCAAACTCGATCCGCAGCTCGCGACCCGGGGCAAGGAGCTGCATCTGGTGTCGAGCGGCTCGTCGCTTCTGAAAGTCGCACTGCATCCGGCGGCCGGCTGGATCCGCGAGACTGTGCGCCGCATCGCCAATATGCCGGGCATTTTCTGGGTCGAATATCAGGCGCTGGTCGATGTCATTAATGTTTACAACGTCGATCCGGTGGTCGCGCTCGGCATGCCCGCCACGGGAAAGCCGATCGTCAAAATCATCCGCATTCGCCTGATGGTCGAGGAGCACACTTACCGGCGCTTCCGCCTCAGTTTTCTGCGTATCCATCGCCAGGCGGTCATGGGCAACGAGCGGCGTTACTTCTACGACTATTACATGCTGGTCGGCGGCCCGATCGCGCTCCCCGACCGCGTCGAGTTTCCCGATCAATCTATCTTGGCCTTCGGCGCCGATGGCGGGCTGATCGCAGGCGCGCTTGGCGCCGAATCTGTGCCGGAGCCGGGCGCGTGACGCCGACTATTTCCAAGATCATCTGGCTCGCCTTCATGGCCGCCTGGGTCGTCGTGCGGCAGCAGCCCGGGCGGCACTCGCGCAAGACGCCGGTGAGCCATTCCCGGCGTGACATCCGCGAACGCCTTCTGATGGCCGCGTCGTTCACCGGTCTCGGCATTATTCCGTCCGCCTACCTCGCCGTCCATTTTCCGCGCTTTGCCGACTATCCCTACATGCCGGTGCTGACATACCTGGGCATCGCCGTCGATCTCACCTGCCTCTGGCTGTTTTGGCGCACCCACCGCGATCTCGGAAAAAACTGGTCGGTCAGCCTCGATTTGCGGGAGCGCCACACGCTCGTCACAACCGGTGTCTACGCCGTCGTCCGCCATCCGATGTATTCGGCGTTTTGGCTGATGGCGCTGGCCCAGGCGCTGCTGCTGCCCAATTGGATCGCGGGGCCGGCGGGTTTGGTTGGGTTCGGCATCCTGTTTTTCGGCCGTGTTGGGCGCGAGGAAGAGATGATGATGTCCGCGTTCGGAGAGGAATATCGTACCTACATGAACCGCACCGCGCGGGTGGTGCCGTGGCTTTATTGATGCCGCTATTGATGGATTTACTGATGCCAGGTGAATTTGGCGGTTCGGCGAAGTTGCATTTTTGGCACAGGTCCGTGCGGGTTTGCAGTGCAAAGGGTATTTCCCGGAAAATTCGGGCCACAAAATCTGGCGGTGCGGTATGGATCGCTTAGAATGAGTTGGGCGTTCCGGATTCCAGTTTCGCGTAACATTCGGCAAGCCGAGGAGGCCATGGGCACCATGGTGGATTCAATGGCGAGGAGCATGACAGGTAGCATCTTGGGTTGGCGGCGTTTTGTTGCGGTTTGGATGCTGGCAGCCGGCATGGTGCTCGCGTTTGGAACGGGCCCGAGCATGGCGGAGTCGCGCGCACACGTTTATCTCTTGCGCGGGCTGTTGAATGTGTTCTCGCTCGGCATGGATACGCTGGCCGAGGAACTCAACAGGCACGGTGTCTATGCCACCGTGCACAATCACACCGAATGGCAGTCGCTCGCCGATTCGGCCGCGGCCAAATACAAGGCCGGCACCGAAGGCCCGATCATCATCATCGGTCATTCGCTCGGCGCCGACGCGGTCATGGAAATGTCGGCCTATCTCGGCCAGAAGGGCGTGCCGGTGGCGCTCGCGGTGCCGTTCGACGGCACGCAGTCGTTCGCAGCCTCGGGGAATATCGGCCGCGTCGTCAACCTGACGCAGCGCGACTACGCCTTTATGCGCAAGGGCGCGGCCTTCAAAGGTACGCTGGTCAATGTCGACGTCAGATCCGATCCGAGCATCGACCATTTGAACATCGACAAGTCGCCGCGGCTGCATGCCCGCGTGATCAGCGAGGTTCTCTCGGTGGTCGGATCGCACCGCATGCCGGCGCCGGGCACCACGGTGCCGCGGCCGACGCAAGTGAATTCGCCGTCCGGCAACGAGCCTAGCGCGCCGGCGGCACCGGCGAAGCCTGAAGTCACGCCCGCGCCGGCAGCGCCTGCGCCCGGCAAAACCGGCTCCGGCGCCTCGAACACCATGGATTTGAAGCCGGTGGCCGATAGCGGCACGCCCGTGATCGCGCTGCCGGAACGCAGCGTACCGCGGAGCGACGCGCCGGCTCGCAAGCCGGCGAGCGCCGCGGCGCAAGTTCCGAACTGAACAAGTTCCGTTCCGTAGGTTCGGCACGAGCGATGATATTGTTATTGTAGAAGCGGTCCGCCAATGGATGTGGCTGGGTCTAGCTTGTGGTTGATTGATGAACGGGGTGAAGGCGAGCGGGCGGCGATGGGGCTGGATGGGTATTACGAAACGGCCGAAAAAAATCAGACTTGTCGGACCCGTCCGTTGTCTCCGGGCGAGCCTCCAAACGAGTTCATGATGGCCAGCGATTTCATTAATCTGCCGTGCTGATCTCGCCGGGCGACCGCTTCGAGGCCAAGATGAGGGATACGGCTCATCGAATCCAACGATAAGGACATCCATCATGACTTCGATCACGCCGTTCCTCTGGTTCGATAACAACGTCCCGAGGCCGTCGCCTTCTAGAATCGGTGTTTCCAACGCCAAGGTCGAAACCGTCAATGATTTCATGGCGAGCTTCGACTTGAGGGGCAGAAGTTCAACGCGCTCAATGGCGGCCCGAAATACAAATTCAACGAGGCGATCTCGTTCTTCATCAGCGTCGAGAGCCAGGAAGAGGTGGATTACTTCTGGGACAGACTGATCGCAGACGGCGGCGAGGAATAGAAATGCGGATGGCTCAAGGACAAATTCGGCCTGTCCTGGCAGGTTGTGCCCACGGCGCTCGGCCGTTACCTGAGCGACCCGATCGCAAAAAGGCCGATCGCGCCATGCAGGCCATGATGAAGATGCAAAAGATCGTCATCGCCGACCTCGACAAGGCATATGCCGGCTGATCAAAACAAGCTGAAATAGGTAGGAGGAGAAAAAAAAAAAAAAAAAGAAAAAGATTTAGTGGCGCGCCGGGGTCTCGATGGGCGCGCAATTGCTGCGGCCCTGCAGCGCGCAATCCTGAGCCTTCACCGTGACGGAGATCGTATCGGCGATCCAGACGCCGGCGCCGATCAGCACGATCACGATGGCCGCAGCGATGGCGTTCATCAGCATGCGCTGCCGATCGTCGAGCGGTTCTTCCTGCTCGTAGCGGGCGAAGGCGTCGTCGTCGGCGTTTGCCGGCTGGTGCGGCTGCGCCAATGTCAGGCTCGGGCGACGACGGAATGGCAGCACCTGCCCGAACTGGTCGGTGCGGCTAAACTCGCTGCGGTCGGGCGCTGCCTGCATAACCATGAGACTACTCCGCCGCCGTCCAATCTCTAAGCCTAGAATCCACGCATTCGGCGTAGACAATCCTTGACGGAACCAAGGGTTCCCCGCCATTTCCACCGGGCCAGAACTGAATTAAATTGAACCGATGAGCTTGCGGCACCATGTGCGCGCCGGGATAGCGCTGGCAGCGGCCTATGCGGTCGTATTGCAAGCGGTTTTGCTTGCCGTCAGCGTTCCGGTTGCCGGCGCCGGAAGCACGCTGCCACTCTGTTCCGCCGCCGGCCATTCCGCACCCTCAGGTAGGGGGGGGCATTCTGCGCCGGGAGGTCACGGACAGGATTGTCTTGAGGCCTGTCTGACCGGCTGTTGCAGCGGCGCTCCCGTTTGCCCTGCGCCCTTAGGCGCGATGACGTATGCGCCGGCGCCAGCGCACACGATAACGCCAAAGCGCGGCGCCAGGCCGCATTTCGCCGCGCGCACGGCCTATGCGCATCGCTCCCGCGCCCCGCCGGTCGCCTGAGCCAGCGCTCAGCAGCCAGATAGATTCGTTTTCATTTGCCGTCACGGCAGACGTTCACTACGGAGCAAGTCCATGAAGATTTCTCTTTCCGAAATACACGCTCAGCGCAGTCGTCGCGCTCACGGCGCCCATGCTGTGGTCGCCGCCAGCCCTTGCCGCCGATTACGATGTCGGGTCGATTCACATTTCGCAGCCCTGGTCGCGGGCGACGCCGAAAGGGGCGTCGTCGGGCGCTGGTTACATGACGATCACCAATAAGGGCGCCGCGCCCGACAAGGTGAGTTGCGTTTCGAGCGACGCCAGCGCGCAATGCCAGATCCACACCATGACGATGGAAGACGGCGTGATGAAAATGCGGCCCGTGGAGGGCGGCCTGGAAATCAAGCCGGGCGAGACGGTGACGCTCAAGCCGGGCGGCTATCACATGATGCTGGTCGATCTAAAACATCCGCTGGAGCAGGGCCAGAGCGTCAAGGCGACGCTGAAATTCGATCATGCCGGCACGGTCGACGTCGAATATCCGGTCGCCGGGATCGGCGCGCCGGCGCCGGGAGCGGCCGATGCCGGCGGCGGCTCCATGATGATGGGCGGCGACCACGGCGGCAGCATGATGATGCAGAATTCCGGCGGCGGAAATTCCGGCGGCGGGATGATGCAGATGAAGAAGCAATAAGCGCCCGTCATTGCGAGGAGCGCAGCGACGAAGCAATCCAGACCGGCGGCGTCGCACTGGATTGCTTCGCTTCGCTCGCAATGACGAGGAGTTGAACTACTTCGTCTTCGGCTCGGCGAACGGCACCGGCGTGCCGTCCGGGAGCGGCGCCTTGAACACATTGAGCGTCATCGACACCATGGCGTAATAGCCGAGAATGCCGACCAGTTCGACGGTGCCGGCATCGCCGAGCAATTTCCGCACGCGGGAGTAAGCGGCATTGCCGACGCGCCTCTTCGCGTAGAGCTCCTTGACGAAGTCATAGATCGCCATCTCGTCGCGCGGCGCCTTCTTCGGCGCACGTCCGGCCTGGATGTCCTTGATGGTCTGCGGTTTTACGCCGGCCTTTTCCGCTTGCGGCACATGCGCCACCCATTCGTATTGCGCCTTCCAGAAATGCGCGGTGCACAGAATGGCGAATTCCGATAGCCGCGGCGGCACGCTGGTCAGAAAGCGCAAGTGCCCGCCGAGCTTTTGCGCCAGTTCCCCGAACGACGGGGAATGCAGGTAGATCGCGAACGGGCCTGACAGTTTGAACACGCCGCGCGGGCCGGACGCGATGGCCTCCGTCAGCGCCTTCTGCGCCGGCGTGAATGTTTCCGGCGATAATTCGGGGAGGCGAGGCGACTGCATACTTTTGGGCGCTTTGTTCTTCACACTTTTGGGCATGGTTTCCTCTTGCGGCGGGTCGAACCCATCATGGCCCGCGTTATTGTTGTATCGTTAGGTGGCACGGCAATCGGCGGGTATCAGGCGATGCACGAAGCGATAACGAGGTTTCCGCCGACTGTCGAGCGGTGCAGGCCATGAGCGGGGCGATAAGCGGGACCATGAGCGATCGGTCGAAACGGGCTTTTATGCGGCTCGCGCTCGCCGGTCTCGCCGGCTGGCCGTTGCAGCCGAGGCGGTCTTTGGCGCAGAGCGGCGGCAAAATGTCAAAGCAGCAGGCCGCATATCAAGACAGCCCGAAGGGCATTGCAATGTGCGCCACATGCTCGCTGTTCGACGAGCCGCATGCCTGCAAAGTCGTCGACGGCGACATCAGTCCGAACGGCTGGTGCAAGGCCTACGCGATGGCGGATTAGCGCCTAGCGGCTGCCAGTCGGCCTTCGCCGGGCGCTCGTGAACTGCTACGATGCAGGCTTCGAAAGCCCGCGACAGACGGGGCCGACGTTAAGGGCGACGCGCCCAGGAGGACATTATGGGATTTCTAAGCGACGACGACCGCGAGAAGCTTAAACCCTCGGAACTCTTGCCCTACGACACGCCGATCCCCACCCAGGTCGTCTCCAGCGACGAATATTTTCCCTATCCGCAGACCGACAAGCAGCGCGAACTGCAAGCGCGGCTCCTCGATCTCGCCGACGGGCTTGCCAAGAAGCAGGGCCTGTCGCGCCGCCGCTTCTTCCAGACCGCGGCCGGGATGGCGGCGTCTTATGTCGCGATGAACGAGACGTTCGGCAATTTCTTCGACGCGACGCATGCCGAAGCCGCGACGCCTGCGCTCGCCGACGAGCGCGCGGATTCGCTCAAAGACCAGTTCATCATGGACATGCACACGCATTTCCTGCGCGACGACACCCGCATCAAGAATTTCGTCGCCATGCGCTCAGCCGTCGGCAAAGCCGGCTGGAACAAGGATCTCGCCGACAAGGAACAGACTATCGACGATCTCAAATACGACAATTACGTCAAGGAAATCTTCCTCGACAGCGACAGTAAGATCGTCTTGATTTCCTCGGCGCCGTCCGACATCGAGCAGGACTGGTTCCTCACCAACGAGCAGATGGCGGCCGCGCGCGACAAAGTGAATGCGCGCTTCGGCTCGCGGCGGCTGTTCTCGCACGCCATCTTCACGCCGGGCCAGCCGGGCTGGCTGGAAAAAGTCGATGCCGCGCTCGCGCTCAAGCCGGAATCGATGAAGGGCTATACGATCGGCGACAATACGCACAAGGATACCAGCCGCTATCCGTGGCGGCTCGACGACGAGAAGGTCGCCTATCTCGGCTACGAGAAATTCGTCAAAGCCGGCATCAAGAATGTCTGTGTGCACAAGGGCCTGTTCGCGCCGCCGCTCGACCGGCAATTTCCCAATCTGCGCGGCTTTGTCGACGCAAGCGACGTCGGCCAGGCGGCGAAGGATTGGCCGCAGCTCAATTTCATCATCTATCACGGCGCCTATCGCCATGTCGGCGGCGATCCGAAAGTGGCGCTGGCGGAGTTCGAGCGCACGGGGAGGATTTCCTGGACCAGCGACCTCGCCGATATCGCCGCGCAATACAACGTCACCAATGTCTATGCCGATGTCGGGCAGCTTTTCGCCATGACCTTGGTCGCGGAGCCGAAAGTCACCGCGGCTTTGATGGGCACCATGATCAAGAAAATGGGCTCCGATCATGTCTGCTGGGGCACCGACGCGGTGTGGACCGGATCGCCGCAATGGCAGATCGAAGGCTTGCGCCGCTTTGAAATCCCCGAAGACATGCAGAAGCAATACGGCTTCGCGCCGCTTGGTCCCGCAACCGGCCCGGTCAAGAGCGCGATCTTCGGCGGCAACAATGCCAAGCTTTATGGCATCGAGCCGAAAAAGGCCGAGCTCGAGTTCAAGAACGACAAGCTCACGGCCTTGAAGGCCAAATACGACAAAGCGGGCCGCGAGCCGAACAATCTGCGCTACGGCTATGTCGCCGAGCCGATCGCGGATTTCTCGGTGTTCGGCTGACGATCCAAAACGCGCCGGATGCGTGTCCGGGCCGGTTCTGTCCGGACGATTTCGTTCATGCTACGGATTCGCAGGCGCCGTTCGAAGAACGGCGACGCGCGAATTTCAGCTTCTCGACCGTTTGAAGCCGCAGGAGGGCGCTGTCAGTTCCGGTCGAGCTTTGCACGACGCTGGAGCGATGATCATGATCCGACGGGTCAACAATCATATGTTCGGCCGATCTTCTGGCGGCGGTAGTGCGCTGGTCCGACGGTCCACGCGAAGGCCGCGGCGCAGGCCAAGGCCACTTCGTTCTCCTGCACCGGCGTCAAGATCGAGCCGGCGTCGCTCGCGCAATCGCCCATGACGGTAAAATTGAATCTGGTCTCCGCGCGCAAGATCGCGCTCAATCTTGGCAATAGCGACATCAACAGCACGGTCACCAGCGACGATCAGATCACCTGCGGTTCCGGACCAAGGATTTCACGGCGAATTCTTTCACTACACCAACGATCTCTTTCTGATCTATCGCTCCGGGACACTTGGCAAAGCTCACATGCACGCCCGCCCAATAAAAATTGAGCGGCGATCATAACGCAGCACAAGCGCATATGTTCCCGATAAATTTTTTGCGGAAACGCCAAGGCCCCCGTCGCGCGAACCTTGAGCTTGGCCCTCGCCGTTGCTAACCCTATTGTCGCGATTCTGTCATGAACACAGAATGGGGTTCCCACCGGGTGCCATCAATATCGAAATCGAACGCAAATTCCTGGTGCGAAGTAACGAGTGGCGAAAGTCCGCAATCAGCCGTTCCGACATCCGGCAAGCCTATCTCGACACCAATCCAAAAGTATCGATCCGGGTTCGCATCCGCGACAACAGCCAAGCGACGTTGACGCTGAAATCATCGCCCTCGGCACTGCGCCGACTCGAGCTTGAATATGCCGTTCCGACATTGGAGGCCGAGGCTATGCTGCCGCTCCGCCACGGCGCGATTGTCGAAAAGACGCGTCATATCATTCCCTGCGGCGAACTGGCCTGGGAAGTCGATGAGTTTTCCGGCGCCAATGCCGGCCTGGTTATTGCCGAAATCGAGCTTCCCAGCGAACATCATCCCGTCGAACTGCCGGGCTGGATCGGGCCGAAGTGACCGGGCAGAAGCAATATTACAACGGCTCCTTGGCGATGCGTCCTTTCGCGCAGTGGGCGCAGGCCGATCACGGCGCGCGCGAGACCGCTCTGCGCTGACCAATAACGCGCGCAACTAGCGGCGCTTCTTGGCGCTGCTCTTGGCGCTGCTCTTGGCGTGCGCGGTTTCGCGGCCTTCCGCTTCGCCGGCGCGGCTTTGCGCTTCGCGGCTGCTTTCACCGGCATCAGGCCGGCTTTCTCGACGTGGCGTACCCAGTAGTCCCAGGCGCGCTCGATCGGCATCGAGCCTAATTGGCCCTTTGCGGTCAGTTCGATTTCGCCGGGCGACAGCGTGCTGACATGGCCGTGCGCCATGGCTTGGCTCTGCAGCGCCGCATTGTGGCAGCCGAACACGGCGCGGAACGCCAATTGGCGGAGATCGGCGCCAGCGACCGTCGCGCCGTGGCCGCGCATCGGACCGTCGAGTGGGGGCCGAGCGCGCGCGCCAGCGAGGCGCCTTCTTCCGGTTTGACGACCAGCATATTGGTGTCGCCGAACTCGTCGCGCTGATCCCAGAATGGCACCTTGCCGAGCACCGAGCCGAGATGAAACACCGGCAGCAATTCGCGGCCCGATATCGCATAAGGCAGCATTGCATGGGCGTGGTGATGCACCACCGCATTGACGTCCGGCCGCGCTTTGTAGATTTCGCCGTGGATCACGCGCTCGCTATAGAGGCGAAAGGCCGTCGGCCGCACCGGCACCAAATCGAGATCCATCTCGATGAGGTCGGAGATTTCCGCCAATTCCGGCGCGCGATGGCGCGAATGAAATAGCGGTTGGGATCGTGCGGATGCCGCACGCTGACATGGCCGAAAGCGTCGAGAACGCCTTCGTTGGCGAGAATGCGCGTCGTCACGATGAACTGGTGCAATACGTCGGCGAGACTTCCGGCATTATCTCCCCTTCGTGCTCCGTCACCGAGGCGAGCTGAGCGAGCCAATCAATTCGGCTGTTGCCGACTTGACCATCAATTACGACCGGGCAAGCCCGATTTTGTCTCGGGGTGGCGGCCGGGCGTCGGCCGTATCCTTCGAGGCCGCTTCGCGGCGACCTAAGCGATGACGGGAAACAGCGGGACGATGCTTTTGGCATCCCGCAGAGCTTTGAGCTAGGGATATTGCGCATGACGGATCCGGTCAAAGCACTGTTCTACGACGTGTTCGGCACGCTGGTCGATTTTCGCACGTCGATCGCGCGCGAGGCCGAGGCCATCCTCAAGCCGCGCGGCTATGCGCTCGATTGGCCGGGTTTCGCCGATACTGGCGCGGCCAATATCAGCCGGCGCTCGAGGAAGTGCGCTCCGGCCGGCGCGCCGATTGCAAGCTCGAATCCTGCATCGGCAAAATCTGGAAGCGGTGCTGCCGCGCTTCGGCGTCACAGGGCTCGGCGAAGACGAGAAGCGCGATCTCAATGTGGCATGGCACCGGCTTGACGCCTGGCCCGACGTGCCGCCCGGCCTCACGCGCCTGAAGAAGAAATTCTGGCTGGCGCCACTGTCGAACGGCAACATTTCGCTGATGGTCGACCTGGCGCGCCGCAACAATTTCCCTGGGACGCCATTCTCGGGGCCGATATCGCTCATAGACTTCAAGCCGAAACCGCGGGTCTATCTCGCTGCCCGCGGCTTTCGATCTCAAGCCGCAAGATGCATGCTGGTGGCGGCGCATTCCAACGATTTGGCCGCTGCCACCGCGTCGGCCTGCACGCCGCGCATCTGGCGCGGCCGAACGAGCAGGTCCCGGCCGCGGCGAAGCCGCGCCGAGCGTGCCGGTCGATTATGCGGTAAAAGGTCTTGAGGAATTGGCCGAGAAGCTCGGAGTGTAAACGATCACGGAGAGGCCAAGAATGGACGCAGATCCAGTTGCCCAGCTGCTCGGCGACCCGCGCTTTAAAGGCCAGCCATTACTTGGGGAATAACGTCAGAGGGTTACGATGCCATCCGGCGCGCTCTGGCTGACCCACGTTCACGCCGAAGAGGTGTTGTTCAAGCCGTTCACGTAGGATGAATTCAAGACGCAGATGGAGGTCATGCTCAGCGTCTTCACCGATGATTGCGTGATGGAACTGGTGCCCGCGGGGAAGCGCTGGGAGGGCCATGGCGCAGGCCGCCGAGTTCTACCGCGTGTTCCTGAGTTCTTTGCAGGGGATGGAGTGGGTTCCGCAGGCGCTGGTCATCGGCCCTCAGGGTGTCCTCGACGTGGTGAATATGACCGGTAAGCTCGTCAAGGAGTTCGCCGGCCTGAAAGAAGTCGGCGCGCAGGTGCACCTGCAATGGGTGATCTACTTCCCGTGGGTGCCGGATGAGGGGAAGTTCAAGGGTGAAGTGATCTATTCGATCCGCCCGTTGTAGAACGGGTGTGCTGGATCGCGAGAACGTAAGTTTTGCGGTTGCACGCCGGCTTTTGAGCCATAAACAGAAATCGCCTCTGCTTTCGGGAGCGTAAGACTTCGGATATATTTGGCGTAACCATCGGGGGGCCGCCTTGAGAATTTTACGCCGAAACTTTCTGCAGCTGGCGGCGGGCGCTGCTGTGCTTCCGGCCATGCGCCGGCACGCGCGCGCCGACACTTATCCGTCGCGGCCGGTTCACATGATCGTCGGCTTTCCTCCCGGCAGCGCGCCCGACATCATGGCGCGGCTCGCCGCACAATGGATGTCGGACGCGGCTCGGCGCAGCAATTCGTCGTCGATAACCGGCCGGGCGCAGGCAGCAATATCGGCACCGAGGCGGTGGTGCGGGCGCGACCCGGACGGCTACACGATCCTTGTCGACGTTCTGACCAACGTGCTCAACGTCTCGCTCTACCAACAATCTCAATTTCAATTTCATTCGCGACATCGCGCCGGTCGCGACCATCGCCAACGCGCCCTATCGTCGATGCTTGGTCACCAATTGCATTGCCGGCCGCGACCGTTCCGGAGTTCATCGCCTACGCCAAGGCCAATCCGGGCAAGATCAACATGGCGTCCGGCGGCATCGGCACCGTCGTCGCATCTCTTTGGCGCGCTGTTCATGATGATGGCCGGCGTCGATCTGGTTCACGTGCCCTATCGCACCAACTACATGACCGACCTGATCAGCGGCCAGGTGCAGGTCGTGGTCAATCCGATCCCGCAGTCGATGGAGTTCGTCAAAGCCGGCAAAGTGCGCGCGCTCGGCGGTGACCACGCCGGCGCGGCTCGACGGTGCTGCCGGACCTGTCCGCCGGTGGCCGAATTCGTGCCGGGCTACGAAGCCGTCGGCTGGTATGGCATCGGCGCGCCGAAGGACACGCCCGCTCGACATCGTCGGCCGCGCTGAACGCGGCCCTCACCGCGGCGCTCGGCCGAGCCGGAGCCGAAGGCGCGGCTTGCCGATCTCGGGGTCGAGCCGATGCCGATGACGCCTGTGCAATTTTCGCAATTCATTGCCAGCGAAAACGACAAATGGGGCAAGGTCATCCGCACCGCCGACATCAGGCTGGATTGAGATCGTGACGCTCAATCCGTTGACAGCGCCATATCTGTTGACGGCCCGATCGAGACCCTCCGAAATGCCGCGGCGGGGGCGCGTCGGGGAGGAGAAGGCCGGCTAAACGACGGTAAAGCTATGCGCTTTTAGCCTCAATCGAAGGTGTCGACAATACTCCAGAGACGCTGCCGATGAGGCGCGCGGTGGAGCGAAGCATGGCCTCGAGTTTCAGCGGGTCGACACGGTCCGCTTTCATGATCGCCTGCGTAAGCGGATCACTGAGCAATTCGTCAAGCGAAGGATTATCGTGAGATATGGTCATGTACGCGATTCTTCGTTTCTCGCTCGGGAGCGCCCGCGAATTTCGTAGCGGCTCGCTCGCGCCACATCGAGGGGCGATCCCACTCAACTCTGCGTCAGAATGGATCACGCATCTGAGATCAAAAGCAATTCTGCTCAGTAGAACACCTCGTTGGCGTTTTATTAGACGACAACGAATGAAACCAACATGCCGAGTAAAATCAGAATAAATCAAATCACGACTGTTCTGCGATGACAATTCCGGCAAGATGGTGACAGAGTGACGACCGATATTGATGTTTATCAAGGCGCCGATGGAGCCGGCCCGATAATGCCAAAAAGGCAACACGGCCAAGAATGCCGGCGCCGGAAATTTGCGGCTTACCGATCAATGAGTGCGCCTCTCAACTTGAAGAGCCGTTTGGGAGGGATCGACCTAAGACGCGCGACGGTGGAAGATCTGCTGCCGCTCGCAAATCCGCTGCGCCGCGTGCTGCATCTTGGTCTCGAAAATCTCGTTGGTCCTGCGGAGGAGATATTGAATGGCGGTGCTCATCGAAGTCCCCTGGTGACGCCTCGTTAACCATTGAAAAGACCGTATCCCAGTAGGCCAATGGCCGAAGTGACTGCTGTCACAAGACGGCGGTTTTCGAGTAAGCCACTGAACCAGCTTGCAAAATCAAGCGCCGATCGGAGGATAATCGGTGTAGCCGCTGCGCGCTGCCGCCGTAGAAGGTCTTGCGGTCCGGCGGATTGAACGGCCCGCCGCGGCGGAAGCGCTCGGGCAGATCCGGGTTGGCGAGAAACAGCGCCGCAAACGACACCAGATCGGCGACGCCGTCGCGCATCACGGCGTTGGCGCGCGCGAGATCGTAGCCCTTGTTGCCGATCAGCGCGCCGCGCCAGATGCTGCCGGAAGAACGCGGCATGTCGCGGCATCTCGCCCGGCCGGCGACCGGATCGGCCGGCGACCGGCTCGACGATGTGCAGATAGGCGAGGCCGAAGCGGTCGAGCTCGCCGACCGCGGTCGAGAAGGTCGCGGCCGGATCGCTGTCGGCCAGTCGTTGAAGGCGCCGAGGCTCGGCGACAGCCGCACGCCGACGCGGTCGGCGCCGAGCCATCGACGACGGCCGCCAACACCTCGAACAGGAAGCGCGCGCGGTTCTCGATCGGCCGCCGTAGGGGTCGGTCCGCTGGTTGGTGCGTCGCGCAGGAATGGTCGATCAGATAGCCATTGGCGCCGTGGAGCTCGACGCCGTCGAAGTCCGCCTCTCGGGCGATGGCGCGCGCCTTGCCAAAGTCATCGACCAGGCGGGGGATCTCGGCCGGTCGAGCGCGCGCGGCGCCACGAAGGGCAGCAGGGCCGTCGGCGGTACAGGCCATGCCCGCCGGCGCGATCGCCGAGGGCGCAACCGGGAGTTCGCCGTCGGCTGAAACGACGGATGCGACATCCGGCCGACATGCCAGAGCTGCACAAAGATCCGCCCGCCGGCCACATGGACCGTGTCGGTAACCCGCCGCCAGCGGTACTGCGCCGCGCTATAGATCCCGGGGGTGTCCGGATAGCCCTGCCCTCCTCTGAAACCTGCGACCCTTCCGAGATGATCAGCCCGGAAGTGGCGCGCTTGCGTATTCCGTCGCGTCGCCAGGGGATGCGGGACGTTCCCGCGCTCGCCCGGCAGCGCGTCATCGGCGCCATGACAATCCGGTTGCGGAGCGTGAGGGGCCCCAAAGTGAAAGGTGAAAAAATATCGACGCCGCTCATCGTCACTCCTTGCCGTACTGACCGTTATGACGGGTAACATATGGGTCATGCGGCCGACCGTGCCAAGACGCACTGGTCCCGCACCAAGATGACGCGAGTGACCGCGGGATGATTATTTCAGCGCGTCACATCGTGGGAGAAGATCGCTTCCATGGCCTGGCTCGAGAGCAGCATGGCTTTTTCATTGTGTCCGGCGCCCGGAACAATGAGATATTTCAGGAGCGGGGCTGTGCCGCTCATGGCGCGGGCGAAATTTTGTCCGCGTTCGAACCGATTGCGTCCTTGGGCTTTTGCCGCACAGGACCGATCGAGGATGCCGGTGGTTTTTCTGTCCTTCGATCCCAAGAGGAGCGTGACGTCCCGTGCGGCGAAGTCCTTGCGGATCGTGCCGCTATCTCCGACATAGGGTGGCGGCTTGTCCAAGCCGTATTTCCATAGGTTGAAATCCGCACAGGGAAGCGACACCGGCCGTGCCGTCGTGGGATAGAGATAGGTTCCCGCATTGGCGATCACAAAACTCACGGGAGGCCCCGGTTGCGACCGCATCACGACGGCGTAGCGGGCAAGCATTTGCGCGCCGCCGCCATGACCGACAAAAACAATTCTTCGCAGCGAGGGAAAGGCCGACCTATTCGACAGCTTCGCCACCACGTCGTCCAGTACATCGTACGAACTGGCTGAATGATCGTCGGAATGAGACGAAGCAGGCTCTTGGGCAGGTGCTCCTTCCTCCCAACCGCGGTCCCATCGCAGGGTGCGATCGGACAAGCGATGCGCCGCGGCGTCGGCCCCGCTTAGAAATTGCGGTGCAACCACGATTGTTGCGTCACCGGCCGCGCCGGCTGTTTTGACGATCGCCAGTCCGGTCGCGTAGTAGTCCGACGCATTGCGCAGTCTGCCATGGATGATGATGAGCGCTTGGCGCGCGGTCGCAGAGCCCGCGTGAAGGTCCACCGATGTGAACACCGGATACATGCCGGTGCCGCGGCCTAACTCAAGATTTTCAATCGTTGAGCCGATGTCTTCGGCCGGTGGCGATGGATGCGCCGACTGCGCTCTGACAGCCATACCGCCGAAGGCCGTTGTCGCCAGGAACGCAGCCACAACGACGCGCGCCCGAAAATCCGCGGCGCCGTCGCCCGTGTTCGGCGGCTCTCGGTCGGAATTGCGGCTTAATCAAAGTGCGCTTTTCTTTGCCACTGGGTCACGCGCTAGCGGAAGGTCACCGCCGCGAGCGCGCGATTCACCTTATCGGCCGGCCAGATGGTCACGGGGCCGGGGGCTGCGCCGGGCGCAGCGATATTGGTGCCTTGGCCGGCCTGGTTCAGGCTCTGCGTGCCCGCCGCGTTCGACACGCTGACGGCGCCTTCGACGAGCAACACGCCGAGCGCCTGGTTGTCGATCGGCCCGGCCCAGAAATCCGTGCCGCGGATGCCGATATTGGCGACCGGCGTCGTCACGCCGACATCGGCCCTGGCGAGCTTCGACAATCGGCCCGACACGAAGCGGAACGCGCCGGCCACTTCGAACTTGATCGTGCCGAGGCCCGCGGTCTGATTGAATATGTAGGTTCGATCGTCAGCTTGACCTTCTCGCTGAGCGTCAGCCGCGTATTGTCTTTGAAGGTGATTTCGAGCCGCGTCCCGTCGCCGGTGGATACGACTTCGTTGGGATAGACGGACGTATTCGCGCCGAGCGCCTGCGTCGTCGTGCCGCGTGTTCCGCTGGCGTCGCCCTGGATGCGGCTGACCGTGCCGATCGCGTCCTGCGCCGCGGCTTGGCCGGCGGCGAGACAGCACCACAGCGTCAGTATGGCAGCAATCAGTGCGCGCAACATGCGATACTCACCTGAATACCGTCCGGTCGATTTCGACCTGATGGAGTGCACCGCTATGTCGAATCTTACGCGCCAACTCCTAAGCAAATGCAAGAGGCGAACGCCGCCGGTAAATGAGCCACAGCACGATCGTGCCGTTCACGGCGTTCCAGCCATTTCGTTCAAGAACGCGGCCCGGTACGAACCGGAGACATGGAAATGTATCCGGACATCCAGCCGCCGAGCGCCATGCCGAACAGGCTCGCCATCAGCACGATGCCGACGCGCGTGCCGGCTTCCTTGGGTGCGAAATACTCGCGGATGATAAGCGCGTAACTCGGAATGATCCCGCCCTGAAACAGGCCGAACAGCGCCGAGATTACGTAAAGCGAGATCAAGCCGTCGTAGAGCAAATACATCAAAAGCGCGACCGCTTGCAGCGCCGATCCCAGCATCAGCGTGCGCAAGCCGCCGACACGATCTGCAATGAGGCCCGAGAGGATGCGCCCCAGAACCCCGAACGCCATCATCAGCGACAACATGTCGGCGCCGCGGGCGACGCCGTATCCGAGGTCGCCGCAATAAGCAACGATGTGAACCTGCGGCATGGACATCGCGACGCAGCAGCAACCGAGGCGATCGCGAGCAAGGTTGAGCGCGCGCGGCGAAAGGCCGAGCGTCTCGGGCGAGATGATACGATGTCCGCTCGCGGTCTCGCTGGTGGGCGGTGCGCGCCGCCGCAAGGCCGCAAGGCCGACGAGCAGCATCGCCGCACTGGCGAAAAGTCCGATGCCGATATGCGTGGTGCGCCAGCCATAATGCGCGATCCCTTGCTGCACGACCGGCGGCCACAGCGCGCCGGCGAAATAATTTCCCGCCGAACAGAGTGTCACCGCGAGGCCGCGCCGGCGGACAAACCATTGCGAAATATCGGCCATCAGCGGCCCGAGCGTAACCGAACTGCCAAACCCGATGATCGTATGGGCAAGCGCGAAAACGACGAGGCTGCCGGCGTTGGCGGCGACCACATAGCCGATCCCGAGCGCTATCGCGCCGACGGCGATCGGGCCCAGGATGCCGATCCGATCGAGAAGCCGACCCATGACCACGCCACCGGTCGCAAATCCCACCATGGCGAGGTGAACGGCAACGAAGCCTGCGCGCGCGAACGGCGAATTCGGCTTGCACCGCGGGCAGCGCCACGATGACCGACCACATGCCGACGCCGCCGATGGTCGAGACCAGCATGGTCGCGGCAAGCCGCAGCCAGGCGCGCGGCGAGTCGGTTACGGGCTCAGATGCGGATTTTCGTTCGTTGGGCGTTTCCACCCGGGACATTTAAGGAGACGGATGCCGCAGTCAATCGGGGTGCAGCGCGCACTAACCTGACACGGGGTGTTGTTGGCCATTTTCTGAGCTTAGCGCATCAAGCTTCTTCTCTTAACTCTTCTCTTGCGTCGAGGCAGCTCGCCACATGAGGGCTCCATAGTGACGAGGCTCGACGCCTTGGGTGTCGGTCATCGCCTGAGCCGGTTCATCAGGTTTCTTCTCTGGAGCAGCCTGCTCGCTCTGCGCGGATGGCGCAATGGGCCCGGTTCTTGGTCTCGTCGTTGTTGATGATGCTGACGCCGCTGCCTGCATCGATCGCCTGTTTGGCCGGTTCTGGTACTGGAGTTGGGGTTGTACGGCTTCGCCTGCAAAGGTGGGGTCAGTTTGCGCTGCCGCCATGCCATCCCCGGCAGAAAGCCTGGCGATTTCGCTTTTGACCAGGTTGCGGAACTCCGAATTGAATTGCGTTCCCAGATGGGTATCTTTGTTGGCGATGTATTCGATATTTTCGCCGACTAGTTTTTCGATCCCATGCCGCCGAGAGTCGTCTCCGGGTTTGGGTTATAGATTTCGACGATTCTTCCCACCTTTCCGGTCAGCTCCGGGTTCCAGCTGAGCATGGAAGGCTGCAAGGCAATGATCGAATCGATGTGATCGACCTTATTTGCCACGAACATCGTGCTATTGGCGCCCAGGCTGTAGCCGACAACGAGCGTATGTGTTCCGTTCGGTTGACGATTGAGATCCTCGACCAAGGACGGCCAGGACTGATGCAGATAAGTTACAACCTCGACATTCGGCATCAATTCGAGTTCGGCAACCAATTCAACCAGACCGACGGCGAGAAACGGCCCAAACATCGGCCACAATACGCCGACGAAGGTCTTGGCACTCGCCTGTGAGCAACCAGGGAGCAGCACAAGGCGAGTACGATTGATCGTTTCTTCACGTGCTGATTCCCGGCCTCGCAGCGCAGAATCACGCAGGAACAGAGGCGCGCAGGAGCCTTGGGTTGGATGGAGCCCGATTGTCTCCGTAAGATGGTTAACAATTCCTTATTGCTGCATCGCGCCTATGCGGGTTGCACGCACACGATGTCCCGCTTGCGGCGGCTGCGCGAGATCCATTTCAGGCGGCTCAATCGAAATGCATGCCGCTTTTCTTCACCACCTCCGGCCAGCGTGCGGCTTCGTGCTCGATGAACGTTGCGAACTCCGTGGGCGTACCGGTCGGCGGGAACAATCCGACCGCGTCGGCCCTCGCCTTCACTTCCCGATCGCCGAGGATTTTTGCCACCTCGGCGGCAAGCTTGTCGATGATGGCCGGCGGCGTGCCGTGGGGGCCATCAGGCCGAGCCACACCGCGATGTCGCCGAGATCGACGCCCGCCGATCTTCAGCGTCGGCAGATCGGGCAGCGCCGGCAGCGGCCGGGGATCGAGTTGGCGAGCGCGCGGAGATCGCCGGACTGGATCAGCGGCAGCACCGCGGACGGCCCGTCGAACACGAAGTCGACGCTCTTGGTCAGAAGGCCGTGGGCGACTTCGGCGCTGCCGTTATAGGGCAGCAGCACGGCGTCGATGCCGGCCTTCTCGTTGAACAGAAGCCGATCAGCTTGGTCGTGATGGTGCCGGCGCCGAAATTGAGCTTGCCGGGCTCGCCTTGGCCTTGGCGATCAGGTCCTCGGCGTATTGATGTCGCTTGCCGCATTGACCACCAGAAGATCCATGGACTTGGCGACAAGCGTGATCGGCGCGAAATCCTTGACCGGATCGTAAGGCAGCTTGCTGTAGAGATACTGATTCATCACCAGCGTCGAATCGATCGCCATCAGCAGCGTGTAGCCGTCGGGGGCAGCCTTGGCGACAAGTTCGGCGCCGATGACCGTATTGGCGCCGGGGCGGTTGTCGATGACGACCGCTGGCCCAAATCCGCGCTCATCTTGTGGCCGATCAGCCGCGCCATCACGTCGGACGGTCCGCCGGCGGGAAACGGCACGAGATGTGGATCGGGCGATCGGGGTAGGGCGCTTGCGCCAATGCCGGCGCCGCCAAGAGCGCCAACAGGACAGCAAGTGCGGTCGAATGGATGGCGCGCATGTCAAGACTCCTCCCCGAGTTTGTTATTGGCCGGCACGTTGGCACGGCGGGCTGGAGGTGCCTAGAGGAGCCGAAGGCGCGAATGCGATTTACGCTGCAAAGCAGCAATGCGGTGCGAGAATAATGCGGCTGTACTTGCGGCTGCGGCAGGGCGAAGGCAGACTGCGCGTTCGATGAGCACCGCTACCCTTGACGCCAACGACACCGTTCGCGGCGCGGGCGCCGTGACTCATTATCGCCGCCGCAGTCGGCACCGCGCGTGCAAGGAACGCAATCTGGTCGTCGCCGAAGAAGCGCCAAGTGAAGGGCGTGGTTCAGCACTCAACATTGGCGCCTGAAACCGGCACCTGTAAATGGTGGGACTTGCCGATCCTTGAGGTGAACATGGCGATCCCACCCCTCTACATCCTTGTCAGATTGTGGATTCACAGGGGCCTCGAGACAGAATTCGAGGCCTACGAGCGCAAAGTATCGCGCATCATGGCCCGCTACGGCGGCGTCATTGAACGTGCCATCCGGACGTTAAGGGCGTCGGACGACGGGTCAGACGAGCCTTTCGAGGTCCACGTGCTCAAGTTTCCGAGTCGGGACCGCTACGATGCGTACCGCGATGATGCGGAGCGCCATTCTTTGAGTGGTGAACACGCTGGCATAATCACAAACACCGATATTCTCGTTGGAACGCCAGGGCCGACTTATGGTTCCTGATTCGTCGCGCTGCAGCGCCGTTACAAGGTGTGATGACTTCGCTGCTGCGAGCAAGCTTTAGCGGCACCAAGCAACAAACCCCGCGGCAGAGCGATGTTCTCACCACGCTTCGAGAATTAGCGAGCCCTTACACGAACGGGCATCAGCACCGGCCGCGGGTTCTCAATCGGTTGCAAAAAGAGCCACTCGAAATAGGTCGCTGAGTTCCGTTCTTGTTGCAGCCGTTTCGGCTCTTCGACTACCAAGGTGTTGCGGCACTGCCTTGAACAGTAGCGCCCTTTGCCGAACAAGCCGCGCCGGTAGGCAACGAGGCCGATTCCGCGATTGCAGTGCGGGTTTGCGCATCTCATGACACTTCTCCGCTTTGGGTTCCACCAGATGTGGGGTTTCCACTCACTAGTGAGACAGGAACGCCGGAGAAAGGTTCAAGCGCCGTCTCGATGGCTTCGATGCGTCACGGCTTTGTTAGTCTTCTGAACCTGGTCAATGCCGCCGGCCCTAATGAAACCAGGCAACCCGAGGTCGTGGGACGGCCAGGGCGATCATCGATCTCGGCATCCTGCCCGGCGAGGCCGGCAGCAGTACTTTCGGGCCAAATCCGCTGGCGGAAAATCTCGATTGTGGGCTCCGAGTGGTCTAGACTACTCAGACTCCCTCCTCCGACTAAGACAGCGCTGCGAACGAGGGGCGTGTTGAACACAGGCCAACACGGATCGGTTCATCCGGCGCCAAAACGTTTTGGCTAGCAACAGTAATCAAAGGGAAGAACTATGTTGATTTTGATTCTTTCCATTGCGGCTTTTCTATATCTCATCGGCGCGATTCGCGTGCTGAAACAGTACGAGCGTGGCGTCGTATTTTTTCTCGGAAAATTCGAAAGCGTCCGCGGAGCCGGGATCACGCTCATCTTCTTTCCGCTACAGCAAATGGTGCGTGTCTCCTTACGCACCGTCACGATGCAGATTCCCTCGCAGAAAATCATCACCAAGGACAATGTCTCGATCGATATCGCGGCGGTTGCCTATTATCATATCTCCAAGCCGGCGAATGCGGTGATCGTGATCGAGAACGTCTACAATGCGATCAATCAAATCAGCCAGACCACTGTACGAAATGTCGTCGGCCGCTTTAGCCTCGACCAGCTGCTTTCCGATACGGCGGGCATCAACGAGCAGATCAAGAACGTCATCGACAAGCACACGGAACCGTGGGGCACGCAGGTGACAGCGTCGAGATCAAGGACATTGTTCTGCCCGACAACATGCAACGGGCAATGGCCAAAGAAGCCGAGGCCGAGCGCGAGCGTCGCGCAAAGATCGTCGCGGCAGAAGGGGAATTCCAGGCTGCGGTGAAGCTGGGTGAAGCGGCCGACATCATTACAGCGCATCCGGTCGCACTTCAACTTCGCACCCTTCAGACAATGGCGGAAATCTCAGTCGAAAAGAACTCAACCATCATCTTTCCCGCACAATTTATGACGACGGTGCAGGACGCTATCGCGCTGATGTCAAAAGATTCAGCGTCAAAATAACTTGGAGCATGGTGCTGTCGAGTTTTGCCTGCTCCATGCATGGACAAAGACAGTCGCGCGGGCATTGCATCGGCTTAATTTTATTTGCCGATACCCAGCGCTTTTTTCGCCGCGTCCATGACCGTCATTTCCAAATGCAATCGGCAAAAATCTTCCACTTTATCGATGTTGTGTTCCATCTGACTCATATCCACCAAAGTATTGTGCTGCGTGCCGCTATAGTAGCCGCTAAGCCAAATCGCGATGGATTTCGACAGCGCGATGTCGTCAAATATAAATTGACGGCACGAGATCTTGGTAACGTCAATTGTTGTTTGTGCCTGCGTGGGGAACGCTGCAAGCGCTAATAGCATACCGACGGCAATATTCGTTATTTTCATAACCTGCGCCCCAGATGATTTCGCAACATATCTCCACGCGCCGCGCGGTCGAGTTGGATGCGGCTTATTGGATGCAGCCAGCAACCTATTTCCCTACACCAAGGACATTTTGGACCGCGTCCATGAGTCCGGCGTCGAGATTGGACCGACAATATGTTCCGACTTTATTGGCAATGCCTTGCACTGTGCCGGTCCCGATGACGGTATCGTTACGCGTCCCATTGGTGTATCCGCTGAGCCAAAGCGTCAGATAGTCTTGTCGCACGATATTGCCGGCCAAGTATTGTTTGCATGATATTTTCGCGACGTCGATGATCTGCGCCGACGCAGTTGCGGCGACAAAAATCGCGAACAGCGACACCAAGGTTAAGCGTAAGACCTTCACGAGACGTTTCTCCCAACTCTCTGCCATCTTGCGTCATTTCGACATATTATCTTTATTCGGACAAGGGACGAAAACGCCGCGAGGTCCTGCATATTAGCGCCAGCCCTTCACCGGCAATTCCAGTTTGTCGGTGGCGAGATTGTCCGGCCAGACCGAGACATATTGCTTGCCCTTGAGCTGGATCAAGAAGGTCGAGGCCAGCGTGTTCTGGCCGGTATTGTCGAATTTGACGCCGTGATAGCCGATCATGAGCTGATCGGCTTTCAGTTCGGTCTCGGTCAGCGCCTCGCGGATTTTTTCGGCTTCCGTCGAGCCGGCGCGGTTGATGGCGTCGGCGAGCACGAACAGGCCCTGCATCCAGCGCGCGCTGGTGTCATCAAGGTCGCGGCCGTATTTGTCGTGGAACAGCTTGTTGACGATATAGCTGTTGGTGCCGGGCTTGCCGACATCGAAGGCTGAGCGGTCGAGCGCGCCTTGCGCCAGATCGCCCACATTGGGGATGAAGCTCGGATCGGAGAAGCCGGCATCGTCGCCGATAATGATCGGCGGCAGGTAGTCGAGATTCTTCATGGTCTTGAAATAGAGGATGCTGTCGGCGGTATAGCTGATGAAGATCACGACGTCGGGATTGGCCGATTTGAGCTGCAGCACCTGCGCCGACACGTCGGAACTGTTGGCGTTATAGGTGATATGCGCCGAGACGTTGATGTTCGCCGCTTTTGCCGCGTCGAGAATACTGGCGGAGACCGAGGTGCCGTAATCGGTGTTCTCGCTGACCACGGCGATGCTGTCGATCTTACGGCCGGATTTCTTCACGTCGTTGATGAAGTCGGCATAGGCCTTGCCGAAATCGGGTGCGATCGGCGTGGTGCGGAAGGTGAATTTGAAGCCGCGCCCGGTGATATTGGCGGCAACCGAATCGGCGATCAGAAACGGCACTGCCTGCCGTTCGGCAACGGCGGTGGCGACGAGCGACACCGAGGAATGATACGAGCCGAGCATGGCGGCGACATGGTCCTGGGTGATCAGCCGGATGGTCTGCTGCTGGCCGACTTGCGGATTGCCCTGATGGTCGGCCTCGTCGAGCTCGATCTTGGCGCCGCCGAGATTGGGCAGGCCCGCCGTCGCGGCAAGCGGCATCGCCTTGAGCTCGGGATGCGCGGTATTGATGATCTCGGCGCCGAGCTCGACGGCGTCCTTGGCCGACTGCCCGGCGCTCGCCGCGTTTCCGGTGAGCGGGAGGATGACGCCGATTTTCACCGGTCTGCGGCGTAGGCCGGCAGCGGCGCGGCGACCAAGGCGACGGCGAGAATGCACCAGGCTTTGCTCATTGGGCCTCCCAGGATTGTTCTTCCGATTCACCGGTATTGCGGCGATGGAGTCAACATTGCGGCGCGCAATGCGGGGCTCAGTACGGATGCGCTGCCCCTGGGCGGCATCTTCCCTTACATTGCACGGCTAATGGGAGCGCAGAAAGAAATTGAAGTCAAGGATGCGCGAAGCGCACCGCCCGATAGCGCGTTTACGCGCGTGGACGCGCTAATGGGCGGCGACCCTTCGGGTCGTCCTTGAGTTCAATTTCTCTCTGCGCTGCGGTCGGAGCGTGCAATATAAGGACTACTGTCTGCTCCAAGGCAGCCGCGACAAAACGCGATAGGGGAGACAGCCGCGTGTCCGCCACCGCCAGCGATCTCGTCGGGCGCTTCTACGACGTGGTCTGGAACCAGGCCGACGAGGCGGAGGCGCGCGCCATTCTCGCTGCCGATTTCCGCTTTCACGGCTCGCTCGGCGTCGAGTTGCGCGGGCCGGGCGGCTTCATCGCCTATCTGCGCGCGGTGCACGCGGCGCTGGAGAACTTCATCTGCACCGTCGAGGACATGGTGGCGACGGCCGATCGCGCCGCCTGCCGCATGCGCTTTGCCGGCAAGCATCGCGGCAAGTTCTTCGGCGCCGAACCGACCGGCCGTGACATAGACTGGCCGGGCGCCGCGTTCTTTACGACATCCGGCGGAAAAATTACCGAGCTTTGGGTGCTCGGCGACATCGACGCGGTGAAGCGCCAGGTGATGGCGGCGCATCCCGTGGAAACGTTCAAGGTCTAGCCGCTCTCGGTCCAACAAGAGAACGCTTAAGGTCACTCAGTCATGCATGCTCCTTCGCCTTCGCTTAATTCCCGCCGCGCCATGCACAACAACAACAAGCTGCAGCTCGGCCTGTTCGGCGCCAATTGCTCGTCCGGCCGCGCGGTGACGCTGGTGCCCGAGCGCTGGACCGGCAACTGGCCGGACAACAAGAAGCTCGCGCAAATGGCGGACGAGGCCGGCATCGATTTCATGCTGCCGATCGGCCGCTGGAAGGGCTATGGCGGCGACACCGATTATCAAGGCACGACGCTCGAGACCATCACCTGGGCGACCGGGCTTTTGGCGTCGACCAGGCGCATCACCGTGTTCGGCACGGTGCACGCGCCGATCTTCAATCCGGTCGTGGCGGCGAAGCAGATGGTCACCGCCGATCAGGTCGGCGAGGGCCGCTTCGGGCTCAACATCGTGGTCGGCTGGAACGAGGGCGAGTTCGACATGTTCGGCGTGCAGCAGCGCGCCCATGACGACCGCTACGACTACGCGCAGGAATGGATCGACGTCATCAAGCTCATCTGGTCCGACCGCGAGAACTTCGACTTCCAAGGTAAATATCTCGACATGAAGGGCATCCGCGGCAAGCCGAAGCCCTATGGCGGCACGCGGCCGGTGATCATGAATGCCGGCGCCTCGGCGGTCGGCCAGGCGTTTCGCGGTGAAGAATTGCGACGCTTTCTTCTTCCAAGCGTCGCGCACGTCGCTTGACGAGACCGCGCAAAGCGCGCGCCGGCGAAAGAGGCCGCCCAGGCGCAGGGCCGCGACATCGGCTGCTACACCGTCGGCGTCATCACCTGCCGGCCGACCAAGAAGGAGGCCGAAGAGTATTTCCACCACTGCATCGTCGAGCATGCCGACTGGTCGGCGGTCGACGGCATTCTGGCGCTGCGCAAAATCTCGCCGGAGACGGTGGGGATGGAGAAATTTCTGATGCATCGCAGCCAATATGCGCAAGGCAATGGCGGGCTGCCGATCGTCGGCGATCCGGATTACGTCGCGGCGCAGCTCGCCGACCTGGCGAAAGCCGGCCTCACCGGCATCGCCGTGTCGCTCGTCAATTACGCCGACGAGCTGCCGTATTTCGCTGACGAGGTGATCGGCCGCTTGGAGCGGATGGGGCTGCGGGAGAAGGTGCGGAACTCATCATCCTTCCGTTTCACGGGAGAGGACAAATCACCGCCGGCTCACGATCGGGTTGCCGCGCTTCTTGTTGTAGCCGTGGATGGCGACGCGCTCCCAGACGCCATTGATGTGATACGGATCGCTCCGCGTGAAGGCATCGGCGGCGGCGCGATCCTTGGCGTCGATCACGAAAATACTGCCGACCGGTGTCTCGCCGTCATCGGCGACCAGGGTGCCGGCCGTCACCACGTCGACGGCGTGGTCGCCTGATTTGTCGAGATGAATACGGTGGTCGCGGTAATGCTTGGCACGCGTCGGCAAAATGTCTTTCTTGTCGAGCGCGTGGACGACGAACAGCATGACGGACCCCGCAAGTTTGCGGATACAGTCTAGCCTTCTTGCCGCGGCGCTACGACTTTAAATCCACTGTCGCCTTCAATCGTGATCCGCCCATCGGCCACTGCTCGCGCCCAGCGCGCGGTGGCGCCGAGGCCACCGAACGAGAAGAAATGCGCGCTCACACGGTGCGCACTTTTTTGCGCCGGCGCGGCATCGGCAAGCGCGCGAATGAGATCGTCCGGCACGGTCAGCGCGAATAATTGCCGCACCAGGCCGGCGCGCTGCGCCAGCGCCTGCGCCGAGCTGCGCACGCCGCAGCGGCTGGCATAGCGCAACAGCGCCGACAGGCTGGTCGGTCCGGCAAGCCCGATCCGCACCGGCTGCTCGAAGCCGAAGGCGCGCAGCCGCGCGACGTAATCGAGCATCCGCTTGGCGTCGAAACAGAATTGCGTGACGATCTCGACCGCAAGCCCGGTCGCCTCGGCGGCGGCGATCTTTTCCGCCAGCGCCCGCTGCAATTCGTCGGACCCGATCTTCGGATGGCCGTCGGGATAGCCGGCGACACCGATGGAGCGGATGCCGCGGCGGCGAAACACGCCGGAATCGATGGCGTCATGGGCGCGCTTGAACGGCCCGCATTCGGCGCGGTCGCCGGCGATGACCAGCGCGCGGCGCACTTCGGCCTCGCCATTGAGCCGCGCCAGGAAATCATCGAGTGCCGTGGCGCTAGAAAAATTGCGCACCGCGACATGCGGCACCGGCTCAAAGCCCGCCGCACGCAGCCGCACCGCGGCGCCGATCGATTCTTCCGCCGGCCGGTTCGGCACCGCGCTGACATAGATCTGCGCACCGCGCGGCAGAACCGAAAGTTCGGCGATATCGGCTTCGCTCGGCCGCGTCGTCTCGACGGAAAAATCCGCCATGAATGACGCGATGCGGGCCACTGCCACGGGCAGCGGCAGGGCTTGCGCGGGTGCGAGCGCGGCCATACGCTAATCGCGCCGGCGCGAGATCACGTAGGATTCGTCGTAGAACCACAAGCCGCCGCGCTCCTGGAGCACCGAGCGCGTGGCGTCGACATAGCGGCCGTCGGACGCGACGTCGGCGACGCGGTCGTCCTCGACCTGCGCCACATAGATCGCCGCGTTCCAGGCGGCGAACAGCGTCGAGGTGCCGATCGATTTCGGAAATCTCCGATGGCAGCGTGTGCATCTCGTAGCGGAACAGCGAGCGGTTATCGGCATAGGCGTTGAAATTCAGATCGCGGCCCTCGGCGCCGAGCTCGTGCTTGACGGCTTTGAGGATCTGATGCCGGTCGTGCAGGAACGGATTGTCCTCCGGCCAGACCTTCTGGATGATCTCCATGCCGGGATCGTGGCCGTGCGAATGGATGGCGATCATCCGCCCGCCGGGGCCGAGCGCCCGCGCCAGAGGCCCGATCACGCGCTTCGCCTTGAAATCGAGCGAGGCGCGCGCGCGATAGGGCTGCGAGGCGATGACGAGATCGTAATCGGCGAACGTGCCGCCGGGCTTCGGAATGATCGGATCGAGCAGGAAGCGGTGGTCCTCGCGATAGAGCACGAGCACCACCGGCCGTTCATAGACCGGATTGCCGGTGCGCGCCGAGACGCCGGCCTTCCAGTTCTCGGCGAGGAACGGCTCCAGCGCCATGATCTGCTCCTCGAAGCGGTGCGCCGAATTGCCGGTCAGCGGCAGCTCGTGCCACACCATGCTCGAGGCGGCATTGAGCGATTTCACCGCAAGCCACGGCGCGTCGGCATAAGCGAGATTGGTCAGCACCAGCACCGAGGCCGGATGTTCGAAGAAGCGGTCCGACATTTTCTGCAAGGTCAGGCGGACGTCTTCGAGCGAGATCTCCTTGCCGACGATATAGAACGGCATGGTCGGAAAGCGGTCGTGCATGGCGCGCATCACGCGCGTGAGCACCGAGCCGTCGCCGACGCCGGCGTCGAACACGCGCACCGCGGGGGGCTTTGGATGAATATGCGCGAGCTCCTCGGAGACGCGGTGCGCGACCTCCCATTTCTCGCTGCAGGTATTGACGAACAGCAGATATTTTTGCCGGTTGTCGAAGAAGCGGAAATTGCGCTGCGGGTCGCCGGGCTTGCCCGGCGCGGCCGGGCCGCCGAGGGCTGCGGCGGGCAAAGCAGCAGGCAGGGCTGTGGGCGCGGCGGCAGTGGATGCCGCGACATGGATGGCGGAATTAGCCATGCTCTGCGGATGCGCCCGCGAGATGATGGTCGGCCGCTCGCCAAGCGCCGGATGCGCCGACATGAAGCCGTGAATGCGGTCGAGCGTGTCGGTGGTGATGCGGCCGCCGTTGCGCAGCCGCGCCGCGAGCTTGCCGTCGTTGACCGCGCGGCGGCCGAAGGTGGATTCGGCGAGCCCGGTCTGGCGGCAATAGTCGGAGATTTCCTGAAGGAGTTGTTGCGCGTTCATGGTGTGACGCCCACTGCTTGATGGTTTCCTCAGAGCTGTGCGCGGGTGACGCTTTTTCGCGTGCTTCCGCCGCGCGCATCAGGCCGCTAGCGAACCAAGGGTGGGCGCACGGTCAACCACAAATTCGCCCACTTCTGTAGTGGGCTACGTATTGGGCAATTTCCCACTGTTCAAGTGGGCGGAGATGCCTCATTGCCTGCGGTTTTGGGCTAATCCAGCGCGGAAAGCACCGCTTTGGCCACGCGCCGCCGTGCCGTCGCGGCCGCCGAATTCGCGCGGTTTGATGCCGGTTTGGAAGGCGCGATCGACTGCCGCCTCGATCCGTTGGGCAGCCGCCCCGGCCGGCGCGTAGTCGTGTTTGTCGGCGAGCCAGTCGAGCATCATCGCCGCGGAGAGGATCATCGCCGACGGATTGGCGACGCCTTGCCCCATGATGTCGGGCGCGGTGCCGTGGCAGGGCTGAAACACCGCGTGCGTGTCGCCGATGTCGGCCGACGGCGCCATGCCCATGCCGCCGACCAGGCCCGCGGTGAGGTCGGAGAGAATGTCGCCGAACATGTTCTCCATCACCATCACGTCGAAATCCCACGGCCGCCGCACCAGCATGGCCGAGCAGGCATCGACATAGAGCCGCTCGGTCGCGACCTCGGGGTGGCGCTTGGCGCAGTCGTCGAAAAGTCCGCGGAAGAAGGCAAAGGCCTTGAACACATTCGCCTTGTCGACGCAGCTGAGCTTGCCCGGGCGGCCGCGCTTCTTGCGGCGCTCCGCCAAGCGAAATGAGAACTCGAACAGCCGCTCCGAGGTCTTGCGCGTGATCACCAGCGTCTCGCGCGCTTCGTCGTGCCGTCACCACGCCTTTGCCCATCGAGGCGAACAGGCCTTCGGTCGACTCGCGGATGAGCACCAGATCGATGCCGCGGCTGTCGGCGCCGACGATCGGGCTCGGCACGCCGGGCACGAGGCGGGCAGGGCGCACGCCGGCATAGAGATCGAAGATGAAGCGCAATTCGACCTGCGGCATGATCTCGGTGCCGTCGGGATAGCGCACCTCCGGCAGGCCGCAAGCGCCGAGCAGGATCGCATCCGCATCGCGGCACAGCTTCACGGTGGAGTCGGGCATCGACTTGCCGGTGTCGCGATAATGGCCGGCGCCGGCCGCCGCTTCGCGTGAACTCGAATTTCAGCCCCGGCGTCGTCGCCTCGACCTTGCGCAGCACTTCAAGGGCCGGCGCCATGACCTCGGGGCCGATGCCGTCGCCGGGCAGGACGGCGATGTGGAACGTGTCGTTGGCGAGCATTTTTCTCCTCACGGGCTGACCGAAGGCCGGAATGGCTTGGACAAGTCTGCCTGGGCACATAAGCTACCCGAAAGAAAGGCAGACCACATGGAAGTCCTAGAAAAGGCCGTGGTGGCAATATTCAAGAGCCCCCAACTCCGAGATGTGCTGCTCTACGCGACTTTATTGCTCATATTCGCGACCGCTTGGGTGTCCTACCGCTGGCCCGCTCTCTCTATTCCAGCTGTTGTCATTGCTTGTGTTCTCTTAAGTGGAGAGGCGTTGATTATTTATTCTGTCGCAAAGCGCGTAAAGGCATCGTCGACAATGGACGGCAATGCTGACGCAAGCACACCTGAATAATTTACGTTGCGCATGAGTCCGCTAATGCCGCCCAAGCCGACATGCTGTGGCTTATTCGATCAGCTCGTCGGCGACCACAAGCAAATTCGCCGGAATTGTGAGTCCGAGCGCCTTGGCGGTTTTGAAGTTTAGCATGCGTGCTTCGACCAAGCCGGCTCTGGCTGCAAGCCGCAAGGGAGGGCGAACTAGAAGACGCGCCGACGCGTCTCACCATCATGTGCCGAAGCATCCCTATTCATGATCAAAGGCGCGGCCGGCGGTGTCGCGATCGGAAGGAGTAACGCCATGCCGGAGCCTTATCCCTACATCTACGTCAATGCCGATGGCACGGCGCGCGAGCTCCATGCAGACGAGCGGCAATATCTGGAAACCGAATTTCGTGGTGGCGACGGCGCGGCGCCGCATATCAAGGAGAGCTATTCGGAGCGCAATGGCTGGGATGAAGTCACGGGCTATCTCGAGAGATCGAAGCTTCCCGATGGCATGCAAACGCAAGAGGCGCCGCGAGAAAATCCATGCCGGCCGCTCGGCAAGACGGAATATATCGCCTGGCTCCGCGGCAAGGGCGTGGTGGTGACCGAAAAAAACGACGGCTCTTTCACCATCTCGAAACCGCGCCGCTAAATACGGGTGACATTTCGAATACAGGACCTGATCGCATACAGGAACCGGAGCAAACATGCGACGGCGTGACTTCACCACTCTTCTCGGCGGCGCTTGTCTCGGTGGTGCCTTTCTCTGTGGCGCGGTGGCCGCGTGGCCAATCGCTGCCCGCGCGCGCGAGCCTGACGGCAAGCGCTACCTCGCTGCGCTCGAAAAGGCCAAGCGCGATTACGAGAAAATTCCTCATCCGAGCGAAGCCGCGCGATTGACTTACATTGCCGGTCTTATTCGCTTGCGCGAAAAGGCCGCCCGCGCCAACACCGGCGAATGGCAGGCGATCGACGCCGAGATCAAACAGCATCCGGCGCCGGGCAATTCCGACGGCAAGGCTTTGTCCGGGCTGCTCGCCGGCCAATGGGAATCGCCCCGGCACGATTATCTCTATCGTGCCGACGGCACCTGGACCATGTTGCCGGCCGATGAGGGGACCACCCACGGGACCTGGCGCATCGAAGGCAATCAGTACTTCGACACCAATTCCCTCGATACACAAACCGGCCAATACACCATCATTTTGATCACCAAAAACGATCTGGTATTCGCCGACAAAACAAATGTCTTTTATGAGGTGCGGTTGAGGGACTAGAACACGCGCCCATTGCCTCTGAATAATTCGGAATTTAATCGAAAAGACTGTCCGGCCCGCGCGCGCTGTTGGCGTGGGTGTAATGCCGGCGGCGCCGGAGCCCTCGGGCAGTGAGGTCAGTCGCTAGCGCAACGGCAGCGGCGCCGCCGACGGCGGCCCCAAAGCCGGCATATGCTTGTGCGCCATGGGCGCGACGGCCGGCAGAGGAGGCGCCGCGACCTTCGGCGGCGGCGGCGCTGAAACTTTCTGCAGGATCGCCTCGTTGGCAGCCTGCATCTTTGCCATGTCACGCGTCATGTCGCGCGCCATCTGGTCTTGACCGGCGGTGAGCTGGTCGACGGTTTGATGCAGCGCCGCGAGATCCGCCGCTATCTGCTGCACCTGCTCGAGCGAAGGTGCGGCGGGCGCAAGCGGCGCCATCGCCGGCGCCGTCTGCGCAACAGCCGCCGCTTGCGGCGTGCCGGCTTGCTGGCTTACCTCGGGCCAATCCACCCGAAGCAGGGCCATAAATCGGTTGTGGTCTCGAACGATTACAATCATTATAGTGCCGCGCAAGCTGATCGGGGGGACAGGGCGATGTTGCGAAATCTGGATCTGCGGGGCCGCTGCGTTGCGACGGCATTATTGTTGATCGCGTCGATTGCAACAGCCCAATCGCAAGGGAGCAAGCTGAGCTACCTCGACCAAGGATGGTCCGCAGCCGATCGCAATATGTTCTACACCACCACGCAGGGCTCGGAGATGCTGCCCTATGACTGGTTCCTGGCGTTGGAACAGCCCAATAGCACCAATCTGTTTCTTGCCGACGGCTTGGCGCGCTTCGGCTACCTGCCCAATCCGGACAAGACCAACAATCCCGACGGTCTGCCCGTCGGATTTGTCAAAGACACCGGCGAAAACGGCGACTGGGCCGGTATGACCTGCGCCGCCTGCCATACCAACCAGATCAACTATGCCGGCAAGACCCTGCAGATCGACGGCGGCCCGGCCGATGCCGATATGTGGGCCCTGATCAGCGAGCTTGGGGCGGCATTGGCCGAAACATCCAGCTCCGACGACAAATTCAAACGATTTGCCGATCGCGTTCGGGGCCTGACCGCGGCGGCCTCGCAGGAGCCCGACGCGACGCTTCGCAAAGACCTGAAAGATTTCTCGGATTATTTCACCAAATACGTGACTTCCAGCAGAACGAATGTCCCCTGGGGGCGTGCGCGGCTCGATGCATTCGGCATGATTTTCAATCGCGCCACGGGCATCGATTTGAATAACTGGAACAATACCCATTCCCCCAACGCTCCCGTGAGCTACCCGTTCTTGTGGGACACCCACTGGCACGACAAGGTGCAATGGAACGGCTCGGCGCCAAACCGACTTGCGATCGAACAGCTCGCGCGCAATGTCGGCGAAGTGCTCGGGGTATTCGCTCAAACGGAGATCAAAAAGACGGTTCTTCCGCCGCTCTTCTTCAAGTCTACGGCGAAGCGGACCAATCAGATGCTGATCGAGCAAAAACTCGCGGCGTTGCGTTCACCCGCATGGCCGCGAACACTTGCCCCGATCGATGCGAAAAAGGCCGCTGCAGGCGCGAAGCTGTATACGGAACTGAACTGCGATTCCTGCCACGAAATTACGCCTCGCAATAAGCCGCTGACCTTCATGACCGTCAAAATGGTACCCCTGAAGGAGGCCGGCACCGACCCGATGATGGCGACGAACGCCGCGAATCTGCAATCAGACAGCGGCGTTCTCGAAGGCGTGCAGATGCCGTTCTTGCTGTCCGAGCCGCTTCCCGCCCGCGGGCCGAGTTTCGAATTGACTGGCAAGATCGTGATCGGAGCAATTCTTGCGCCTTTGGATCTGGCGAGCATTCCCGGCGAGCTGAGCGCCGCAAACAAAAGCATCCTGAATTCAATTAAAAGCGGACAGCCGCCTAGCGACGGGTTGTCGGCTTCTCTCAATGCGGTGAATGCGAAGATCGGTATCGGTGCCCAAAGCGATCTGTGGAGGAGCGCTAACGCGGCCTTCGACAAGAAGGTCGCTGACACCAACAGCCTGGCCTACAAGGCGCGGCCGCTCGACGGCATCTGGGCGACCGCGCCGTATCTGCATAACGGCTCGGTGCCAAATTTGTACCAATTGTTGCTGCCGGCAAAGGACCGTATGAAGACATTCTATGTCGGAACGCGAGATTTCGACCCGGTGAATGTCGGCTTCGCGACCGACAAGAGAGACGGCGCCTCCCAATTCGACACGACTTTGCCGGGCAACTCAAATGCCGGCCATGACACGTACGGCACCGACAAGCTCACCGATGAGCAACGCTGGCAGCTCGTCGAATATCTCAAGACGCTCTAGCGCGCGGCGGTTGGGCGAGGCAAGCGTAGCCTGGATGAGCGAAGCGATATCCGGGAACGGCGTCCAAGCCTGCTAATCTTTGCCGCATGTCGCTCCGCTTATGCGGGCTACGGGCCACTCTCATTGCCGGGACAAGCCCGGACATGACGCATACGGGGAAAGCCATTCTCGATGCAACGCTAGCCAACATCGGCGCTCCCGAGCGCAAGGCTCGGCAATGTATGCCGGCCGATCTTTGTGAGTAGGGAGAAGGAGTGTGGACCTCTGTTCACCGTCATCCTGAGGTGGCCGCAATGCGGCCCTCGAAGGATACGGCCTAAGCCCTGGGGCCGTCGCCCTTCGAGGCTCGCTGCGCTCGCACCTCAGGGTGACGGGAAAATCGATCCAAGCTACGCTTCCTTCGAAAGCCAAGAAAACACCAAGGAGACCCATGCCCCGCTTTGCCGCCAATCTCGGCCATCTGTTCACCGAACGTCCGCTGATCGAGCGCTTCGGCGCCGCCGCCGCGGCGGGCTTTGCTGCTGTCGAGCTGCAATTCCCGTACGACACCGCGCCGTCCGCGGTGACGGCGGAATTGCAGAAGCACAATCTCACCCAGCTCGCCGTCAACACGCCGCAGGGGCCGGAATTCGGCTTGGCCGCGCTGCCCGGCCGCGAGCGCGATTTCGAAGCCGCGTTCAAGCGCGCGCTCGATTATGTGGTGGCCATCGGCGGCACCGGCATTCACTGCATGGCGGGCGTCGTGCCGGTCAACGAGCGGCCGGCGGCGGAAAAGGTCTTCATCGCCAATCTGACCCGCGCCGCAGCCGACGCAGCAAAATCCAACATCATGCTGTTGATCGAGCCGATCAATCCGCGCGACCGGCCAGGTTATTTCTTGAGCCATCTCGAACACGCCGCTGATCTCGTGACAAAAATCGGCGCGCCGAATGTGCGCATCCAGTTCGATTTCTATCATCTGCAGATCGTCGGCGGCGATCTCCTCACGCGCTTTGAAAAATACCTGCCGCTGATCGGCCACGTCCAGATCGCAGCGGTGCCGTCGCGCCACGAGCCGGATACCGGCGAGGTGAATTTCCCGATTGCTTTCGAGGCGATCGATAGGCTCGGCTACAAGGGCTGGATCGGCTGCGAATACAAACCCAAAACCCGCACCGAAGACGGCCTCGGCTGGGCCAAACCTTATGGCGTGGTGCCGAAAGGGTTCTAAGGGGTCGAAGGGGTCGAAGGGGTCGAAGGGGTCGAAGGGGTCGAAGGGGAGTTGAACGATGCGTCTCGAAGGCAAGACGGCTTTGGTCACCGGTGCCGGATCGGGCATCGGCAAATGCATCGCTGAAACCTATGTGCGTGAAGGCGCGCGCGTTGCGGTGGTCGATCTCGATGCCGATGCGGCGAAGCAGGTGGCGCGCGCGCTCGGCAACAATGCCATCGCGCTGCGCGCCGACGTCAGCAAAAAGGCCGACATCGATGCCGCCGTCGCGGAGACGGTCGCTGCCTTCGGTGCGCTCGACATTCTCGTCAACAATGCCGGCGCGACGCATGTCAACAAGCCGATGCTGGAGATCGACGAGGCCGAGTTCGACCGCATCTATGCGGTCAACGTGAAGGGCGTGTTTCTCGGCTGCCAGGCGGTGGTGCCGCTGTTCCGCAAACAAGGCGGCGGCGTCATCATCAACATCGGCTCGACGGCAGGCCTGCGGCCGCGGCCGGGGTTGTCGGCCTATAACGCCACCAAGGGCGCGGTGCATATCCTGACCAAGTCGCTCGCGGTCGAGCTGGCGCCGGACCGCATTCGCGTCTGCGCCATTGCGCCGGTCGCGACCGAGACGCCGCTGTTGCCGTCGTTCCTCGGCCCGGCGGCCGGCCAGCGCGAGAAGTTCATTGCGACGGTGCCGCTCGGCCGGCTGGCGCAGCCGCAGGATATTGCCAATGCGGCGCTCTATCTGGCTTCGCCGGATGCGGAATTTCTCACCGGCAATATCGTCGAGGTCGACGGCGGGCGGATCATTTAGGGCAGGGATGCGGCCGGGATCGGGATACCGATCATGCGGAAAAACAAGGATTTTTCGTCAAATTTGCCATAATTTGTTCCTCGCCGCCGGGCTACTGGTCGGGTGGCAATCTTTTTGCCGGCCGAACCTGGGGTATTGTTTGGCCGAGGGACGTACCGACGATGTGGGGACGAAAGAGCAAGACCGAGGCTGTGGCGAAAGCCGAGGTGACGCCGCTGCAGGACGCGATCCATCAGGCGCGCGTCGAGGCGGCCGAGCGCACCAGCGTCGTCGTCGATCTGCGCGATGCCGAAGTGGCGCGGCTTGAATTGTTGAACGAGGCGCTCGATCCGCTGTTCGCCGAAATTCCGCGCGAGGTTGAGCTGTTCGATCGCGGCGTGGGCCGCGGCGAGACGCCGCGGCTGTGGATCGACGCCGTGGCGCACATCGCCATGGGACGCGACAAGCGGAGCTATCGCTTTCTCCACGACAGCCGCTTCGGCCGGCATGTCTTCGCCGAGTTGCACAATATTCCGGATATCGTTCAGGCGGTGACGACTTATGTGGCGCGCCGTCTGGTCGAACGCCAACGCGCACTCGACGAGGATCCGACCCTCATCACCCGCATCGCGCCGCAAGAAGCGAACCGTTATCGGTCGCGGCGGCGCTGGCGCGCGCTGGGCTGGCTCGCGCTCGGATTTTTTAGCGGCGTCGTCCTGCTCGTCATTCTGGCTTTGGTGTTTGCGAGTCACAGTTAGTGTGGACTTGATTATTCGTCATGGCCGGACTTGTTCCGGCCATCCACGCCTTAGTTCTTTCGCTACTGTAAGACGTGGATGCCCGCGACAAGCGCGGGCATGACGATGGAATCAATACAGCGCCACGCGCTCCGTTTCGTCGATCGTGCCGTCCGCGCCGCGCTGCCGCGCCGTCATCTCGCAGCGCCAGTTTCCCGTCGTGCCGTCGATAGTGAAGAGATGATAGCCGGCGCCGTCTTCGTCGCCGTGCGGCGCATAGGCAGAGGCCGACGGCACGCCGACTGAAGGAATTTTTTTATCGGGCCCGTCGAGCCAAATGAGCGCGCGCTGATGATCGTGACCGTGCAGCAAAAGTTCGGCGCCCTTGGCGGCCAGCACAGAGCGGAAATCCGTGCTGTCGATCAGGCGGCGCAGATGGCGCTTCGCCCGGCTCAAGGGCGGATGATGGATGAGCACGATACGGAACGCGTCGCGGGTCTGGTCGAGGATTTCGCCAAGCCGCGTCAGCTGCCGCTCGCCGAGCCGGCCGGTCGCCATGAACGGGCCGGTGGCGACGCCCGACGACAGCGCGATCAGGGCCGTGCCGTTGCGCCGCCGCAGAAACGGAAAGCGCTGCAGCCCGTCATCACCGGTCATGTAGTCGCCCCAATATTCGGCCGGCGCTTCTTCCACCTGCCGGACATAGACGTCGTGGTTGCCGGGAATGACGGTGACGTTGTGCGGACTGCCGATCGTTGCGAGCCAGTCGCGGGCGCGGGCATATTCGACTGGCAGCGACAGATTGACGAGATCGCCGGTCACGGCGATGTGGTCGGCCGGCTGGGCTTTGAGATCGCGCGTGATGTCGTCGAGGATGTCGCGGCGATGGATGTGCTTGCGCTTACGATGCCAATTGATGAAGCCGAGGCCGCGCTTGCCGACAAGCTCTATCAGCCGCGGCTGCAGCGCCATGTGCAAATCGGAGATATGGGCGAGAGTGAACATGCGGGCGTAGCGACCGTCGATGAATCAGCTGGTGCGGAATCAGGTAGCACCTTGGCAGCATCGCAGACACCGCATAACAAATCACGAACTGCCGATCAGGATGCCGACGGCGAAGACCAGAACGCCGCCGACCACGACCTGGAAGGCGGCCTGAAGAAACGGCGTGTCCATATAGCGGGTGCGGATCCAGGAGATCACGGCAAGCTCGATAGCGACGACCACGAAGGCGATGGAGGTTGCGACATAGAACTGCGGAATGAGATAGGGCAGCGCATGGCCGAGACCGCCGACCGCAGTCATGGCGCCGCAGACCGCGCCGCGCACCACCGGCGCGCCGCGCCCGGTCAGCGAGCCGTCATCCGACATGGCTTCGGCAAACGCCATCGAAATGCCGGCGCCGAGCGCGGCGGCGAGCCCGACCAGGAATGTCGACCAGGTGTTATGGGTGGCGAAGGCTGCGGCAAACAAGGGCGCAAGCGTCGAGACCGAGCCGTCCATCAGGCCGGCCAGGCCCGGCTGCACATATTGCAAGACGAACATGCGGCGCGCCGTTTCGTCCTCGGTGGCGCGCACCTGTGGCGAGATCTTCTCGCCAAGGTCATGGGCAAGCTTTTCGTGCTTGTCCTCGGCGGCGGCGAGCTGCTTGAGCAGATCGCGCACCGCATCGTCTTGCGCGGCGTCTGCGGCGCGGCGATAGAACCGCGCCGTCTCGTATTCCATCTCCTCGGCGAATTTGCGCGTGGCGTCGATGGCGAGCGGCCGGTTGAGCCAGATCGCCTTTCTGGGTACGAAACCCTTGACGTCCTGGCGGCGGATCAGCGGCAAAAAGTCGCCAAATTTCTTGCGATGAAGTTCGAGCAGCATGTCGCGATGCCCGATCTCTTCTTCCGCCATTTTGTCGTACATTTCGGCGGTGTCGGGGTAGGAAGCGCGCAGCGCGTCCGCGAAGGAGCGATAAATGCGGTTGTCCTCGTCTTCATTGGATATCGCGAGCGCGAGAATTTCCTGCTCGTTCAGGTCGGCGAAACGTTTCACGTGGATTCTCTTGGCCGTGCGATCGGATATGCGGTGAGGTTTCTATCTTAGAACTATTCTAAATATGTGACTAGACCCTGATCCAATTCAATTGAATCGGTTCAGGGTCTAGATTTTTCGTTTGAGCATGATCTTTTCCGAAAACCGGCTTCCACTTTTCGGGATCATGCTCTAGTCCGGGATTTCCAATGGGTCTCGACCCCATCCGCCGCTTTTTTGAGCCAGCCGTCCGGTGGTGCCTGCACCGCTATTGGCGCTTTTCGCGCGGCATGACGCTCGGCGCGCGGGCGATGATTTTCGACGGCGAGGGCCGGGTGTTCCTGGTGAAGCACTCCTATGTGGCCGGCTGGCACATGCCGGGCGGCGGCGTCGAAAAGGGCGAGACGCTGCTCGCAGCGCTCGAGCGCGAATTGCGCGAGGAGGGCAATATCGAGGTGAGCGAGCCACCGGTGCTGCACGCGGTCTATTTCAACAAGCGCATCTCGCGGCGCGACCACGTCGCGCTCTATATCGTGCGCCAGTTCCGGCAGATCGGGCCGCCCGAGCCGAACTACGAGATCATCGCGCACGGCTTCTTCGCGCCGAGCGAATTGCCGGCCGACACGTCGCGCGCGACGCGCGAGCGCATCGCGGAAGTGCTCTCAGGCCGGCCGCCGGCAGAATTGTGGTGAAGTGTTTTAGTTTAGCCGCGCGCGGTCGTGCGGCGCGGTGAAATCGATCTGCGGGCCGATCGGCACGATGCCGGTCGGATTGACCTGGCGCTGACTGCCGTAATAGTGCCGCTTGATCTGCTCGATGCTCACGGTCTCGGCGACGCTTTGCACCTGATAGAGATCGCGCAGATAGTTCCCGAGATTGGGGTAATCGGCGACGCGGCGAATGTTGCACTTGAAGTGGCTGTAATAGACGCTGTCGAAGCGGATGAGCGTCGTGAACAGCCGCCAGTCGGCTTCGGTAATTTGATGGCCGACGAGATAGCGCTGTTTCGCCAGGCGCTCTTCGAGCATGTCGAAGGTCTTGAAGATGCCGCGGGCGGCGTCTTCATAGGCGTCCTGACTGGTGGCAAAGCCGGCGCGGTAGACGCCGTTATTTACGGTCGGATAGACGATGTCGTTGATGCGGTCGATCTCGGCGCGCAGCTCGGCTGGATAATAGTCGGCGCGCACATTGGTGAATTCGTCGAATTCCGAATTGAGCATGCGGATGATTTCGGAGGATTCGTTGTTGACGATGGTGTGCGCTTTCTTGTCCCACAGCACCGGCACCGAGACGCGGCCGGTATAGCGCGGATCGGCGATGAGATAGATTTCGGCGAGCGTCGCTTTGTGATTGACGTCGTCGGTCATGCCGCCGAGTGCGGTGCCAAATTCCCAGCCGGTCTTGCCGTAGAGCGGCTGGGTATTGGTGTAAGAGATCACATTGCCGAGCTTCTTGAGCGCGCGGAAGATCAGCGTGCGATGCGCCCAGGGGCAGGCCAGCGAAACGTAGAGATGATAGCGGCCGGCTTCGGCCTGAAAGCCGCCTTTGCCGGTCGGGCCCGGCGCGCCGTCGGCGGTGACGAAGTTGCGGAAGTGCGACGACGGCCGGATGAAATGGCCGTCTTTGGTGCGCGAAACGTCGTCTTGCCACTTGCCTTCAACAAGCAGGCCCATATTTTTCTCCCGCGATTTTCGTCTGTTTGCCTGGCGTTATCTGACGTGTTTCGTTTGTGTTCTTGGCTAACTTAATCATTCCGGGCCATTGCGATAGGGCAAAGCTTTCGAGCGGCTGGACTTTGCCGGTCTGGACTTGAGCTGTCTAGACTTGAGCCGTCTAGACTTGGGGCCACCCGCAATGCTACGCGGCGAAGCCATGAACGAGAAACCATGAACGATATTGCGCTCACCATCATTGCCGAGACGCCGGGCGACGCTACCGCGATCGCGCGGCTGCACGAACGCACGTTCGGGCCGGGCCGCTATGCCAAAACGGCCTACCGGCTGCGCGAGCAGGTTTCCCATACGCTCGCTTTGTCGTTCACGGCGCGCACCGGCACGCTCTTGGTCGGCTCGGTGCGGCTGTCGCCGATCCGCATCGGCGAGACCAAGGCGCTTCTCCTCGGCCCGCTCACGGTCGAGCCGGCCTTCCGCGAGCGCGGCGTCGGCCTTGCTTTGATCGAACGGGCGCTCAAAGAAGCCGCAGCGAGCGGGCACGAGCTTGTGATCCTGGTCGGCGATGAGCCGTATTACGGCAAAGCAGGCTTCAAGCCGGTGCCGCCCGGCCGCGCCAGCATGCCTGGACCTGTCGATCTGGCGCGGCTTCTCGTCGCCGAGCTCAGCCCCGGCGCCTTCGATGGCGTCTCCGGAGCGATCCGGCCGGATTTCTGAGAAGTTCTTCAGCGGCCTTCGCGGGCCCAAGCGCCGGCAAGGCTGCCGAGCAGGAGCAACAGCCCGAGCAGGCCGGCAAAGACCGGCAGCACGCCGATGCCGCGCACGACGCTGGCGTCGCGCATTTTCATGCCGATCCAGTCGTCGCCTTTGTAGGTATCGCCTGAGCGCACCGCGACGATGCGCGGCATGTTGAGGCCGGAGCCGTCGTCGAGCCGCCGCGAATCACCGCCGGTCGCATTGGTGAGCGGCGCCAGCACGTCGGTGGTCGACGTCACTTCGGCATATTCGCGCGGATTGGCCGGGCCGATATTGACCAGCGCATTGAGCTTGCCGTCGGTGGCGCGCCACAGGCCGAGCTCGTTGGCGGGGACGGTCGATTCCCAAACGCCCGGCGCTTTGGCGTTGAGCGTGAGCGTCGCCGTCGTGCCCGACGGCGACGTCAGCGTCACGTCGGCGACCTGGTCCGCCATGGTCTGCCGCTGCACCACGAGATTATGTCCGCTCATGGTGAGCCGCAGCGCTTCCTCGTCGAGATCGGGCTCTTTCATGAGCCAATGCGACAGCCGGCGCAGCAGATCGAGATGCGGGCCGCCGCCTTCGAAGCCGCGCGCCCACAGCCAGATATGATCGGACAACAGCAGCGCGACGCGGCCTTCGCCCTCGCGGGAGAGCACCAAGAGCGGCTTTGCGTCCGGGCCTTGCATCACCGTCGTGCCGCCGGCGTTTCTGGTATCGACGATGCGGAACCATTCGCTCCAGTTCGGCGGATTGGCGTCGGAGCCTTCAAGGCCGCGCGTCACGGGATGCCGTTGGCCAAGCTCCGTCAGCGAAGGGCGGAACGCTTGCTCGGTGACGTCGCCGCTCGGCTCGGCGGGCAGTATGGCATCAAGCGGCGTACGCCAAATGCTGGTCGGGCTCGCGTAATCCGGGCCCGCCGCGACCAAAACCGCGCCGCCGTCGCGCACATAGCGCGTGATATTGTCGAAATAGATGATCGGCAGCACGCCTTGCCGCGCGTAGCGGTCGAAGATGATGAGCTGGAACTCGTCGATCTTCTGCTGGAACAATTCGCGCGTCGGGAAGGCGATCAGCGACAGTTCGTTGATCGGCGTGCCGTCCTGTTTCTCCGGCGGCCGCAAAATCGTGAAATGCACGAGATCGACCGACGGATCGGATTTGAGCAGGTTGCGCCAGGTGCGCTCGCCGGCATGCGGTTCGCCGGAGACCAAGAGCACGCGCAGCTTGTCGCGCACGCCGTCGATCGTGACCACGGCGCGATTGTTGACTTGCGTGAGTTCGCCCGCGGCAAGCGGCGCGGCCTCGATCTCGACGATATTCGGTCCGCCATGCGGGATCGGAATGTCGACGGTTTGCGGCGTTCCAACCGGAACGATCTTTTGTTCGACAATGTCGCCGTCGCGGCGCACGGTCACTTGCGCGGTCGGCTCATTGCCGCCCTGATCCTCGACGCGATAGGTCACGGTCTGCGGCTGGCCGACAATGCCGAAACGGGGCGCTGCGATCAGCGCGACGCGGCGGTCGCGCTCGTCCTTGGTTCCGGTGATCAGGGCGTGAACCGGAGCGGCAAAACCGAGCCCGCCGGCATCGGCCGGCACATCGTGCACGCGCCCGTCGGTGATCATGACGACGCCGGCAATGCGGTCGGACGGAATATCGGCAAGCGCCGAAGTCAGCGCCGAGAACAGCCGCGTGCCGTCGGTCTCGCCGTCGGCTTGGCCGGCCTCGACAACGCGCACGTCGAGGCCGGGAATATGGTTGAGCCGCTCGACCACCGCCGTGCGCGCGGCCTCGGTCTGCTTCATGCGGTCGCCGAAATTCTGGCTCGGGCTTTTGTCGACGATGACGACCGCGACCGAACTCAGCGGATCGCGATCCTCGCGCGTCAGCGACGGATTGGCGAGCGCCAGAACGACGAGCGCGAGTGCCAAGCTGCGGATCACGGCGCCGCGGCTTCGCGTCACGAAGAGCAGGATCGAAAGCACGCACGCGATGGCGATCGCCGCCCACAAGAGGACGCCGCCGATCAAGGGAGCGAACGCAACACCGAGATTCAAATCTATCTCCCTGCCGCTCGACTATTGTCCAAGCCGCTCGAGCAGCGCCGGCACGTGCACCTGATCCGCCTTGTAGTTGCCGGTGAGCGTGTACATCACGATGTTGACGCCGGAACGGAAGGCGAGCTCGCGCTGGCGCGGCTGGCCGTCGACCATCGGCAGCACCGGCTGGCCGTCGCTGCGCGTCGCCCAGGCGCCGGCAAAATCGTTCGAGGTGATGATGATCGAGGACACGCCGTCGCCGCCGCGCGCCGGCCGGCCCGAGGTCTCGTCATCGGCGTCGGTCGACGGCAACGCCTCGACCCAGAGCTGGCCGCTATTGAAGCGTCCGGGGAAGTCGCGCAGCAGATAGAATGTCTTGGTCAGAACGTGATCGCGCGGCACCGGCTCGAGCTCGGGAATGTCGAGCGAAGACAGAATTTTGCGCAGCTCCAGCATTCCCGGGCTGCGGGTTTCGCCGCCCTGGCCGGGCGGTGCGACCACCGCGTCGCGGGTATCGAACAGAACGGTGCCGCCGTCTTTCATATAGGTATCGATGCGCTTGAGCGCCGCCTCGGTCGGCCGCGCCGCGCCCGGCACGATCGGCCAATAGATCAGCGGATAAAACGCGAGCTCGTCGCGCGAAATATCGAGGCCGATCGGATCGCCGGGCTCGAGCGCGGTGCGCTGCGCGAGGAACAGCGTCAGTCCGGCGAGGCCGGCTTTGCTGATGGCGTCGACATCGGCATTGCCGGTGACGACATAAGCGAGCTTTGTTTCGAGCGCCGACTGCGGCACATTGGAGGTCGGCGCGCGCTGCGCGCTGGCATGGCCGAGCGTGAGCAGGAGCGCCGCAAGCGCGATCACGCTTGCCGCCGCCGCGCGCGAGGCGCGGGAAACAGCCGGGCAATGCCGCCGCCGAGGAAAAGGACGACCAGCGTGTCGAGCAACAACAGCGCCAGCGCCGCGAGAAAGATCGGTCCGCGCAGATCCTGCGGCTCGACGGTGCGGTAGATCTGGCGCGAGGCGTTGGCGAGCGGCGAATAATCGAGCGGCGCAAGGCGGTCGGTCGCCGCGAGCGTATTCACGGCAAGCAGGCTTTCCGGCGGTCCATAAAAGCCGGGCGGATGCTCGGCGGTGGCGCTGCCGGAATAGTCCACCGCAACCGGCCGCGCGGTCGGCGGCGGCGCGATGAAGCCGCCGAAACCGTCGAGCACATGGGTTGCCGGAATCAGTTCATGCGCATTCCTGCTTTGCGCATTGGCCGCGTCGGTCGTGGGGGAGGCGGCCGAAAGCGCGACGATGCGTTTGAGCATTTCCACGAAACTGCCGGAAATCGGCAGATCGGACCAGCGCGTATCGCCGGTGACGTGAAACAGCACAATCAAGCCCTTGCCGCGCCGCGCCGCGGTGACAAGTGGCGTGCCGTCGGCGAGCGTCGCCCAGGTATTGTCGCTCAGCGCGGCGTCAGGCTCCGCCAGAACTTGGCGGTTGACGGTCACGTCGGTCGGGACCGGCAAGCCGAAAAACGGGCCGTCGCGCGAAAATGCCGCGAGCGGCTGCGGCTTGTCCCAACTCAAACTGCCGCCGAGGATGCGGCCGCCGCGCCGCAGCTTGACCGGAACCAGGTCGTCGTCGGAAGCGGCAAGCCGCGGGCCGGCAAATCGCACCAAGACGCCGCCATCCTCGATCCACTGCGCCAGCTGATCGTGGGAGTCGCCGACATTGCCGACGTCGGTCAGGATCAGCATCGGCAGTCTTTGATCGAGAAAATGCGTGACCGCATCCGCAGGCGACTCGCCTTGCGCCAGGCGCACATCGGCGAACGGCGCCAGCGCACGCTCGATATAATAGCTCGACGACAACAGCGGCTGCGAGACATCGGCGCTGGCGCCGGACACGACGCCGACGGTGCGGCGCCGCCAGCGTTTGTCGAGCAATTGCACGGCGCCGGCCGAGCGCTCGCCGGCGATTTCGACGCGGGCGATATCGTTGCGAATTTCGACCGGCAGTTCGAACCGCCCCTCGGCCTCGCGCTCACCGGACTTGAACGCGAACGGCGCCTCGCCGAGGGGCAGGCCCTTGAGATCGAGCGCGCGCACGGTGCCGGTATCGGCGGTGTCGTTCGCCGCGCGCAAAATCTTGACGCTCAAGGCGCCGGCGGCGTTGTCGGCGGCGGTGAGCGCGCGCGGGCCGGCAATGCCGCCGGTCACGATGGCAATCGGGCGCTGGCCGATTACCTGCGCCAGGGCCTTCATGAAATCTGAGCTGTGACCGACGTCGACGCCGTCCGACAGCCAGACCAGTTCGGCATCCGGCGTGCTGGTAAGAAACCGCGACAGCGACGACAGCGACTCGCTGCGATCGAGCGTTTGCGGCGCCGGCTTGAGCTGGTGCAGGCGCACGCGCGCCGAACCCGCGGGCTCGAGCGAGATGTCGCGCGGTCCCTCGGACAGCGGAATGAGCGCCACGGCGCGGCGATCGTCCTCGGCGCGCGCGATGATGTCGTCGGCGGTGCGCATGCGCGCGTCCCACGTCGCAGCAGCCGCCCAGCCATCGTCGAGCAGGATCGCGACCGGCGCGCTTGATTTTGTCGTTGTCAGCGGCGGATGCCACAGCGGGCCGGCGGCTGCGAAGATGACCAGCGCCGCGAGCGCAAGCCGCATCAGCGTGAGCCACCACGGCGTGCGGGCCGGTGTCTCTTCCTTGGGCATGATATCGAGCAGCAGCCGTGTCGGCGGAAAATCGATGCGGCGCGGGCGCGGTGGTATGAGCCGTAACAGCCACCACAGCGCCGGCAGCGTCAAAAGCCCGATAAGGACGAGCGGCTGAGCGAAGCCGAGCGGAAGCGAGCCGATCATGTCGCCACCCGCGGTGTGGCATCGGATCCGGCAACGGAGTTGGCGACGCCAGGCTCGGTAATTGGCTCATTGCTCGGCTTGCCCGGTGCGCCCGTGCCGATGTCGATTGAGCCTGCGCCGATGCGGGTGTGCAAAGCGAGCAGCAATTCGCTCGGCGGCCGGTCGGTGCGGTGGATCGTAAAGCTCCAGCCGAGCCGGTCGGTCTCGCGGCGGATCTCGGCGCGATGCGCCGCCAGGCGTTCGGTGTAATCGGCGCGCCAGTTTTCGGCGCGGCCCGCGGTGATGCTGCCATAGCCTTCAGGCTCGACGAATTCGACGCGGCCCCAATAGGGAAAAGTCTCCTCGGCGGGATCGACGATCTGCACCACATGGCCGCGCGTGCCGCCGCCGGCGAGCTGGGTGATCTTGCGGCGCACCTCGCCGATATCGCTCCACAGGTCGGAGAGCAGCACCACCTCGGCGAGCGGGGAGGGAACAAAACTCGGTGGCAGGCTCGGACGCTCGTTCCGATCGTGCACGATCGCCTGCGCGATCATGTCGATGACATTGCGGCTGCCGGTCGGGCGGGTCAGGCCGGGGATGCCGACGCGCTCGCCGCCTTCGACCAGAACCTCGGCGAGCGCCAGCGCCACGACCAGGGTGCGAAAGAGCTTGGTGTCGCGAACCAGCGGCGAGGCGAAATACATCGACGGTGAGCGGTCGGGCCAGATCCACACCGTGTGTGCGGCCTCCCATTCGAGCTCGCGCACATAAAGATGGTCGTCGCGCGCGGAGCGGCGCCAGTCGACGCGCGATGCCGGTTCGCCGGAGACGAAGCGGCGATATTGCCAAAAATTCTCGCCCGGTCCGGCGCGGCGACGGCCATGCAGGCCGTGAATGACGGTTGCCGCCACGCGCCGCGCTTCCAGGATCAGGCGCGGCATGCTGGCGGCAAGGCTGCGGCCGGTGCCGACCGCGCGCGCCACCGTTGGGCCGTCCTGGTGGGTGCGCTGCTGGGCGCCTTGCTGCGGTTTCGCTGCGCTTGGTTTCACTGCGTCTGGTTTCTTGGGCTCGGCCGCCATCCGCCTATCCGATCCGAGCCTTCAGTCGCGCGATCACCGCCTCGATGCTTTCGCCTTCGGCGCGCGCGCTAAACGTCAGCGCCATGCGGTGCTTGAGCACGGGCTCGGCGAGTTCGATGACATCGTCGATCGATGGCGCCAGCCGGCCGTCGAGGAGGGCGCGGGCGCGCACCGCGAGCATCAGCGATTGGCTGGCGCGTGGGCTCGGGCCCCAGGCGATCTGCTTCGATCTGTCGCCGCCTTCGGTTCCCGGACGCGCCGAGCGCACGAGGGCAAGAATGGCATCGACGACGGACTCGCCGACCGGAAGCCGGCGCACTAGGCGCTGCGCGGCCATCAAGTCCTCCGCGGTCATGGCGGCTTTCGGTCGCGTCTCCTCGGCCCCCGTCGTGTCGAACAGGATTTTGCGTTCGGCGTCGCGGTCGGGATAAGTGACGTCGATCTCCATCAGGAAGCGGTCGAGCTGCGCCTCGGGGAGCGGATAGGTGCCTTCCTGCTCCAGCGGATTTTGCGTCGCCAGCACATGAAACGGCTTCGGCAGATCGTAGCGCGTGCCGGCGACCGTGACGTGCTGCTCCTGCATCGCCTGCAACAACGCCGACTGCGTGCGCGGCGAAGCGCGGTTGATTTCGTCGGCCATCAGCAGCTGGGCGAAGACCGGACCGGAGATGAAGCGGAAGCTGCGCTTGCCGGCTTGGCTCTCTTCCAGCACTTCGGTGCCGAGAATGTCGGACGGCATCAGGTCGGGCGTGAACTGGATGCGCCGCGCATCGAGCCCGAGAACCGTGCCCATCGTATCCACAAGTTTCGTCTTGGCGAGGCCCGGCACGCCGAGGAGGAGCGCGTGGCCGCCGGACAGAATGGTAATCAGCGCCTGCTCGACGACCTTATCCTGGCCGAAGATGACGGTGCCGATCGCAGCCTTGGCGGCGCGGATATGATCGGCCGTCGCTTCCGCCGAGCGCACGATCATGTCTTCGAGCTTTTCGAGCCCATCTCCGGCAGCAACAGGCATGGCTAACTCCTTGTGGTTAGGGAGCATTTGCATCGGACCAGATTCGCGCCATATGCACGAAACAGCGGCAGCGCCCCTGCACTGCGTTTAGGCACACAAGATGCAATATATGCGCCAGCTGCACGATTGCCGATCTTGCGCTGATTCTTGCCCCACAGGGAAACACGGCTTGGTGGTGGGGACGGCGCGATGCAAAGTGGCAAACTCGAACTCGCGACTGAATGTGCCCCCGGGCCAATGTCACGGCCCAGACTCTAGGCCGAGCATGCTCTAGGTAAACCATGGCGAAGGAAGGGCAATTAGGCCTCGACGCGATCACGGGCGCGCTAGGCCGGGCGGCAAAAGGACCCCAGATTGGGCTGCCGGAGTCAGCGAAAGGGCTGCCGCCGGTCGAGCTGTGGAACCCGCCATTTTGCGGCGATCTCGACATGCGCATCGCCGCCGATGGGACCTGGTTCTACCTCAAGACCCCGATCGGGCGGCCGGCACTCGTTAAACTTTTCGCTTCCGTGCTCAAGCGCGAGGGTGACGACTACTTCCTCGTCACGCCGGTCGAGAAGTGCGGCATAAAGGTCGACGATGCACCGTTCCTCGCCGTCGAACTCGATGTCGAGGACAGCGCGGCCGGCCGCGTGCTGAATTTTCGCACCAATGTCGATGACTGGGTCGCCTGCGGCCCCGAGCACAGGTTGCGCTTCGAGCCGGAAGGGGGCACCGGCGGGCTCAAACCCTATCTTCACGTCCGCCGCGGCCTTTGGGCCAAAGTAACGCGGACATTGTTCTTGGATCTTGTCGAACTCGGCGAAGAGCGTGATGTCGACGGCACGGCGATGTTCGGCGTCGTGTCCAAGAGCATGTTCTTTGCGATGGCGCCGGCGGACCATTTGAGGGAATTGACGTGAGCGAAAGCAGGGTCACTTTGCAGCGTCCGGCAACGGAGAGCTTCTTCGACCGCGCCACGCAGCGCCTCACGTTGGATGTGCCGCCGGCGTTGACCGATCTCAATGCGCCGGGCGCGCGTGGCGATCTCGACCTCAATCCGGAAAACTGGATCAAAGCCGGCGTGACGCCGACGCGGCCCGCGGCGGTGCTCGTGCCGGTAATCGATCGCGACGAGCCGACCGTGTTGCTGACGCAACGTACGCCCGATCTCACGACCCATGCCGGCCAGATTGCTTTTCCCGGCGGCAAGATCGAACCCAGCGACGCCAGTCCGGTCGCTGCGGCGCTGCGCGAAGCAAGAGAAGAAACCGGGCTGACGCCCAAGCTGATCGAGCCGATCGGCTATCTCGATCTGTATCTGACCTTTTCCGGATTTCGCATTCTGCCGACGGTGGCGCGCGTCAAGCCGGGTTTCACGCTGACGCTCAATCCGAGCGAAGTGACGGAAAGCTTCGAAGTCCCCCTCAAATTCCTGATGACGCCGGCAAATTACCGGCGCAAGACGCGCGACTGGAACGGCATCCAGCGCGAATATTACGAGATTCCGTTCGAGAACCGCTACATTTGGGGCATCACCGCAGGTATTCTGCGCAATCTCTACGAGCGGATCCACGCCGGATGATCAAGTCGATCTCGACTGAATTTGCGCTGTTCCTCACGCCCTTCGCGCTCTATGCGGCGTTTCTGTTCGCGACGCGGGTCGGCGTGTTGCACCCGACGGCATGGACGATGCAGCGTGTCGCCGCGCTGTTCATTGTGTCGCTCGGGCTGATGATCGCCAGCTTCGTGGTGCTGGCCAAGTTTTCCGGGGCGCCGCCCAATTCGATCTATGTGCCGGCGCATATCGAAAACGGCAAGTTCGTGCCGGGGACGACCAAGTGACCGGGCAGGCGACCGAGCGGGCGACGGCGAGCGTGCATCTGCACGATGCGGTTTGGCTCAAGCGCGGCGAGGTGAAAGACCTGCTCGCGCTGCTCGATCGCGACGGCGAGGAAGCGCGCGTGGTCGGCGGCGCGGTGCGCAACGCCTTGCTGCGGCTCGCCGTTGCCGAGATCGACGTTGCGACGACGGCCTTGCCGCAGGAGGTCGCCCGCCGCGTCGAGGCTGCCGGCTGGAAGGCCGTTCCCACCGGCATCGAGCACGGCACCATCACGGTCGTCATCGGCGGCAAGCCGTTTGAAGTGACGACGCTGCGTCGCGACATCGAAACCTACGGCCGCAAGGCCAAAGTCGTGTTCGGCCGCGATTGGGAGGCGGACGCGCAGCGGCGAGACTTCACCATCAATGCGCTGTCGGCAACGGCGGACGGCACGGTCTACGACTATGTCGGCGGGCTTGCCGATATCGCTCGCCGCCGCGTGCGCTTCATCGGCGATCCGGCACAGCGGATCGCCGAAGATTATTTGCGCATTCTGCGGTTCTTCCGCTTTCACGCCTGGTATGGCGCGGGCGCGCCCGACGCGGCCGGGCTGCACGCTTGCATTGCCGCGCGGGGAGGCCTCGACACCTTGTCGCGCGAGCGGGTGCGCATGGAGCTGCTCAAGCTTCTGCTCGCCCCGCATGCGACGCCGGGATTGGCGGTCATGGCGGAGACCGGATTGCTCGGCTCAGTGCTCGGCGGCGTGCCGCTTCTCGCAAGCTTTGAGAATATGGCGAAGGCCGAAGCTGCGAGCGGCATCGCGCCCGATGCGGTGCGCCGCCTCGGCGCGCTTGGTGTTCTGGTGAAAGAGGACGCGGAGCGACTGGCCGAGCGGCTTCGTCTGTCGAATGCCGAGGCCGAACGGCTCACTGCGCTCGATCTTTGGTGGCGCGTCTCGCCCCCCGGCGGCGGCCAAGCGGCGCGTGCGCTCCTCTATCATCTCGGCGAACAATACTACGCCGACCGCGTGCTCCTCGCCTGGGCCCGCTCGCCGGCTGGTGCGGGCGATCAGTCATGGCGCGATCTTGTCAGCCTGCCGCGGCGCTGGGCGGCGCCAGTCTTTCCGTTGAAGGCGGCGGATTTCATGAGCCGCGGCGTTGCCGCCGGGCCGGCTTTGGGCTCAGCCTTGCGTCGCGCCGAAGCGCTTTGGATCGCGGCGGATTTTCCTGTGGATCGCACCGCGCTTGATGCGATCGCCGACCGGGCCGTGCGCGAGCCTTGATAGGCTGAAACATTCAATGATTTATAGTCATTGCAAAACGCCACCTGATGGCAGGCCCACAGTAGCGTTCGCGCTCCCGGCCGGCTTGACCAACGGCGGTGTCACGACATGGGCTCTTGCCCTCTCAAAGAGACTGAACCAAAAAAACCATCCATCGAAATTGATTTGTCACAGTGCGTGGCCAGGTCACGCTACATTCGAGTCTGACGACAGAAGCGACGTTGTTTATTGTGACGGATTAGCGTGGGCTGCCGGCATCAATGCAATTCGTGGCTTTCTCCCCACTTACGCGGCGGTCAAAGCGGAAATCTTTATTCCGAACTGGTCATGGGGAACGTATGGAACGGTTTCTCTCATGAGTCTTAATGAGGCTTGCGAGATGCGTGTCATCGCTTTTGCCCACTCAGACCAGGACCATTATTACGAGCTTTTGAGCTATTACGAACCGATCATAAGCAAATTTGTTGGTGTGAGCGAAATAATCTGCCAGCGCCTCCGGTGTCTTTTGCCTTCTCGCCTGAGCGATATTTGCAAGCTCATGTATCCGGTCGCAGTTCTAAACGAAAGCAGAAAGCCCGATCATAAAAAGCCGCTTACAATTACGTACGCAGGGAGATTGCAGCAGCGGCAGAAGCGAATATTCGACTTAATTGCGTTAGCGGATCTACTCACATCGAAAAAGGGCAGCTACCACTTCAAAATTGCGGGCGACGGGCTACAATTGGCCCAACTCACCGAGCATTTCGAGAAGACAAAATATTCAAACATTTCGATTGAGTTCTTGGGATTGGTTGCTCACGAAAGGATAGAAGATTTATGGGCAAGTTCGGACATCAGCATACTTTTCTCTGAGTTCGAAGGGATGTCGATTTCCATGCTTGAAAGCATGGGACAAGGATGCGTGCCCATTGTAACCGACGTAAGCGGCGCTAAAGAAAAAATCACGCATGGCAAGACTGGTTTTATCGTTACTGTTGGCGACGTAGCCGCCATGGCGCAAATCATTGCTGATCTTGACGCGAACAGAGCTCGTGTTGAGAAGATTTCCAATGCCTGTATTTCGTCTCTTCGGGATCACAACGGATTTGATACTTACGATCGGGAGTTCGTGAAAATTATGCGGGAGTGCATGAGCGGGCCATCTGCCAGGTGGCCCGGGACCAAGGCCATAGTGCCGAATTAAAAATTCATCGTCAGCCCGTTCGGCCCCTTCGAGTACAGACCGAGGTCGTCATGCCTTATCAAGGAGCCGCCGGTTGCCAGCTAAGGATAAAAGTAGTCAAGCGCAGATAGCCGACTTTGACCGTGCAGAGGCTGGTCATGTGGCAGAACCAGCCGGTTCAGCCGGTACGGTCCACGTCGCCTGTTGCTTCGACCAGAAAATGGAATTGCCGTTTCTGGTTCTCGCCAGCTCGCTCAAAAGACATCTGAAGGGCGATCGAAAAGTCGTCGTGCATGCTTTCCATTCCGAACCTATCGCGCACGACCCGGATTATTTTGTTGGGCTAAATTGCGCAACGTTTGAGCTTCGATTGCAGCAAATCGAGAATTGATTCCACGGCGCAGCTACCTGGCCGAGCCATCTGACGGCGGCGACGTTACTCCGGCTCCAGTTGCCCTCGGTACTGAAGGACATCGATCGGGTCGTTTATCTCGACTGCGACCTTGTAGTTCTCGACGACATCACGACGCTCTACGATACGGATCTATTGGGCTTCCCATTGGCGGCGTGTTTGGATTTCTGGCTCACCGGCGGTCCCCCCTTCGCTCCCCCCATAGTGGGCTGGGGTGTCGGGGAGTGGCACAAATTTTTGAGTGACGTCGTCAGGATCTCCGACCGTGACGCCTATTTCAACGCGGGGGTCCTGGTGATGGACCTCAACAAGTTCCGCAACACCGGCCTCGTTCATGCCGCCGACGAGTTCCTTGAACAGACAAATTATAAGACGGTGTATGTCGACCAGGATGCGCTGAATCACGTGATTGACGGCGCATTTGTCAGGCTGGATTTACGCTGGAACGTCCTTGGCAATCGCGGCCAAACCAACCTCAACAACGCGGACGGCGAAACCGCTGCCTCGGCGGCTCTCAGCCATTCCGACCCGTGGATCATACACTACGCCGGCCCCTACAAGCCCTGGAGTTGCGAAGGGCGACGGATCACATTTTGGAATCGGCGGTTCTGGCAGGAGGCCGCGGAATTGGCGGTGTTGCCGCTCTTGGTGCGGGCCTATCTGGAAACGTGCGATCGGCGCGGATTGACCAAGCTGCAGCCCGCGGGTGTCCTTTTGTCCAGCGGCAAGCCGCGACTGCGCAAACGCGACATTCTCGCGCACGCGGAAAAATATCGATCTTTTGCTGAGGCGGCGCAGGCCAGCGAGTTGATCGTTCGGGATCTTGATCGCCGACCTGAAAGAACCGATGTGGATGCCGCGACGGTTTCGGTCGACGTTCTGAGCCACCGCGGCGGAGTTCGCGATGGCGAAACCTTGATCTTCGATCTCAAGGCCGCCGATGGCCACCTCGTCTTTGGCCCCTATCTGTGGTACCCGGCTGGAAACTACGAAGCGACTTTCAATCTCGCCGTGACGCATGTCGCACCGGACCCAACAAACAAACTTGTGATCGATATTGTCGCTGACGTCGACCAATGCCTGGCGCAATGTGACCTTTCCCCCGCCTCGTCGGCAACTGAGAGCACGTTGCAATTCGTTGTCGACAGGAGCGAACTGTTTTTGGCATTTCGCGTTTTTGCAACGGGCTTTGCCGACGGCGAACTCCGCTTTGGCGGCGTGAAATTGCGCCCGCGCGTATCACGCTTCAAAAAGGAGGTATGAAACCTCTCTCAAACCAGTCGCGTAGCGTCGCTGACATGGCGATATTCAACTTTATTGGCGCAGGGTTTCGAATGACTTCATCATACCATGCAAGATCATATGCGTGCGGTGGTCGGGCTGGCGGTGTCGTCAATTGCCACGACTTGCCGAAACCTGAGCAATGCAAAAGGGCAGGCGAACCGAATGTCCCGACGTGCAGGAACGGGTAATGTGGCGCCACGGCTGCCCAAAAATCAGGGGGGCTTATGCCGATGAGCGGCGCCTCCCAGTCCTGCAGCAAAGCGTTAAGGACGTCTTGGTCGGACAACGGAAAGTCAACATCGGTCCACAGCGCACCGGGAGCGACGAGCGTAGAGCGGATGAGCGAATCCCATTGCTCGAGTAGCATATGGTCGCGCTCAAAATTGCAGGCGAGCAAACCGGCATGGTAATAGCGACTCGGCCAATGTTGCGGACGTGCAGGCCGGCCCAATCGTTTTGCCCAATTATATCGTCGATAATCGATCGACGAGATTAGATTCGAGACTGCGACGACCGGAGCGACTTCAAGCCACTGCTCAAGTCGCGGAAAAAAAGTTGGATCGGTGATTATGATATCAGCATCTAGCAGCACGCATTGCTCACTCGGGTGTTTTAACGGCAACTCTGCCTTTCGGTTTCCCGGCCAATAGCCGTTGGGGCCAAGTGCGTGAAATTCAATTCCCTCAGGTGGTTGCCTTGAGATTGAAAGCGGCTCTGGACTGCCGACATAAATCTTCCCTGAGAAACCGTGCCGGCGCGCCGAATTGATCAGCGCTGCAATTCCTGGGACAAATGCTTCGTCCGCAATCGTGTACAGCGACAATTTCATCTTTTCGACAACCCACTCATGTGCATTTGCAGCTCAACTTTCGGGCAATTTGCGGCAATAACCTGCATCATTGGCCCTGAGCTGCCGCGCCAGTCCGTGATTGTCGCGGCCGCTTTTGCGCGAAAAGCGGACATCCGAACCTGCGAGCGCCGCGCGGCACGGCTTCCGAGTTTCTCGCATTTTGCGTTCAGGAGCCTGGCTTTACCGGCACAAACTGGGTCGTGAACAAAAGTTTGTCGTCGGGCACTTCGCTTAACAGCTGCATTTCGATGAACGACTTCTTCAGCGTCGCGACCGCCTGCGGGTCGAACGTGCCATCGGTGCTGAAATAGCCGATCTGCTCGTCATAGGCGCGGGAAGCGACCGCCGGGCTGACGTTGATCACCTTGGCTGAAATCTCGACGGATTTCTCCTTGTTCGTCTTCATGAAGGCGATGGTTTCGAACCAGCTCTGGAGAAAGGCGCGCACCGTCTCCGGATGTTTCTCGATCAGCTCGTCGCGGGCGAAGATGACGTGCGTTATGAAATGATCGACGAAAGGGGTCGCCGTGGTGATGACGCGCCATTCCTTGGCTTCCTCGAGCGAGTAGCCGGTTTCGAGAGCGCCGATATAGCCGTCGAGCTGGTGAGTCTTGATCGCGGCGCGCGCCGGCGGCATGCCGCCGATCGGCACCACGATGATGCCGCCGTCGCCCCAACCCTGCTTGGCGTTGATGCGTTCGCCAATCCAGGCGGTCAGCGAGCCGACGGTCGTAACGCCGAGCTTTTTGCCTTTGAGATCATCGACGGTCTTGGCATCGGAATCGTAGCCGACCATGACCGCCATGTTGCGCGGCAACCCAAACATGACGGCGACCGCCTTCGCCGGCACACCCTTGACGCTGAACGCCATGCCGGGCCCACTGCCGATGCCGATATCGACGCTGTTGGAGGTCAAAAGCTGCTGGAGCTTGGCATCACCAGCCGAGGCCGATTCCTCGATAGCGAGGCCGTGTTTGGCGAAAATGCCGGTCTCGATGCCGATATCGAGCGGCGTGAAGCTCCAGGCAAACGGCACCACCTTGGCGACGCGAAGCGTTTCGGCCGCATTTGCCGGCGCCATCAGCGCCGTCAGCAGCAGCATTGCACAAAATGCCGGGCGCGATGCCGGACTTGCACGGATCAATCGCCACATCGCTTCCTCCCAAGGTCGCCGTCCGACGACCGGATACTATCGAAATCATCGCAGAAATCGTTCCCTGATGCCATGCGGCCAGGTGCGTTGACCCGGAACGCCCGCCTCCCTAGAATCATCGTATCGTCAGCCGTTCGGCAGGAGCGCCCCGTGCACATCATCGACTCGCACTTCCATTGGTGGCCCAGGTCGGTTTTCGACAAGCTCTGCAAGCGCCAGGACTTCCCCAAGGCCCGGGTCAACAAGCGCGGCGGCTACGACTACATGCGTCGGCAAGACAGCAGCGCGCACCTCAATTCCTGGGCCGAGTGGTTCGATCTCGACAAGCAGTTCGAGTATATGGCGAGCCTCGGTCATCAGGTCGACGTGGTCTGCTCGATTGGCCCGTTCTCCGTCGCGTTCTCCGACATGCCGCTCTCCGAGGGTCGCGACTACGCGCTGATGTGGAACGAGGAGATGGCGGGCGCGCAGAAGAAATATCCCAACCGTCTGTGGGCGAGCGCGGCGGTGCCGTTGCAAGACACGCGCGCCGCCATCGAGGTGTTGGACGACGCGGTCAATCGCCTCGGCTTGATGGGCGTCAACCTTCCCGGCAGCGTCGGCTCGGACGCACGGATCGATTCCGAACGGCTGGAGCCGTTCTACGCACACTGCGAAAAGCTCGGCCTGCCGGTGTTCCTGCATCCGACCGATGTGATCTTCCAGGACATGCTCGACGGTTACGACGGCGCGCTACACCTGAGCCTCGGCCGCGTCATCGAGGTGAGCGTCGCGGCGATGCGGCTGATCCTTTCCGGCGTGATGGAGCGCCATCCGAACCTGAAAATTGTGATGTCGCATACCGGCGGCTCGTTACCGTATCAGGCCGGCCGCATGGACAAGAACTCCAAGGCGGCGAAGCTGCCCAGGCCGGTCCAGGACTATATGAAGCGCATGTACACCGACACGGTGTCCCCGCACTCGGCCGGCATGAAGTTTGCGATCGACTATTACGGCATCGATCACGTGATGTACGGCACCGACTATCCGTGCTGGGATCCGGCGCCGTGCCTGCAGTTGATCGACGAGATCAAGCTTTCGGCCGCCGACAAGCAGAAACTGTTCTACGACAATGCGCGGCGTATTCTCGGTCTAAAAGACCAGCCGACGGGGCAACCGGCGAAGCGCGAACCGGCGCTCGTCTAACGCGCCATCTCGTCTAACGCGCCATCTCGTCTAACGCGCCATGCCATTAACGCGCCATGCCATTTAACGCGCCATGCCATCTAACGCGCCATGGCGTCAAAAGCCGGGCATGGTCGTCATTGTCGCGGGGCAAACCGCTCGTCGACGCTGTCCCATTTGCCGTAGCCGAGAAGGTTCTTGTAGTCCTCGAAATCCATGCCGTCGTTGCGGCGTGCAAATTTCCCCGACTTCATGTCGAGCAGCACCGCCTCGATCGCCTTGGCAGCGTGCATGATGGTGTCGAGGCCGAGCACGGCGCAGTTGAACCCGAGCTGGCCGAGTTCCTCCATCGACAGGATCGGCGTGTGGCCACCCATCAGCGGATTGCAAATATGCGGCACGTCGAACGCGCCTCCGATCCGCTTGAGCTCGTCGAGGCTGCGCGGCGCCTCGATAAAAATGCCATCAGCCCCGGCGCGGATGTAGCGGTCCGCCCGGCGCATGGCCTCATCGAGGTCATAGACCGCGCGCGCATCGGTACGCGCGAGAATCCAGGTTTCCGGATTGATCCGCTCCGAACATGCCGCCCTGATCTTCGCCTCGGCGAGCTCAGTGGGTACGACTTTCTTGCCGACCATATGTCCGCAGCGTTTGGGCCATTGCTGATCCTCGATCAAGATGGCGCTCACCCCCATGCGCTCATAAGCTTGAACGGTGTGCACCACGTTCTTGACGTCGCCGTATCCGTCGTCGCCGTCCACGAACACCGGCAGGTCGCAGGCGGCCATGATGTCGCGCACCGCCGCGGCGATTTCGCCAAAACCCTTCAGCCCGATGTCGGGCACGCCATAGCGCGCGCCGACGACCGGGAAACCGCCGATGAAATAGGTTTCGAAGCCGATTTTTTGTATGAGCCGCGCGCTGAGCGCGTCATGTGCACCGGGAACGACGAGGAGCCGCTTGGTCTTGACGGCTTCGTTTATGATTTGGCGGAAACTGGTCGGCATTGAATGGGTCCATCGCTCTATCCATCGACTATAGCAGGCATTCATCCCGCCAGATAATGGTTCCGTGAGATATGAGCGGGCATCGCGCGCGGTGTGTTATTGCGCTGTGATCCCAAGCTCCTTGATGAGCCCGCCCCATTTCTCGGCGTCGCTGCGCGTGAGCGCGCCCAATTCCTCCGGAGTCATTTTCGCGACCTCGACGGCGATGTCCGCCATCTTCTTCTTCACGTCGGGAAGGAACAGGATGCGGCTGATCTCGGCGTTCAGTTTGGCAACGATCATGCTTGGCATGCCGGCTGGTCCAAAGGCGCCGTACCAGACCGACATCTCGTAGCCCGGGACGGTTTCGCCCACGGTAGGCACGTCAGGAAGCAGTGACGATCGCTTGCCTTCGGTGACAGCGAGAAGGCGCAACTCACCGGCCTTGACGTGTTCGAGGCTTTGCGTGCCTGCGGTGAAGAACAATTGGGTCTGCCCGCCGACCGTGCCGATAATGGCCGGCGCGCCGCCGCCATATGGCACGTGCAACATTTGCACGCCGGTCATCTTCTCGAACAGCGCCGCGCACAGATGGTTGGTCGATCCGGCTCCGGCCGACGCATAGGCGATTTTTCCCGGATTGGCCTTGGCGTAGTCGATGAACTCTTTGACCGTCTGCGCCGGCACCGAAGGGTGCACGACCATGGTGTTGGTCACATAGGCCAGCATCGCGATCGGCGAGAAATCCTTCACCCCGTCGAATGGCATCGAGGCGAATAGAGCTTGGTTCATGGTGTGCACGCTCATCGTATTGAACAGGAACGTGTACCCATCCGGCGCTGCGCGGGCGACGAATGCTGTGCCGATATTGCCGGAAGCGCCGGGGCGGTTTTCGATCACAACCGGCTGGCCGAGGGATTCCCGCAGATGCCCGCCCACGATGCGCGCCAAAATATCGGTCGAGCCTCCGGGCGCAAACGGAACAATCAGAGTTATGTCGTGCGTGGGATAAGACGTTTCGGCCGCGCCCGGCTCTCCTCTTTCCTCGGCAAAGCTCCGGCGGAGCGAGGCGGCGGCAGCAAGCCCGGCGAGACCTGTCGTCACGGCTCTACGGGTGGGCGGTGTCATAATGTTTCTCTCACGTCGAGGGTTCGGCTTCTGCCCTTGGAGTTTGGCAGATCGATCGGCGCGGCGTAAGGCTGACGACGAAGCGTAGCGTCACGGAATCCCCCGATGTCATTGGAATTCACCACCCGCCCCGAAATACGCGGCACTTTCGGTGCGGTCGCAACCACCCATTGGATTGCGAGCACTGTCGCGATGTCCGTGCTCGAGCGCGGCGGCAATGCGTTCGACGCCGCGGCCGCGGCGGGCTTCGTGTTGCAGATCGTCGAGCCGCACCTCGTCGGGCCAGGCGGCGAAGTGCCGATCATTCTCAAGCGGGCGGATGCGCCGGAACCCATCGTGATCTGCGGTCAGGGACCGTATCCAGAGGCCGCAACGCCGGAGCGCTTTGCGGGCCTCGGACTAAAGCAGGTACCCGGAACCGGGCTCCTTCCCAGCGTCGTTCCCGGCGCATTCGATGCGTGGATGTTGTTGCTGCGCGAGCATGGCACCTGGCGGCTGGCCGATATCCTCGAGCCGGCCATCGGCTATGCCGAGAACGGATTTCCGGTCCTGCCGCGCGTGGCGTCGTCGATCCTTGCGGCGAAGGATTTCTTTGCCGATGAATGGCCAAGCTCGGCTGCGGTCTGGCTGCCGCATGGCGAAGTCCCGCGGCCGCGAACATTGCATCGCACGCCTGATATTGCCGCAACGTATCGCCGGATCATTGCCGAGGCGCAGTCCGTGGGCGCGGACCGCGACGCTCAGATCGAAAAGGCCCGGGACGCCTATTATCGGGGCTTCGTTGCGGAGGCGATCGATCGCTTCTACCGGACGGCCGAGGTGATGGACTCCACCGGACGCCGCAACGGCGGCGTGCTTCGGGCCGAAGATCTGGCGCGTTACCGCGCCAGCTCGGAGCCCACTGTGTCGCGCGGCTATCGCGACGTCGTGGTTCACAAAACCGGTCCATGGGGACAGGGGCCGGTGCTGCTGCAGACGCTCGCTTTGCTCGAAGGTTTTGATCTCGACGCCATGGAGCCCGCGGGTGACGGCTTCGTGCACAGCTTGGTCGAATGTCTCAAGCTCGGCTATGCGGATCGTGAAGTGTTCTACGGCGATCCGGATTTCGTCGACGTGCCGCTGGCAACGCTGCTGTCTGACGATTATGCGGCGTCGCGCCGCAAGCTGGTGACCGGCGTGGCTTCGGTCGATATGCGCCCGGGCGAACTGCCGGGCGCCGCCGATCGCATGCGTCGGGTCTTGGCGATGGCCGGCGCGGAAACGCCGGCCAATCTCGGCCACGGTGAACCGACATTCCCGCCGCTGCCCGTCGAATGGGGCGACACCGTGCATATCGACGTCGTCGACCGCTTCGGCAACATGCTGGCAGCGACCCCCTCGGGCGGCTGGCTGCAGAGTTCTCCGGTGGTGCCCGGTCTTGGCTTCTCGATCTCGACCCGGGGCCAGATGGGTTGGCTTGAACCCGGTCATCCGTCCACCGTCCGGCCCGGCGCGCGGCCGCGCACGACGCTGACCCCGACGCTGGTGACGCGTGGCGGCGAAGGCTATCTCGCGATGGGGACACCCGGCGGCGACCAGCAGGACCAATGGGTACTCGCCGTGCTGCTGCGGCACCTGCATCACGGCCTTGATCTTCAGGCCTCGATCGACATGCCGTTGTTCACCAGCCGCCACTTTCCGCAATCCTTCTATCCGCGCACCATCGAGCCGAACCGTCTGCTGGTGGAAGAGCGGTTCGGCGAAGCCACCATCGCAAGCCTGCGGCATCGCGGACACGATGTGCTCGTGCAAGGTCCTTGGTCGCTCGGGCGCGTGTGCGCGGCAGGGCGGAAGGACGGCATGGTCATCGCCGCGGCGACGCCGCGCCTGATGCAGGCCTATGCGATCGGCCGCTAGCAGATTTCGTCAATGCACTTCAGGAATGACCATTGAGCAAAGCCGGGATCAGGAATGCTCCGAGCAATAGGCCGACACGTTCGTCGTCGGGCCGATACCACCCGGTTTGATGAAGGAGATTCATCGTCCCCAGGCAACGGCCGCCGAACACGATGGGAAGATTGAGGACTGATCCGAGCCCTAGCGCCAGAATCGTCTCGTGGTCGTCGAAGGCAGATTGGATGTCGGCTGTGCCGCTGCCGCGAAAGACTTTCATGTCACCCAGGACCTGATCGGCCCACGCCGTCGCCTTCTTTTGCTTGCGGCCGCCAACCGGATAGGCCGAGGGTAGATTGGTGTGGATACGCTCGACCTCGGATCGGCTGCCGTCGAAGCGCATCACTGTGAAGAGCCGATGTCCGATGGTCTCGCCGCTGACTTTTTCAATCGCTCGGCAGATACCGAGCGGCTCTTCCGAAGCCCGTAACGTTTCGGCGAGGAGACTCAAATCCTCGAACCGGAGCTCTCGGCGTGAAGCTGCGTTGATCGACATACCGCTTGATCCCCACTCGGTCCAAGGGACCCGAGTGTACCGAATACCCGACCCGATTTCGCGAGAGCGTCACGCCCCGCGCCAGAGATCAGCGCTCCGACAAGCGTTCACGCAGCGAGCGCAATCGCCGGCGGCCGCCATCGGCGACTTTTTGCACTCGCGGCCGTACCCGCGCCAGAACGCGGCGGCGCTGCGCCTGCATGCGCTCGACTTGCATCTCGTTGCCACGCCAGACGAAGTCGTTGCCTAACAGCGCGCGGACGAAGAGCGCCGGCAACAGCAGGTCGCGAGAAAGCCCATAGAGCGGATAAAACAGCGGCGTGTGCCAATCCGCTGCCGCCGAGAGGAGCATTTCGGCGCCGTACCAAAACGCGCCGAACGCCAGCGTGCACAACGCTACCGGCCAGCCGAATTCATTACCCAGAAGTTCATGGGCCAGGATCGCCACCGCGATCATCGGCAGGACGCCGCCGGAAAAAATCTCCGGCACGAAATAGAGAAAGAAGCTGGCGCGGCGCAGCCTCGCCCAGCGCAACTGGCGATTCCAGACCTCCGAACTGGTCCGATGGCCTAGCGGCTGGGCCAATGGCCGATCGATGAGCCGCACCTTGAGCCCCAAGCCGCGCACGATCTTGGTCGCCGCGGCGTCTTCGGCGACTTCCTTGGCAAGCGCTTCGATGCCGCCTGACGCTTCGAGATCGGCGCGCCGCCACAGCATGGTTTTGCCCTGGGCGAAGCCGCGGCCGAAACTGTCGACCACATACTGCCAGCGCGCCTGATAGGTGTTGAGAAACGCGCATTCGATTTCGGCCCAAAATCCATCCGGGCGTGCGCCGATCGGCGGCGAGGCGACGAGACCGGTGTCGTCGCGCCAGCTGGCGAACAGCCGCTGAATGTAATCGCGCGGCATCAGCACATTGCTGTCGGCAATGATGATCCAATCGTGCACAGCTGTGCGCCAGCCCTTGAGCACATTGTTGAGCTTGGGATTGCTGCTGACGCGGTCGTCGCCGATCAGCACGTGCGCCGGCGCGCCGGCATGCGCGGCGATCAAGTCGTGCACCAGGGGGAGGACCGGGTCGGCTGCGGAAGCGACGCAGAACAGGATTTCGTAGTGCGGATAATCGAGATCGAACGTCGAAGCGAGCGTCTCCTCGGCATAATTGTCGATGCCGCAGAGCGGGCGAATGAGGCTGATGGCCGGATATTGCTGCGGTTCGCAGTGCGGGGCCTGACGGAATCGGCGGACCGCGATCGCGATGCTCGCGATGTGAATGAAGCTGACAACGATGCAAAACGTCGCTGCCGCCAGAATCGTCACTGTCATCGCGCCAACATTTAGGGCTGCGCCGTGACAGACTCGTGACTCAAGGTTGCTTGTGACTCTCAAAGTTGCCGAAAACCGGCATTAACCGCCGCCGGCCGCGTTAACTATTGCTGTGCACCATTGTCATGGTTCTGCAATGCAACGCATCTAGAAGCAGATTCGAAGGCAACAGGCGCGAGAATCCCGTCGGTGACTGTCGAGCACGGTACAATCAAGTTCCGTACTCTGTTTATTTCCGATGTGCATCTCGGCGCACGCGGCTGCCAGGCCGATCAGCTCATCAGCTTTCTGCGCTATCACGACGCCGAGACCATCTATCTGGTCGGCGACATCATCGACGGCTGGCAATTGCGCTCAGGCTGGTTCTGGCCGCAGGACCACAACGACGTCGTGCAGAAGCTGTTGCGCAAAGCGCGCAAGGGCGCGCGTGTCGTCTATTTGCCGGGCAATCACGACGAATTCCTGCGCGATTATTACGGCACCCATTTCGGCGGCATCGAAGTCGTCGAGACCGCCATCCACGAGGCCGCCGACGGCCGCCGCTATCTGGTTGTGCACGGCGACGTGTTCGACATGGTGGTCAAGCACGCGCGCTGGCTCGCGCTTCTCGGCGACACCGCCTATGACCTCGCCATTCTGTTCAACCGCTATTTCAACGCGATCCGCCGCCGGCTCGGCTTCCGCTACTGGTCGCTGTCGCAATGGGCCAAGCATAAGGTCAAGAACGCCGTGAACTATATCGGCGCCTTCGAGCAGACGCTGGCGGAAGAGGCGCAACGCCACAAGGTCGACGGCGTCATTTGCGGCCACATCCATCATGCCGTGATCCACGACAATTTCGGCATCCGCTACATGAATTGCGGCGACTGGGTGGAGAGCTGCACCGCGCTCGGCGAGCGCGAGGACGGCAGTTTCGAGATCATCCGCTGGACCGATCGCGCAGCGACGCTGCCGCCGCTTCCCGACGAGGAAGATGAGGCCGAGCCGATCCGCGAGCGCGCAGGAATTGCCGCTTAGACCATCGCGGCGTAAGCCAGCCGCCAAGAGGCCTGCAGACGATAACGCCGCTCTTGAGCCTTGCCCGGCTGCCGTCATACTCGCGTGATGGACCTTTCAGTGCGGATCGAGCGCTGGGCGCTCGCCAGTGCTTTCACCATCAGTCGCGGCAGCAAGACCGAGGCCGTCGTGGTCGTGGCCGAGCTCGCCGACGGGACGCATCGCGGCCGCGGCGAGTGCGTTCCTTATGCCCGCTATGGCGAGACGCCGGACAGCGTCGTCGCCGCGATCGAAGCCGATGCGGCCATTACTGGCGCGCGGTCTCGATCGCGCGGCGCTGCAAGGCGAAATGCCGGCGGGCGCTGCGAGGAACGCGCTCGACTGCGCCTTTTGGGACTTCGAGGCGAAGCGGAGCGGGCGCCGCGCCTATGAATTGGCCGGGATAGCTGCGCCGCAGCCGCTGATCACGGCCTACACGATTTCGCTCGGCGCGCCTGCGGCGATGGCGCAAGCGGCGGCGCGCGCGGCGGACCGGCCGCTCCTTAAAATCAAGCTCGGCAGCGGCGATGACGGCGAAAGGATCGCAGCGGTGCGCCGCTTCGCGCCCAAAGCCGAGCTCATCGTCGATGCCAATGAAGGCTGGACCGACGACAATCTTGAGCAAAACCTTGCCGCCTGCGCGGCAGCCGGCGTGACGCTGATCGAGCAGCCCTTGCCCGAAGGCCGTGACGGCGCGCTCGGGCGCATCAAGCGGCCGATCCCGGTCTGCGCCGACGAAAGCGTGCATGACCGCGCCTCGCTCGCGGCGCTTGCCGGCAAATACGACGCCGTCAACGTCAAGCTCGACAAGACCGGCGGCCTGACCGAGGCGCTGGCGCTCGCTGCGGCGGCCGAAAAGCAGGGTTTTCGCCTCATGGTCGGCTGCATGGTGGCAACCTCGCTGGCCATGGCGCCGGCCATGCTGATGGCGCAGCGTGCCAGCGTTGTCGATCTCGACGGACCGCTACTTTTGGCCAAGGACCGGCCGGAGGGCCTGCGCTACGTAGGTAGTTCTGCTTATCCACCCGAATCTGCGCTTTGGGGATAAATAAGCGGGGTAGCGCCGGGGCGCCGCCAAAGGCCCAGGGAAATGCCATGGAACTTTATGGAACCGGGCCGGCCCGGATTGTGAAGAACCTGTGAATATCTCGGTGTGACCGGGGGCCAAAGCGATTGCGCAGCCGCCGCTGTTATGATGGAGATTCACGAGGTCATTGTGATGTCCAACCAAACACCGGTGCAGTCGGGTCAAGCGGCCGGGCCGCCCAATGAGGCGGAGTACAACGCTGTCTACGCGGCAGTGACCGCCACCGAGCGCGGGCGTTGGTTTCTGGCCGAATACGCCAATCGCAATCGCTCAGCCGATACCGATCTGGTCATGGCCGCCATCACGCGGATCGAGGCGGCCATTGGCGCCGGCGCTTCGCCGCAATTGGCCACGTCGGTCACGCGCGATCTCACGGCCGCGGCCGCCCCGATCCTGGCGGCGCGCGCAGATGCCGGCGAGCGCGACGATGATTTTGTGAGCGCACAGCGTTCGCCGTCGCTCGGCGGCATCGCCGCGGTGGAAGCCAAGAAAGACCGGGATTATTCGGACGCCGTCGCGGCAATTGCGGCATCGCTGACGGCGCGTGTCGGCGAATTGGCGGAGCGCGCAACAAAGGATTTGCCAGTTCCCGGTGATGCGGTGCCGGAGCTGGAACGAGTGTCAGACGCTCGCGAGTCCGGCGCCACGGAAAACGTCATGGAAGACGCCATGGAAAACGCGCTTTCCAAAGCCGGAAAGCCGCAACAGCGTGTGCCGCAAGACAATGCGCCGCGCTGGCATATTGAGGCGCCGGACTTTCTGTTCGACGAGAGCGGTCACGACGCTAGGAATGGCGGTGCGAGACCGGCCGGCGAATCCGCGCTGTCACAGTCGCAGCTTTTGGGGGCGGCGCTGTTGTCAGTGAAGGATGACGTGGCTGCCGACGCATTCGTTGCACCGCCGCGCGCCGCCATGGCCGCGGCCATCGAATCCCCCAGCGACCTCCGCATGGAACTCGGCATGGAACTCGGCATGGCACGCGTCATGGAAATGCCGATGGAACCGCCCATCGAGCGCGCCAGGGAAACGGTCATGGAAACCGGTATGGAAACCGGTATGCAACTTGGGCCCGCGGCGGTTAGCGAGACGCCCGCTGCGACAACGCCGGTCTTGGGTTTTTCACCGCCGGAAGTCGTGCCCTTCGCGGAAATTCCACGGCCGCAATTGCGAATCGCAAATGACCCAGCGCCGGTCAATCAGCCGCCGCGGCGCTACGATTCGCTGACCGCGACGGACTCGCTGAGCGAGGACGAAGTGATCGCCTTGTTCGGCTGATCCACTGACCTAGATGATGTTGGTAGCCCCGTAGTCCGCGAGCGTAAGCTTCTCGTGACCGCGTAGAGTTTCATTGTGCAAAGTTCCACCGTGTCGGCGACGGGACGGCACGGAAGTTGCTTTGAAATGACACGTGCGGATCAACAACGGCATGCAGACGAAATGGCGTTGATTTTCCAGATCTAAAGTTCCGGCGTCTGCAAGATCGTTCGCGGCCCGCCTAGCTGATCATCTGGAGGCCACGATGCACAGACTTACCGTTCTTGCTTTGACGGCAGTTACGTTGTGCATGCTTGTGTCGGTTCCGCGCAACGTGTCCGCGCGTGATGACGGGCGGTACGCCAATTCGCCGCTCAAGCAATGGTTCGACCAGCTCGCGAGCGGGAAGGGCCTTTGTTGCTCATTCGCCGACGGCGTCAGTGTCGAGAACGTGGATTGGGATACCCAGAACGGCCGCTATCGGGTGCGCATTCAGGGCCAATGGCTTGTCGTGCCCGACAATGCGGTCGTGACCGAACCGAACCGCTTCGGCTCGGCCGTGGTGTGGCCATATCAGGACGGAGACGGTGTGACGCAAATCCGCTGCTTCCTGCCGGGCCCGGGGGCTTAACGCGATCGTTTCGGGGGTCGCCGCAGCGGGGGCGCTACGCGACCAGCCGAGAAAATAATTCCGGATCGACGTTGCCGCCGGAGAGCACGGCGACGGCGACTTTGTTGTTGACGTCGATCTTGCCCGTCATCACGGCGGCGAGCGCAACCGCGCCGCCCGGCTCGACGACGAGTTTCAGCTCGGTGAAGGCGAAGGCGACGGCCGCGGCGACCTCGTCATCGCTCACCACGACGCCGGCCCCGATCAGCGAGCGGTTGATAGCGAAGGTGAGCTTGCCCGGCGTGCGCGCCATCAGCGCGTCGCAGATGGTGCCGGTCAAGGCCGCGTTCTCTTCGCGCTGGCCAGAGCGAAACGAGCGCGCGTGATCGTCGAAGCCGGCCGGCTCGGCGGTGTACATCGCGGCCTTCGGCACCCGCGTCTTGACGGCAAGCGCAATGCCGGCGGCGAGGCCGCCGCCGGAAGCGGTGACCACCACCACGTCGGGCGTAAGCCCGAGCGCGCCGAGATCGTCGACGATCTCGCGGCCGGCGGTGCCCTGGCCGGCAATGATCAAGGCATCGTCGTAAGGCGGCACCAGAACGGCGCCGCGCCGCTCGGCAATATCTTTGGCGATGGCTTCGCGGTCGTCGCGCGCGCGATCGTAAAGCACGACCTCGGCGCCATGCGCGATGGTGCGCTCGCGTTTCGCGCGCGGGGCGTCGTGCGGCATGACGATGACGCAGGGCATGCCGAGAAGCCGCGCCGCGGCGGCAACGCCTTGGGCGTGGTTGCCGGACGAGTAGGCGACGACGCCGCCCGACCGCCGCTCCGGCGGCAGCGAGGCAAGCTTGTTATAGGCGCCGCGGAATTTGAACGAGCCGGTGCGCTGCAAGGTCTCGGCTTTGAGGAAGACGCGGCCGCCGGTGATGCCGTCGAGCGTGATCGAGGTCAGAAGCGGCGTGTGCAGAGCGACGCCGGCGAGCCGGCGGGCAGCCGCATCGACATCCGCGGCGGTTGGCAATTCGACCGGGGCGTCCAAAACATCATCCATGGATCAACGGTAGCGCCGCCATTGCGGCACAAGCAAGGGCCAGTCTTTTATGAGACCGCTGCCCGGCAGACTTACCCATTGATTGCATCTCAGGCGCCGTTTGGGCGTGCAATCAATGGGGACTTGGCGCTGTGGCCAGCGCGGTCTCGTCGCCCGCCTGTCGCGCGTTTAGTCGAACCGTCCGGCCGCGTGTGCCAGCATGGTATAGACCTTACCGGTATCGGAGGTCAGATAGTTCCGCGCCACCGCGGGGCCGCGATCGCCGCGCGAGACGTCGTCGAGGAGCCGTTCGAACTCGTGGATGTAATGCTCCACGGTCTGCCGGAATTCCGGATCGGAGCGATACTTGGCGCGGATCTCGTCGAATGCCTTGGCGCCGTGCGGCGTGTAGAGCCGCCGGTTGAACACGCCGCGCTCGCCGCGTTTATAGCGGTCCCACAATTCCGCGGCCGCGTCGTGATCGATCATACGCGCGATATCGACGGAAAGTGAATCGATCGAGTCGACGGGATCGCGCGGCGCGCGATCGTCGCGGGGAGGGCCTTCGCGCGAGGGCTGCGAGCCATCTTCGCGCGATGCCCGGGTCAGGAGATCGGACAGCCAGCCGCCGTTCCTGGCATTGCTGTCGTCTTTGCCGCCCGGGACCGGGCTGAGATTGGGCGGACCGGACCGGCGCGGCGCGCCGGTAATGTCGCGCGGCGGGGCGGGCTGGTGCGGCGCCGCCTGCGGCGCCGTGTAGGGTGCCACATTGGACGCCGTGTGGGGCGCTACGTTAGGCGCCATGTCCGGACGGATCGGTCGGGCTTGTGCGCCGCGCCCGCCGCCCGCCGCATAGAGCGGCTCGGCTTCGCGCCGCGCCGGTTCCACGGCGTCGAGCGAGCGGCCATGACGGGCGACGATGCGGTTGAGTTCGGCGAGCGCCTCGATCTGGTCGACGATGACGCGCCGCATCTGCGCCGCGCTCTCGGAGGTCTCCTGCGGCAGTTCGAGAATCCCGCGGCGCAATTCGGTGCGGGTGGTCTCGAGTTCCTGCTGCATCTCCGCCGCCATCTGCTTCATGCCCTGCATGACTTCGGTGAAACGGCTGGTGGATTGGTTGAACATGCCTTGCACTTCGCCGAGCGCCTCGTCGTAGACGGCGCCGAGCGTTTCGCTGGTGCGCTTGCGTTCCTCTTCCGAGTTCTTGCGCACCAGGTCGTATTGCTGCTCCAGCGTGTGCAGGCTTTCGGTGCTGGTCTGGGCGATGACGCCGGCGATCTCGCGCGCCCGCGTCGTTGCGGTATCGAGCGACTCGTCGAGCAGGCCGGAGAAACGCTCCAAGCGCTGGCCGAAATCCTCGGTCCGCGCATCGAGCGTCGACACCAGCGTATCGATCGTGGCCTGCCGGGTGACGATCGAATCTCCGGTCCGGCGGTTGCTGGTCTCGAGGAGCTCGACCGCCTCGGTCAGGGTGCGGCCGTGCGAAGAGAACTGGTCGGCGAGGTCGCCGAGGTCGGTGAGCACGCGCGATGTGACATTGTTGAAGACGCCGAGATGCTGCTCGACCTTACTGGTCGTGGCGCCGCTCTTGGCGGTCAGTTCGTTCATGGCGGCGACGAATTCGGAGATGCGCGATGCCATAGTGTGCTCGATCGAGCTCATATTCTCCTGCGCGCCAGAGAGCACCTCTTGCAGCAGGATGTTGGCCTCGCGCAGGCGTTCGAACAAAGCCGTGGAGTTGGAGCGCAACATGGTGTGCGTCTCCGTCATTTCGGCGACCGTCGCCGCCGCCGTCTGCTTGGACTGTTCGATCGCGCTCTTGGTGGCCTGATGCAGGTCGTCGAGCGTCCGCGTCAGCGTCAGCCTGGCGCCTTCGGTGACACCCTGGACGCCTTCCTGCATTTGCCCGAGCGTCCGCGTCACCGCGGCCGTCGCGTTCAGGCTGGCATCGTTGATCTGACGGGCAATCTCCTCGCTCTTGTCCATCATGGTTTGCGTGAAGACGAAGCCTTTGGCCTCGATCGCCTTGACGGTCTGATCGGTGACGCGCCCGACTTCGCCGGCGAAGCCCTGGCCCTTGGCGGTCAGGGCTGCGACCAGCGTGTTCGACTTCTCGTCGAGGATGCGCGCCATGTCATCGACGCGCTGGGTGAGTGCGGTGTTGATCTCGTTCGCCTTGCCGACCACGTTGCGCGTCACCTCGGTGCTCATGCCGACGAGCTTGCGCTCGGCGTCGGTCGCGCTGCGCGTGATCTGTTCGGTCACGGTCGCCGTGCTCTTGGCGAGGAGATCGGCGGCGCTGGCGGTCGACTTGCCGATCGCTTCGTTGGCGACGGCGGCGCTCTTGGTGATGGTATTGGCGAGCGTGCCGGCGCTGCGGTTGAGCGAGACGGTCGCTTCGGCGGCGCTGCGGTTGAGCGCCTCGGTTGCCGCGGTGCTCGCGGTGGCGCTCTTGCCGAGCGCGTCACTGGTGCTGGCGGCGAGTTGGGTGAGGGCGCGTTCGGCGTCGGTGGAGTTGGTCTTGATCGATTCCGCAATCTGCTCGAAGCGCGCGCCGAGCTGGTCGGCGGCCGAGCGGCTGCGCGTTTCCATCTGGGTGATGATGGCCTCGGCGCGCCCGCCGAGCAGCTGCTCGAGATGGCCGACGCGGGAATCCAGCGTATGGGCGACATCGAGCGCGCCCTTGCCGAGCGCGGTGTCGATATTGGCGATGCGGTCGCTGATCGTGTCGGTGAGCTTGACGGTGCGCGCGTCGATGATCGTGGTGACGTCGGTAATGCGCTTGTCGAGCGTGGCGACGACCTCTTTGCCGTTCTCGTTGAGCGTCTTGGAGATTTCGACGATGCGGGCGGAGAGCGCGTCGGTCAGTGTCTGCGAACGGCTGTCGATCGCTTCCTGGAAGCGCGTGAGGCGCTGATCGAGGACGCTGGTGACTTCGTTCGCCTTCGCCGTGACGCGGCTGTCGAAACTATCGACATAGCTGCGCATCGACTCGGAGACGTCCTGGGTGCGGGCGCCGAGCCGTTCGACCAGTTCCGAACCGTAGGTTTTCACGGTGCGGTCGAATTCGGCGAGATGCCGGGTGATCAGATTGCCGAGCGTCGAAGAATCGCGCGAGATCCTCTCGCCGAGCTCGGCGCCGGTGTGATTGAACATCTCCTCGAAGGCGGCGAGCCGCGTCGTGAGCATTTCCTTGACGGCGTCGCTGCGCGTCGCCATGACGCCCGCGACATGTTCGGCGCTCTCGCGCATCGAGTCGGTCATGGTGGCGCTGCGCGCGACGAGCTGGTCGGCGATGCCGTCGCCGACCTGTTGCAGTTTCGCCGCCACTTCGCCGCCGCGCAGATCGAGGTCGAGAATGAGCGACTCTCCCGACGATTTGAGCGTCGAGTTGACTTCGTCGGCGCGGGTCGCGATCGCCTCCGCCAGCTGGCTCGAGGTCTCGATGATGGCGTCGGTCAATTCCTGCGAGCGCCCGATCATCAAATCGACGACCGCGAGCGACTTGTCGGAAAAGCCTTCGGTCACGCGATCGAGGCGTTGCGTCATCATGTCCTCGAGGCCAGTCGCGATTTCGGCGAACTCCTCGCCGATGTGATTGGTCTTGAAATTGAGGTTCGAGGTCAGCCGGTCGCTGGCCGCGGAAATGGCGCGCGAGGTCTCGTCGCTCGCGGCTTCCAGGCGGTCGAGCAGATCGCCGCCGCGCTCGCTCAGCTGCGCCACCATATTGTCGCCGATCTGGCCGAGCTGCACGGTGATGTTCTCGCCGCGTTCGGCCAGCGAATGGGTGATCCGCATCGCCGCCTCGTTGACCTGCTGGCCGACGAGCTCGCTGATCGTGGACAAATCCTGCGTCAGATCGATCTGCACATTGTTGATCGCCGAGCGCACCTGCTCGGCTTGCCCGACCAGCGTGTCGCGCTGGCTGGCGAGTTCTTGAAGGAGCGCGCGAATCCGGACCTCGTTGTCGCTATAGGTGCGTTCGAGAGCCGCGACCTCGCTCTGCACCAGCGCTTCGAGCTCGCTGGCGCGCGCCAGGGCGCGTTCGACGCCGTCGCCCATGGCGGTGACCTCGCGGCGGATCGCCTGGCCGACGGTCACGATCGAATCCCGCGCCACGCTCTCGGGCTCGGCAAGCCGCATGGCGACCCGCGCCATCGACTGCGCGATCAGGCGCAATTCCTGGGCGCGCCACGCCATGTGGGCGACGCCGTAAAAGAAGATGACGGGCAACAGCGCCGCCGCGCCAAGGCCGATCATCAGAGCGGCCGGCGAATGGTCGGGACCGAGCGTGGAATTCAGGCTCGACAGATAGGCCCATGACAGCGCGACGCAGCCGGCAATCCAGGCGCAGGAAAAAGCCGTAGCGACGAAATAGGACGAGCGGGCGGGCCGCTGCTGCAGCGCTTGCAGCACCTGACCGATCGATTGCTGGTCGTCATTGGCGACGCGGCCGGATTGCGCGGCAAGGTCGCGCGTACCCAGATCACGAGTGCCAATGGCGCCGGTGTCGATGAAGTCCGGGTAAGCAGCTTGACCACGCGACCGCGCGTCGCCCGCGAACAGATCGGACATGCCTTCAGGTCTGCCTTCAGGCCTGCTCTCCGGCCGGCCCTCCGCCCGGGCGCGAGGCTCGGACTGGACCGAAGCTTGGTCCTGATCGTCGTCGTCCCGGATATTGAGAGCTTCCTGGATGGCCGACAGCGCCGCTTCCGTCGGGTCCATCATCTTTTTCGGGTAGTTGGCCATTTCGGTCGTCGCCTCGCGTGTTACGCCTGACTAGGTCGGCCGAACAAGGCTCCGGATATCCTGCCCGATACCCCGGAGCGATCAGGCCGCGCCACGAGCGCGTGATCGTCACATCCTCATCGGCTGAGGGGCTTGCCCCAAACAAGCCCTCAAGTCCCACTGCCATCTGGGCCATCCTATCGCTCTGGCAGATCGAATAAAACCGGTTTGGTAACGGTCCTTTAATCATCGTTAACGTCTTGTTGACCATGTTTCCGGCGCTTTCCGGCAAATGTTACCGTCAATCTGCGGTCAACAATGCGGCCGGCTTGGGGCCGGAATTTGGGAGGAAGCGTACCGATGAACTTGAACGAAATTTGCCTTGAGATCGGCACTCTCCCGCACCAAGTGGGTAAGACTTTACTTACCAATGCCGTGAAACATCGGGTGAATTCGCTCAATTCCTGCAAGCCAAATCCCAGGCGGCAAATCTAGCGGCCAATCCTAGGGGCCAATTCTCAGGGGATTTGAGCGGTCTATATCGCCAGGCGTCAAACATCGGCGGGGAGAGTGTCCGTGAGCGTATCGAGCGTATTGGCAGCGACCACCGTCAACGATCGACAGTCGGCCGTCATTGACGACACCCATCTCGCGCGCATGACGCTCGGCGACCGGCGGCTCGAACGCGAAGTCCTCGAGCTCTTCGTGCGGCAGACCACCATCATGCTTGGCCGCATCGTCGGCGCGCAACCGGCGATGGCGGCAGCCGCTGCGCATACATTAAAGGGCTCGGCCCGCGGGATCGGCGCATGGCGGGTCGCGCGCGCGGCTGAGCTCGTGGAAAATGCCGCAAGCGGCGAGGGTGCAATGGACGACGCGGTGACCGAGCTCAAATCCGCAAGCCTCGAAGCCAGCGCCGCCATCGGCTCGCGCTTGACCGGGCTCCTCGCCGAATTGGCGCGCGCGCGCTAGCCGACCGGTTTTCTCGCCGGTTTTCTGGTTCGCGCGAGACTTTTATTCCAGGGTTGTCTTGCGCCGCGGTAAAATCTTCTCTGATTGCGCCCAAAATCTTCTCACGTAGCGCGATGGCCCACACTGGCGCTGCCCGGCGCGAGCGGATAGAACAGCGCCCGCGGGTGCCTGCCTGCGAACTTTGCCGCTATCTCAAATCAAGTCAGCCTCAGATCAAATCCGCCCAAAACCCTAAGTCTCGGTCATGGCAAAAATCACTTATATCAATTCCGCGGGCACCGCCCGTACTGTGGACGGCGAGACCGGCTCCACCGTCATGGAGACGGCGATCAAAAACGGCGTGCCGGAGATCGAGGCCGAGTGCGGCGGCGCCTGCGCCTGTTCGACGTGCCATCTCTATGTCGACGAAGCCTGGCGCGAAAAGGTCGGCGATCCGTCGCCGATGGAGACCGACATGCTCGACTTCGCCTTCGAGGTGAAGCCGAATTCGCGCCTGTCATGCCAGATCAAAGTCACCGACGAACTCGACGGACTGGTGGTGACCACGCCCAGCCGTCAGGCGTGACAGGAAACGACCTGTCGCGGCGCGCAGCCATGCTCTTTGCATTGCTCCGCTCGGCGCGCTAGACAATCGCCTTCCCCAGCAAACTTCGAAAGCCGAACCGAGCTTGGATACGATATGAGCGAACCTATCAAAACAGACGTTGTCATCATTGGCGCCGGGCCGATCGGCCTGTTCGCGGTGTTCGAGCTCGGCCTGCTCGATATGAAATGCCACCTTGTCGATATTCTCGACAAGATCGGCGGGCAATGCGCCGAGCTTTATCCGGAGAAGCCGATCTACGACATCCCCGGCGTGCCGATGACGAGCGCCCAAGGCCTCGTCGACTCGCTGATGGAGCAGATCAAGCCGTTCAACCCGCAGTTCCATCTCAACGAGATGGTGGAGAGCGTCGAGAAGATCGGCGACCCGCTGTTTCGCGTGAAGACCGACCAAGGCAAGGTGTTCGAGTCGAAGATCGTCGTCATCGCCGCCGGCGGCGGCTCGTTCCAGCCCAAGCGTCCGCCGATCCAGGGCATCGAACCCTACGAGGGCAAGTCGGTGTTCTATTCGGTGCGCAAGATGGAAGCGTTCCGCGACAAGCGCATCCTGATCGTCGGCGGCGGCGACAGCGCGCTCGACTGGACGCTCAATCTCGCGCCGCTCGCCAAGCATCTCACGCTGTTGCACCGGCGCGCCGAATTCCGCGCCGCGCCCGACAGCGTCAACAAGATGCTGGCGCTGGTCGGCGAAGGCAAAATCGATTTCGTGCAGGGCCAAGTCACCTCGCTCGCCGGCAGCGACGGCCAGCTTCACAAAGCTCACGGCAAGAGCAATGACGGCTCGACCTTCGAAATCGCCTGCGACGCGCTCTTGCCGTTCTTCGGCCTCACCATGAAGCTCGGTCCGGTCGCCAATTGGGGCTTTGAGCTCAAGGACAACGAGTTCATTCCGGTCGAGACGGCAAGCTTTGAAACCAGCCAGCCTGGCATTTTCGCCATCGGCGACATCAACTGGTATCCCGGCAAGCTCAAGCTCATCCTGTCCGGCTTCCACGAAGGCGCGCTGATGGCGCAGAAGGCGTACCGCTACGTCTATCCGGACAAGCGGCTGGTGTTTCAGTACACCACGTCATCGACCAGCCTGCAGAAGAAGCTCGGCGTCGCGCCGGAGAAGCCGAAAGCCGCGCACGCGGCGGCGGCATCGTAGCAAGCGGCCGCAGCGGAGCGAGGCCGCAAATTCCACATCCGCGCGGCGCGCTTAACAAACCACAGGCGTTTCCTGCATTTTCGCCGGCGCACTACGCACTCTCATCCGGCAGGGCGCGGCGGAAATTTCAAACAGCGAAATTTCGATAATATTTGATCGGCTTGTGCCGAAAGCCGAGATCGTTGGCAAAAGTACCGTTGCCGTCCTGTTAAGACCAGATTAAGGCTAGGGTTGAGGAGCAGGTGACGCGAAGCGTCGCCACGACGGGCGTGCGGCCGTTCAGGCAACGCCTTCAAGCACAAAAGAGCCCGACTGGTCACGCCGACTGCGTGACGGCGATCGGTTGTGCCCTCGCTAAGCTCCAATGGATGCCGGCGCGAAACCGAGGGCTTGCGATGTCCACATCGGCGCGCCGCTTGCGGATAGAAGACGAGTTTGGCGATCAGTCCGCCATCAAATCCGAACGAAACGAATTGGACGAACGGAGCCTGAATATGCCGCCGATCCCAGCCCCAACCCTCCTGTCATCCACGTTGGACGGCGACAGCACGATCACGACCATCGCCGATCTCAACAACGTCATCAAACAGGCCGACAACCCGCATGCCGCGGCGGGGACGACCTTTGAGATCGACCTCGGCGCCAATGCCGATATCGAACTCACGAGCGCGCTGGAAGCGATCAACCTGGTATCCGGCGTGACGCTCGACATCGTCGGCAACAGCGCGACGCTCGACGGCGAAAACGAGAGCACCGGCGCGTCCTACGACCAGCGCGGCCTGTTCGTCTATTCGGGCGTGGTCAATATTTCCGATCTGACCGTCGCCAACACCACAGCGATCGGCGGCGCCGGGGCCGACCTTGGCGGCGGCGGTGCCGGGCTTGGCGGCGGGTTGTTCGTCGCGGGTGCGACGACGGCCGGCGGAGCGGGCGCTTCCAGCGATCCGGACCAGGCGGTCACACCGATCGTTACGCTCGACAATGTGACGTTCACCGGCGACGACGCCACCGGCGGCCAGGGCGGCGCCTTCGCCTCCGTCGGTGGCGGCGGCGGCGGTCTTGGGGGCGCCGGCGGCCAGGCCAGCGGCGACGCCGCCGGCGGTGGCGGCGGTATCGGCGGCGCTGGCGGTGGTGGCGGCGGTATCGGCGGCGGCGGCGGGATCGTGTACGGCGGCGGCGGCGGGATCGCGTACGGCGGCGGCGGTGGGCGCGCCTTCCGCTCCGTCGGTGGCGGCGGCTCCGGTGGGCTCGGCGGCGGCTCCGGTGGCGGCGGCGGCGGCGCAGCGGGCAGCGCCGGCGGCGGCGGTGGTGGCATTGGCGGCCAGAGCGGCAACAACAATGTTGATTCAGAGAACTTCGAACACAATGGCGGCCGCGGCGGTTTCGGCGGTGGTGGCGGCGGTGGCCTCACCACCGGCGGCGGCGGCGGCTTCGGCGGCGGCGGCGGGGGCCCCGGCGTTGGTAGCGGCGGCACATTTTACCTCCTGGCCGGCGGCAACGGGGGCTTCGGTGGTGGCGCCGGCGCCGGCGGCAACGGCGGCTTCGGCGCTGGCAGCGGAGGCGGCGGCTTTAGTTTCCGCTTCGGCAGGCTTTTTCCCGACCCCGCCGCCGGCGGCGGCGGCTTGGGAGCGGGCGGCGACATTTTCGTGCAGCAGGGTGCGAAGCTGACCATCGACGGCAGCAGCTTGTCCGGCGGCAGCGTCACGGCCGGCATGGGAGCTGACGGCGGCAACGACGGCGGCGACAACGGTCAGGCCTTCGGCTCCGGCATTTTCCTGCAGGGCAATCAGTCCGTCACGTTCGGCGCGGCGGCGGGGGAGACAACGCTCGTCGCCGATGTGATTACCGACCAGGATGGCAATCCGGGCGCGGAAAACTTCAGTTCCGGTTTGGGCAGCGTGGTCATCGACGCCGCCGCGGGCGGCACGGTCGAGTTCACGGCCGATAATACCTATACGGGCACGACCGGCGTGCAGCACGGCACGCTGCTGATCGATGGCTTCAACGGCAATTCCGCCGTCACGGTCGGCAGCGGCGGTACGCTCGGCGGCACCGGCACCGCGGGCGCGGTGACGGTCGAGGCCGGCGGCACCTTCGCCCCCGGCGATCCGAGCACGTTCACCGTCGCAAGCCTCGCGCTTAATCCCGGCGCGACGTTCGCCGAACAGATCGGCGGCACTCTTCCGGGCACCGGCGGCGCCGGCGGCTACGATCAAACCGTGGTGGAGAGCGGCGGCGCGATCGCGCTCGGCGGCGCCACGCTCGACGTTACGCTGGTCAATGGCTTCGCACCGAGCGTCGGCGAGACTTTCACCATCATCGACAATGCGACCGGCAATCCAATCAGCGGCACGTTTGCCGGCTTGCCCGAAGGCGCGGCGTTCGCCGTCGGCAGTGACTTTTTCCAGATCAGTTATGCCGGCGGCAGCAACAATCAGGATGTGACGCTCACCGATCTGGGCGCCTCGCCCTGTTATTGCGCGGGCACGCTCATCCACCCCGCGCGGCGACAAGCCGGTCGAGAAGCTGCAGATCGGCGATGACGTGATGACGGCGTCCGGCGCGGCTGCGGCCGATCAAATGGATCGGCCGGCGCAGCTATGGCGGCCGCTTCGTCATGGGGCGCAAGGATATTCTGCCGGTCTGCATCAAGGCCGGCGCGCTCGGCGACAACGTGCCGGCGCGCGACCTGTGGGTCTCGCCCAATCACGCCATGTATTCGGGATCTCGACGGCGTGCTGATCGAGGCCAAGGATCTGATCAACGGCGTCTCGATCGTGCAGGCGGAAGCCGTCGAGAGCGTCGAATATTTCCACATCGAGCTCGACAGCCACGACGTGATCATCGCCGAGGGCGCATTGTCGGAAAGCTTCATCGACGACGACAGCCGCGGCATGTTCCACAACGCGCATGATTACGACACGCTGTATGCCGAGGAATTCGCCCACCGGCGCACTACTGCGCGCCGCGGCTCGATGAAGGCTACGAGGTCGAAACGGTGCGGAGCGCCTCGCGCTGCGCGCCGGCCTCCTGCGCTCCGCCGACGGGCCACGGCTCGGCGCGCTGCGCGGCTACGTCGACCGCGTCCGCGCGACCAGCATCGCCGGCTGGGCGCAGAACACCGATGCCCCCGAAGCGCCGGTCTGTCTCGACATTTTCGCCGACGGCAAGCTGATCGGGCAGGTGCTGGCGAATGCCTATCGCGACGATCTTGAAGCGCGCCGGCCTCGGCTCCGGCCGCCACGCCTTCACCTTCACGCCGCCGGCGGGGCTCGTCTTTGCTGCCGACGCGGTCGAGGTGCGCCGCTCGCTCGACGGCACCGGGCTATCGCTGTCAGCCATCGCCAATCGCGAGCGCGGACCGAGCGCGGCATAACGGTACTAAAGCGGGATGATCTCAGGTCGGACCAGACTTCGTCGTCATTGCGAGCGAAGCGAAGCAATCCAGCGCTGAGGCGCGGCCCTGGATTGCTTCGTCGCTCTGCTCCTCGCAATGACGGCACTCCCGCCAGATCGTTAGCAAAAGGCTTGTCAGGTTTTCAGTTGCGCGGTGCTGGAGCTGGTTCCGCGGCAAGCCGGGCGATTTCGCTTTTCACCAAAGCGCGGAAGTCGGCGTTATACGGCGCTTGCAGATGTGAATCGTTATTTGCGATGTATTCGATGTTTGCGCCGATCAGCTTCTGCGATCCCATTCCGCCAAAAGTCATCCATGGATTTGGATTGTAAATTTCAACAATTCTTCCGACGTTGCCGGTCAGGCCGATATTGGACGTAAAGATCGAGGGTTGCAGCGCGATGATGGAATCAATGTAGGTCGTATTGTTTGCGACCAAGATTGAATTATTGGCACCCAAACTGTAGCCGATAACAAGGATATGCGTTCCCGTGGATTGTTGATTGATGTCGTCGACGAGAGACGACCATTGCGTATGCCAATACGGTTACCACTTCAACATCGGGCATTGATTGAATTTCGGCAACAAATTCAACCAATCCCGGCGCCGCCAGCGGACCGAATAACGGCCACAAGACACCGATGAAAGTCTTCGCTGCCACCGGCGAGCAGAGCAGCAAATAGCACAACGCAAAAGCGATTGATTTCTTCCGCACCTGCACCCCTCAGCAGCCCGCGTAGCAAGTGTAGCCAGGATCAAGCGTAGGTAATCCGGGATCGGCATTGAAATGCATCTGTCGTCTAGGCGTGGCGCCGGAAAAGCAGCCGGCGTGATCAAGAAGTATATCCCGTCACCCTGAGGGGCCCGCGCGAAGCGCGGGCCTCGAAGGGCGACGGCCGAGGCGCCGGGCCGTATGCCTTCGAGGCTCGCTCCGCTACGCACCTGCAGGATGACGGATCACATGTTTTTGATTACGGCGCGCGCGGTGGCGTCACGCTGGCGCCGGGCAAAGCTGCCGGCGAAGGCATCGCCGGCGGCGGCAGCGGCTCGGCGCTGAAAACTCGGCGGCGGGGTAGGCCGAGCACGCCGCGCGCGGCCGGCAGTGCCGCGTCCGCCATGGCCGCGTAACCCTCGGCGCTCGGATGCACCGCGCCGCCATAGACGGCAGAGAGCACGCCCCAGAGCGCGTCGTGAATGTCGCTTGGTTTGAGCACCGCGGGCATGCCTTCGGGATAGGTCATGGCGACGAAATAGCTGTCGTTCGCCGTCCTGATCCAGCGCCCGCGCGGCGAATAGGGCTGATAGTTGCTCGGCGGCTCGCCGCAGGCCATCGGATTGTCCGGCGCGGTGGCCGGGTCGGTGGAAAAGCTCTCGCCGGTCTTGGAGAAACAGTTGCGGTCGAATTCCGGATCGCGTGTTGGCGCGTACGCACATGCCGTGGCGGGCAAAGGCCGCCTGATGGCCGTCGACGAAGGTCATGCGCTCGGTCGCCGGATCCTTGCACGTCTTGTTGCCGTCGCAGGTCGCGAGCAGCCGTATCTTCGGCAAGAACTTGGTATCGACGAACTGCGCCGCGGCGCGCAGCCGATCGGCATCGGCGCCGAAGGCCGGATGAACGTCGAGCCCGTCGCGGCCGCCGGGGCAGGGCGTGTTCTCGGCCTGATTGGCCGGATTGCCGTAGGAGACGAAAACGACGCGGCTGAGATTGCCGCCGGCATAAGGCTTGAGCGCGGTGCGCAATTGCGAAAACTCGTTCGGCAGATCTTCGTCGAGGGCTGCCTGCGAGTCGGCGACGCTTGAGATCGAGCCGCCCTGTTTGAGCAGGATCCGTTCGGTGAGCGAGTCGACGATGACATTGGCGACGAGGCCGGCGAAATTCACGTCGTTGGCGCCGACCGTCAACAGGATCAGGTCGAGATTGCGGTTCGGCTGCTGCTTATGCACCGCCGCCATGATGTCCTTGAGCTCGGAGAATTGCGGCGGAGCCGTGCCGGAGCAGGTTTCTATTCCCGTGACCCAGGGGCAATCGTCGGCGCGCTGGCCTCGAACATGCCGGTGTCGATGGTCGCGCCGGTGCAGGCGAGCGGGATCAGCGTCACGGCGATATGCGGCTGCTCGATGGCCAACGCAAGCGTGGTGCGCACCTGATAGCTGTAGAGCGAGCGATGGCAGGCCGGGTTCATCCAGCGCGCACCGTGGCGCGCCCATTCTCGCGCCGCCGTCGGGCTCAATGCGCCCAATTCGCAGGAGCGGTCGTCGTTATAACCGGCGCGGCTCGGCCGGAAATATTGGCTGCCGCCGGCACGCAAGGAAACGCCGGAAGCAGAAGCCGGCATCGAGCTCGACCGCCCGGTCCGGATTGCCTTCGCCGGCGGCGATGGAATCGCCGAGGCCGGCGATGAGCACATCGCGCACCGCGATCTCGGCGGCGACGCGCTGCGCCGTGCCGTCGCCGAGCGGAATGTCGACGGTGGCGACCGTCGTCTTGCCGGCGCGGGCGCGGAGCCTGACTTCCTGCTTGCACGGCGCGCTCGACTGCCGCACCGGCCCGTCGCCGTCATCGAAACTCCAGACGCAAGTTGCGTCTTGCGGCACCGGCCCGGACACCGTCACGCCGACGGGATAGTCGTGCGGGTTAAGGTAGCTCTCGCGCGTGCCGTCGCGGTCGCAGGTCTCGACCAGCTCGCCATAGGCGTCGAGGCACAGATTGGCGACGACGTCCTTGGCCCAGCCGAGGCCATCGCTATCGGTCTCGAGCCGCCGCTCTTGCGCGAGGATGCCGTCGCCGCGGTTTTCCGCCACCAGCTTCTGGAAATCGGCCTCGCTCTTGAACAGCCGAAAGCGGTTCTTCACTTCCCATTGGATGCGAAAGTCGCCGGTGCCCGCGAGCTGCGCAAAGGCGGCGTCGCGCGGCAGGAAGCCGGCGAAGAGGCCAAAGAAGAGGGCAAGAATGAGGGAAGTGCGCATGATCGTGGGCGGGAACGTTGCACCACCTTCTAGCACCCCGGTTGCGGCGGAAATGTGAGGGCGGCATTATCCATTATTAATGTAGGCGCGATTTTACAAAGAACATGCGGCTTGCGGCAAATCGCAGGCGCCAGAAAGGCAAGGGCCACAATGGACGCGCCGCTCACCAAGCAATGCTGTGTCGTCGGCGGCGGGCCCGCCGGCATGATGCTCGGCTTTCTCTTGGCCCGCGCCGGCGTCGAGGTCGCGGTGCTGGAAAAGCATCCCGATTTCTTCCGCGATTTTCGCGGCGACACCGTGCATCCCTCGACGCTCGAATGATGTACGAGCTCGGCCTGTTGGACGAATTCCTCAAACTGCCGCATTCGAAAATCGAACGGCTCGCCATGCAGATCGGCGGCGAGCGCCTGCAGGCGATCGACTTGACGCATCTGCCGACGCAATGCAAATATATCGCGCTGATGCCGCAGTGGGATTTTCTCAATTTTCTCGCCGGCAAGGGCAAGCGTTACAAGACGTTCGATCTGCACATGCAGACCGAGGCCACCGATTTGATCGAGGAGGGCGGCCGCATCGTCGGCGTTGCGCACCACAAGCCCCGGCGGCCCGCTCGAGATCCGCGCCGACCTGGTCGTCGGCTGCGACGGACGGCATTCGACGGTGCGGGCGAAAGCCGGCTTGCAAAGCGACGATTTCGGCGCGCCGATGGACGTCTTATGGTTTCGCATCACGCGCAAGCCGGGCGACGATGGTGAAACCTTCGGCCACATCGAATCCGGCGCGATGCTGGTGATGCTCGACCGCATCGACTATTGGCAATGCGCCTATGTCATCCCGAAGGGCGGCATCGAGAAGGTCAAGGCGGCCGGCATCGAGGCGTTCCGCCAGCGCGTGGTCGAGCTTTCGCCCTTCCTCGCCGACCGCATCGGCGAGATCAAGAGCTTCGACGACGTGAAGCTTTTGACCGTGGCGGTCGATCGTCTGCGGCAATGGTGGCGGCCGGGCCTGATCTGCATCGGCGACGCCGCGCATGCGATGTCGCCGATCGGCGGCGTCGGCATCAATATCGCCGTGCAGGACGCCGTGGCCGCGGCCAATCGCCTGGCCGCGCCGCTCAAGGCCGGCACAGTCACCGACGACGATCTGCAAGCGATCCAGCGCCGCCGCGAATTTCCGGCGCGGATGACGCAGCGCATTCAGCTGACGATGCAGAACCGCATCATCGGTCCGGCGCTCGAGGGCAAAGAGCGGCCGAAGCCGCCGCTCTTGTTCAAGCTGTTCGATATCTTTCCGGTGCTCCGCCGCATTCCGGCGCGCCTGCTCGGGCTCGGCGTGCGGCCGGAGCATGTGCGGACGCCGGAAGCGGCGTCCGCCAAGCAAGTCGGTTAGCTGCGCTGCTGCAATTCCGTCGCGGCGCGGGCGAGGATTTCGACGAGACGCGATTCGTCGTCGGCATCCTTCTCGATCCGCTTGGCGACGGTCTCGCGCAGATGCGTGAAGGCGGCTTCGACGAGCGGCGGCAGTTGATCCTCGCGTTCGCCACGCGCGGCACGGCGCCAGCGGCCGACGCGCTCGCCCAGCGCCGACAAGCGATCGAGCACCACTTTGATGATGTCGCCGTTGGCGTCGAGATAGGCTTTGCCTTCGTCGGTGATGGTGTAGAGCTTCTTCGAGCCTTCGGTGGACGCGGTGACGTAGCCGGCTTCCTCGAGATAAGTCAGCGTCGGATAGACGATGCCCGGGCTCGGCGAATACCAGTCGGCGGTCTTTTCCTCGACCAGCTTGATGATCTCGTAGCCGTGCCGCGGCGCTTGCGCGATCAGCGCCAGCGCCAGAAGCCGCAGGTCGCCCTGCACCAGCATGCGGCGCGCCCGCATCATGTCGTCGCCGCCCATGCCGTCGGGGCCACCGTGGCGTCCGCCGAAACCGAAGCCGCCGAAGCGGCCGCGCCGGTGGCGTCCGGCGCCCCATTTTTCACCGCGCGATTCACAATGATCGTGGTCGCGGTGTCCGTGATGTCTATGCATATCTTGGGTTCTCCCGTTGTTAAGATATATCTCTAGATAGATCATAGCGCGGTATAGCGCAAGATATATCTTTAGATATTTCTTTTAAAATGTAGAAAACAAATACTTATGCTAGAGATCAGCTATCTGCGTCATCGGACGTCGCATCGCTCGTATGTCGCGGGCATACGTTTAAATGCCGCAGTGGAAGCGAAGGCGTGGATGGCCGCGAAAGTCCGGCCATGACGTAGCGCATGGCTCGCGGCTTAGAATGCCGCGATGTTCACCACCTTCTTCCATGAGCTCAAACAAGCCGGCGTTCCGGTGACGCTGCGCGAATATCTCACGCTGATGGAGGCGATGGAGCTGGACATCGCCGGCCGCCGCGTCGAGGATTTTTATTATCTGTCGCGCGCGGCTTTGGTGAAGGACGAGCGCAATCTCGACAAGTTCGACCGCGTGTTCGGCCACGTCTTCAAGGGTCTCGAGCCTCGTCGAAGAGGCGCTGGACGGCCGAAATCCCGGCCGAGTGGCTCAAGAAGCTCACCGAAAAATATCTCACCGAGGAGGAGAAGAAAGAGATCGAGGCCATGGGCGGCCTCGAAAAGCTGCTCGAGACGCTGCGCAAGCGGCTCGCCGAACAGAAAGGCCGCCACCAGGGCGGCAAGAAATGGATCGGCACCGGCGGCACCTCGCCGTTCGGCGCTTACGGCTACAATCCCGAAGGCGTGCGCATCGGCCAGGACACCAACCGCAATTTCCGCGCCGTGAAAGTGTGGGACAAGCGCGAGTTCCGCGATCTCGACGGCGACGTCGAGCTCGGCACCCGCAACATCAAGGTCGCGCTGCGGCGCTTGCGCAAATTCGCCCGCACCGGCGCGCCCGACGAGCTCGATCTCGACGGCACCATCAAGGGCACCGCGCACAAGGGCTATCTCGATATCCTGATGCGGCCGGAGCGGCACAACACCATCAAGGTGCTGCTGTTCCTCGACGTCGGCGGCTCGATGGACTGGCACATCAAGGCGACGGAGGAATTGTTCTCCGCCGCCAAGACCGAGTTCAAGCACCTGGTGCATCTCTACTTCCACAATTGCCTCTACGAAAAAGTGTGGAAGCAGAACGCGCGGCGCTGGACCGAGACGACGCCGACCTTGGACGTGCTGCACACCTATCCGCACGACTATAAAGTCATCTTCGTCGGCGACGCCTCGATGTCGCCTTACGAGATCGTCGCGCCCGGCGGCTCGGTCGAGCACTTCAACGAGGAGCCCGGGCAAACCTGGATGGCGCGCATCGCTCGACCTATCCGTCCTGCGTCTGGCTCAATCCGGTGCCCGAAAGCGAATGGGACGGCACCGCCTCGATCCGCCTGATGCGGCAGCTGCTCGGCGGGCGGATGTTTCCGCTGACGCATCGAGGGGCTCGATGCGGCGATGCGGGAGCTTGGGCGCTAGAGCATGATCCGGAAAAGTGGAAACCGGTTTTCCGAAAAGATCATGCTCAATCAAAATCCTGGAGCGTCAATCAATTCAATCTGAAACGATTGCGCGCTAGGCCACGCCTCAGCGCGGCTTGTTGGTGGCAATTCTTACGGTGCGCCCGTCGATCGTTACATTGAAACGCGACAGGAAACTCAAGCCGAGCAGGCCGTCGGCGCCGAATGCCGCTGCGCTGTCGGCTTCGACCACGATGGGCACGCTTGTCGCCTTGAGCGATCGCAATTGGATGAGCTCGGCGCGGCCGCGCTTGCCGTCGACGATGCCGTTTGCGGTGTGCAGGTGTACGGCTGTGCTTTCGTCGAGTTCGACATTGGCTTTCTTGGCAAAGCTGTCCTTGAGCACGACGAAGCTTGCGCCGGTATCCAGGATGAAGGTGGCTTTGATGTTGTTGATGATAACGGGCACTTTGACGACGCTGCCGGGACGCGCGGCCGGAAAAGTTTCGCTGCCGCCGCTGGTCGCCGCCGCGCAGCCGCCTTTGGCGGCGTAGTCGGAAAGCATGGCTTGCGTCAGGCTCGTCTGGTTCCGCGAAGGATCGAGCGCGACCCACCGTTCAATCGGCAGCATTGCGTCGCAGAACTGGCCAAGCTTCTCGTAGTCGCGTGCCATGTTGTAGTAGCCGATACTGCTGATGCGATCCTTGTTGCCGAACAGCTCGATCGCCGTGACATAATCGTCGATCGCGCCCTTGAACGATCTGGTGCCGTCGCGGGCAAGCGCGCGCAGGAAGTAGCCGTTGTCGTCGAACGGATCGAGCTTGATCAGATTTGAGGCGACGGTTTCGGCCGTCGTGAAGTCGGAAAGCTTCAGCAGCACATTGACCGCTCCCCGCAGCGCGGGAGGGTGGCCGCCGCACTGCGAGGAAAAGTTGACTTGCGCGACCGCCGACTCGCGCCGATAGCCGGCCTGCTCCAGCGCATTCGCAAGATTGAGGATTGCGTCCTGGTCACACTTCTCGCGGCCCAGTTCTTCGAGGGGACCGCGCACGGCCGCACTGGCGATGACACGCTGCGGCAGGTCAATGGCAAGGCGGGCGAGCGTCGCGGTGACGTCGCTCGGGGCGCTTATCGGCGCTTGCGCATAGCAAGGCACAGTCAGGAAACAGCCGGCTGCCGCCAGCGTCGTTCGTATGATCGTGGACAGCACGGCCCCGGCCCCAGAAAGCCCCAGTAAATCGGTGACAAGATGCTACCGTCGATTGTGGTGGACGGCAAGCGTCGCCCGGATGAGCGAAGCGACATCCGGGAGCGGCGTTCAAGCCGCTCGATTGTTCCCGCGGCCTATTCGGCCCGCGCCATCCCGACGAGCGAAGTGCCGCCGTCGAGCGTGAGCACCTGTCCGACGAGCGCGTCGTTTTCCGCAATGAACACGGCGGCGTGCGCGACCTCTTCGGGCTTAACGAAGCGGCCGATGCATGTGGCGCGCGCACAGGCCTCGACAATGTCCGGCGGAGCGCCGGCCCAGGCCGGCGTCTCGGTGTAGCCCGGCGCGATCGCATTGACGATGACGTTTGGCGCGCTCGATTTGTTCAGCGTGGCGCTGACGCTCGCCAGCGCCGCCTTGAAGGCGGAGTATTGCAGATAGTGCGGCTCGCCGGTCGCAAGATTCCCATAGAGCGACGTAATGTTGATGATCTTGCGCAGATGCGGCGACGGCAGCGCGAGAAACGCGCGGCTCACCTGCACCGCGGACAACAAGATATTCTTGTACTCATAGTCCCAGACTTCATCGTCATCGATGTCGCCCGCTTTGGCGTCGCCGGCATTGTTCACCAGCACGTCGATGGCCGGCGCCGTCTTTTTGATGTCGGCAAACAGCTCAGCGATCTGATCGCGGTTCATGAGGTCGGCCTGATGCAGGCTGCCGCTGGAAAGTTTCTTGACCGCGTCGAGCGTCTCCTGCGCGCCCGCTTTGTTTTTGCCGTAATGCACCAGCACATGCGCGCGCTTGCCCGCAAACGCGACGGCAATGGCCTTGCCGATGCCGCTTGAAGCGCCGGTGACGAGGACGGTTTTTCCCTGCAAGTCCATGCCTACAAGTCCATGGTATCAGCGTAGGGCAGGTTGAGCTCTTGCGAAACCCATCATGCTTGGTCGATGCTTGGTCGATCTTGGGGCTAAGGTAAGCACATGACTTAACGCCGCACATGGTCGGTCGCGCAATTCAAGTCGTTGAAAAGCCAACCCAGTGACGCACAAGCCGGAGAGTCACAAGCCGGCGTCTCATCGCACCCGTCAGCACCACCACCACCGTCAGAGCCTTTGGGCAGAACATACTTCGGCAAGTTCATAGTTTACCTGATCGTTTTCAGCATCATCGGATTTTTCTGGTCGTCGAAATTTCCCATGGCTCTCGGCGCGTTTTTATTCGTCACCGACGATGAGTTCATCGTGTGGGTGCTCGGGACCAGCGGGATAAGACTCGTTCCCGACACGTTCGGCGCGAATTTCGTAAAGCTTCTGGTGTGGATGACTGGATTGGCGGCCCTGCTCGCCCATTGGCGGGGATCCGCGCCCGCGTGGCTGTCGCCGTGGCTGCCGCCGAGCGCGTCGTGGCCTTTCATTGCCGGCATCGTCGGCAGCATCGCCGCCGGCGGTGCGCTCATCACGACCGCCTCAACGGCGCTCACCAGGAAACTCTTGCCGCGGTTCGGATTAGCTCCTGACAGCCTGCGCTGGACCATAATCGCGGGCCTCATTTGGCTGGTTATGGTGGGTATCGTGATAGGTCTCGTGTTTCTCCTCGGCTCCGCATCGATGCTCCCGGATTGGTTCGATCATTGAGCGCCCTGCGTCGTCATCATCGTCGTGATGGCCGGACTTGTTCCGGCCATCCACGTCTTTGTTGCCGTCTTGAACACGTGGCGTGACGGGGAGGCGGCCTAGCGCGCCAAGATCGGCACCGCTTCGTCGGCGAGCACGCCGCCGGTGATCTTGATCGGATCGAACGGCGCCTTGGCGGCGACGTCGGCGCTTCCGAAATCATGATCTGGTTCATCTTGGCGGCGATCTGCGCCACCGAAGCGGCATAGACCAGCCGGCCGACACCGCACCAGATGATCGCGCCCATGCACATCACGCACGGCTCGCCGGACGTATAGAGCGTTGCGCCCTTGAGCGGCGCCGAGCCATGCACGGCGAGGCAGCGGCGGATCGCTGTCATCTCGCCATGCGCCGTCGGGTCGTCGTGGGTCTTCCCGAGATTGCGGCCGAGCGCCAGAAGCTTGCCATCCTTCACGATCACCGCCCCGAACGGATAATCGCCGCGCCGCGCTTCGTTCAAGGCGATGCGCATGAAGCGCAGGTCCTCGGCGCTTGCGGTCGTGGCGCCGGCTTCGGCGTGGGCGTCTGGTGCGGACAGGGGAGTAACGGTCAGTACGGCGGTGGACGCCAGCGCGGCGACGACAGTCCGCCGATTCAGCATCGGGGGCGCAGTCATGCGCGGCGCAATGATCATGACAGGCCATCGGGGTCCTCCAGGTGTTAGGCGATGTGCAATTCTGTCAGCGATTGGGCGCGGGCTCAACGAATTGCCGCGGGACTAGGTGTTGGCTAATATTGCTCCTACGAGGGGCGGTAAATGCAAAAACTTGTCATCATTCTCTTCTCACTAGGGTTCTACTACCTCTTAATTGGCATTCCGGTCGCACAGATTTTGCGTCGAACCGGCTTCAGCAGATGGCTTGCCTTGTTGGTAATGGTTCCGCTGGCCAATATTGTAGCACTTTGGATGTTCGCTTTCAGTCCATGGCGGACCGAGTTCGCTGCACCGGTGGACGAGCGCGCGCGGAATCGAGAGCGCGACAACTGGTCCGATGCCGAAAAAGAGGCATTTAGGAATTTGACGAATAGGCTGCGCGACCCAGGAAGCGTGTAGGATGGGTTGAGCGCAGCGAAACCCATCCTTGTGCTTGCCGGCTTACGATGGGTATCGCTTCGCTCCACCCATCCTACGGGCTATAAAGCGCACATGGCAGATTCAGATCTACCGCCGGTACACAGCGTGATCCCGGTCACGGAAGAACAAGCAAAAGCCATTAGCGCGCTTTCAGGGTTTGGAACAACAGTCGTCACCGAAGCCAGCGGATTGGCGCGATACATTGGCCGCGTACTAGGCACGGTCCCAGAAGACGCTGTTGGCATAGTGATCGGTGATCCACTACGTTCGTTCGTAGTAGGATTGCCGCGCAGTATGACGCTCGCCTCGACAAGATTTAAGTAAAGGAATGTGAAGCAAATGCAGCCAGTAAGTCCGTCCCTGGCAATTCCTCTGTTGCGCGGAGCCTACGACGAGAGCCGGCCAGACTTCAAGAGCTATGGGCGTCCTAATGCTCGGCAAAGGATCCAAATGCGGGTCGGGTGAGGCTCACGTTTATTGAGACGCTGCGTCGATACTTTATGCATTAGTTCTCAAAAAACGTCAGAGCATCTGAAGTATCCAACCGAATGCGGTGGGGGTATCGCCGCTATGATCGGCGAACAGCAAACAGAATGGAAATCTCCGTAAACAACCTGCGCGTCCTTAATTGCGCTGCCGCGACAAATTCAATGGCTAAGTTCTTTATCACTAATTACGGCCGATCTTCGTTGAGGTTTGCTCCGGCTAATTAAGCCGAGCGTGACAGTAGTGCTAATCCCTCGAACCACCATCATTCCTCGCAAGGCTCTGAGGGTATCGCTTCGCTCCACCATCCTACGGGCTTCGCTCACCTCCTCGGGCTTTGAAGTCCCAGCCGGCGAGCTAGCGCTGCGAATTTATAATCGGTCAAATTCGCCAAATTCTCCAGACTTCTTCACGAGTCGATTTACCGTCAGTACCCTATGTAATACATGAAGAAGAGTCGGCGCGTTTTGGCGAACCAAATCAAACAATGCCGTTGGTATAATGATGGACAATTTAAAACATCTGCAATAGCTTAGGCACGCCATTTGCCCATTGCCTCGGCCGGCTGCTTGGTGCGCTCTCTCGGGCGAGAATAAGACGTGTGCAGTGCCGATGAGACAATCTCGACAAAACTCCCTGCCTTGAGGAAATCAAAATTCTTTTGCTTTAGCTCTCGTTGAGGCGCGACACGAGGTTAGATTTGAGGTTGACCTCCAGCATCGGAGAATGCGCTGCAGCGTCAAAATCCCGAAGAGATGTCAGCACTCAAATAACCGTTGGAATAAACATCGGAGCGCCGGTCACCGATCCGCCGAATAAAATCCCCAAAGAGCGGACGGGAAACGGCCTTTCCCCAGAAGCGGTGCTTTTCCCCTATAATCAAGTGGACACGAAAATCGCCCGGAAACGAAAAGTCTCCGTTCCATTGACAAAGTCACGTTTCGGTTACATCCTTCTTGCTGATTTCTCGCTCACGTAAAGGACCTGCTCCGGAGGCAACCGTAGGGCGGGAGCGAGGGCGGTGCCCGCGGGCGGTGTTGCAAACCGCTCCCGGGCAGCTTCGGGCATCAGCATCCCAGCATTACGGACTGGGCCGCGAGGTGCTCGCTGGACTAGGGACAGGTTGGGCGGGTAACGCCCGCAAAAACTGCGTCGGATACTGCCCCCTGACGGGGGATGCCTACGGATCGGCGCTCTGCCACGTCCCCGGAAGCATGGCCTGAAGTTGCGCCTAGGGACGGAAGACTCCCTCTAGGGAGAACCGCGGTGGAACGCCGATAGATGTGCGCATCCTGCTGGGTGCGCGGCCGCGCCAGCAGCGCGGCAGGTTGGACTTCGCGTCTGTCGGCGTTCCGCTTCCTTATTTATTTGGCGAGGTGAGCGTAGCGGACAGTAAAAAAGCAGGCACCACCCCTTCTTTTTTCGTCGCCCGACTCTTCTTCGCACTTCAACCGTAGCGAAGTTTACAAAACTCGGGGGCGCATGCACCGCGAGAATGCCTTCTCATTTCGTCATTGCCGGGCTTGACCCGGCAATCCATGCTGAGCTGCAGCTTGCTCGACCTTTCCGTAAGATTGCATTCGCTGCACCTCAGCATGGACCACCGGGTCAAGCCCGGTGGTGACGAGGGTAGGGGCAGGCGAAGACAGTAAGCACAGGAGCCACCGATGCCGGGCGAACGCTTCGACTTTCCCAATCCGCAGGGCGACACGCTCGCCGCGCTGCTCGACCGGCCGGAGGGGCCGATCCGGGCGGTGGCGCTGTTTGCCCATTGTTTCACCTGCGGCAAGGACATCAAGGCGGCGCGGCTGATTGCGGAGGGCCTGAAATTGCGCGGCGTCGCGGTGCTGCGCTTCGATTTCACCGGGCTCGGCGCCAGCGAAGGCGAGTTCGCCAACACCACGTTTTCCTCCAATGTCGACGATCTGGTCGCCGCCGCCGACCATCTGCGCGCAACGATCGGCGCGCCGGCGATTCTGATCGGCCACAGCCTCGGCGGCGCCGCGGTGCTCGCAGCTTCCCACCGTATTCCCGACGCACGCGCCGTGGTGACGATCGCCGCGCCGTTCGACCCGGCGCATGTCGCGGGCCTGCTCGGCGATCACGTCGACGAAATCAGGGAGAAAGGCGAGGTGGAAGTGTCGCTGGTCGGCCGGCCGTTCCGTATCCGCCGCGAACTGCTCGACGATATCGCCGAGCAGAAGCTTTCCGGCCGCATCGCCGAGCTGCACAAAGCGTTGCTCGTCTTTCACTCGCCGACCGACGACACCGTCGGCATCGACAATGCCAGCAAGATTTTTCTGGCGGCCAAACATCCCAAAAGCTTCATCTCGCTTTCGGGTGCCGATCACCTGCTGCGCAAGCCGAGCGACGCCGTCTATGTCGCCCATGTCATCGCCGCCTGGGCCGAGCGCTATCTCGATATGGTCGATGCGGCGGCCGACAGCAGCCTGAACGAAGCCGGCGAGCCAGGCTTCGTCGTCGTGCGCGAGACCCGGCACGGCAATCTGCAGAACGAGGTCGTCGCCGGCGTGCACCGCTTTCTTGCCGACGAGCCGGTCAAGGTGGGCGGTCTCGACAGCGGGCCGGGCCCCTACGATCTTCTTTTGGCAGCCCTCGGCGCCTGCACGTCGATGACGGTGCGGCTCTATGCCGACCGCAAGCAGTGGCCGCTCAAGCGCACCCTGGTCCGGCTCAAGCACGGACGTATTTACGCCACCGACTGCACCGACTGCGAAACCAAAGAGGGCATGATCGACCACATCGATCGGACGATCACCTTCGAGGGCGAGCTCGACGCCGAGCAGCGCAAGCGGCTGATGGAGATTGCCGACAAATGTCCGGTGCACCGGACGCTGACGTCGGAGGTGGAGATCAAGAGTGTGGAGGGGTGATAAGTTCGCGAGCTGGTGATCATTCGTCATGGCCGGACTTGTTCCGGCCATCCACGTCTTTGTGTTGGCTCTGCGCCAAAGACGTGGATGCCCGCGACAAGCGCGGGCATGACGATCCAATTTTAACGAGCCGCTGTTGGCACCCGCGCCCTCACGAGCTTGATCACTTCCGGGATCGCCGCATCGTTCCCCGGCGCCATGATGTGCACGCCGGCGACGCCGGGAATGGTCGCAAGCTCTTCGATCAGCTCGACACAGATGCGGATGCCTTCGCGCTCAGGCTCGGCGGATTTTTCCAGCCGCGCGATATAAGCGTCCGGGATGATGGTGCCGAACAGGTGGCTCTTCATCCAGGCCGCCGACTTCGCCGAGCGCAGCGGATTGACGCCGATGAGAATGGCAAGCTCTTGGGTGACGCCGGCCGCTTCGAGCGCGCCGACATAGCGGCGCACGATACCGGCATCCATGCAGAACTGGGTCTGGGCGAATTGCGCGCCGGATTTGATCTTGCCGAGAAGGCTGTTCGGCTTGAAGCCCGCCGGCGGGTCGACCGGCATGTCGGCGCCGCCGATAAAGAATTCGCACCTGCCCTCGACCTTGCGGCCGGTGGGCAGCGTGCCCTCGTCGCGCAGCCGGCGCGCCGTTTCCATCAGCGTCTTCGAATCGATGTCGAAGACCGGCTTGGTCTCCGGCTGATCGCCGGCCTTCGGATCGTCGCCGGTGAGGATCAAGAGGTTCTTGATGCCGAGGGCTGCTGCGCCCATCAGCTCGCTTTGCAGCGCGATGCGGTTTTTGTCGCGGCAGGTCAGCTGCAGCACCGGCTCGACGCCGGCGCCGATGAGAAGGCTCGCGGCGGCAAGCGCCGCCATATGCGCACGCGCGCCTGCACCATCGGTGACATTGACCGCGTCGGCGAGGCCCTTGAGCGCGGCCGCTTTGCGCAAAAGTTCCTGCCCATCGCACGACACCGGCGGCGCGATCTCCGCTGTCATGACGAAGCGGCGGTGCGGCCCATCCTGGCGAAGTCGGTCTTGGAGCGTTGGGGGGAGGGGAGGACTGCGGCTCTGGTCGTTCATTACTTGCTCAGTTTGGCGGCAAATCTCGCAGCACATCACCGGGCATGCCGCAGCAACAGCACTTATATACTTTGCCGCTATACATCAATTCCGCCGCTGATTCGGTGCTTTCCTGGACAGGTGAGCGGGGTCTGGCTAGAGAGTTGCCCACGATGACAGGCGTTAACGACATCCGGTCCGCATTCCTTGGTTACTTCGCGCGCGAAGGGCACGAAATCGTGCCGTCCTCGCCGCTCGTGCCGCGCAACGACCCGACCTTGATGTTCACCAATGCCGGCATGGTGCAGTTCAAGAACGTCTTCACCGGCCTCGAAAAGCGGCCCTATTCGCGCGCGGTGACGTCGCAGAAATGCGTCCGCGCCGGCGGCAAGCACAACGACCTCGACAATGTCGGCTATACCGCGCGGCATCACACCTTTTTCGAGATGCTCGGCAATTTCTCGTTCGGCGATTACTTCAAGGAGCGCGCCATCGAGCTTGCCTGGAAGCTGCTCACCAAGGAATACGGCGTTCCCGCCGACAAGCTCCTGGCCACCGTCTATATCGACGACGACGAGGCGTTCGATCTCTGGAAAAAGATCAGCGGACTGCCTGAGCGGAAAATCCTCCGCATCGCCGGCAGCGATAATTTCTGGTCGATGGGCGATACCGGCCCATGTGGTCCTTGCGCCGAGATCTTTTACGACCACGGCGACCATATTCCGGGCGGCCCGCCGGGCAGCCCCGACGCCGACGGCGACCGTTTTGTCGAGATATGGAATCTCGTCTTTATGCAGTACGAGCAGCTCGCCGCGAACAAGCGCATCGACCTGCCGCGGCCCTCGATCGATACCGGCATGGGGCTCGAACGGATCGCCGCGGTGCTGCAAGGCACCCACGACAATTACAAGATCGATTTGTTCGGCGCGCTGATCGAAGCGGTGGCCGATCTCACCGGCGTCGACCAGGACGGCGAGCGCAAGGCGTCGCATCGCGTCATCGCCGATCATCTGCGCGCCAGCGCGTTTCTCATCGCCGACGGCGTCTTGCCGTCGAACGAAGGCCGCGGCTACGTGCTGCGCCGCATCATGCGCCGCGCCATGCGCCATGCCGAACTTCTCGGCGCCAAGGATCCGCTGATGTGGCGGCTCGTGCCGGTGCTCATCCGCGAGATGGGTCAGGCCTTTCCGGAACTGCACCGCGCCGATGCGCTGATCACCGAGACGCTCAAGCTCGAGGAAATCCGCTTTCGCCGCACACTCGAGCGCGGCTTGTCGATACTCGACGAAGCGTCGAAGTCGCTCAAGAAGGGCGACATGTTCGACGGCGTGACGGCGTTCACGCTCTACGACACTTACGGCTTTCCGCTCGACCTGACGCAGGATGCGCTCCGCCCGCGCGGCATCGGCGTCGATATCGCTTCCTTCACCGACGCCATGGAGCAGCAGCGCAAGAAGGCGCGCGCGTCATGGGCCGGCTCCGGCGAGGCCGCGGACGCAGCGGTGTGGTTTGCGCTGCGCGAAAAAGCAGGCGCCACGGAATTTCTCGGCTACGAGACGGAAAGCGCCGAAGGCGTCGTCGCGGCGCTGGTGAAAGACGGCAAGGAAGTCGCCACGCTGAACAAGGGCGAGAGCGGCGCCGTCGTTCTCAATCAGACGCCGTTTTATGGCGAGGCCGGCGGCCAGGTCGGCGACACCGGCGTGCTGACCGCGGACGGCGTGCGTTTTGTGGTCACCGATACGCAAAAATACCTCGGCGATGTGTTCGCCCATATCGGCACCGTCGAGGACGGCACGCTGAAGCCGGGCATGGCGCTGGCGCTCGACGTCGATCATGCGCGGCGCGGCGCCATCCGGAAAAATCATTCGGCGACGCATCTTCTCCATGAGGCGTTGCGCCAGGTGCTCGGCGATCACGTCGCGCAAAAGGGCTCGCTGGTCGCGCCCGACCGGCTGCGCTTCGACTTCTCGCATCCGAAGCCCCTCAGCAGCGAGGAGATCGAGCGCGTCGAGGACATCGCCAACGACATGGTGCTGCAGAATTCTCCGGTGACGACGCGGGTGATGCCGATCGACGACGCGCGAGCGTCCGGCGCCCGCGCGCTGTTCGGCGAGAAATACGGCGACGAGGTTCGTGTCGTTGCGATGGGCGAAAATCTTGCAACATCCGGCGGCGGCAATACGCTGGGCTGGTCGATCGAATTGTGCGGCGGCACCCACGTCAGGCGCACCGGCGATATCGGCATCATCTCCGTGGTCGGTGAATCGGCGGTCGGCGCCGGCGTGCGCCGCATCGAGGCGCTGACGGCGAAGGCGGCGCGCGGCAATGCCAATCATTTCGCCAAGCTCGCCAAGGCGACGGCGTCCGAATTGCGCGTGCCGGTCGACGATGTGCCGGGCCGCGTTGCGGCGCTGGTCGAAGAGCGCAAGCAGCTCGAACGCGAATTGACCGACGCGAAGAAAAAACTCGCGATGGGCGGCAGCGGCAAGAGCGACGGTGCCGACGGACTGCGCACCATCGGCGACTTCAAGCTGATGGCGCGCGCGGTCGAGGGCATCGAGCTCAAGGACCTGCGCAGCCTCGCCGACGAAGGCAAGAAGAAAGTCGGCTCCGGCGTGGTCGCGATCGTCGGCGTCACCGGCGACGGCAAAGCCGGCGTCGTGGTCGGCGTCACCAACGATCTGGTGGCGCGCTTCAATGCCGTCGACCTCGTGAAGAAGGGCGCCGAAGTGCTGGGCGGCAAAGGCGGCGGCGGCCGGCCGGATATGGCGCAGGCCGGCGGCCCCGACGGCTCGAAGGCCAATGCCGCGCTGGCCGCTATTGAAGCAGCGCTCGGCGCGTAAATTCTGAGATCGTCATGGCCGGACTTGTTCCGGCCATCCACGACTTTATCTCACGGCTGCAAAGACGTGGATGCCCGCAACAAGTGCGGGCATGACGCTGAATGACTCAGATTTTGACGATCATGCCGTCTTCGGCGGACTCGAACGGCACCTCGGCGCGGCGCGCCAGCATGTCGTTGCTCATATGGGTGAGGATGAGACGTTTCGGCCGGATCTGGTCGAGATGCTTTTCCAGCGAGCTCAGCGCCATGTGGCTCGTGATCGGCTTGTCCCGCGTATAGGCCTCGCAAATGAACAGGTCGGCGTCGCGTCCGATATCGATGATGCTGTCGGTCCACTGCGTATCGCCGGAATAAGCGACGGTCTTGCCCTCGGCTTCGCAGCGATAGCCGAGGCAGGGCCCGGCGCGATCGTCGTGCACGACGCGGTATGGTGTCACGCGCACATGGCCGAGCTCGTTGCGCTTGCCGATTTCAAGTTCGCGAAGCGTCAGCGGAAACGACAATTGCAGGCTCGACGTGCCGGGATAGGCGCTCTCCATCATCTCGGCGTAACGCGATTTCAGCCCGGGCGGTCCGGCGATGGTCAGCGCGCTTTGGCGTTTGAGGATATAGTTCGCCTCGAGAATAAAGAACGGCAGGCCGCCGATATGGTCGGCATGAAAATGGGTGATGAAGATCGTGTTGATAGCGTTGCGGTCGATCGCCAGCTTGTTCATGCCGACGAGCGACGACGATCCGCAGTCGATCAGCGCGTTGATGTCGCGCCCGACCAGATGAAAACAGGTGTTGAAGCGTCCGCCGGTACCGAAGGCATCGCCGCAGCCAACGAATTGCAGTTGCATATAAACCCCCGAAAACGACTAACGGCCTGGTGAGCCGTGGTGGATGCTGGCGCGTAAACAAAGCGCAGTGTCGCGTCGGTCGGGAAAATAATCCGTGATCTGTATCACAATGACACTGTTCGGCGGCTGGCGAGGATTTGGGTCAAGTCTCTGTCTTTCCGAGTGATTTTAATCTTTACCGGAATGGCTTTATGGGTTCTGATACAATTGTCACGTTTGTGCAATGGTTGCGTTCTGGCCTGGAACCCGGCGTCATGATCGCACCACAAATACGCGCAAGCTGCAAAGCGGGTTGGGTTTAGGGGACGATTGGGTGCTGCTTCGATCACATTGGGCGGGCGTTGGCACGGCGCTGGCAGTTGCTGTTGCGCTCGGCGGCTGCGGCAGCGACGTGGGCACCGGCCAAGCCTGGTTTGCCAAGCCCTTCGATGTCACCGCGCGCAGCGCCGGCTATACCTTTTCCGAGCTTTCGGAAACAAGAAAAGACCAAAAGCCGATCACGCCGAACGACCTGGTTAACACCAGCGGGTCATGTCCGGCGCCCGTTGCAGCCGCAGCACCGGCGGCTCCCGCTCCCGGGGCAGGTACGCCGCCCGGAACGCCTCTTGGTGCAGCGCCGACCAGCGACACTTCTTCCTTGATGGGTGGCGGCGTCGCGCTGGGCATGAGTGAGTGTGACGTGATCTTTCGCGCCGGGCAGCCTTCGTCTGTCCAGATCGGCAATGCGCCGAACGGCGACCGCACCGCGGTTTTGACCTTTCCGAGCGGCCCGCGCGCGGGCGTCTATCATTTCCTGCGCGGCGCGCTGACCGAGATGGACAGCGTCCCCCAAGCGCCTGCGCCGGCGCAGGTCGCGAAGAAAAAGCCGACAAAGCCGAAAAAGGCCGCTCAGAATTGAACCCGGTCGCGGCGTCGTTCACCGCGCGTTCATGGGGGCGTCAGCGCTTGCCGGAAACAGGAGCGGAGGCTATAAGCCCGGCGCGGTTCGACGCCGCTTTCGCAATCCCCCCGAAGGAAAATTTGTCCGAAGGATGATTTGATGTCGATCGAGCGTACATTCTCGATCATCAAGCCTGATGCGACCGCCCGCAATTTGACGGGCGCCATCAATGCGATGATCGAAAGGAAAGGTCTGCGGATCATTGCGCAAAAGCGCGTGCGGATGACGACCGCCGAAGCGGAGACGTTTTACGGCGTGCACCGCGCGCGGCCGTTCTTTCGCGAGCTCGTCGACTTCATGACCTCCGGCCCGGTCGTCGTCCAGGTGCTCGAGGGCGAAAACGCGGTTGCGGCCTATCGCGACCTGATGGGGGCGACCGATCCGGCCAAGGCGGCGCCCGGCACGATCCGCAAGGAACACGCCAAATCGATCGGCGAGAATTCCGTGCACGGCTCCGATGCCGCCGACACTGCGGAAAAGGAAATCGCGCAGTTCTTTTCCGGCAATGAGATTGTCGGCTAGATATGATCCGGAAAAGTGGAAACCGGTTTTCCGAAAAGATCATGCTCCGTCAAAATGCTAGAGCGCCTATATGATTCCTTCTAAAGCAATTTCGCTCTAGAGCGCGGCGTGGGATCGGTCGCGCAATATCTGCACCTCGCGCCGTGGCGCGAGTGGTTTCACGCTAGCGCCGCCCAATTGGACCTGCCGGCATTCTGGCTCGCCGTTCTCCAGATCATATTCGTCGATATCCTGTTGTCCGGCGACAATGCCGTGGTCATCGCCATGGCCTGCCGGGGGTTGCCGGCGGAACAGCGGCGCTGGGGCATCGGCATCGGCGCCGGCGTCGCCGTGCTCTTGCGCGTCATCCTCATCGGCGTCGTCGCCGAGCTGATGCTGTTGCCTTATCTGAAGCTCGTCGGTGGCGTCGCGCTGTTGTTCGTTGCCGCGAAGCTGATCGTGCCGGAAGAACCCGACAAGGGCGAAATCCAGGCAGCCGCGCATTTGTGGCGCGCGGTGATGATCATCGCCGTCGCCGATGTCGTCATGAGTCTCGACAACGTCATCGCCATAGCCGCGCTTGCGCAGGGCAATCTGCTGCTGCTCGTCATCGGTCTCGCCGTGTCCATTCCGTTGATCGTAGTCGGCGCGGCTTTGATCACGGTTCTGCTCGATCGCTTTCCGATTTTGATCTGGGCGGGCGCTGGCCTTCTCGGCTGGGTCGCCGGCGGCGTCATCGCGACCGACCCGGCGGTGGTGCGACATCTCGCTTTAGCCTTCGGCGAAAACTTCGCGCACGAGGCCGAGTTGGCGGCGGCCGGCGCCGCGACATTGCTCGCCATTGCTGCGGGTGGATTGTGGTCGCGTCTGCATGAAGCCGCCAAAGTTCGCGCCGAGAAAGCGCGCGCGGAAGCGAGCGCCACTTAGCAACGCACGCGCATCGTGCGACGAATCTTTTCGCAACATTGCAGCCACTCTTGCGCCGCATTTCTTTGGCTTCCTTGTTGCGCAATCGGATTTTGGTCATCCGCTCGGTGCTGCCTTGCCGACTCAATCGCCTCGGACTTCTCCGTTTCGGACTTCCCCCCAAAATCTAGCTTGTGGCGCGAAGCACGGCTCCCGCACGCGACATGAAAATCGACTTGCAAATCCATTTGCAAATCCATTTGCAAATCGGTTTGGACATCGACTTGCGAAAGTCGCGCCTGCACCTTCACCGACATCTGGAATGAAATTAGGAGACAGGCGATGCAGAAGGGCACCGTCAAATGGTTTAACTCGACAAAGGGCTACGGCTTCATCATGCCGACGACCGGCGATAAGGACGTCTTCGTTCACATCTCCGCTGTCGAGCGCGCCGGGCTGCGCTCGCTCAACGAGGGTCAAACTATAGAGTACGAGCTTGTCACCAATCGCGGCAGGACCGCGGCTGAAAACTTAAAGGTGGCGTGAGCCAACCAGGAAATACTCCGGTTCAAAATCCGGTTCTCGCGGCCCCCGGTGTAACGCCGGGGGTTTTTTAGGTCCGGTTTTTTTGCTTTTTAAAGTTCGTTCAAGCGAAACGGACGCGGCCCTCGGCCACCAGGCGCAGCGCCTGCGGATAGATTTGGTGTTCCACCTCGAGAACGCGCGCCGCGAGCGTTGCCTCCGTGTCGCTGTTGAGCACGGGGACGGAGCGCTGAACGATGACCGGGCCTTCGTCCATGCCGACGCTGACGAAGTGGACCGTGGCGCCATGCTCCTCCACGCCGGCCTCGAGCGCGCGGCGGTGCGTGTCGAGCCCCTTGAATTGCGGCAACAAAGCCGGGTGGATGTTGATCATGCGGCCGCTCCAGCGGTTGACGAACCAGGGCGTCAATAGCCGCAAGAATCCGGCGAGGCAGACGATCTCGATCCGTTTTGCTTCGAGTTCGGCATCAAGCGCGCGCTCGAACGCCTCGCGATCCTTGCCGAAGGCGGTGTGATCGACGAGCGCGGTGGCGATGCCGGCTTCGCGCGCGCGGACGAGGCCCAATGCGTCGGGCCGGTTCGACACTACAAGAACGATTTCCGCCGGATAGTCTTGCGCCTTGGCCGCTTCGATCAGCGCCGTCATGTTCGAGCCGCGGCCCGAGATCAGCACCGCCACGCGTTTTTTCATTTCTCGTTCATGCGGCTCGAAAGTTCAGGTCGAGATGTCCGCGAAAGCCGACGCGCTCGCCGCCGGACGCGAGGACGACCTCGCCGAGGCGAACGACGGTCTCGCCGTTCTTGGTAAAGCGCTCGCAGGCGGCTTCCGCGGTGTTGCGATCGAGCACCGCGATCATGCCGATGCCGCAATTGAAGGTGCGCAGCATTTCGTGCTCGTTGATGTTTCCCGCCGTCGCGAGCCATTTGAACACCGGCAAAACCGGAACGCGATCGAGCTCGAGCGACACGCCCAGACCTTGCGGCAAAACGCGCGGAATGTTCTCGATAAAGCCGCCGCCGGTAATGTGGGAGAGCGCCTTGACCGCTTTGGTCTCGCGTAGCGCGGCAAGACATGACCGCACGTAAAGCCGGGTCGGCGTCAAGAGCGCTTCGCCGAGGCTCTTCGACGGTTCGAACGGCGCCGGATCCCCCCACGTGAGTTTCGCTATTTCCGCTACGCGCCGCACCAGCGAATAACCGTTCGAATGCACGCCGGTCGAGGCAAGCCCGACCACGACATCGCCCACGGCGATGTCGCTTCGCGGCAGCAAGTCTTTGCGGCCCACGGCACCGACGGCAAACCCGGCCAAGTCGTAATCGTGGCCGTGATAGACGCCGGGCATTTCCGCGGTCTCGCCGCCGATGAGCGCGCAGCCGACCTCGCGGCAGGCCGCAGCGACCCCTTTCACCACATCGGCGCCGACCGCCGGGTCGAGCTTGCCGCAGGCGAAATAGTCGAGGAAGAACAGCGGCTCGGCGCCTTGGACGACGAGATCGTTGACCGACATGGCGACCAGGTCGATGCCGATCGTGTCGTGGCGGGAGGTTTCGATCGCGATCTTGACCTTGGTGCCGACGCCATCGGTCGCGGCGACCAGGATCGGGTCGGTGAAACCGGCGGCTTTGAGATCGAACAGCCCGCCAAAACCGCCGATTTCGGCGCCGGCGCCGGCGCGCGCCGTGGCGCGCACCAGGGGCTTGATCAAATCCACCATGCGGTTGCCGGCATCGATATCGACGCCTGAGTCCGCGTAGCGCGCCTCATCCACGAAAGCCACCAATTCGGATCGAGAATCCTCCCCCGTGGGGAGGCAAAGCTTGCGCCTCCTACGTCGGAATCGCGGGGTGCGCAAGCGCGCGGGCGTCGGTATATTGTGGGATAGGTATATTGTGTCTTCTTGGACTGCGCGCGAAATGTCGGTCGGACCCGGCCTTTGCCCAGTTGAACCGCCGAAGCGCTAGCCGGGGCAGCTTTTGAGTATCCCAAATCTCATCACTTTGGGCCGCATCCTATTGGTGCCGGTCGTGGTCTGGGCGATCATCTCGGGAGAGATGCGCATCGCCTTTATCCTGTTCCTGGTGGCCGGCATCAGCGACGCCGTCGACGGGTTCCTGGCCAAGCGCTTCCAGATGAAAAGCGAGCTTGGCGCCTATCTCGATCCGCTCGCCGACAAAGCGCTGATCGTCTCGATCTATATTTCGCTCGGTATCGCAACCGCGCTGCCGATCTTTCTCGTTATCCTGGTCGTGTCGCGCGACATCATGATCGTCAGCGCTTTCATGCTGTCGCTGCTGGTGGGTAAGCCGATGCCGATCCGGCCGCTCTTGGTATCGAAAGCCAATACGGCGGCGCAGATCGTGCTCGCCGTGCTGGTTCTGGCCGAGCAGGCGTTCAGCTTCGACGCCGCGGCTGCGGCCAAGCTCCTGATGGCGCTGGTCGCGATCTTGACCTTGCTCTCCATCGCCTTCTATCTCGCCGAGTGGGTTCGCCACATGAATTCGTTCGGCGCCGAGAGCTGATCCGGCGGGCAAGGGCGGGCGATGCACTTTGAACGCAATATCGTGTTCTGGCTTGCGGCGCTCGTGGTCTTTGCCGCGCTGTTGTGGCTGTTGAGCCCGATCCTGCTGCCGTTCGTTCTCGGCATGGCGATCGCCTACGTGCTCGATCCTCTGGCCGAACGCTTAAGCAAGCGCGGCATGAGCCGGCTCATCGCCGCCCTTCTCATTCTCGGCGGTTTCGTCGTCGCGTTCGCTATTCTGTTTCTTCTGATTGCGCCGGTTCTGGCGCGACAGTTTTCCGGGCTGATCGAGAATGCGCCGAGCTACGCGCAACGTCTGCAAGCTTTCGTCAGCGATCCAGGCCATCCGTGGACCAAACGCCTCGTCGGCGACAATCTTGTCGGCGCCGACAAGTCGGTTGGCGATCTCTTCAATCAGGCGGCGGGCTATCTGACCGGCCTTCTCGCCTCGGCCTGGGAAAAAGGCCAGGCGCTGATTTCGATCTTCTCGCTGGTCATCATCACGCCGGTCGTGGCGTTCTATCTGATCTGCGACTGGGACAGCATGGTCGACACGCTCGACCGCCTGATCCCGCTGCCGCAGCGCGACACCGTGCGCGGTCTCTTCAAAGACATCGACGCGACGATCTCGGCCTATGTACGCGGCCAGTCCGGCGTGTGTCTGATCCTCGGATCGTATTATGCCGTCGGCTTGACGCTGGCGGGCTTGAGCTTCGGGCTGTTGATCGGCGTCGTAGCGGGGCTGATCAGCTTCATTCCCTATGTCGGCTCGCTGACCGCGCTGGTGCTCTCGCTCGCGGTCGCGGTCGCGCAATTCTTCCCGGATTGGAGCGGAATCCTCGATCGTCGCCGGTGTCGTCCTGCTCGGCCAGTTTCTCGAAAGCAATGTGTTGGCGCCCTATCTCGTCGGCCACAGCGTCGGGCTGCATCCAGTCTGGCTGATGTTTGCCTTGATCGCGTTCGGCTATCTGTTCGGCTTTGTCGGGCTGCTGCTCGCCGTGCCGCTGGCGGCAGCGGCGGGCGTCCTGATCCGTTTTGCGGTGCGCCGTTACTTGGCGTCGCCGCTCTATACTGGAGACGGATATTCCTAGGCGCGCGCCGTATCATCGTCTATGTCGTCGTTCATGTCTTCGTTGATGTCGCAGCCTATGTCCTCCTTTCCGCGTCAGCTCGCGCTCGCGCTCGATCACGCCGAAAGCTATGCGCGTGACGATTTCCTATCCGGCCCGCCGAATGAAGCGGCGCTGGCGTTGATCGAGTCCTGGCCGGATTGGCCGGCGCGCGCTGTCGCGCTGGTCGGCCCGGAAGGCTCGGGCAAGACGCATCTGGCGACGATCTGGGCTGGGGCGGCGGGCGCGCGCGTCGTGTCCGGGCGCCACCTCGGCGACGTCGATTTGCCCGCAGCCCTCGCAACGGGCGCGCTGGTGGTCGAAGATGCGGCGGCGCTCGAAGACGAGCCGAAGCTATTCCATCTGATCAATCTGGCGCGCGAGGAAGGCGCGTTCCTCCTGTTCACGGCGCGAACCGTACCTTCGCTTTGGCCGGTGAGCCTGCCCGACCTGATGTCGCGGCTGCGGGCCTTGCCGGTCGTGGCGCTCGACGCTCCTGACGACGCCCTGTTGCGCGGCGTGCTGGTCAAGGTCGCTGCCGATCGTCAGCTCACGCTCGACGAGAGCGTCGTGCGCTATCTTCTGACCCATATCGAGCGTTCGTTCGCTGCGGCGCGCGGCGCGGTGATCGCGCTCGACAAGGAAGCGCTGCGGCAGGGACGGCCGCCCAGCCGGGCTTTGGCGGCGGAGATGTTTCGCGACAGCGCTTAATGCGTAGATTCCGCGACGGCCCCGATTTCGTCGCTTTGCGCCGCGACCTTTACCGGGTCTTGACGATGTCCCCGGTCTTGACGATGCGGCGAGGGTTGCGCGTTATGTGCATAGGCAAATTTCACAGGATTGTTGCATAGTGGCCAATGTCGCCTTCGAGGAGCACGAGAAAACCATGGCCGACCGCGGCCAAGCAACTGCTGCTGCGCGAGAATCCGCGTCGCTGCGGCGCGCCGAAGAGCGCGTGTCGGAGCCCGGCGCGCGCCATGCCGCGGCGAATCTTTTGGCCAGTCCGGACCGGTTTATCAACCGTGAGTTGTCCTGGCTGAACTTCAATCGCCGCGTGCTCGAAGAATCGGCCAACCGGAAGAACCCGCTGCTCGAGCGGCTTAAATTCCTGGCGATCTCCGCCAATAACCTCGACGAGTTCTTCATGGTCCGCGTCGCCGGCCTCGGCGCGCAGGTCCGCGAAGGCATCAGCGACCAAGAGCCCGGAGGGCCTGACCCCCGCCGAGCAGCTCGAGCGCATCGCCGAAACCGTCTCGTTGGTGTTCGAAGACCAGCAGGCGCAATGGCGCGAGCTGCGGACCGAGCTCGGGCAAGCCGGCATCGTTCTGATCGACGGCCCCGACGTGACGCGGGCGGAGAAAGCCTGGCTCGAGGATTATTTCCTCGCCCACGTTTTCCCCTTGCTGACGCCGCTCGCCATCGATCCGGCGCACCCGTTCCCGTTCATTCCCAATCTCGGCGTCACCATCGCCTTGCAGCTGTCGCGGGTGAAGGACGGCAAGGCGATGAATGCGCTGATCCGCATGCCCAACCGCATCGAGCGCTTCGTGCGGCTGCCGCAATCGGGCGACGGCGGCGAGGTGCGACTGATCTCGATCGAAGGCGTCACCAGCCTGTTCATCGGCAAGCTGTTCCCCGGCTATGCGGTGAAGGGACTCGGCGCGTTCCGCGTCATCCGTGATTCCGAAGTTGAAATCCTCGAAGAAGCCGAAGATCTCGTGCGCGTATTCGAGACCGCGTTGAAGCGCCGCCGCCGCGGCTTTGTGATCCGGCTCGACATCGAGGCGAAGATGCCGAACGAGCTGCTGCGCTTCGTGCAGCATCTTCTCGGCGTGACCGACGAAGGCGTGTTCAGCGTCGACGGCGTGCTCGCGCTCAACGAGATGGGACAGATCGCCAATCTCAACCGGCCGGATCTCGAATTCGTGCCCTATACGCCGCGCTATCCGGACCGCGTCCGCGACCATGGCGGCGATTGCTTCGCCGCGATCCGGCAGAAGGATTTCGTCGTCCACCACCCCTACGAATCCTTCGACGTGGTGGTGAACTTCCTGCAGCAGGCGGCGCGCGATCCCGACGTCGTCGCCATCAAGCAGACGCTCTATCGGACCTCGGCCGATTCGCCGATCATCAAGGCGCTCGCCGAGGCAGCCGATGCCGGCAAGTCGGTCACAGCGCTCGTCGAATTGAAGGCGCGCTTCGACGAAGAGGCCAATATCCGCTGGGCGCGCGACCTCGAACGCGCCGGCGTGCAGGTGGTGTTCGGATTCATCGAACTGAAGACCCACGCCAAGCTATCGCTCGTGGTGCGCCGCGAGGGCACCTCGCTCGCCTCCTATTGCCATGTCGGCACCGGCAATTATCACCCGGTCACGGCGCGCATCTATACCGACCTGTCGTTCTTCACCTGCGATCCGATCATCGCGCGCGACGTCGCCCGCGTTTTCAATTTCGTCACCGGCTATGCCGAGCCGGCCGAGCTCGAGCGCATGGCGGTGTCGCCGCTGTCGCTGCGCAATCGCATCCACGCCCATATCGACGAAGAGATCGCCAATGCCAAAGCCGGGCGGCCCGCCGCGATCTGGATGAAGATGAATGCGCTGGTCGATCCCGACATCATCGACGCGCTCTACCGCGCCTCGAACGCCGGCGTGCCGATCGAACTCGTGGTGCGCGGCATCTGCTGCTTGCGGCCGGGCATTCCCGGACTGTCCGACAATATCCGCGTCAAATCGATCGTCGGCCGCTTTCTCGAGCATGGGCGTATTTATTGCTTCGGCTCCGGCCACAGCCTGCCGCATCCGAAGGCCGCCGTGTATATGGCCTCCGCCGACATGATGCCGCGCAATCTCGACCGCCGCGTCGAGGTGCTGTGCCCGATCCTCAATCCGACCGTGCACGAGCAGGTGCTCGAGCAGATCATGGTCGCCAATCTGAAAGACAACCAGCAGAGCTGGCAGCTTCACGGCGACGGTTCGTCGTCGCGCGTCGAACCGGCGCCGGGCGAGGAAGAGTTCAACTGCACGACCTACTTCATGACCAATCCGAGCCTGTCGGGTCGCGGCAAATCGCCGAAGGATTCCGTGCCGCGATTGCGGCATCGGCCGGAACCGGTGTGAGCCGGCCTGTGCGAGCCAGCCCGTGGGAGCCGGCCCGTGGCAGCCGGCCGATGTGACGGGACTCCGAATCGCGTAGGATCGGCAGATGCCGCCCTGCCGGGCCCAAGGCGGCGCGATCCAAGCCGGCGCGACCCAAGCCGAAAATTCTTGCGACACATGCTCTGCGGTATCGTCACAGGCCTTTGTGCTGATTGCGACCGATGACGCTTACGGACGACGACGCTCAAGGACGCCTCGATCACGGCCCGCCGATCGCCGTGGTCGACATCGGCTCGAATTCCGTGCGGCTGGTCGTCTATGAAGGGCTCACCCGCAGCCCGACCGAGATTTTCAACGAGAAGGCCTTGTGCGGTCTCGGCCGCGAAGTGCAGTCGACGAAGCTCCTCGCCGCCGACGCCGTGCAGCACGCGCTCGCGACGCTCAAGCGCTTTCGCGCGCTGTGCCAGACCATGGGGGTGAAGAAAACGCTCGCCATCGCCACCGCCGCCTGCCGCGACGCCAAGAACGGCCCGGCCTTCATCAAGCTTGCCGAAGCGACCATCGGCACGAATATCCAAGTGCTGTCGGGCACGCGCGAGGCCGATCTCACCGCGCTCGGCGTGATTTCCGGCGTGCATCGCGCCGACGGCATTGTCGGCGACCTCGGCGGCGGCTCGCTCGAACTGGTCGACGTTCGCGGCACGCAGGCGCGGCATGGCGTGACGCGCCCGCTCGGCGGCCTGGCGCTGGCCGATATTTCGTCGCGGTCGGTCAAGAAGGCGGCGAAATTCGTGAGCAAGACGCTCAACAATTTGCCGATGCTGCGGGCCTGCGAGGATCGCATCTTCTATGCTGTCGGCGGCACTTGGCGCTCGCTGGCGCGTCTGCATATGTGGCAGACCGGCTATCCGCTGCACGTGATGCACGGCTACGCTATCGCCGCCGATGAGGCGCTCGAATTCGCCAGGCTCTTGCACCGGGTCGATGTCGAGACGCTGTCGAATATCGAAGTGGTGAACAATGCGCGGCGGCCGCTCTTGCCCTATGCGGCGCTGGTGCTGGAAAACATCTTGCGCGTCGGCAAGCCGCGCCAGGTGGTGTTCTCGGCGCTCGGCATCCGCGAGGGCTTGCTGTATTCGCTGCTGAAAAAGAAAGAGAAGGAAAAGGACGCGCTGATCGAGGCGGCGCGTCATCTCAATCAGCTGCGCTCGCGCTCGCCGCAACACGGCGAAGAGCTGCTCGCCTGGACCGACCGTTTCATGGCGACCTCAGGCCTCGAGGAAACCGGCGAAGAGCGCCGGCTGCGCCATGCCGCGTGCCTGCTCGCCGATATCGGCTGGCGCGCGCATCCCGATTATCGCGGCGAGCAATCGCTCAATATCATCGCCCATGGCGGCTTCATGGGCATCGACCATCCGGGCCGCGCCTATCTGGCGCTCGCGGTGTTCTTCCGTCATGTCGGCCTGGTCATGGACGACGAATTGTCGCCGCGGCTGCGCGAGCTGGTGTCGACGCGCATGCTCGACCGCGCCCGCGTGCTCGGCGCGGCGCTGCGGCTCGCTTACGTGATTTCGGCGGCGATGCCGGGCGTGCTTACCGAGACCTCGCTTGCCGTCGAGCGGCATCGCCTGGCGCTGCGGCTGCCCGGCGAATTCGCAGCCCTCTCCGGCGAGCGCGTCTTGAACCGGCTGCGTTCGCTCGGCCGCCTGATCGGCCGGGAAACCGTGACGCTGATGGGGTGAGGTTGCCGCCTGCGCGTGGACGCGCCGCGGCGAATTCGTTTACGCGGCTCACTCCGCCTTGTCTCATCTCAGCTTTGGCGCCGGAGAACTTGACCACCTTCGCCCATTTCTCGGTTTCGGCTGCAATGAATTTGCCGAAATCCGCGGGCGACATCGCCGTCGGCGCGCCGCCAAGGTCGATGAGCCGGGCCTTGAACGCAGGATCGGCGAGCCCGGCAGCGATCTCCTTGTTGAGCTTGTCGACGATGTCGGACGGCGTATTCGCCGGCGCGCCGATGCCGAACCATGCGGTGGCCTCGTAGCCCGGCAGAAATTCGCCGAGCGGAGGCGTGTCCGGCAACGCCGCCGCGCGCGTCGCGCTCGTCACCGCAAGCGCGCGCAGCCTGCCGGATCTGATGAAATCGAGCGAGGACGGCAGCGGATTGAACGTCACCTGCACCTGGCCGCTGAGCAGATCGGGAAACTGGCTGCTGCGATAGGGAACGTGAATCAATTTGACGTCGGCCATCATGTTGAAGAGTTCGCCGGCGACATGATTGATGCTGCCGATCCCCGGCGACGACATGTTGATCTTGCCCGGATTGGCCTTGGCATAAGCAATGAACTCAGGAACGGTCTTGGCCGGAACGGATGGATTGACCATCATGACGGCCGGAACGCTGATGATGCTGGCAACGGGCGCGATGTCGCGGATGAAATTGAAATTCAGGTTGTCGTAGAGGGTGGCATTGATCGCGTTCGTCTGGGTGACCCAAAGCAGCGTGTAGCCGTCGGGCGAGGCGTGCACGACCGCGTCGGTGGCGACATTGGTGCCGGCGCCGGTGCGATTTTCGACGACGAATTGCTGGCCGAGCCGCTCCGACAGCCATTGGCCCATGAGCCTCGCCATGATGTCGGACGAAGTGCCGGGGGGAAAGCCGACCAAAATGTGGACCGGCCGCGCCGGAAAGGATTGGCTCTTGCCGTGCGCGCGAGCGCCGGCCATGCCGCAATGGCGGCGGCGAATTTCAGAAACTTCCTGCGGACCACAACCATGGCAATTCCCCCATGAGCTAGAGCGCCTTATGGCGCTTGGCTTATTCGAGCAGTCTGGACGCAGTGACCGTCTGGGATCACCGCCGTCGGGGCAGCAACGCCTGATTTCGCAGGATGATCAGGCCAGGATGATCAAGCATTGTCCGATCGGTTGACAAGGTCACTGTTGCCGCACCGGGACGGCCGCAGCGGTACCCGCGCTCAAAGAGCCGCTACCTGATCCGATAGCGGTGCACGCCGGTCGTGTGACCTTAGGTCACGACTGACGCCGTTGGGCTCATGCCACAAAACTATTTGCCCAAATCCGCGGGGCAAGGGACGAGCGCCTGTTGGGGTCATGAGCGATATCGGCATATATGTCGTAGCTGCCACCAAAGGCGCCGAGACGCGCTATTGGGCCGCGGCCATGCCGCAGCACCGTGCGGTCGACGAAGTGCAGCGCCAGTTGCCCCCTGGATGGCGCGCGATCCTCACGGACCATCGTCTGACGCCGGAACAGATCGCGGAGCTAGAAGATCCGCTCGAACAGCGTGCGCGAGCTGAATTTTATCCCGTGAGCGCGGGCGGCATCGACCGGCAACTTCTATGAGGCCGCCGTGTCCGCTTTCGGGTGCAAAGCGGGCGTCCCAATTCAACAGAGCCGCGGCAGCTAATGACCCGAAGCGGACATTTAGCATTAGGGGTCGTTCCTCAGTCTTGCCAGATAAACGCCAGCGCAGATTGAGGCCGCGGGACTTGTCAGCCCGCTTTCTTGGCCCAGAGTTTACACCAGCCGGAAGGGCTGACGACACCGTCGACGACTTGGCAGGAGTTCGGCGCTTGAAACAGGAGACAGCCATCGCATTGGTGGGGAAATTCTTTAGGTGTATCTGGTAGACGACCGCGGGCGATGTCTGGGCATTTTCGCGGCCTGGGCATTTCTCGCCGGACCGATCAAGGCTGCGGCGCCAGCCGCGCAAGAGACGCCCCGCAGCAAAATGGTTCGTCTGGATAGTGTGCCCGGTTGGACGCCCGATGTGTCTGACATTTCAGCCTCTCATGGTTAGATTTAACTTATGATCACTGATCGAGGTCGCGCACTTTGACGAGGATCAAAGAGCTAAGGGTCGCCCCGGCATAACCAGAAGTTTTGTTGAGGTGATCGCTTCACACCGGCTTGGCCGGGCGCGGGATAGGCTCCGGGACATAACCCCCGTTACCGCCCGGAGCCCATGCTTTGCCTCGCATGCAAGATTAAATTTGAGGCGGCGTCGAAGTCGTACGCGCAAGCAGACTAATTGAAACACTCGCTAAAACTGTTCAAAATTGCTCACTCTTGGACCGGCGGATCGCGGACACCAGGAATTAGTGCGGCCGCGGTAGCTAAATGGCAGCTTGCCGCGCCAGACGGTGACGGCCACGGCGAGTTTTTGACCCGAAGCGGACATTCACTGTCGCTCAGCGGCCGTACGAACGACTGGATGGGGGATAGTCAGTCCGAAAGCGCTTGACCCAAACGATGTTGCTTCGAAAGCAAAATAGAGCCACTGACGGCCGGGCTTTAATCATCAGACACTTATTTGGTAATAGCAAAACGGAACGCACGCCGTTCTGGCGCGTTGTTGCAACCTTCACCCCAAACTGGAAAGACACATGATTCGACACATTATGTTCGTTGGCGCCATGTCCGTTGTCATGGCACTCGCGATGTCGGCCGGAGCACACGCTCAGGGCGTACCAGATGGCGCTGCTCATGGCGCTCGCGTCGGTGAGCACGATGCCGGTCCCGTGGGAGCGGTTGTTGGCGGCGTAGTCGGCGGCGTCATAGGCGGCGTGAACGGTGTATTGGGTATCGATGATCGTCCTCGATTCCACAGCTATGTTGCTGAGCGTCATTATCCTTCTTACGAATATCGCGATGAGGTTCGTGTCGGTGCCGTGCTCCCAGATGAAGGCGTGACCTACTATGAAGTACCGCCTGAATATTCGAGTGCTCGAGAATACCGATACACCGTAGTCAACGGACACACGGTGCTTGTTGACCAGCGTACTCACGCAATCGTCCAGATTGTTGATTAGTCGGGACTATTCAGAAAAGCCGCCCTTCGGGGCGGCTTTAAATTTTTCCGCTGCACATATGAGGAATAGGACATGCGCGTATTGTTTGAAATCATTCTTGGTTTTTTCTGACGATTGGATTTGCCTACGTATAGACACATCCACAATCCCTTCCTACGAACCGGCGGCTCAAACAAGCCTCGAGTCGCGACCGATGGTAAATTGGGACGTTGTTAGCGGAAAATGGCGTGGTTGGTTCTAAGTGCGCACAACACTTGGAATAAACTGGCAGCGCGCTAGCAAAGAAACTTTCAAATCACGATCCAGTTGAAGTTGGTTGTTATGACCATTGGTCGCCCCAAACCTTGGTACATGATAAGTCATAAAGGCATAAGTGAACGTTTTGCAGATTAAAAGGAGGCCTCGATGGTCCGATGATTTCGGCCAACGCGTTATTGGTTGGTTCGTATGGGGGTTCTTATGGCGATGGGTTGGGCGCTTGGTACTTGGATCATGGGGCGGTTGTTGGGAATGGTGTGGCGCGAGCGAGCGTGACAACTCGACAGGACGCCTACCTATGCTCTCCTAAACGCCCGTGGGCGCAGTAGCGAGGTACGCGCGAGAAGTGTCAGTGGCATGGTGGCAGCCTTTGACCCCGCATCGACGACTGCAAATTTGAACTAAATGCGGTTGAGGTTGTTGTCTAGACGAAGAGAACCCCTGACAATCGAAGACGATGGGCTATGCGCAAATTCGCGCGTGGATGAAATAGCCTGCCACAGCGCCCGAAGCGACCGAGATGAAAACCGCACTGTTAATTATGATTTTCGTCGTGGCCGCGAGTCCCGGGTCGGCGGCCGATAAACAAGATTTTGGTCAGGCTCGTTGGAATAAATCGCCGCACGTAAACTGTGAAACGGTTCGTGCCTATGTAGGTCAGGTAGGGTTGGCGCAGGCTACGGCGCTGGCTCGTGCTGCCGGGATGACACCGGGGCAGGAGTGGCGTGCAAGGCGATGCCTTGCGAAGAAAGTCTAATGCTTCACTTGAAGTCCAAACTCACCGCCTAACCGTCGAACACGCTAGGAGAACTTTTTATGCATTACACTCAGCTCTCGGGCAGAAGATTTATCAGCCCTTTCTGATAGCCACGGCGTTATTTCCGCAATAAAAAAATATCAGGCATCCTTTGCGAGTGACACTGGACTTCCAAAAGATGACATGGCGCGAAATGAGTTAATGGCGGCGAATATAGACGTGGTGGAAAAAATTCAAACCGAGATCAGAGCGCTTGAACATGAACTCGATCGTCAGGAAACCGCCGAAAAGTCGCGCTATTAAATCGGGGCGGGACAGTAGGCCCGAGCGTCTCGTAGTCACAGATGCTCCGCGCTCACGAGCCGCTGCACTGACGAGACGCCAATTCCCCAATTAACCTCGCGATTTGTTGATTTCGTGCGGGCTTGCTTTTTGCACAGGTACTTACGCGGAGCTAAAAGCCCCTTCTCGCAAGAGGCTGTGCGGTCCGATTGTAGCCTCCGCAGCTCGGCGAGAGACGGCTACTGTGACCTTATATCCTGTCGCTGATAGCTCGCGTGAGACCGTAGCATTGATTTGGCGAGCCAGCGTATCGACAATTCGAGTACCTAAT
>CAVXHE010000011.1:0-28626 GCA_963761595.1 uncultured Alphaproteobacteria bacterium
TGAACAAGTCCGTTCCGTAGATTTAGTGGCGCGCCGGGGTCTCGATGGGCGCGCAATTGCTGCGGCCCTGCAGCGCGCAATCCTGAGCCTTCACCGTGACGGAGATCGTATCGGCGATCCAGACGCCGGCGCCGATCAGCACGATCACGATGGCCGCAGCGATGGCGTTCATCAGCATGCGCTGCCGATCGTCGAGCGGTTCTTCCTGCTCGTAGCGGGCGAAGGCGTCGTCGTCGGCGTTTGCCGGCTGGTGCGGCTGCGCCAATGTCAGGCTCGGGCGACGACGGAATGGCAGCACCTGCCCGAACTGGTCGGTGCGGCAAACTCGCTGCGGTCGGGCGCTGCCTGCATAACCATGAGACTACTCCGCCGCCGTCCAATCTCTAAGCCTAAATCCACGCATTCGGCGTAGACAATCCTTGACGGAACCAAGGGTTCCCCGCCATTTCCACCGGGCCAGAACTGAATTAAATTGAACCGATGAGCTTGCGGCACCATGTGCGCGCCGGGATAGCGCTGGCAGCGGCCTATGCGGTCGTATTGCAAGCGGTTTTGCTTGCCGTCAGCGTTCCGGTTGCCGGCGCCGGAAGCACGCTGCCACTCTGTTCCGCCGCCGGCCATTCCGCACCCTCAGGTCATTCTGCGCCGGGAGGTCACGGACAGGATTGTCTTGAGGCCTGTCTGACCGGCTGTTGCAGCGGCGCTCCCGTTTGCCCTGCGCCCTTAGGCGCGATGACGTATGCGCCGGCGCCAGCGCACACGATAACGCCAAAGCGTGGCGCCAGGCCGCATTTCGCCGCGCGCACGGCCTATGCGCATCGCTCCCGCGCCCCGCCGGTCGCCTGAGCCAGCGCTCAGCAGCCAGATAAATTCGTTTTCATTTGCCGTCACGGCAGACGTTCACTACGGAGCAAGTCCATGAAGATTCTCTTTCCGAAATACACGCTCAGCGCAGTCGTCGCGCTCACGGCGCCCATGCTGTGGTCGCCGCCAGCCCTTGCCGCCGATTACGATGTCGGGTCAATTCACATTTCGCAGCCCTGGTCGCGGGCGACGCCGAAAGGGGCGTCGTCGGGCGCTGGTTACATGACGATCACCAATAAGGGCGCCGCGCCCGACAAGGTGAGTTGCGTTTCGAGCGACGCCAGCGCGCAATGCCAGATCCACACCATGACGATGGAAGACGGCGTGATGAAAATGCGGCCCGTGGAGGGCGGCCTGGAAATCAAGCCGGGCGAGACGGTGACGCTCAAGCCGGGCGGCTATCACATGATGCTGGTCGATCTAAAACATCCGCTGGAGCAGGGCCAGAGCGTCAAGGCGACGTTGAAATTCGATCATGCCGGCACGGTCGACGTCGAATATCCGGTCGCCGGGATCGGCGCGCCGGCGCCGGGAGCGGCCGATGCCGGCGGCGGCTCCATGATGATGGGCGGCGACCACGGCGGCAGCATGATGATGCAGAATTCCGGCGGCGGAAATTCCGGCGGCGGGATGATGCAGATGAAGAAGCAATAAGCGCCCGTCATTGCGAGGAGCGCAGCGACGAAGCAATCCAGACCGGCGGCGTCGCACTGGATTGCTTCGCTTCGCTCGCAATGACGAGGAGTTGAACTACTTCGTCTTCGGCTCGGCGAACGGCACCGGCGTGCCGTCCGGGAGCGGCGCCTTGAACACATTGAGCGTCATCGACACCATGGCGTAATAGCCGAGAATGCCGACCAGTTCGACGGTGCCGGCATCGCCGAGCAATTTCCGCACGCGGGAGTAAGCGGCATTGCCGACGCGCCTCTTCGCGTAGAGCTCCTTGACGAAGTCATAGATCGCCATCTCGTCGCGCGGCGCCTTCTTCGGCGCACGTCCGGCCTGGATGTCCTTGATGGTCTGCGGTTTTACGCCGGCCTTTTCCGCTTGCGGTACATGCGCCACCCATTCGTATTGCGCCTTCCAGAAATGCGCGGTGCACAGAATGGCGAATTCCGATAGCCGCGGCGGCACGCTGGTCAGAAAGCGCAAGTGCCCGCCGAGCTTTTGCGCCAGTTCCCCGAACGACGGGGAATGCAGGTAGATCGCGAACGGGCCCGACAGTTTGAACACGCCGCGCGGGCCGGACGCGATGGCCTCCGTCAGCGCCTTCTGCGCCGGCGTGAATGTTTCCGGCGATAATTCGGGGAGGCGAGGCGACTGCATACTTTTGGGCGCTTTGTTCTTCACACTTTTGGGCATGGTTTCCTCTTGCGGCGGGTCGAACCCATCATGGCCCGCGTTATTGTTGTATCGTTAGGTGGCACGGCAATCGGCGGGTATCAGGCGATGCACGAAGCGATAACGAGGTTTCCGCCGACTGTCGAGCGGTGCAGGCCATGAGCGGGGCGATAAGCGGGACCATGAGCGATCGGTCGAAACGGACTTTTATGCGGCTCGCGCTCGCCGGTCTCGCCGACTGGCCGTTGCAGCCGAGGCGGTCTTTGGCGCAGAGCGGCGGCAAAATGTCAAAGCAGCAGGCCGCATATCAAGACAGCCCGAAGGGCATTGCAATGTGCGCCACATGCTCGCTGTTCGACGAGCCGCATGCCTGCAAAGTCGTCGACGGCGACATCAGTCCGAACGGCTGGTGCAAGGCCTACGCGATGGCGGATTAGCGCCTAGACTCCAGTTGGCCTTCGCCGGGCGCTCGTGAACTGCTACGATGCAGGCTTCGAAAGCCCGCGACAGACGGGGCCGACGTTAAGGGCGACGCGCCCAGGAGGACATTATGGGATTTCTAAGCGACGACGACCGCGAGAAGCTTAAACCCTCGGAACTCTTGCCCTACGACACGCCGATCCCCACCCAGGTCGTCTCCAGCGACGAATATTTTCCCTATCCGCAGACCGACAAGCAGCGCGAACTGCAAACGCGGCTCCTTGATCTCGCCGACGGGCTTGCCAAGAAGCAGGGTCTGTCGCGCCGCCGCTTCTTCCAGACCGCGGCCGGGATGGCGGCGTCTTATGTCGCGATGAACGAGACGTTCGGCAATTTCTTCGACGCGACGCGTGCCGAAGCCGCGACGCCTGCGCTCGCCGACGAGCGCGCGGATTCGCTCAAAGACCAGTTCATCATGGACATGCACACGCATTTCCTGCGCGACGACACCCGCATCAAGAATTTCGTCGCCATGCGCTGCAGCCGTCGGCAAAGCCGGCTGGAACAAGGATCTCGCCGACAAGGAACAGACTATCGACGATCTCAAATACGACAATTACGTCAAGGAAATCTTCCTCGACAGCGACAGTAAGATCGTCTTGATTTCCTCGGCGCCGTCCGACATCGAGCAGGACTGGTTCCTCACCAACGAGCAGATGGCGGCCGCGCGCGACAAAGTGAATGCGCGCTTCGGCTCGCGGCGGCTGTTCTCGCACGCCATCTTCACGCCGGGCCAGCCGGGCTGGCTGGAAAAAGTCGATGCCGCGCTCGCGCTCAAGCCGGAATCGATGAAGGGCTATACGATCGGCGACAATACGCACAAGGATACCAGCCGCTATCCGTGGCGGCTCGACGACGAGAAGGTCGCCTATCTCGGCTACGAGAAATTCGTCAAAGCCGGCATCAAGAACGTCTGTGTGCACAAGGGCCTGTTCGCGCCGCCGCTCGACCGGCAATTCCCCAATCTGCGCGGCTTTGTCGACGCAAGCGACGTCGGCCAGGCGGCGAAGGATTGGCCGCAGCTCAATTTCATCATCTATCACGGCGCCTATCGCCATGTCGGCGGCGACCCGAAAGTGGCGCTGGCGGAGTTCGAGCGCACGGGGAGGATTTCCTGGACCAGCGACCTCGCCGATATCGCCGCGCAATACAACGTCACCAATGTCTATGCCGATGTCGGGCAGCTCTTCGCCATGACCTTGGTCGCGGAGCCGAGAGTCACCGCGGCTTTGATGGGCACCCTGATCAAGAAAATGGGCTCCGATCATGTCTGCTGGGGCACCGACGCGGTGTGGACCGGATCGCCGCAATGGCAGATCGAAGGCTTGCGCCGCTTTGAAATCCCCGAAGACATGCAGAAGCAATACGGCTTCGCGCCGCTCGGTCCCGCAACCGGCCCGGTCAAGAGCGCGATCTTCGGCGGCAACAATGCCAAGCTTTATGGCATCGAGCCGAAAAAGGCCGAGCTCGAGTTCAAAAACGACAAGCTCACGGCCTTGAAGGCCAAATACGACAAAGCGGGCCGCGAGCCGAACAATCTGCGCTACGGCTATGTCGCCGAGCCGATCGCGGATTTCTCGGTGTTCGGCTGAAGCGTAACGGCGCCGTGACGCGGCAAGCGAAGCAATCCAGCTCCTTGAGGGCTGGATTGCTTTATTCTTAAAATCCGTCATCCGGCTCCCGCCGACGATCAGGCCGTCCATGAACCGCGACCCGCAACGCGATCAGAAGCCGGCCGACGAGCGCCGATCGCTCTTGAAGCTCGCGCTGGTGGCGCTCGCCGTCGGCGCGATGACGGGCGTCGCCGGAGCGATATTCCGGATTGCGCTCGCGCGTGCGGACCGCGTGCGTGACGCGACGATCGCCTGGGCGCACGATCACGCGGCGGGCGGTTTCGTCGCCGTTGTGCTCGCCTGCGCCTTAGCGCCCGCGTTAGCGGCGTGGCTGGTGCGCCGCTTCTCGCCGCACGCTTCGGGCAGCGGCATCCCGCATGTCGAGGCTGTCCTCGATGGACAAATCCCGCCGGCGCCGCTGGGGCTCGTGCCGGTGAAATTCTTCGGCGGCATTTTGGCGATCGGGTCGGGTCTCGCGCTCGGCCGCGAGGGCCCGAGCGTGCAGATCGGCGCCGGCATCGCCGTGTTCACCGGGCGGCTCTGTCGCCTCGATTGGCCAGATTGCCGGGTGCTGCTCGCTGCCGGCGCCGGCGCCGGCCTTGCGACTGCGTTCAATGCGCCGATTGCAGGCGCGGTCTTCGTTCTCGAAGAACTGGTGCGCCGGTTCGAACATCGCATGGCAATCGCGGCGCTCGCAGCGTCGGCCACCTCGATTGCGGTCGGGCGTCTGTTTCTCGGCGACGCGCCCGATTTTCTGGTCGGGGCGCTGCCTCCTGCCGGCGCGCAGGCGCGAGTTCTATTCTTTGCGCTCGGTGCGGTCGCGGGCCTCCTTGCGGTTGCCTATAACCGGGCGCTCCTCGCCACCCTTGCCGCGGCCGAGCGCTTTGCCGGGGTCCCGGTCGAGCTTCGCGCCGCGCTGATCGGCGCGGTGGTCGGTGTTCTGGCCTGGTTCGCCCCCGAACTGGTCGGCGGCGGCGACAATATCACCCAGCAGGCGCTGGCTGGTCATGACGGCATATCCTTCGTCCTCATCGCCTTCCTGATCAGGTTTGCGCTCGGCCCGCTGTCCTACGCGACCGCCACGCCCGGCGGCCTGTTCGCGCCGCTTCTGGTTTTGGGGGCGCAATCCGGCCTGCTGTTCGGCGCGGCGTGTCTTTTCGTGTTCCCGGATCTCGGCGTGCCGCGCGAGGCCTTCGCTCTCGTCGGCATGGCGGCGTTCTTCACCGGCGTCGTGCGCGCGCCGGTGACCGGGATCGTGCTCGTCACCGAAATGACGGGGAACGTGACCATGCTGTTGCCGATGTTGGGCGCCGCTTTTGTCGCCATGCTGGTGCCGACGCTCCTCCGCGATGCGCCGATCTATGATTCGTTGCGCGAACTGACCTTGCGCAAGGAACAGAACATTCGGCCGGGTGGGCGTTCCGGCTAGGAATCGACCGCCAACGGCGCCCGCCAATTATCCCGCCGCGCGCCGGTTTCGCGGTATAATTCCAATAAGATTCGCACAGGCTGGAGCAGGGATCATGATCCGACAGGCGACTATCATTGCGGCAGCGGCGTTGGCGATGATCTCCCATTCGTTGGCCGCCGGAAACGCGCAGCCCAAGGCCACTTCGTTCTCCTGCACCGGCGTCAAGATCGAGCCGGCGTCGCTCGCGCAATCGCCCATGACGGTAAAATTAAATCTGGTCTCCGCGCGCAAGATCACGCTCAACCTTGGCAATAGCGACGTCAACAGCACAGTCACCAGCGACGATCAGATCACCTTACGGTTCCGGACCAAGGATTTCACCGGCGAATTCTTTCACTACACCAACGATCTCTTTCTGATCTATCGCTCGGGACACCTGGCAAAGCTGACCTGTACGCCCGCCCAATAAAAATTGAGCGGCGATAACGCAGCACAAGCGCGTATGTTCCCGATAATTTTTTTTGCGGAGACGCCAAGGTCCCCGTCGCGCGAACCTTGAGCTTGGCCCTCGCCGTTGCTAACCCTATTGTCGCAATTCCGTCATGAACACAGCAATGGGGTTCCCACCGGGGTGCCATGAATATCGAAATCGAACGCAAATTCCTCGTGCGCAGTGACGAGTGGCGAAAGTCCGCAATCAGCCGTTCCGACATCCGGCAAGCCTATCTCGACACCAATCCAAAAGTATCGATCCGGGTTCGCATCCGCGACAACAGCCAAGCGACGTTGACGCTGAAATCATCGCCCTCGGCACTGCGCCAACTCGAGCTTGAATATGCCGTTCCGACGTTGGAGGCCGAGGCTATGCTGCCGCTCCGCCACGGCGCGATTGTCGAGAAGACGCGTCATATCATTCCCTGCGGCGAACTGGCCTGGGAAGTCGATGAGTTTTCGGGCGCCAATGCCGGCCTGGTTATTGCCGAAATCGAGCTTCCCAACGAACACCATCCCGTCGAACTGCCGGGCTGGATCGGGCCGGAAGTGACCGGGCAGAAGCAATATTACAACGGCTCCTTGGCGATGCGTCCTTTCGCGCAGTGGGCGCAGGCCGATCACGGCGCGCGCGAGACCGCTCTGCGCTGACCAATGAGCGCGCGCAACTAGCGGCGCTTCTTGGCGCTGCTCTTGGCGTTGCGCGGTTTCGCCGCCTTCCGCTTCGCCTTCGCCGGCGTGGCTTTGCGCTTCGCGGCTGCTTTCACCGGCATCAGGCCGGCTTTCTCGACGTGGCGTACCCAGTAGTCCCAGGCGCGCTCGATCGGCATCGAGCCTAATTGGCCCTTTGCGGTCAGTTCGATTTCGCCGGGCGACAGCGTGCTGACATGGCCGTGCGCCATGGCTTGGCTCTGCAGCGCCGCATTGTGGCAGCCGAACACGGCGCGGAACGCCAATTGACGGAGATCGGCGCCGGCGACCGTCGCGCCGTGGCCGCGCATCAGCACCGTCGAGTGGGGGCCGAGCGCGCGCGCCAGCGAGGCGCCTTCTTCCGGTTTGACGACCAGCATATTGGTGTCGCCGAACTCGTCGCGCTGATCCCAGAACGGCACCTTGCCGAGCACCGAGCCGAGATGAAACACCGGCAGCAATTCGCGGCCCGATATCGCATAAGGCAGCATTGCATGGGCGTGGTGATGTACCACCGCATTGACGTCCGGCCGCGCTTTGTAGATTTCGCCGTGGATCACGCGCTCGCTATAGAGGCGGAATTCCGTCGGCCGCACCGGCTCGGAATCGAGATTCATCTCGATGAGATCGGCGACTTCCGCCAGTTCCGGGGCGCGGTGACGCGGGATGAAATAGCGGTTGCGATCGTGCGGATGCCGCACGCTGACATGGCCGAAAGCGTCGAGAACGTTCTCGTTGGCGAGAATACGCGTCGTCACGATAAGCTGGTGCAGCATGTCGGTAAGACCTTCCGGCATCGTCTTCTCCTGGACTAAGCTATGGCCAATATCGGGACGATGCTTTTGGCATCCCGCCGAGCTTTGAGCTAGGGATATTGCGCATGACGGCTCCGGTGAAAGCTCTGTTCTACGATGTGTTCGGTACGCTGGTCGATTTTCGCACGTCGATTGCGCGCGAAGCCGAGGCCATCCTCAAGCCGCGCGGCTACGCGCTCGATTGGCCGGCCTTTGCCGACGCCTGGCGCGGCCAATATCAGCCGGCGCTCGAGGAAGTACGCTCCGGCCGCCAGGCCTATTGCAAGCTCGATATTCTCCATCGGCAGAATCTGGAAGCCGTCCTGGCGCGCTTCGGCGTTACAGGTCTCGGCGAAGACGAGAAGCGCGACCTCAATTTCGCCTGGCACCGGCTCGACGCCTGGCCCGACGTGCCGCCGGGGCTCATGCGCCTGAAGAAAAAATTCTGGCTGGCGCCGCTGTCGAACGGCAATATTTCGCTGATGGTCGATCTGGCGCGGCGCAACAATTTTCCGTGGGACGCCATTCTCGGCGCCGACATCGCGCAGGACTTCAAGCCGAAGCCGCGCGTCTATCTCGCCGCCGCTGCGGCCTTCGATCTTGAGCCGCAAGACTGCATGCTGGTGGCGGCGCATTCCAACGATCTGTCCGCCGCCACCGCGCTCGGCCTGCATGCCGCGCATCTGGCGCGGCCGAACGAGCACGGTCCGGGCCGCGGCGAAGCCGCGCCGAGCGTGCCGGTCGACTATGCGGTAAAGAGTCTTGAGGAATTGGCAAGGAAGCTTGGGGTGTGAACCACGACGGAGAGGTCAAGAATGGACGCAGATCCAGTTGCACAGCTGCTCGGCGACCCGCGCTTTAAAGGCCAGCCGATCACTTGGGGAATAACGTCAGAGGGCTACGATGCCATCCGGCGCGCTTGGCTGACCCACGTTCACGCCGAAGAGGTGTTGTTCAAGCCGTTCACGGAGGATGAATTCAAGACGCAGATGCAGGTCATGCTCAGCGTCTTCACCGATGATTGCGCGATGGAACTGGTATCTGCCGGGCAGCGCTGGCAGGGCCATAAGCAGGCCGCCGAGTTCTACCGCGTGTTCCTGAGTTCTTTGCAGGGGATGAAGTGGGTTCCGCAGGCGCTAGTCATCGGCCCTCAGGGTGTCCTCGACGTGGTGAATATGACCGGCAAGCTCGTCAAGGAGTTCGCCGGTCTGAAAGAAGTCGGCGCCCAGGTGCAGCTGCAATGGGTGATCTACTTCCCGTGGGTGCCCGATGTGGGGAAGTTCAAGGGTGAAGTGATCTATTCGATCCGCCCGTTGTAGAACGGGTTTGCTGGATCGCGAGAACGTAAGTTTTACGGCCGCGGTCAGCGATCGCGCGCGGCTGCCTCTGTCATCGCGGAGAATTTCTGCCGCGTCTGCGTTTGACCCAAAGCCGACACACTACCGGCTCACGGCTGTCGCTCTTTCACCCGTCGGATTGGTGAAAATGTCGGTGCCGAAGGTTTTAAGACCCTTTTGTCCGGCGTAGCCCAGATGTCCGAGATCAAAGAAGTCTTCGATGCTCCGCAGCAGCGAGTAGTGATTGTAAGCGACTTTCGACACAGTGCCGGGCTTGATGAAGCGCGAAACCAGCACTGCCCCGATCCGTCCACCGCCGTTACCGACAATGCCTGGACCTTTGTCAGGCCAGTGAAAGACCAGCGCTCCAGGCGCAATATTGGGTCCGGCCGGCTCATCACAACAGGCCGAGGCGTCACCTTCGAATGTCTCTTTACCTGTCTGCCGATCGTAATTGATTTCGATATCGGCCTCGTCAAAGGTGACGATGAGGAGGCCGTCCCGCCTGAAGGCAGGAGACGCCAAAATCTTCGGTACGATTTCCTCCAGAAATTTGTCGGCTGCTGCCAGGCCGCCGGGTTGACCATCGACACACTTCTGATCATGGCCGTCGTGACACAGATTGGGGGTAATGAAGGCATAATTCGGCGTCGTCCGTTCGTCTTTGAGGTCCGTCGTCAGCGCCGAAAGATTGACGACGTGTGCCGCACAGATCGGCAAGTCAATGATGGCATGGAAATAAACGAAGGGGTCGTGACGGCTGGCATATTGATCGCCTATTTTTGCTTTCTGCGTTCCGTCAGCCTGACCAATAGCGGGATGGCCACAAGTCGCACTTTCGCGGCTTGCATCGTTCCCCATGTCCTCCATGTATCCCTTCCAGCTCAAACCCTTGCGTTCGAGCTGATTGCCGATGGTGGATATGCCCGACGGATAGACGCAACCGCTGCCAATCGCCTGACCGTCCGGTGTCGTGCCGGTCGGAACGAAATCGATAAAGTCATGGCAATCGCTCTGCGTGATGGGGTTGGGCGCCTGACCGCTCACCATCGCGAGATAGTTATCCAGACTATTATGTCCGATCCCATAGTAATTTCTGAGCAACGCGCCTTGTCGCGCCAGCGATCGCAAATAATGAGCCGGGGATTTTGCGCCAAAAGTGACATGATACCCCTCATTCTCGAGCACGATGATGAACACGTGCACGGGCATTGGCTTGGTGTGAGCACCGCGTCCTCGCTGCAAATGTGAAGCGGAAACGGCAGGGACGGCGAACAGGGCGATCGCGCCCGTGACCATCCATCGGAAAATCTGCTGGCTTCCCATTATTTCCCCCGGTCGGTTTTGCAAACACGTCCCTTAAGCCGACGCGCATTTACACCTTGCGCCAAAAAGGGGCTCAGCAGGCGGATTTTGTACGTCGGCTTTGCGCCATAAACAGAAATCGCCTGTGCTTTCGGGAACGTAAGACTTGGATATAGACTTGGGATATATTTGTTGTAACTACTGGGGGGATGCCTTGAAAATTTTGCGCCGAAACTTCCTGCAATTGGCGGCGGGGGCTGCTGCGCTTCCGATCATGCGCCGGCGCGCGTGCGCCGACACTTATCCGTCGCGGCCGGTGCACATGATCGTCGGCTTTCCTCCCGGCAGCGCGCCCGACATCATGGCGCGGCTCGCAGCACAATGGATGTCGGACCGGCTCGGCCAGCAATTCGTCGTCGATAATCGGCCGGGCGCGGGCAGCAATATCGCCACCGAGGTAGTGGTGCGGGCGGACCCGGACGGCTACACGATCCTTGCCGACGTTCTGACCAACGTGCTCAACGTCTCGCTCTACCAAAATCTCAATTTCAATTTCATTCGCGACATCGCGCCGGTTTCGACCACCGCCAATGCGCCCTATGTCGTCTTGGTCACCAATTCATTACCGGCGGCGACCATTCCTGAATTCATCGCCTATGCCAAGGCCAATCCGGGAAAGATCAATATGGCGTCCGGCGGCATCGGCACCTCGTCGCATCTCTTTGGCGCGCTGTTCATGATGATGGCCGGCGTCGATTTGGTTCACGTGCCCTATCGCACCAATTACATGACCGATCTGATCAGCGGGCAGGTGCAATTCGTGGTCAATCCGATCCCGCAGTCGATGGAATTCGTCAAAGCCGGCAAAGTGCGCGCGCTCGCGGTCACCACGCCGGCGCGCTTGGCGGTGCTGCCGAACCTGCCCCCCGTGGCCGAATTCGTGCCGGGCTACGAAGCGGTCGGCTGGTATGGCATCGGTGCGCCGAAGGACACGCCCGCTCCCATCATCGGCGCGTTGAACGCGGCCCTTACCGCGGCGCTGGCCGAGCCCGAGCCGAAGGCGCGGCTTGCCGATCTCGGGGTCGAGCCGATGCCGATGACGCCCGTGCAATTTTCGAAATTCATTGCCAGCGAAAACGACAAATGGGGCAAGGTCATTCGCTCAGCCGACATCAGGCTGGATTGAGATTGTGACGCTCAATCCGTTGACAGCCGGAATGACAATTGGCAGCACCGCGCACTGAAGACCGACATTTGCCGCCTCAGTTGGCGGCCTCTCGACCTCGCGGCTGACGCTCGTTCGCTCTATGCCGACGGCGGCGTCTTGACGCGAATTTCGTGAGGTGTTGGCCTGAGCCTATGCTGCGCTGAGCCGGCCGACTAAACGACAGTAAAGCTATGCGCTTTCAGGCTCAATCGAAGTTGTCGACAATACTCCAGAGACGCTGCCGATGAGGCGCGCGGTGGATCGAAGCATGGCCTCGAGTTTCAGCGGGTCGACACGGTCCGCTTTCATGATCGCCTGCGTGAGCGGATCACTGAGCAATTCGTCAAGCGAAGGATTATCGTGAGATATTTTCATGTACGCGATTCTCGTTTCTCGCTCGGGAGCGCCCGCAAGTTTCGTAGCGGCTCGCTCGCACCACATGAGGGCGATCCCACTCAACTCTGCGTCAGAATGGATCACGCATCGAGATAAAACAGTCCTGTAGAAACCGTTGGCGTCTTTTTAGACGACAACGAATAAACCAACGTGCCGAGTAAAATTAGAATAATCAAATCACGACTGTTCTGCGACGACGATTCCGGCAAGATGGTGACAGAGTCACGACCGATATTGATGTTTATCAAGGCGACGATGGAGCCGGCCCGATAATGCCAAAAAGGCAACACGGCCGAGAATGCCGGCGCCGGAGATTTGCCGCTTACCGATAAAGAGATTGCGAGGACTGACCCGGCTATCCCGCCTGAGCGCGCGCCGCAAGCTCTACCTGTACTTCAAGCTTTCGCACCTCAAACGGCGTCTCTCAATAAGTGCGCCTCTCAACTTGAAAGGTCGTTTGGGAGAGATCGTCCTAAGACGCGCGACGGTGGAAGATGTGCTGCCGCTCGCAAATCTGCTGCGCAGCGTGCTGCATCTTGGTCTCGAAAATCTCGTTGGTCCTGCGGAGGAGATATTGAATGGCGGTGCTCATCGAAGTCCCCTGGTGACGCCTTGTTAACCATTGCAACAACCGTATCCCAGTAGGCCAATGGCCGAAGTGACTGCTGTCACAAGATGGCGGTTTTCCAGTAAGCCACTGAACCAGCTTTTGAAATCAGGCGCCAATGGCGGGATAATCGGTGTAACCGCCGGCGCTGCCGCCGTAGAAGGTCTTGCGGTCCGGCGGATTGAACGGCCCGCCGCGGCGGAAGCGCTCGGGCAGATCAGGGTTGGCAAGAAACAGCGCCGCAAACGACACCAGATCGGTGGCGCCGTCGCGGATCACGGCATTGGCGCGGGCGAGATCGTAGCCTTTGTTGCCGATCAGCGCGCCGCGCCAGATTTTGCGGAAGAAGCGGATGTCCGGCATCTCGCCGGCCGGCATCGGATCGCCGGCAATCGGCTCGACGATGTGCAGATAGGCAAGCCCGAAGCGATTGAGCTCGCCGACCGCGGTCGAAAACGTCGCCGCCGGATGGCTGTCGGCCATGTCGTTGAAGGCAGCCGCGGGCGACAGCCGCACGCCGACGCGATCTGAGCCCCAAACGCCGGTGATCGCTTCCGTCACTTCGGCAAGAAGCCGCGCGCGGTTTGCCGCGCTGCCGCCGTAGCGGTCGGTGCGCTTGTTGCTGCCGTCGCGCAAGAACTGATCGATCAGATAGCCGTTGGCGCCGTGCAATTCGACGCCGTCGAAGCCGGCTTGTTTGGCGTTCTCCGCACCGCGCCGGAAATCCTCGACCACGCCGGCAATCTCCGCCGTCTCGAGCGCGCGCGGCGTGACGAACGGCTTCATGCCGTCATAGGTCATCGCCTCGCCCGCAGGCGCGATCGCCGACGGCGCCACCGGCAGCGCGCCGCCCGGCTGCAATGACGGATGCGAAATCCGCCCGACATGCCAGAGCTGCAAATAAATCCGGCCACCGGCTTTGTGCACGGCTTCCGTCACGAGTGTCCAGCCGGCGACTTGTTCGGCCGAATGAATACCGGGCGTGCCCGGATAACCGACGCCCTGCGGCGACACCTGCGTCGCTTCGCTCACGATCAGGCCAGCGCTGGCGCGCTGCGCATAATAAGTGGCGTTCATCGCAACCGGCACATTGCCGGGCCCGGCGCGATTACGCGTCATCGGCGCCATGACGACGCGGTTGGGGAGCGTGAGGGGGCCCAAAGTCAAAGGTGAAAAAATATCGACGCCACTCATCATCACTCCTTGCCGCGCTGACGGTTACGACAGGTGACATATGGGCGACGCCGCCGACCGTGCCAAGGCGCCCTGGTGCGCATGCCGCACTGGTGCGCAAGCCGCACTGGTCCCGCACCAAGATGACGCGAGTGACCGCGGGATGATTATTTCAGCGCGTCCCATCGTGGGAGAAGATCGCTGCCATGGCCTGGCTTGAGAGCAGCATGTCTTTTTCATCGTGTCCGGCGCCCGGAACAATGAGATATTTCATGAGTGGGGCTATACCGCTCACGGCGCGAGCGAAATTTTGTCCGCGTTCGAGCCGATTGCGGCCTTGGGCTTTTGCCGCACAGGACTGATCGAGGATGCCGGTGGTTTTTCTGTCCTTCGATCCCAAGAGGAGCGTGATGTCTCGCGCGGCGAAGTTCTTGAGGATCGTGCCGCTATCTCCGACATAGGGTGGCGGCTTGTCCAACCCGTATTTCCATAGGTTGAAATCCGCACAGGCAAGCGGCACCGGCCGTGCCGTCGTGGGATAGAGATAGGTTCCCGCATTGGCGATCACAAAACTCACGGCAGGCCCCGGTTGCGGCCGCATCACGACAGCGTAGCGGGCAAGCATTTGCGCGCCGCCGCCATGACCGACAAAAACAATTCTTCGCAGCGCGGGAAAGGCCGACGCATTCGACAGTTTCGCAACCACGTCGTCGAGAACGTCATACGAACTGGCTGAATGATCGTCGGAATGAGACGAAACAGGCCCTTGTGCAGGCGCTCCTTCCTCCCAACCGCGGTCCCATCGCAGATAGCGATCGGGCAAGCGATGCGCCGTCGTGTCGGCCGCGCTTAGAAATTGCGGTGCAACGACGATCGTTGCGTCACCGGCGGCGCCTGCCGCTTTGACGATCGCCAGTCCGGTCGCGTAATAGTCCGACGCGTTGCGTAATCTGCCGTGGATGATGATGAGCGCTTGGCGCGCGGTCGCCGAGCCCGCGTGAAGATCCGTGGATGTGAACACCGGATACATGCCGGCGTCGCGGCTCGAACTCAAGAGTTTCAATCGTTGAGCCAATGTCTTCGACCGGTGGCGATGGATGCGCGGACTGCGCTGTGACAGCCGCGCCGCCGAAGATAGTTGTCGCCAGGAACGCCGCCGCAACGACGCGCGCCGAAAATCCGCCGCACCATCGCCTGTGTTCGGCGGCTCTTTGTCTGCTCCGGAATTGCAGCTTAATCAAAATGCAGGCCGCATTTGGGTCACGCGCTATCGGAACGTCACGGTTGCAAGCGCGCGGTTGACCTTGTCCGATGGCCAGAGGGTCACGGGCCCGGGCGCCGTGCCCGGTGCCGCGATATTGGTGGCCTTGGCCGGGCTGGCTCAAGGTCTGCGCGCCCGCGGCGTTGGACACGGTTACGGCGCCATTGAGCAGGAATACGCCAAGCGCCTGATTGTCGATCGGGCCTGCCCAAAATTCCGTTCCGCGGATGCCGATATTCGCCACCGGTGTTGTCACGTTGACGGATGCTTGCGCCAGCTTCGACACCTGGCCTGACAGAAATCGAAATGCGCCGACAACCTCGAATTTTATCGTTCCAAGGCCGGCGGCCCGGTCAAAGACATAGGTGTTGAGCGTCAGCTTGGTATTTCCGCCAAGCGTGAGCCGCGTGTTGTCCTTGAGCATGACCTCAACCCGCGAGTCGTCGCCGGTCGATACGACTTCGTTGGGAAAGACCGACGCGTTGGGGCCGAGCGGCTGCGTGGCGCCGCCGCGCGTTCCGCTCGCCCCTCCCTGGATGCGGCTGACCGCGCCGATCGCCTCCTGCGCCGCAGCCTGACCGCCGGCAAAACAGGATAAGAGTGTCAGCACGATCAGTCCCCGCAGCATGCGCCTCCTCATCTAAGTTCCAACTGACAAATTTGATCCGGCGCGCGCACACTCCGACGCCGGCTCGGTTTCATACCATTTCGCCAGTGTGGCGTCTCCACTTGCTGCTGTGTCGACAGCAGCAGCGGGTTACCAACGACGGAAGCTGAACGTCCTTCAGTCGAAATGCAGGCCGCTTCGTTTGACCACCTCCGGCCAGCGCGCGGCTTCGTGCTGGATGAAGGTTGCGAACTCCGTGGGCGTATCGGTCGCGGGAAACAGTCCGACCGCGTCGGCCCGCGCCTTCACTTCCCGATCGCCGAGGATTTTGGCCACCTCGGCGGCAAGCTTGTCGACGATGGCCGGCGGCGTGCCGTGCGGGGCCATCAGGCCGAGCCACACCGCGATGTCGCCGAGATCGACGCCTGTCGCCGACTTGAGCGTCGGCAGATCGGGCAGCGCCGGCAGCGGCCGCGGATCGAGTTTGGCGAGCGCGCGCAGATCGCCGGACTGGATCAGCGGCAGCACCGCGGACGGCCCGTCGAACACGAAGTCGACGCTCTTGGTCAGAATGCCGTGGGCGACTTCGGCGCTGCCGTTATAGGGCAGCAGCACGGTGTCGATGCGGGCCTTCTCGTTGAACAGCAAGCAGATCAGTTTGGTCGTGATGGTGCCGGCGCCGCAATTGAGCTTGCCGGGCTCCGCCTTCGCTTTCGCGATCAGGTCGCTGGCCGTGTTGGTGTCGCTTGCCGCATTCACCACCAGGAGATCCATGGACTTGGCGACAAGCGTGATCGGGACGAAATCCTTGACCGGATCGTAAGGCAGCTTGCTGTAGAGATATTGATTCATCACCAGCGTTGAATCGATCGCCATCAAGAGCGTGTAGCCGTCGGGCGAGGCCTTGGCGACCAGTTCGGCGCCGACCAGCGTATTGGCGCCGGGGCGATTGTCGACGATAACGCCCTGGCCGAAATCGGCGCTCATCTTGTCGCCGATGAGCCGCGCCATCACGTCGGACGGCCCGCCGGCGGGAAACGGCACGACGATGTGGATCGGGCGATCGGGGTAGGGCGCTTGGGCCAATGCCGGCGCCGCGAAGAACGCCAACAGGACAGCAAGTGCGGTCGAACGGATGGCGCGCATGTGAAGACTCCTCCCCGAATTTGTTATTGCGCGGCACGTTGGCACGGCGGGCTGGAGGTGCCTAGAGGAGCCGAACGCACGAATGCGATTTACGCTGCAAAGCAGCAATGCCGTGCGAGAATGATGCGGCTGTACTTGCGGCTGCGGCAGGGCGAAGGCAAACTGCGCGTTCGATGAGCACCGCTACCCTTTACGCCAGGGACACCGTGCGCGGCACCGGCGCAGCGACGCGGCTCATCATCGCCGCCTCGGTCGGCAACGCGCGTGCTAGGAACTCAATCTGGTCGTCGCCGAAGAAGCGTCAAGTGAAGGGCGTGGTTCAGCACTCGGCATTGGCGCCTCGGACCCGGCAACTTTAAATGGTGGACTTGCCGATCCCTGAGGTGAACATGGCGATCCCACCCCTCTACATCCTTGTCAGACTGTGGATTCACAGCGGTCTCGAGACAGAATTCGAGGCCTACGAGCGCAAAGTATCGCGCATCATGGCCCGCTACGGCGGCGTCATTGAACGTGCCATCCGGACGTTAAGGTCGTCGGACGACGGGTCAGACGAGCCTTTCGAGGTCCACGTGCTCAAGTTTCCGAGTCGGGACCTCTACGATGCGTACCGGGATGATGCGGAGCGTCGTTCTTTGAGTGGTGAACGCGCTGGCATAATCACAAACACCGATATTCTCGTTGGAACGCCAGGGCCGACTTATGGCTCCTGATTCGTCGCGCTGCAGCGCCGTTACAAGGTGTGATGGCTTCGCTGCTGCGAGCAAGCTTTAGCGGCACCAAGCAACAAACCCGGCGGCTGAGCGATGTTCTCACCGCGCTTCGAGAATTAGCGAGCCCTTACACGAACGGGCATCAGCACCGGCCGCGGATTCTCAATGGGTTGCAAAAAGAGCCACTCGAAATAGGTCGTTGAGTTCCGTTCGTGTTGCGGCCGTTTCCGCGCTTCGGCCACCAAGGTGGTGCGGCACTGCCTTGAACAGTAGCGCCCCTTGCCGAACAAGCCGCGCCGGTAGGCAACAAGGCCAATTCCGCGATTGCAGTGCGGGTTTGAGCATCTCATGACACTTCTCCGCTTTGGGTTCCACCGGGCGTGGGGTTTCCACTCACTAGTGAGACAGGAACGCCGGAAAAAGGTTCAAGCGCCGTCTTGATGGCTTCGATGCGTGACGGTTTTGTTAGGCTCTGAACTCGGTCAATGCCGCCGGCGACTAATGAAACAAGGCACCCGAGGTCGTGGGACGGCCAGGGCGATCATCGATCTCGGCGTGCTCAGGTGTTGCGGCAGCTTTTGATCCAGAGCGGGCCTCGATTGTGGGTTCCGAGTGGTCTAGATTTCTCGGGACTCCCTCCTCCGACTGAGACAGCGCTGCGAACGAGGGGCGTCGTGAACACAGGCCAACACGGATCGGTTCATCCAGTGCCAAAACGTTTTGGCTAGCAACAATAATCAAAGGGAAGCGCTATGTTAATTTTGATTCTTTCCATTGCGGCCTTTCTATATCTCATCGGCTCCATTCGCGTGCTGAAACAGTACGAGCGTGGCGTCGTATTTTTTCTCGGAAAATTCGAAAGCGTCCGCGGAGCGGGGATCACGCTCATCTTCTTTCCGTTACAGCAAATGGTGCGTGTCTCCTTACGCACCGTCACGATGCAAATTCCCTCGCAGAAAATAATCACTAAGGACAATGTCTCGATCGATATCGCGGCGGTTGCCTATTATCATATCTCCAAGCCCGCGAATGCAGTGATCGTGATTGAGAACGTCTACAATGCGATCAATCAAATCAGCCAGACCACTGTGCGAAATGTCGTCGGCCGCTTTAGCCTCGACCAGCTGCTTTCCGATACGGCGGGCATCAACGAGCAGATCAAGAACGTCATCGACAAGCACACGGAGCCGTGGGGCACGCAGGTGACCGCTGTCGAGATCAAGGACATCGTTCTGCCCGACAACATGCAGCGCGCAATGGCGAAGGAAGCCGAGGCCGAGCGCGAGCGTCGCGCCAAGATCGTCGCGGCGGAAGGGGAATTCCAGGCTGCGGTAAAGCTGGGTGAAGCGGCCGACATCATTACAGCGCATCCGGTCGCACTTCAACTTCGCACCCTTCAGACAATGGCGGAAATCTCAGTCGAAAAGAACTCAACCATCATCTTTCCCGCACAATTTATGACGACGGTGCAGGACGCTATCGCGCTGATGTCAAAAGATTCAGCGTCAAAATAACTTGGAGCGTGGTGCTGTCGAGTTTTGCCTGTTCCATGCATGGACAAAGACAGGCGCGCGGGTATTGCATCGGCTTAATTTTATTTGCCGACACTCAGCGCTTTCTTCGCCGCATCCATGACCGTCATTTCCAAATGCAATCGGCAAAAATCTTGCACTTTATCGATGTTATGTTCCATCTGACTCATATCCACCAAAGTATTGTGCTGCGTGCCGCTATAGTAGCCGCTAAGCCAAATCGCGATGGATTTCGATAGCGCAATGTCGTCAAATATAAGTTGACGGCACGAGATCTTGGTGACGTCAATTGTTGTTTGTGCCCGCGCGGGGAACGCTGCAAGCGTCAAGAGCATACCGACGGCAATATTCGTGATTTTCATAACCTGCGCCCCGGATGATTTCGCAACATATCTCCACGCCCCGCTTACTTGGACGCAAATAGGATGCTATTTCTCGACACCGAGGACATTTTGAACCGCGTCCATGAGTTCCGGCGTCTAGATTGGACCGGCAATATGTTCCGACTTTATTGGCAATGCCTTGCACCGTGCCGGTCCCGATGACGGTATCGTTACGCGTCCCATTGGTGTATCCGCTGAGCCAAAGCGTCAGGTAGTCTTGCCGCACGATATTGCCGGCTAGGTATTGTTTGCATGAGATTTTCGCGACGTCGATGATCTGCGCCGCCGCATTCGCCGCCGCAAAAATCGCGAATAGCGACACCAAAGCTAAGCGTAAGACCTTCACGAGACGTTTCTCCGAACTCTCTGCCATCCCGCGTCATTTCGACATATTATCTTCATGCCGACAAGGGACGAATACGCCGAAAGCTCGTGCAAGTTACGCCCTGCAGGAAAGTCAATTTTCGCGCTCAATATCACATCTCGCCAGACTAACAGGCTCGCAACACCGTCGGGGTGATCGAATAGGCTCCAATTTGGCGCGCAGAATACGTCGCCTATCGCCCGTAGCGGACGCTCCCAGCAAGCCGACAATTGCGAGCCCAAGAGCGCATCTGACAGTGTTACGTTCTGTTCACTCTGCGCGCATGTCCCAACCTTGAAGTGGCGTGAGCACGGGTAGAAAATGCCCCCGCCAATATGGCCTTGCGGAGGCGATCGTTGAAACCAGGCAATGATAGGCGATGACGGCCGATGAAATAGCGATCGCAGCCTGGTCAGCAATGGCGCGAGGCGAAGCGAACGAGGCGCTGCACTGGTGGCGTATGCTGCGCAACGGGTTTCCCGATCGTCCGGAAGGTCATATTCGCCCCGTGCAAGTGCTATGGCAGGCTGGGCGCCTTGAGGAAGCAAAAGACCATGCCGCCGCAATCGACGGACGCTTCGCCAACCATCCGGATCTGGTCGCGCAGCGCGCTTGGATCGCGATGCAGCAGCAAGATTGGAACCAAGCCATCGCATGCTGGTCGCTGGTGCGGGCGCACGCGCCGGACCGTTCGGACTGCCAGGTATGGGCGGCGCGTGCGCTGTGGCAAGCCGGTCGGCTCGATGAGGCGGCCGACATGGCCGCGGCCGCAGCCGAACATTTTCCGAACGATCCGGACGCGCTGGCGGAGCTTGCTTGGGTGGCGGTGGCGCGGCGCGATTGGCTCGAGGCGTTGCATTATTGGTCTTTGCTCGGCCGCAAGCATCCAGGGCGGGTCGATGGCGCAGCGGGATCAAGCCAGGCGCTGCGCATGACAGGGCGAGGTGCAGAGGCTGAGGCGGTCATAGAGGACGCACTGGTTCGACATCCGCAGGCTGATGAGCTGCTGATCGAGCACGTTTGGACGGCTCTCGCTCGTGACGATTGGATGGAGGCGGCGGTGCGTCTCGAGACGGCTCGCCGTGCCCTGAACGACCCCGAGAAGTTTGAGGCAAATCTCGGCTGGGTCGCCCGTCAAATCGCAAATCGGCAGCCCTCTGCCGCGCGCGCGGCGCCGGCGGCGCCGCTTAAACAAAAAAGCGCTGTCCTTGCAGCCGAACATCTTGCTGTGACCGAATTGATGCTGCAGTTCGAGAAAGTCTTGGCGAGCGATGCGATTTCGGCGCTGTACAGCGCAAGTTTGGCGCCGAGCCGCTGGGGCTGCTGCGTTTCGCCTACACCAACTTCGGACCACTGATCGCGGCACTGGAGGATCGTTTTGCCGCCATCGGCACGCCCGAAGATACCGGCTTCGACCTGTACAATGACGAAAACATCATCCATATGCGAAAGTACGGCCTGATCTTCCATACGTTTGTCTATCAGAAGGACCTGCCGACTTTGGAGAAGCGAAACATGTTCCAGAGTCAACAGCTGCAACGGCTCGTGTTTCTGAAAAACAAGCTGATCGCAGACCTTGAAAATTCACGGAGGATATATGTCTATTCGACGGACGAGCGGAATTCGGACGCCGATGTCGCGCGGCTGTTTTCAGCGCTGCAGGCTTTTGGGCCGAATTCGCTGCTTTATGTGAGGCGGTCCGATGACGGTCCCCCTGTCGGCACGGTCGAACATTTGCGGGACGGATTGTATGCAGGGTATTTTCCGGGGCTCACGGATTTCCTCAGCGGCGCTCAACCGCCATTCGACGTGTGGCACCAGCTATGCGCACAGACCTATCGGCTGCAGCACTCCGGCCGCCGTTGACGTCCTCTTGGCGATCCTGTCAGGTTGATCTCTGTAGAATTTGAGCGAAGACCGAGATGCAATTGATTCGACCAGTCGAGTGGATTTCGGAGACCAAATTCGTCGTTGATGGACTCGAATTTGCTGGCGATTTGGCGTCGTACAAGGAGATGACGACACCCGATCGTGTGGTGGTCCTTAAAGAGGCGCGCCTGCTGCGGCAATATCTTGATTTCCTTGGGCCGCACCGGATCGACAACCTGCTCGAATTGGGAATCTGGCAGGGTGGCAGTCCGCTGTTCTATGGACTCGCGACGGATATTGGCAAGGTCGTTGCTCTCGATTGGCTAAGTCCGAGTCCTGCTCCAGCTCCGGAAGGCCAAGACCGATCTCCGTCTCTCGGTCATAAAAACCCGGCGATCGACCAGATCATTGAGAAATATCGGCTGGGTGACAGGGTACGGTTGAATTTCGGCGTGTCTCAGGACGACCGCTCAGCCGTCACCGCCATTTTGGACCGCGAGTTTCCCGGACAGCAAATCGACGTCGTGATCGACGATGCGTCTCACCACTACGATCTGAGCCGACGAAGCTTCGAAATAACATTCCCGCGGCTGCGCGAGGGCGACTCTATATTATCGAAGATTGGCAATGGGCGCACATCGACAGCGCGGCTTATCAGAACGGAGAAGCCTTCGGCGGACAGCCGGCTCTGAGCAATCTGATCTTCGAACTGCTGATCGCCTATGGCAGTCACCCCGGGCTGTTCTGGAACATCGTTGTCCGCGATTGGTTCGTCGCACTCCAGCGCGGATCGCTGCCGCTGGCCGCGGATTTTCGGCTCGATGACTTGCTGCGAATGCGCGGCAAGCGCCTGTCGCTCATCTGACGCTCGTCAGGGGGGCCGCGATCCGCCTCCGCCAGCGTGATGGAATTTAATGCGTGGCTGCACGCGCCAAAGCATTGAGATAAGCGTATCCGAAATGCATATCGGGCTCTAGATATGCCCCCTCGCACCATTCATTCCAGGCATTGATGCAGACCAAAGGCTCGCCGAAGAATGGCCGCTTCCGTGACAGTTCGATCAGCCCCTCAAGCCAGCGTTGGAAAGCCTGGGGCGTCGACTTCGTGAATGACAAGCCGGCGCCCTGGGTGCGGGCATCGTTATCCCAACTGGGAAATGCGGTTTTAATCAGCGGAAAATTCGAGGCGGGCAGCGCCACAGACGCCTCGACGATCTGATTGTAGTCGTAAACCGGACCGCGAAAATCAATATCGTAGATCTGGAAGTCGGATCGGCGGTTCAGCAGATCGAGATCAAAACCGAGCTTATGCGGCGGGAATTCCACGGCGCCGTCGAACCCGAGAGGGTGAGGGTCGAGCGTCCCGAAAGTCTGGGCCATCACGATGATGGGGTCGAGACCATGGTCGCTCCGGAAATGCTCCCGCCACGATGCCACTGCCTCGGCGCAGGCCGGGATGACGTCGGGACGATAGACCATCAGTAATGGCCGATCCTCGGCAAGCCGGATGTAGCGCGGGTCGTGCATGTATCGCGCGATGTCGGCAACCAGGGCGGCGACCTCTCCGGGGCGGTAATCCTGCCGGATCAGGACTTCATGCTCGCGGCCGTCCCACCGCCGGGTCCAGTTCTCGTTCGCCCAGATGAGGCAAAAGGGAAAATCGAGCTCGTCGTCCGCCACAAATGCATCCAGCGGCTTTTCCAGCAGCCGTTGTCCACCAAAGTTGTAATAATAGAAGCAAAAGCCGAACAGCCCCATCTGCCGCGCCAAATCGATTTGCCGGCGCATCACCGCAGGTGACTCCAGATTATAGAACCCCAGATCGCGCGGGATGCGGGGTTGATACTGGCCGGCATAGCGCGGCACCGCGCGCGGCAGGTTGTGCCATTCGGTAAATCCGGCGCCCCACCACGCATCATTCTGCGGGATGGCGTGAAATTGCGGCAGATAGAACGCCAGGAGCTTGGCCGCTCTCGCCGCCGCTGCGGACGGCGGCTCCAGTTCTTCAAACAGTGAGCCTCGCGCGCAATTCCGCTTTTGCTCGCGATAGGCCTCGAAACGGCGGTCGGCGGCCCGACTGCCGTCCGCATCCCAGCCGAGCTCCAAGCCGATATCCATAAATTTCTCGAAGGCATTGATGGCGCGATTGTTGTTGAGGTAAGTCGGCCAAACAAATTCGGCGTTGAAATTGGGCGAGCCCCTGCGGTTCTCACGGATGCCCCATTGCAGCCAGTGCTCGAAAGCATCCATGTCCAACTCGCCGACGTCGGGATTGCCCTCGAGGTAAAACGAGACATCGAAATACGAATTAGGAGAATGGCGATTGGACCGTCGTTTGGACAGGTAATGCGCCAATGCGCATTCCCGTTGGAGATCAATCTCATAGGTCGAGGCGTACCAGAGAGCATCGAAAACCGGGCACGGTTTGCGACCGAGCCGCTCGCCGTTTTCGACATAGTCGCGCAGCGCGCCGCGCGGCGGCGGGCGATTGAAGTATTTCTTCGAATACCAGACCGTATCAAAATGGACGTTGGGTTTACGGCCTTCGGCATCGCCGTGGACGACAAAATGGAGGCTCGGTGGTAGGCCGACGGCCGCGAAGTCGCCGTTGTGCAAACGGTAAAAATCAGCGTCGAAAAGACCGGTGCGCTCGATCAATGCGGCGAATTGCCGGTCGTCATCGCCGATCTCGGGTGTTGGAGCGGCTTTGCCCGTGGCAAAGGCGGCTTATCCGTTCCATTCGCCACCGCTCCAAGCGACGCCTGATCCTGCCATCGGATCGTCAATTTGGTCGGCGGTATCTGCAGATGCTGCGGCGCATGGGGAGTCAATGTGACGTGAATGCCCTCGGCGGCATTTGCGATGGTGGCACCGCCGGTATCGTCGAAGATCAGCGCAGACCCACCGGACGCGACAGTCATGGTTGCCGGCTGTCCAGCAGGGCCGGAGGAAACGCGGACAATCGGTCGTTCGGCCCCACGATGCGGCCCGAGCGAGAGCTCGAGCGGAGCCCGCTCGACGAGATGAGCTTTATTGCTCACGCCGTTCGTGCGGGACGCGGCGCCTGCCTGGCCGGCGATGCCGGCGTCGAACGCGGCCTTTACATCGCCAGCCGTCGCAACCCAATGCGCCGAACGATTGGCATCGACGTGTACCCGCTCAGCCTGAGGATTGATGCCGTGACCCTGCCCATCCAGGCTGGGTTCACTCGCACCGGCATTGTTGTTGCTGGCGCGCCCCGCATTGCGCGGCGGCGCGCTCCGCGTATTAACCATTATCCTTAACCGACTGACACTCTTTGGAGCGAACGTAGCACAGCGGCGCGCCATTCCAATTAAATAAAAAGTGGACGGAATTGAACCGGATCACAGCATCTGTGCGCGTCAGCCGCGCGCGGCAGTTTCAAGCCATGACGACGCGCGCTAGCGCCAGCCCTTCACCGGCAATTCCAGTTTGTCGGTGGCGAGATTGTCCGGCCAGACCGAGACATATTGCTTGCCCTTGAGCTGGATCAGGAAGGTCGAGGCGAGCGTGTTCTGGCCGGTATTGTCGAATTTGACGCCGTGATAACCGATCATGAGTTGATCGGCTTTCAGTTCGGTCTCGGTCAGCGCCTCGCGGATTTTTTCGGCTTCCGTCGAGCCGGCGCGGTTGATGGCATCGGCGAGCACGAACAGGCCCTGCATCCAGCGGGCGCTGGTGTCATCAAGGTCGCGGCCGTATTTGTCGTGGAACAGCTTGTTGACGATATAGCTGTTGGTGCCGGGCTTGCCGACATCGAAGGCTGAGCGGTCGAGCGCGCCTTGGGCGAGATCCCCCACATTGGGGATGAAGCTCGGATCGGAAAAGCCGGCATCGTCGCCGATAATGATCGGCGGCAGGTAGTCGAGATTCTTCATGGTCTTGAAATAGAGGATGCTGTCGGCGGTGTAGCTGATGAAGATCACGACGTCGGGATTTGCCGATTTGAGCTGCAGCACTTGCGCCGACACGTCGGAACTGTTGGCGTTATAGGTGATATGCGCCGAGACGTTGATGTTCGCCGCTTTGGCCACGTCGAGAATGCTGGCGGAGACCGAGGTGCCGTAATCGGTGTTCTCGCTGACCACGGCGATACTGTCGATCTTACGGCCGGATTTCTTCACGTCGTTGATGAAGTCGGCATAGGCCTTGCCGAAATCGGGCGCGATCGGCGTGGTGCGAAAGGTGAATTTGAAGCCGCGCCCGGTGATATTGGCGGCAACCAAATCGGCGATCAGAAACGGCACGGCCTGCCGTTCGGCAACGGCGGTGGCGACGAGCGACACCGAGGAATGATACGAGCCGAGCATAGCGGCGACGTGGTCCTGGGTGATCAGCCGGATGGTCTGCTGCTGGCCGACTTGCGGATTGCCCTGATGGTCGGCCTCGTCGAGCTCGATCTTTGAGCCGCCGAGATTGGGCAGCCCCGCGGTCGCCGCGAGCGGCATCGCCTTGAGCTCGGGATGCGCGGTATTGATGATCTCGGCGCCAAGTTCGATGGCGTCCTTGGCCGACTGTCCGGCGCTCGCCGAGTTTCCCGTCAACGGGAAGATGACGCCGATTTTTACCGGGTCTGCGGCATAGGCCGACACCGGCGCGGTGACCAAGGCGGTGGCGAGAATGCACCAGGCTTTACTCATTCGTGCCTCCCAGGATTTGTTGCCCAATTCACGGGTATTGCGGCGATGGAGATCAACACGCGTGCGGTGCTCAATACGAGCTGCCCCTGGGCGGTATCTTTCCTTAAATTGCACGCCCAACCGCAGCGCAGAAAGAAATTGAAGTCAAGGATGCGCGAAGCGCACCGCCCGATCGCGCGTTTACGCGCGTGAACGCGCTAATGGGCGGCGACCGCTTTGCGGTCGCCCTTGAGTTCAATTTCTTTCTGCGCTCCACTGGAGCCGTGCAATATAAGGACTACTGGCTGCCGCAGGGCAGCCGCGCACTACGCGATAGGGGAGACAGCCGCGTGTCCGCCACCGCCAGCGATCTCGTCGGGCGCTTCTACGACGTGGTCTGGAACCAGGCCGACGAGGCGGAGGCGCGCGCCATTCTCGCTGCCGATTTCCGCTTTCACGGCTCGCTCGGCGTCGAGTTGCGCGGGCCGGGCGGCTTCATCGCCTATCTGCGCGCGGTGCACGCGGCGCTGGAGAACTTCATCTGCACCGTCGAGGACATGGTGGCGACGGGCGATCGCGCCGCCTGCCGCATGCGCTTTGCCGGCAAGCATCGCGGGAAGTTCTTCGGCGCGGAACCGACCGGCCGCGACATAGACTGGCAGGGCGCCGCGTTCTTTACGACATCCGGCGGAAAAATTACCGAGCTTTGGGTGCTCGGCGACATCGATGCGGTGAAGTGCCAGGTGATGGCGGCGCATCCCGTGGAAACGTTCAAGGTCTAGCCGCATTAGGTCCAACAAGAAACGCTTAAGGTCACTCAGTCATGCATGCTCCTTCGCCTTCGCTTGATTCCCGCCGCGCCATGCACAACAACAACACGCTGAAGATCGGCCTGTTCGGCCCAATTGCTCGTCCGGCCGCGCGGTGACGCTGGTGCCCGAGCGCTGGACCGGCAACTGGCCGGACAACTGCGCTCGCCCAGATGGCCGACGAGGCCGGCATCGAGTTCATGCTGCCGATCGGCCGCTGGAAGGGCTATGGCGGCGACACCGATTACCAGGGCACGACGCTCGAGACCATCACCTGGGCGACCGGGCTGCTGGCCTCGACCAAGCGGATCACCGTGTTCGGCACCGTGCACGCGCCGCTGTTCAATCCGTTGATCGCGGCGAAGCAGATCGTCACCGCCGACCAGATCGGCGAGGGCCGCTTCGGCCTCAACATCGTGGTCGGCTGGAACGAGGACGAGTTCGAGATGTTCGGCGTGAAGCAGCGCGACCATGACGAGCGCTACGACTACGCGCAGGAATGGATCGACGCCGTGAAGATGCATCTGGTCCGACCGGAGAATTTCGATTTCCAGGGCCAGTATCTCGACCTCAAAGGCATCCGCGCCAAGCCCAAGCCCTACGGCGGCACGCGGCCGCTGATCATGAACGCCGGCGCCTCGGCGACCGGCCGCGCCTTCGCGATGCACAATTGCGACGCCTTCTTCACCCAGGCCTCCCGCACGTCGATGGAAGAGACCGCGGCCAAGGTGCAGGCGGCGAAGGAGGCGGCCGAGGCGCACGGCCACGACATCGGCGTCTACACCGTCGGCGTCGTCACCTGCCGGCCGACCCAGAAGGAGGCCGAGGAGTATTTCACCACTGCCATCGTCGAGAACGCCGACTGGTCGGCGGTCGACGGCATTCTCGGCAAGAAGAAAATCTCGCCGGCGACCGTCGGCGAGGAGGAGTTCCAGAAGCAGCGCAACCAATATGCCCAAGGCATGGGCGGGCTGCCGATGGTCGGCGATCCCGACCGCGTCGCGGCGCAGCTCGCCGATCTGAGCGAAAGCCGGGCTGCGCGGCATCGGCTTCTCGTTCGTCAACTACGCTCGAGGAGCTGCCGTATTTCGCGACGAGGTGATGCCGCGGCTTGAGCGGATGGGGCTGCGGGAGAAGGTGCGGAACTAATCATCCTCCTCCGTTTCACGGGAGAGGACAAATCAACGCCGGCTCACGATCGGGTTGCCGCGCTTCTTGTTATAGCCGTGGATGGCGACGCGCTCCCAGACGCCATTGATGTGATACGGATCGCTCCGGGTGAAGGCATCGGCGGCGGCGCGATCCTTGGCGTCGATCACGAAAATACTGCCGACCGGCGTTTCGCCGTCATCGGCGACGAGTGTCCCGGCCGTCACCACATCGACGGCGTGGTCGCCTGATTTGTCGAGATGAATACGGTGGTCGCGGTAATGCTTGGCACGCGTCGGCAGAATGTCCTTCTTGTCGAGCGCATGGACTACGAACAGCATGACGGACCCCGCAAGTTTGCGGACACAGTCTAGCCTTCCTGCCGCGGCGCTACGACTCTAAATCCACTGTCGCCTTCAATCACGATCCGCCCATCGGCCACTG